>JABZLB010000011.1 GCA_015256945.1 Prevotellaceae bacterium | reverse complement strand
TACTGGGTCTAAAATACTTTGACAGGGTGGGTCAAATTAGTGTGGCTTTTCCAGATGTTGAAAGATCGTGAAAAAGTTTCTTATATAGTAGCAGTTCTTGCTGTAAAATACGCTATCAGTGAGCGTAAGGTGTATGGACTTATCAAACTTTTTCAAACTGACTGTAATTTATTTGCAGTGTAAACAGTATATGCGCTGTTAAGAGTGTAAGGTAAACTTACGACCTTTGCATCATGACAAAGAGAAAATACTATTCAGCTCCGTTACCGTTTGTAGGACAGAAGCGGATGTTTGCAAAAGAGTTTAAGAAGGTGTTAGAACAGTTCCCTGACGGAACTACATTTGTAGATTTATTCGGAGGTAGTGGTTTGTTATCGCATATTGCGAAGTGTGAGAAACCACACTCGAAGGTTGTGTATAATGATTTTGATGATTATAGACTACGCCTGGAGCATATCTCGCAAACCAATGAACTACTTGCAAAACTTAGGCATATTGTACACCATATACCAAAGCAGAAGCAAATAACAGGAGATGTACGAGATGAGGTCCTTCTTTGTCTGATAGAACATCAGAAGTATTATGGATATCTCGACTTTATTACCATATCTTCTTCTATAATGTTTTCCATGAAATATTGTTTGAACATAGAGGAAATATGTAAGGAGACTCTCTATAATAGGGTGCGTACAACTGACTATCCTGAGTGCAACGACTATTTGGACGGTTTAACGATTGTTTCAGCTGATTATAAAGAAGTATTTAATCAATATAAAGATACTTCGAATGTAGTATTTCTTATTGATCCGCCATACTTGAATACAGATGTTGGAACATATAAGATGTGCTGGAAGCTTGCTGACTATCTTGATGTACTAACTATTCTCTCTGGACACTCTTTTGTCTATTTCACAAGTAATAAGTCATCTATCTTAGAATTATGTGACTGGATAGGCAGGAATATAACTATGGGTAATCCTTTCGAGCAATGCACAAAAGTAGAGTTTAATGCTAACATGAATTATAGCTCGACCTACACAGATATAATGCTTTATAAAAAGACTGGTTAAACACTGTTCAAACACCAATTAAATACTATTAAACTATGAACAAGTACCACAACATTTTAGAGAAGATTATACGCACGGGTAAGATGCAGCATAACAAGAAAGGTAACATCAAGTACCTGCTGAATGAGCAGCTTTCGTTGTCGCCAGCCGACCTACTCGACATTTTCGAGAGTCACGGCATTGCCCGCAAGAAACTGAAGAACGAACTACAGCTATTTATGCAGGGTGAGCGGCAGGTGGAGAAGTACCGAGAGGCCGGCATCAACTGGTGGGACTATTGTGGCTCCGTACTTGTGAACAGTTATCCTACTTACTTTGCAAAGCTGCCTCCGCTCATTGCGAGGATAAACCGCGAGAAGAGAAATAGTAAGAACTATGTGCTGTTTCTAGGAGAAACTAATGCAGAGAGCAACCAGGTACCATGCCTGAGCCTTGTGCAGTTCCAGATAAACGAAGGAGAACTTGTCGTTTCTGCCTATCAGCGCAGTTCTGATGCAAATTTAGGCCTTCCGGCTGACATCTATCATCTGTATTTGATGTCTAGGCAGATAGAGCTTCCTTTGAAATCTATAACACTCAACCTTGCTAATGTACACATTTATGAGAGCAATATAGGACGAACACAACAACTGCTTGACGGAAATGAGAATATGAGATTTGAACTTAATGTATAGGAAAGAGGTCGATTTGATAATTGGTTTCAAATCGACCTCTTTTGTATTGTGTACGTTTTTATTTTGTTACATTTCGTTTTACTTGAAAAATTCACATTTCGTTTTATCAAAGTGCTACATTTCGTTTTGCCGGATTAACACAACCTTATGAAAAGCATCTGGTCAGGTTATATTCTATACTTTCTCTTATACACTTTATCCAGGAAAGAACTTCCAAAAAGCATATTACAATTAAAACCCCATGCCCTTTCTCTTTTACAGAAAAAAGGTATGGGGTTTATGTATCCACGCTATAAGTGTTTAAATAAAGGCCCAGAAAGCGTGCTGTCAAAGCCTTTTCCTCACAGCCTGCTTGTACTGTCTGTGTTTATTTATCAAAAAATTAAGCTTCTGCATCATCCGTTTCAGCGGCTTTCTTCTTCCTTGTCGTACGCTTACGCTTAGGCTTTTCTTCTGCAACCACCGCAGTCTGCACTCCTGCCAACTCCGGATCGATAAGAATTCTACCACAGTATTCGCATACAATAATCTTCTTATGAATTTTAATATCCAACTGGCGCTGTGGCGGAATTTTGTTGAAACATCCGCCGCAGGCATCGCGCTGTACGTATACAATGCCCAGTCCGTTGCGCGCTCCCTTACGTATACGTTTGAAACTGGTTAGCAAACGAGGCTCTATTTTCGTTTCGAGGTCGCGGGCTTTCTCCTTCAGTCGTTCCTCCTCTTCGCGTGTTTCCTGCATAATTTCCTGCAGTTCTCCTCGCTTCTGAGCCAGGTCTTTCTGGCGTTCCTCTATTGTTTCTATTGTCTTTTGCAGGTCTTCCTGACGTTCTGCAATACGTAAAGTAGCCTCTTTTATTTTCTTGTTGCACAACTCTATTTCAAGCGACTGGAACTCAATTTCCTTTGTAAGCGTGTCATATTCACGGTTGTTTCTTACCTCGTCAAGCTGACTTTTATAACGTTCAACACTCTGTTGTGCAACCTCTATTTCGTTACGCTTCTGCGCAACAGCCGATTGGAAGTCGTTTATCTCGTCTTCTATCTTCTCACGACGGGTGTTAAGACCGGCTATTTCGTCCTCAAGGTCCTGAACTTCGAGAGGTAATTCACCACGCAAGGCACGGTTTTCATCAATACCCGACAAGGTAACCTGAAGCTGGTACAACGCTTTCAGCTTCTCTTCTACTGTCAAATCAGTCGATTCTTTCTTTGCCATAAAACTATGATTTATCTTAAATGTTTACAAATAAATAATGGGATTGGTGTTTGTCTCTGTAATCATGCAACGCACGTCGGGACATTTTTCCATGATAATATCCCTGAAAATTTCAGTGGTATATTGTTCACTTTCGTAATGTCCTATGATGGCAAGCTGTATCTTTTGTTCCAATCCGAAAAATTGATGATAGTGCATTTCACCCGTAATAAAAGCGTCAGCACCTACCTTTAACGCTTCATCAAGCAGGAAATCGCCTGCACCTCCACACAGGGCAACCTTGCAAATATCACGTCTAATCAGCTCGTTTGCCCTCACACTCTCGGCTCCAAACGTATGCTTTAGCATAATCATAAAGTCGTCGGCTGCCATAGGGGCAGGCAAATAACCCACAATCCCCTCACCGCCCTCAACGCAATGGCAGTTGTCGTTAGCCGTAATACCTGCATTAAAAGGTACACTTACAGTTTGGGTCTTCCCCAAAAAGCTTACCTTTTCAAGCCTCATCTTTTCGGCTATCTTAAAGTTTACGCCACCTTTCACACTGTCCATATTGGTGTGAAGCGATAATATTGTCACCTTCTTTTCGATGGCCTTCATTACCGTTCGCTGCACATAGTCGTCACCTGTCAAACGGCGAAGCTTGTGGAAAATGAGGGGATGATGGCTCACAATAAGGTTACACCCTTTGCTAACAGCCTCATCTACTATTGCTTCAGTAACGTCCAAACACAATAATGCCCCTGATACTTCCGCTTCTGTTAATCCTACTTGCAGGCCGGCATTGTCGTAGTCTTCCTGCAACGGCAGAGGCGCGAATTGTTCAAGGGCATTAACCACTTCTATTATTTTCACGCTATAATACGTTTAGGGTGCAAAGGTATATAAAAAACAACGTAATGAATGATGCTACTTTACGTTTTTATATAGATTTAACTTAAAAACAAGGCTAAAGTTCTTCTTGTCTGCCGAAATCGTCATCAATATGTAATAACGAAGCCACAAGAAATGTAATGGGATAACAAATCAGCACAAACACAAAGAAATAACGATACCCCATGGCCTCCTGAAGCACGCCGGCGAACAGTCCCGGGAGCATCATCGACAACGACATCAAGGCCGAAACTATCGAATAATGGCTGGTTTGGTAGTCTCCTCTGCTTATATAAATAAGGTATAACATATAGGCAGTAAGCCCGAAACCGTAGCCAAACTGTTCAAAGAACACGCAAAAGTTAACAGCCATCAGGTTCGAAGGCATTTCAAAACTCATGAAAACATATACCACTGCCGGCAGTGTGTAGGCGACAGTCATAGGCCAGAGCCAGCGTTTAAGCCCGTTACGGCTTACCATAAAGCCGCCAAGCAGTCCGCCAAGGCTGGCTCCTATGGCACCCACAGTGCCCTGAACAAGACCAAATTCTTGTGGAGAAAGCCCTAAACCACCATCTTGCGGTGTATCAATAAGGAACAACTCGGTTACCTTTGACAAAAAGGCCTCAGGCATTCGAAACAATAATATAAAGGACAAAACAACAAGAATCCCATCCTTTTTGAAAAATGTTTTAAAAGTATCTGAAAAGCCATGCCATACCTTATGCGCATTAACATATCGTCGTTGCACGTCATCGGCAGGACGAGGCAGCACTGCTTCGTGCCACAACCAAACAGCAAGAAACAACCCTGCCATGCCATAGAAGATCAAACTCCATGAATAAGATATGCTCCCACGGAAAAGAACCTGAACATTTCCCGCTATCATAACGAGGAAACCCTGTCCGAAAATAGTAGCCAAACGCTCGGCAATGGAACGGACTCCTATAAACCAGGCCTGCTGAGAATGGTCTAATCCCAGCATATAAAAACCGTCAGCAGCCACACAGTGTGATGCACCAGTAAAGGCAATAACCCAAAAGAGGAACAGCGTTCCCTGCAGCCAGAATGTAGTTGGAATAGTAAAGGCAATGCCTCCGAGTGCCGCTCCCAGCAGGATTTCCATGCCAACAATCCACCATCGTTTTGTCTTTATCAAATCAATAAAGGGTGCCCACACCGGCTTTAGTATCCAGGGCAGATAGAGCCACGACGTATAAAACGTAATTGCAGCATTGCTAAGTCCCATCTGCTTGTAAAGAATGACAGAGATTGCCATCACAACGACATTGGGAAGAGCATCACTAAACGACAGCGATGGCACCCAAAGCCATGGCGAATATTTCATAAACTTCTGCAATCTTTGAAATTTTTGCATGAATGTAATTCCCTTTTGTTTACTTGTCTAAACCGTCCCGGCTACCTATTTATATAAATTTTTCAGTTCAGCTCCAGGGTAATAATGGGCCAAAATGCGGTCGTAGGAATAGCCTTTGTCGCCCATTACTGCCGCGCCTATCTGGCAAAGGCCTACACCATGTCCCCATCCGGCACCTATAATATGGAATAATCCCGGTACACCATCGGCATCAACATCTTCCTTGTCAACCACAAAGGCCGAGCTATACAGATGGCTTGAACTAAGTACACGGCGTATTTCCAATTCCTTTCCTATGGTAAGCGTACGCTTTGTACCTACTATTTTAAGCTGACAAAGCCTGCCACTTTTACCACGTTCAACAGGAATGAGGTCCAGAATTTGTCCGAAATCAATACCAAGCCTACTGTTAATGAGTTGCGAAAGTTGCGCCTGGGTATAGTCAACACACCAGCGATAAAAGTCGGTTGTTTCCTGATCATAATCGTTTAATACCTGTGAGAGAATACGTTTATCCTGTGTATTGCAGAAACTTTCGGGCGATGTGCGTATCCATTCTTCAGCATTGGCCTCTACGGTAAGGTCAGGAATGGTTTCTTCTACGGTATCACCTATCGCCTTTAAATAGGATTTCGGGGTATCTTCCCAGCAATATTGGAACTCCTCCATGGCACCACCGCAACACTTTGAGAACCGTGCGTCGCATATTTCGTCCTCTGACATCAGAACCTGACCGCGCGTATGTGCGATGGCTTCTGCCACATGCTGACTGGTTTCCTTGGTTATTCCCTGGTAACGCTGGCAGTGATCGTCGGCACAAACATCAAAAAGCGTATGGTCCTGACGGTCATACCACTTTATCATTTTGTTCTCACCCATAATACATGTATAAATACTGACCACCTCATTATTGACTGAACGACGGTTCTTTATTTGCGCAAGCAGCCACGAACGCGAAATAACGGCATGTGCTTCCAACAGTTCTAAGCTTGACGTTGCGCTCATTTCGCTCGATATTACGCTTTCTAAATAACGCTCAACTGGAAGCTCGTTGATGGCCCATATCTTCCTACCGTGAACCACAAAACGAAGTTTTCCAAGAAACGTTTGGGTTTCCTTGCGCTCCCAATGAAAGTTAACACCAATGGTTACATCCAGTAAAGAGAAAGAGCCGGCGGCATTTTGAGGTTCAAAAACAAGTTCTTTGTAGCGCTTCCCGTTCCATATCATATCGCCGTTATCATAAGAAACGCTCTGCCGGTCTGCAATAACGGTATCACCCATACGATAGGGCTTGTTGAGTATAAAGTCGATTTTCTGTCCGTTTACAATACCTACTGTTACGTGCGGTTCGGCGTTATCGTTTGACAATTGTTGTGAATTGTCCAAAGCTTTCAGTTTTTCTGTTATATTTTCCATATCGCTTTCTGTTATACTTACTTCTTTTAATATAGAGGTTAACTTATTTTCTGTCATCCGGTTAAAATCGTCTTCACGTGGCGAAATCACCAACCCTGCTACATCCAAAGCACCCGGACTGATAACCATTCTTTCGCCCTCCGGCTCATCATAGCAGGCAGGACGATGCCTGCGCCGGGGCAAAACAGCCGTTATATAATCATAACCGTCCCGCCATGCTACAATATTCATGCGGGGTTCGCTCTCGTCTTTTCTTGCCGGCAGGGCATCATACAGCCGTTTAAACAGCGTCATGTCAGCTTCTTCCGAACGGCTTTTAATGATAAAAACCTTGAAAACACCGTCCTGAAAACACGATAACGATGAACCGTCCTGCAAGTGTATAAGTATCTTTTGCAAGCTCTTTGCCCTTTTCCACGCTGTCATCAGTGGCAATTCATGCCCCGAACCTGCCTGAAAGTGCATGTGGTCAGGAGCCGATGCACCGCATAACGGCCCGTTATAAAATACAAAAAGTTCAGGGAAAAGCCCAAGAAGACGGTGTATTTCCGAATAGTTTTCAAGGATGGTTTGAGGCACATGCGTTTTCCTTACAATAGTAAAGTGCATGGGTAAGACAGGAAAAGGATTTACCATCAGCTCGAAACCATCGTTTAAATCAATCGTCAATTGTTCGTGAGGACGATTTTTCCTGCAAAGAAAACAAGCCCTGTGAGCTATCGTGAAGCGGTCAATCTTAGCGCCCGTAGATACTATTCGTTCGGGGTTATACTGCAATTCCAGACTTCCCAGCTGTCGTAAGGCAACATGTTTCAGGGCTTCATAGCGCAGCCGCAGCTCGTTCCAGCAGTTAAGTTGCCGGCTAAAGAATTTCTCTATATTGTATTTCGTCCCATTCATAAGGATTACTCTTCACGACCGTTTCTTTGCAAAGTTAACGTTTTTAGGGCGTAATGACGCCACTTTACTTAAAAAGTTTGTATCTTTGCATATATGAAAAAGATAACTTTGCTTGGTTTAACGCTGCCCGAATTAAAGGATCTTGTCCAGTCTCTTGGTATGCCAGCCTTCACAGGCAGCCAAATAGCGAAGTGGCTTTACGAGCGTCACGTATCGTCAATTGAGGATATGACGAACCTCTCAAAAGCCAATAGAGAGCGCCTTGCTGAGGTATGCGAGATAGGAAACGCCTCTCCTATCGATGCCCAACGGTCGAAAGACGGTACCATTAAATATCTTTTTCCCGTACAAACACAAGCTAAAGCCACATTGACCGAAGCGGAAAGCAATACCAACGCTGCTGAAAGGCCTGTACGTTTTGTAGAAACTGTATACATCCCTGAGGAAAAAGGACATGCCACTCTTTGCGTAAGCTGCGAAGTTGGCTGTAAGATGAACTGCCTCTTTTGCCAGACAGGCAAGCAAGGTTTCGATGGTTACCTGACAGTTGCAGACATATTAAACCAGGTTTACAGCCTGCCAGAGGTTGACAAACTCACCAATATCGTATTTATGGGACAAGGTGAACCCATGGACAATCTGGACAATGTACTGCGCGCTACTGAAATACTTACAGCCAATTACGGATGGGCATGGAGTCCCAAACGCATTACAGTGAGCAGCGTTGGCATCAAAGACAAGCTTAAACGGTTTCTGGATGAGAGCGACTGTCAGGTGGCAATCAGTCTGCATTCGCCTATACACGAACAGCGTGCAGCCCTTATGCCTGCCGAAAAAGGTATGCCCATCAGCGATGTTGTTGACCTTTTGAGGGGGTATGACTTCTCTCATCAGCGACGCCTGACGTTTGAATATATTGTCTTTGGCGGCGTTAACGACTCTACGGCACATGCCAAAGAGATTTGCCGGCTGCTGAAAGGGCTCGACTGTCACATCAATCTTATTCGCTTTCATCAGATTCCAGACGTTAACTTAAAAGGCGCAGACGACAAGAAGATGGAAAGTTTCCGCGACTATCTTACAGCTCATGGTTTCTTCACAACGATACGAGCCAGCCGCGGACAGGACATTTTTGCAGCCTGTGGCTTGCTTAGTACTGACAGGAAGATTAAGCAATTAAGAGGTAAATGAAATTTTATCACGCAATCATATCGTTTTTGGCGGTCTTTCTTGCTGCTTGTAACAGTACCCCCCTACAACCTCATTCAGGGGGCAGACTGTTTGAAGCGCTGGTCGTTGGTGATACCAACAACATTGTCGGTAAGGCTTTAGGCACCGATATGATTGCACTACCGCAAAGCGAACCTTGCTTTGACGTCTCTTCTGTTTCACACAAAGCTTTTAACAATACGCTGCAGCTCTCACGCAATATCGTTGTGGTGAGCCTGAACCACACACGTTATCATGGAGTGAAAATAACGTACGAAAAAGATGTTTACGCCCATCCACAGATTGTGGTAAGCATTAATGCTCCTTCGGTAACGTCGCTCAGCCAGGCTCTCAACGGTCGTCAGGGACAGCTGTTACGACAGCTTCTTGAGCGTTCGGAGCTAAATTTCATCATTAGTCAGCTGAGAAACAAGCATAATACCCGACAGGAAGCAGTTATAAAAAAGGCATTTGGTATTACACTTCAGGTCCCTGTTGACATGACAAGCAGCCGCCAGGGGCGCAATTTTCTGTGGCTAAGCAACAACAGTGCCACTGCCATGCAGAACCTTGTTATCTATAAACTGAAGGGCAAACAGCTTCAACAGGCTGGCAAAAACATGGCAGATACCTTCACGTCTTTGCGCGATAGCGTCATGAAAAGCAACATAAAGGGCGAGACCAACGCCATGTACATGCAAACCGCAGCCTTGCCTGTAAACGTAAATATGATACACGAACGAAATAAAAAACTCATCATCTTCCGTGGATTATGGGAAGTAAAGGGCGACGCCATGGGCGGACCGTTCGTCAGTCATGTCATAGAGCACAAGGGAAATACGCTGGTTGTTGAGGCCTTTGTGTTTGCCCCCGGCAAGAAAAAGCGAAATTATCTGCGGCAATTAGAAGCCGCCTTATATACACTAAAACAGCAATAACAATGATGAATAATCAGAAAATACGCGTGGCTTTCACCCACGGAGACACAAACGGCATCGGCTACGAGCTTATTTTTAAGGCTTTTTCTGAGCCCGATATGTTTGAAATTTGTACCCCTATCATCTATGGTTCGCCTAAAATAGCGGCTTACCATTGCAATGCCCTGGGCTTAGCGGACAACCTTTTCAGCATTATCAACAACGCAGCCGAGGCAAAAGCAGGACGCCTGAACCTTATACCTGCCTTCGATGAAGAAATAAAGGTTGAATTGGGAGTTCCTACACAAGAGGGAAGCAGGGCGGCCGTTCAATCAATTGACCGTGCCATTACCGACTATAAAGACGGTTTATATGACGTACTTATTACCTGCCCCATCGATAAAAACAATATGCACATTGATGGTTTCAGCTTTCCATGCAATGAAAAATTTATCGAAACGTGCATTGGTGACGGTAAAAAAGGTTTGCCAATATTAATAAACGACAGGTTACGCATGGTACTCATGACCGACGATATTTCGCTAAAAAACGTATCTGAAGCCATTACAAAAGAAGCTATTATAGAAAAAACCGCCCTGCTTTTCACCACATTGAGACGCGATTTTCGTATTTCAAATCCGCGTATTGCCGTGTTGGCGCTTAACCCCAACAGCACTGCCGGGCATCCGGGAAAGGAAGAAGCCGAGGCTATTATTCCAGCCGTACAGGCACTTTCAGATGTAGGCGTACAGATTTTCGGGCCCTATCAGGCCGACAATCTGTTTGGAAGCTGCGACTATATGGCCTTTGACGGCATTATTGCCATGTATCACGACCAGGGAATCATACCATTCAAAGCTCTCGATTCTGACAGCAGTATATGTTATTTAAGCGGTCTTCCACTTGTCAGTGCTTCGCCCGACCTGACTCCTTGTTTTGATATTGCAGGACAAGGCAAGGCTCATGTTGATGCCTTCAGGAAAGCGATTTATCAGGCTATCGACAGTTTTCGCAACCGTAAAAACTATGATGAGCCTTACGCTAACCCCTTACCCAAGCTGTATCACGAAAGAAGGGACGAGAGTGAAAAGGTTAGATTCTCCATTCCCAGGAAGCGAGACGGCAACGCTAAGGAAAGTCAGGGATAGGCTTTTCCGTGCCATTTCATTGGTTTTCCACGGTCATACAGGCATGAGAAAAGCCTCCTTTACGCATAACTATGAACAAAAAGTATCAGAATGCCTTCTTTATCTTCGGTATAGCAGTGCTTATACTGATGATCACACAGCTCAACTTCGCACAAGTATGGCAAGGTCTTAAGCACGCCGGATACTGGTTTTTCGCAGCAATTGCGCTGTGGGCCTTCCTCTATATTTTCAATACGGCATCGTGGTACCTTATTATAAAGGGTGTATGCCAGCAGCCAGCTACCAGCGATAAGCAGCCAATGGTCAACCCCCGACACCCTGTCGGGCTTGCGTGGCTGTATAAAATAACCGTATCAGGCTTTGCTTTAAACTATGCAACACCGGGCGGATTAATGGGCGGTGAGCCTTATCGCATTATGGAATTAGCCCCCCGGATAGGCACTGAAAGAGCGTCATCATCAGTAATTCTGTATGCCATGACCCACATTTTCAGTCATTTTTGGTTCTGGTTTCTCAGTATTTTTCTTTTTGTTTTTACCCAAACGGTTACACCTTTACTGGCAGTGTTGCTAACCATCATAGGCTTGTTCTGCCTGTCCGGCATCTGGTTCTTTATTTCCGGATACCGGAAAGGGCTTGCCAATCGCATCATGAACGTGTTGCGTTACATCCCTGTGGTGAAGAGATGGGCACGTCCTTTCGTCGAAAAACACCGCGAACAGCTCAACACAATCGATAGCCAAATATCGGCCTTACACAAGCAAAATCCCAGGTTTTTTGTGAGTTCTGTCATGCTCGAGCTTGCATGCCGCATCATTTCAGCCCTCGAAATATTCTTCATTCTTTTGGTTCTTATGCCCCATGTAAGCTATTTTACATGTATTCTTATACTGGCTTTCACCTCCCTTTTTGCCAATTTGCTGTTTTTTATCCCCCTTCAGCTGGGTGGACGCGAAGGCGGTTTCTGGCTCTCTACAACAGCCCTGGGACTAACTGCCAGCGCCGGGATATTCGTTGCACTTATTGTTCGTCTGCGCGAACTGGCATGGACAGGTATCGGCCTGCTGCTTATCAAGATAGAAAAGAGCCATAAATAGCCTCACATTATTCCACATTGTTAACGCGTTTACAGAAGAACGCTGCATCCGATACGTCATAAAGCTGATTGTTCGGCGGCCGTCAGCAGCGCGTACGCCGACCGTCATACAATACGTTCGGCGGTCGCCAGCCGCGTTGCTGACGGCCGTCTGACACCACAATTACAACGCAATGAACAATAAGCTGCCCCGTAAACGAAGAAGAAAATAAGCGTATTGAAACCAATTTTCTGTCATATTTACAGCATTATATCAAATAAAATATGTAAATTTGTCAGCCAATGAATAACTCAGAACTACAAAAAATAAAGCAGCGCTATAACATTGTAGGCAACTGCGACGGGCTTAATCATGCGTTAGACGTAGCCCTGCAGGTAGCACCTACCGACCTTAGCGTGCTCGTTGTAGGCGAAAGTGGCGTGGGCAAGGAAATTATACCCAGGGTAATTCACGACAATTCACCCCGCAGGCGTGAGCGTTACTTTGCCATCAACTGTGGCTCAATACCCGAAGGTACCATCGACAGCGAACTCTTCGGACATGAGAAAGGTGCCTTCACGGGGGCGATAGGCGAGTCGGAAGGCTATTTCGGCGTAGCCAATAAAGGCACTATTTTCCTCGACGAAGTGGGCGAACTGCCACTCGCTACGCAGGCACGCCTGCTGCGTGTACTGGAGACTGGCGAGTATATCAGGGTTGGCGGACAGGAGATTCGCAAAACCAACGTGCGCATTGTAGCAGCTACAAACGTAAACATGCGTAAGGCAATATCAGAGGGTCGCTTTCGCGAAGACCTCTATTACCGCCTGAATACCATTCCTATACAAATGCCGCCGTTGCGCGATCGCGGTGATGACATTGTACTACTGTTTCGTCTTTTTGCCATGCAGATGGGCGAAAAATACCACCTCCCCAAAATAACGCTTACTGAAGATGCCAGGCAATTGCTCGTACATTACAAGTGGCCGGGAAACGTAAGACAGCTGAAAAACATCACCGAACAAATGTCGGTGTTGAGCGAAAAGCGCGAAATTGATGCTGAAGAACTGAAGAAATTCATTCCTGAAGACCCCGAAAGCACACAGCTTGCCACCATCAATAAGCCAGGACAGCACTCATACGAGAACGAAAGAGAAATATTATATAAAATTCTCTACGAGCTAAGGGGAAACGTTTCAGACCTGCGGCGTGACATGACAAGCCTGCGTAAACAACTCGACGAGGCACGACAGCTGAACGGACCGGCCTCATTTAACAACAGTTTTATTGCGGCCGACAACACACCTGTGCCCGCTTTTAATCCAGCTCCACGCGTGCAGGGCTTTACATCGCCGTCGCCCGAGGAGGCCGAAGCCGAAGAAATCAAGGCCGAACCAGAGAGCCTTAATCTCAACGATTTAGGACGGCAAATGGTAGAAAAAGCCTTAGAGCGCAATGGAGGCAATCGTAAAAAGGCCGCCCAGGAACTGGGAATATCTGACCGTACGCTTTACAGGCGAATTAAACAATACAGTTTAGAGAAAGACAAATAAACATACGTCACGAACCATTATTCTGAAAATATCAGAACATAACAACAAATATGAAGCATATTTACCTTTCAAAAGTCTGGCTTAACCTGTGGAAACAAGTACGGCACAGGGCATGCAGTTCACGGTACAGGCTTATTGTCGTTATGCCGATATTTGCATTTTTACCGCTGATAACAGCATGCCACGTAGGCTATACGCTCAACGGAGCCAGCATTGACTATAATAAAACCAAGACGATTGAGATAGCCGACTTCCCCGTTCGCAGCAGTTACGTATGGGGACCCATGGGTCCGATGTTTAACAATAAGCTGAAAGACATGTTCGCTGACCACACACACCTGCAACAGGTTAAGCGTAACGGAGACCTCGTTATTGCAGGAGAAATCACACAATACACCCAGCGAAACAAGTCGGTATCGAGTGAAGGCTACTCGGCACAAACGGAATTGTCGATTACAGTGAACGTAAGGTTCACGAATAACAAGAATCATAAGGAAGACTTTGAACGACAATTTACGGCTTCACAAAGCTATGCAACGACACAAAGCCTGAACAGTGTACAGGAGCAATTGGTGTCGCAGATGTTCGACGACATCATAAACCAGATATTCAATGCTGCTGTTGCCAACTGGTAAAGCTCTTTTAAGCTAATAAAAAATTACAGAATCTTATAAAGAAAATGGATATAGCACATCTCATCAAGCACCCGGAGCTTCTCGACCGTGAGAGTCTTTATGACCTTCGCAGCCTTATAGCGCTATATCCCTACTATCAGACGGCACGACTGTTATTGTTACAAAATCTTTATATTTTGCACGATCCGTCGTTCAATGACGAGCTGCGCGATGCTGCCTTATACATCAGTGACCGGCGCGTTATATTTAATTTGATAGAAGCTGCCCATTATCAGCTGCCGTCAATTAAAGCCGATGAAAATACAAATACTGGAGAAACAAACGGAAAGAAGGAAGATCGGACTATATCTTTGATTGATAATTTCCTCGATTCTATTCCAGAAGAAGAAAACAACAACGACAAGGAGAAAAAAAGAAAACCTACTCCAGCCGATGCCGCTATCGACTATGTTTCATACCTTATCGACATCGGGAATACGGAAGAACAGGAGAAAGAGGAGGCAACTGCTCCGCTGATGAAGGGACAAAACCTAATTGACAACTTCATTAATAACGAAGGAGGGAAGATACAACTGAAAGAAATGCCCGAGTTTTTGCCTGCTGCCGATGACGGCCTTACAACAGAAGATAAAGACGATGACGAAGGATATTTCACGGAAACACTGGCTAAAATATACATCAAACAAGGACGATATAACAAGGCTCTTGAAATAATTCAACGATTAAATTTGAATTATCCGAAAAAAAATGCTTACTTTGCAGACCAAATCCGTTTCCTTGAAAAACTGATATTAAATAATAAAAATAATAAATAATAAATTATGTACACTTTTTTTATAGTTCTTATCATGCTGGCTTCTGTACTGATGATCTTCATCGTACTGATACAAGAGTCTAAAGGAGGCGGCCTTGCAAGCAACTTTTCATCCTCTAATGCCATTATGGGTGTGCGCAAAACAACCGACTTTGTGGAAAAGGCGACATGGGGATTAGCCGCAGCAATGGTAGCCTTTAGCATAGTTTGCGCTTACACTGCGCCTCAGGCGTCAACCGATGAAAGCGTATTAGAGAAGGCCGCTACGCAAACACAAACAACCAATCCTGCCAATACACAGGGATTTGGAGCCGCTCAACCTACACAAAATACACAAGGAGCAGCTGCAAACGGCGTAACAAAGACTCCCGCCGCAGGCGCACAAAAGGGTCCGGTTGCACCGGCATCACCTGCAAAATAAGGAATAGTATTCTTTAAAGTACGAAACATATTTGGACAGAACAGAGGATAACCGTCTGTCTGTTCCAAAGATTAAAGTGATTAATCTGAATTAATTTTCTGATTAATCACTTCGTATTTTGTAACAAAATAACCCATTTAGAACTATGTGTACAGAGAGAAATCTCACTTTCATACAGCAAAAATGCCGGGAAACGAAAAAAGAAACGAAAAATAATAAGATTTATTTGGCAATATCATTTAAATCATATACCTTTGCAACCGCTTTATTAAAGTTAAAGCATTCTAACACACGGTGGATGTAGTTCAGTTGGTTAGAGCGTCAGATTGTGGTTCTGAATGTCGTGGGTTCGAGTCCCACCCTCCACCCTTAAAGCAATTAAGCGGAAGTCCAGTAAACAGGAAGCTTCCGCTTTTATTTTGCAATAGGTTGTAAAAACAAAAATGAAGCTACAACATTCATTTATTTTTTCCCATCCTACTTAATCTTTTAGCACTTTTTTAACAAGAAATAATTAAAACTGATGACTATGTAAAAGCGCATATACTACACCTATTTTGCACTTCTACAAAATTATTATCAATTGAAACAAAAAGTGTAAAGGTACAAAATCTACACTCATTCTACACCACAATAAAATCATTGTCAATCAAGACAAAAGGTGTAAAAGTGCAATGTCCACACTTTCATTGCATCTGAACAGGGATGTTTTCTTCTTTTAAAACAGGTTTATTTATATCCTTTTGCTCATTTATAAAGGTAAGTTCTACCTGCTTTTCAGGAGTGATTTCCATTGAAATGGTGACGAAATGCTTTTTATAAGGAACTGACCAAAAGGCGATATAAACACACTTGCCCTCAATAACAGCCCATACATTATTTTGTCCACCTTCCTTATGATAGGGAGATTTAAAGAACGAATAGTCGGCTTCGGGCTTCCCATACTTGCCTTCAAGATACCTTTTTACTAAAGAATAAAGCTCAAAGATGTTTTGTTTCTTTTGGGGAACTAAGCCTACATACGCTCTCGAAAGACTGTCGTCCTGCGTAAATTCTGCCGACGCACTATTTACTTCAAAGCCTTCATAGCTGAGATTTTCATCGGGATAGTTCTTCGACCGCCATATTAAGTTATTGCCTCCGTTCCTTTCATCCACCACAATTGCATTGTTCCACTTTGCCTTTATCGCTGCTGCCAAATCGGCTTTACGACATTCAAACGGGACTCCCCAGAATATAACCTCTCCGTTTTTTGCCAGCATATCCCCACAAAAAAGCAAGAAAGCTGTCAGTACAACAACGTATTTCTTCATTTTTCCAATTTCTTTTACCAGAGAAAACCTTTAAAAGGGGACGTAAAAGCCATTATTCAGTTTCTACGCCCCTGCCCTTTTAATCGCGTCCTTCGTCAACAATGGGATACAGTTCTATAAATTCTCCCTGATGCCTTTGACCGTCATTAACGACAGCTGCAATCTTTTCGCCAATCACATCAGGCTGATGCGACCCCGGCCCACTGTAATGATTGTTCAAATCGGTGCACGTGGCACCCGGGTGAATATCGAATATTTCTACGGGAATTTGCTTCTTTTCAAACTCCATTGCCATAATAGAGGTCATTACGTTTTGTGCAGCCTTGCTTGCCACATAAGCCATAGGGTGCCAGTAAGGACTAACTTCTGTGGGTACAGTTATATTGACAATACGCCCCCTGTTTTGCATTAACAGCGGCAGAAGAGCCCTGGTAAGGCAGAACGTACCGATATAATTCACCTGCACTGTCTGTGCTACGTCGTCCATACCGGCTTCATAGCTCATCACCTCCATATCGCCAGGTATGCCCGCATTATTAACAAGAAGACACAAATCAGGATGATTTCTTGTTACCTCAGCGGCCGATGTTTCCAGCGATTTATTGTCAGAAAGGTTCACATACTGCCATCCTGCCGTCGCTATACCTTCAGCTTCCAGCTGTCTAACAGCCGCCATCGCACGCTCTTCGTTTCGTGCACCAACAATTACCTGCCAGCCACTCTTACCCAAATGGCGGGCAATTTCGAAGCCAATACCCTTATTAGCTCCCGTTACCAATACTTTTTTCATTGTTTATTCTATATAATTTAGAAACTTGTTCTATCGGTGTTCTCTTTCTCAGACTGTGGTTCCCCTATTCGAAATAAGGCGGCACGGACATACGAAAGATTGTACAGAATGATTCATTGGGTTGCTGTTGTTTCATAACAATGGCTGCAAATTTAGCCATTTCCTATATATTTGCCTAACCACCAGCTCTAAAATTTCGGATGTAAAGCCAAAAAGTGTACCTTTGTACCTACAAAACCAATATACCCATGTTACTAAAACAATTAACGGGCTTTGACGCATCGTCCATGAAGATGCGTACAGAGGTTGTGGCAGGAGCCACTACTTTCCTTACCATGTGTTACATTTTAGCCGTTAATCCTGCCATTCTTTGTGTTACCGGCATGGATAAAGGCGCCCTCTTTACAGCTACTGCCATTGCCTCGGCCATCGCTACCCTGCTGCTTGCACTAATGGCAAAGCTGCCCTTTGCACAAGCACCAAGCATGGGTCTCAACGCATTCTTTGCCTATACGCTGTGCCAAACCATGCACTATACATGGCAACAGTCGCTTGCCATCATGCTTATCGAAGGACTAATATTTCTTATCATCACCTTCTTTAACGTGCGCGAAGCCATCCTTAACGCCATACCCACCAACCTGCGCCATGCCATATCGGTAGGCATTGGCATGTTTATCGCTTTCATCGGATTGAAAAATTCAGGGCTTATTGTTTCTTCAACAGCCACCTTTGTCACCCTTGGCAAGTTTACCCCCACCGCTATTCTGGGCACAATCGGCATTATTTTAAGTGGCGTGCTCATGGCAAGGAAGGTAAAAGGAGCCTTGTTTCTCAGCATCATTGCAACAACAATCATCGGTATTCCCATGGGTGTAACCCAAATTCCAGCCCACTGGTTCCCCGTGGCTATGCCCGAAAGCATTGGTCCTGTCTTCTGTAAATTCAACTTTGACGGATTGTTTACTACCCGGACGGCGATGGTAGTTATATCACTTTTGCTCGTCAACATATTCGATACAGTAGGTACACTGGTTGGCCTGGCATATAAAACACGAATAGTTAACGCCGACGGGAGCATACCTCATATTAAGGAAGCCATGATGAGCGACGCCATAGGTACCACGTGCGGTGCCTTTCTCGGGTCGAGTACACTAACTACTTACGTTGAAAGTGCAGCGGGAATTGCCGAAGGTGGCCGCAGCGGGATGACGTCATTAGTGGTTGGTTTATTATTCATTGCATCGCTATTTCTCTCCCCTATCTTCATGCTCATACCCGCAGCAGCCACAAGTGGCGCACTGGTTCTGGTGGGCGTGCTGATGCTCGACAGCGTAAAACTTCTCGACTTAGGGAAAATAAGCGAAGCCTTTCCTGCCTTTATCACCATGATTACCATGGTGCTGTGTTACAGTATAGCCGATGGTATATGCCTCGGCATATTGAGCTATGTCATTCTGAAGCTCTGCACGGGCGAAAGACAACAGCTTAACCCTACGCTCATTATCCTTTCGCTCATTTTCATTGCCAACTTTATTCTCGGCTGAATTCGATGATTTTGTAATCGTTTTAAAGCAGAACAGAAGTACGATTACATTGTTTTTCTCATTGTTTGACGGCCGTCGTACGCGCTGTTGACAGTCGCCATACATATTGTTCGACGGCCGCCGTACACGCTGCTGACGGCCGTCGAACAATGACCTTTACACCATATAGGCCGGAGCTTCGTCAACTAATACTTCTGCCTGTAAACCATAACATCTGACAAGATACGTACTAAAGCCGATTGCCGCAGCCGGAGGTTATACTTTCGCCACATTGATACCTGTCATGAAATAAAGCAGTACCATCCGGCAGAGATAACGCTCAGTAACCCGGTCAATTCAATTGGGCCCGAACAAAAAACAAGGCTGAAATACAGCTTAACACCATATTCCAGCCTTGTTATTTAGACAGCATCTGCCATTCTTCCATAAAGTGATTGTCAGAAGCCTGACGAATTTCTTCCTTTCACAGGCTAATCGTATTAGCTTACTGGCCGTAACGATACATCTGTAACGGTACCTTCGGGCTACTCACTCAGCATAGTTACCTCTATACGACGATGGCTATTGAGAATATTCCCTGCCATTTGCTGCACCTCGCGGCCTGTTATGTTTTCTACCATCTTTTTGTAACCCGTATGAAAATCAACACCATCTTGCAGCTGATGGTAAATAACATAATCCCAATAACCGTTGTCTATGATATTCTGCCCATAGTTCTTAAGCAAGTATTTCTTTACCTTTTCCATGCTTTCAGGGTTAGGTCCGTAGTCGGCAATGTGCTTAATCTGCCGGTAAACAACAGGTATTATGGCATCATACTTAGCAGGATCGGTGCGGAAAGTAATGCGTAACATTGCCGCAGGACGCTTGTCTTTCTCAAGATTATAGCTTACACTTACACCGTATGTGCCCCCTTTCTCTTCACGAACACTATCTGTATAGGCCATTTGCAGCACGCGTTGCAATACATCAAGCGTAATATCGCTTTTGGCAGTATAGGGTTCTTCAAAGGTGTAGAAAATATTAACCAACGCCGAAGGCGTATTCATCTTTTTCTTAAACAGGTGCAACTCATTCGCATTACGCACGTCAGGGTTGGGATATTTCCTGCTGTTTGTAGTTGTAATCGCTGCCGTATTGTTCTTGCCCGACGGCAGCGAAGCAATATAACGGCATAGCAACGGGCGCAGCGAATCGATGTTAATGTTACCCACCAGCAGCATTTTGAACCGGGAAGCATCGGCAAAAAGTTCTTTATATATTTGCCACACGCGGTTATAGGAAACCTGTTTTAGAGTCTCTCGCCTTGTGGGTTGCATGCGCAGATGGTTACCATAGAGTATTGAAACAAGCGAATCGTTGTAGCTTACCTTGGGGTTTGCCTCACGGTTTGTAAGGAAAGAATACATCCTGTCCATTGCACCATTAAAGGCTATACTGTCTTTACGCGGCTCAGTAAAGTATAAACAGGTAAGCTCGAGCATTGTTTTCAGGTCTCTTACCGACGATTTCCCCGACAGTTCCTGTGTATCTTCGCTAACAGAAGGGGCTACATGAACTATCTTCGACGCAAGCATCTTTCGCAGTGCACTTTTATCAAACTTGCCCACACCACCGTCAGTAATAGCGGTTGCAATAAACGGGAAGTTGGGAGCATCGCCGTCAGGATAGCACGATGTGCCGCCTTCGCCCCAGAAACGCATGCTTACGCGATCTTTACTAAAGCGGGTTTGCTTAACATAAACGGTGACGCCGTTGCTCAATTTCAAAACTTTTGTACCGTGTAAGCCTGTATGCTCACTAACAATACGCCCTGAAGGAGGAAGTCTGTCGAGGAGTTTCTGGCTCAATTGTGGCTCTGTGTATGGCTTATAAGCCTTTGCCTGCGCATCAAGTACATACTGTTCGAGCACCTTATTCGACGGTATTTCAAACTCAGGCTTGTCAGGAGCATAAACCACAAGCACCTGATTCTGATCCGAAATAAGGCTTTTAACGGCTTTATTTACCTCTTCCAAGGATATGGTTTCGCTGAAATTCCTGATTAGTTCACGGCGGTAAGCCTCAGTAACCACAGGCTCATTCGACAGGAAATTTTGAAGTGCCTTGTTTACAAAATACCGGTTTCGCTGATCGTTACGCTCTGTATACTGGCTCTCAGCCATCCTCATCTGCCTTTCCTGCGCCCGTTGAAGTTCGCTCTTCATGAACCCGTAGCGCCGCGCTCGCTCGCTTTCTGCAATCACTGCATCGAAAGAACCTTTCACATTTTCCTGCCTGCAACCAAACGATAACCAAAAGGCATCCTTTGTCTTTGAAACCAGAAAGGAACCTGAATGCGCCGTAGCCGAGAGCACAGGAGGTACAGTTTGGTGTTGCAATTCTTGCAGACGGCTATTGAGCATTGAGACAATAAGCGACTCGATATAGCTGTTACGCAAATAGCCTATCGTATTTTTTTCTCCATCAGATACAGCGTTATGCTTCATAAAAAGGGTTGCCAACATGATGGGTTGCTCACTGTCACGGTCGGTCGCTACAATTATCCGGTCATTATCTGCCACAGGATAGTATACACGTTCTGCGGCATGTTCAGGCTGGGGAATGGTACCAAACAGTTGCTTTATTTTAGCCTCAACCTCGGCAGGACGTATATCACCTACAATGATTATGGCATCTAAATCGGGACGATACCATTTATTGTAGTAGTCGCGCAGGTCATGATAAGGGAAATGATCAACAATATCCATCGACCCGATAGGCAGGCAGTCTTCATATTTTGTACCTCGATAAACCATGGGAAGCACACGTTCCATCATACGCTGTGTTGCTTTTCCGGCACGACGCGTACGCCATTCCTCGTGTATTACGCCACGTTCCTTGTCAATTTCCTTGTCAGTGAGCAGCAGACCATGACACCAGTCGTGCAGAATAAGCAGTGCCGAGTCGAGTACTTCCTGACGTTTTATGGGCACAGATGCAATGTTATACACCGTTTGATCAACACTTGTATAGGCATTAAGATTGGCTCCAAACTTTACGCCAACGCTTTCACACCATGACACTATACCCGGTGACTTACTATCTCCTCGAAAGTTTGTAGTTCCGTTAAAAGCCATATGCTCAAGGAAATGCGCCAGTCCGCGTTGTCGTGGCTCCTCAAGAACCGACCCTACACGCTTGGCAATGTAAAAGTCGGCAAGGCCAGGCTCTTTATCATTGTGGCGGATATAATAGGTCAGTCCGTTTTTAAGTCTTCCTGTTAAAAATGTAGTGTCTTGCTTAAGCACCTGTGCAGAAACTGAAAATGGCGACAAAATTAAAAACAATAACCATAAAAAGTTGTTCTTCATACAGAGTATTTCTTTCAGTCTTTAAAAATAAAGACATCAAATTTTCTTCAGAAAGCTATTTAATAGCCACCTTTTTGCCACCAATAATATAAAGTCCTGAAGGAAGACCATTAACAGCTTCGTCCATTGATTTAGCTCTCTTCACACATACACCTGCAAGTGTAAAGACATCAAAATGGCTTGCCTTGTTCTTCAACACGTTCACATTCTGAATGCCTGTTGGTACGTCTTTATCGGCCAGAATATCGTCGCAGGTATGCTTCGTGAGCACAATTCCCCAACCATAGAAATCGGTCGACGCGTCGGTTACGCCCAGAATAGTGCCGGAACTACCGCGTGGTCTTGCTGTTGACACGAAAGCATTGCCATCAATAAGGGGTGTGCCAAGCATGCCCATATTGGCACCAACTATAACTATTTCATCATTTTCTTTTACCAATTTACCTTCACTGAGCGTATACTTGTTTAGTCGGGCCTTCGAAAACAAATCATATCCGTATACCCAAACTGTATTGGGATTGTTTGTTTCAACTACGGCATAGGCTGAAGTTATCGACTTTCCGTCTATACCCGCAGCTAGTCTTTTACCACTCTGTGCATCGGCTTTCACAATCATTGCTTCGCGCATCCTGGTAGTTGTAGCGATAAAAGGTGTTGTACTGCCATCGTCGGACAGGCTTCCCGTAATCAGTCCGGTCATATAAAGACTGCCATTATAACATTGAAGATTCATGTTTTGTACAGCATAATTCTTGCCATCGAATTTCCCTGCCACAAGCATCTTCATATAATTAAGGCTTAAATCGTCGGTCTTTACAGAAGCATAGATAAGGTTATGGCACTCATTGGGCTGTAAGGTAGTGTTGCCGAATTTAATTGTTGCATTACCATTGCCTTGCAAACGCCCGCTTACGTAAAGCACATCATGCTTAATAACCATGTTGTCAAAAGTGGCAAACTTCACGCTACTGTCGTCTTCGGTCATAAATTTGAGCAGAAAGCCGTCCTTATCAAGCTTGGCAATAAAAGGGTCACCAGCCGAAGTTTGTACGCTTCCGTCCCATGCGTCGGTATTTTTAGCCGTATATGTCTCTTTCGTACCATCACGCTTTTCAAATGTTACTGACGACATATAGTTGCCACACACATAGATATTGCCCTTGCTGTCAACAGCCAGCCCCTTATAATAGATAGCATATCCACCATAAGTTTTCCCTTTAACAGTAGGATGGGCAGTAGTAGCGACCAGCTTTGCCCATTCTATTTTGCCATCTTTATCAACTTTAGCCATAACACCCTCAACAGCAGTATGACTATTTCCCGCTGGTGTATAGGTTACTTCCTTCTTCTGACCGTCAGAGCCTACTATTCGAAAGAGTGTTGTTTCTGTTTTATTGGCAAGATTACGTACATCGCCAACAAAAACCAAACCGCCGTCATCTGTCGGATAAATTGATTTATTGTTATACAAAGTACCTTTATCCGAATATACCGTCCAAAGCACAACGCCTGTCTCCGGGTTCATTTTCTGAATCAGAAGATTGTCATTAACCGAGTTCTCCGTAGGGCCATCATATGGACATCCTGCAATATCATTTCCCGCAGCATCTTTAAGTGGTTGTTTATCGAAATAAACATTGACACCCGTCAAAGTATTAGAACCAAAGGCATTAAAGGCTACATAGTTGCCATCGGTTGTTTTAATAACGGAGACAGGAACGTTACCCGACTTGGTTTTGCCGTAAATGATGTGGTGCCACTGATGATTAAAGTCGGCAGCATAAACAACAGCTGCAATAGTAATCATCACAAATGAAAGAAGTAATTTCTTTTTCATAATCGTTAGGTTTTTAATGTGAATATATGATTGAATTTAAAATTAGAACTCAATACCCAATGAGACACTGAAAAGGTGGCTGTGTTCCGTTTTCATATAATGAGCATAGTCCCATTTGGCTGCAATAAACAAACTATAATGACGATTCATCGCATAATCGGCTTCAGCCTGCAAGCTTGCATTATAGCGTTTGTTGCCGTTGAAAGCACAACGATGATACACCGGAATCATCATGCTCTCATGAACACTTCCTTCAAGCATCATGCTGCAACGGCTATCCCACGCGTAATCAAAAAGAGCGGAGGTTTGCAGAAGTAGTCGTTTTAACTGCCACATTCCCTTTAGTGAAATAGCTGAAATATGGGCCATAGAGGAGATCTCCCGTATGGGCTTAAAATAGGTTTCACGCTGATGTTGATAGTGTTGGCTTATTGACAGATTGTACAAGGCAATGTTCGAAGGGTGATATTGCCATAATAATGTACCCCAGAGATGCCATTGCCTGTCCGAATATTGCTGCCCTGAAGCTATCTGTGGAAAGACATTATCCTGTGCCGAACCAAAAATATTTTCAATACCTTGCCGTATGTTGTATTCCCCCGTGAGATTTATAGCCCATGTATTTATTGGAGCTTTGTGTAAATACCCTGATTCAAAACCCAGATGATATAACTTTAATTTTGTGAGGGGCAGCTCATTAAGGTCGGAGATAATCTTCTCAATGAACATGGAACTGTAATTTAACGAGCTGTATATACCATTTCGAAGAGCCACAGGACGTAGCTCTATTGAGGCATCCCACCCTAATCCTTTATAATAAGTAGAGGCATAAGCCCCCCTGAATCGGTAGTAATCCATACCTAACCCTGTAAGATGCCAAACTGTTGGCTGCGATGTTTCATTGTAAAACTCAAGCATATTTGTTTGCTTATATCGTTTAACGCCTGCTGACAGCCCCCCTTCATAGGTTTCGTTAAAGAGCCCGGACCAACTTGTTCCTGCCTTCAGCTGTAAACATGATGTAAGATTTTTAGGACGGGGATCAACGGTACGATACTCCAAACGCGCCGTATAGCACCCTTCTACCCCCAAGTTCCATTTATCTTTACGATGGGCAAATCCTCCTTTGAAATTGTAAACCTCTCGATGTGAAACCCCTCCGCCAACGGTATCAGCCATAACATAGGGATAAAGAACATCAAAATCAGTAGTCTCATTGTAACGTATATGATAATATTTCCCTTTGGTATAGTATGCTGTTCCCCATAGAGACGTTTTCTTTTTACGCAAAAACGCATCAGCATACCCTCCTGCAACTGTCATGTTATCGCCGTCTTCCAGCCGTTTGGGAAGGGTAGAACAGCTGTTAGTATAGGTTACCGCCAACCGGTTTAGCGAATACTGATAACGATTCCACTGCATCGCAGGATTACCATATACCTGTGAAAACCACGAATAGGTATCGTTCCGGTGCTCTTTCTGTCTTTCAATTACATCATCAGAAGCCTTTACTGCAGCCACCCGGGTGAAAGCAATAAACAGAAATATAATCAGAGAGTGAACTGCCTTTCTATTCACTTTTTTTGTTTTTATACGTTTATTTCTTCGGTATCACACCATCATAGGTAAGTGTTGACGCCTTTGTTCCATCAGAGCTGATAGCTGTGCCTTGCTCTTCTATCAGCGAAGGAATACACTCTGTGTTGAAATCGTCAGTAGAATTATTAGTATCTTGCAGATGAATAACCCCATTTCTGTCTATAAATTGTAACTTACGGCGAATGCTTCGGAAATAACGAGCCTTGTCATGATCAGTATATCCAACGTGTGTCCATCCAGCATCGACTGAGGGTGGAAGGATATTCCACAATCGACTACTTTGAACACTGCAATTCACTCCGTCCACAATCCATGTATTAGGAATCTTATAACCTGTTTGTTTCATAGGAAAAGTTCCCTGCGGAAGATACATTGTATAATAATAGGTGTACAGAAAATCTTTGAGATATTGTTCTTTATTGATATTCTTTGGGATACGGGCAAGGGCAAAAGATGTAAATCCGCGATTGTGAAGAACATAGAAACTCAATGTGTAGCAATACCATTTATCCAGATTGGGAACCGTAGGACTATCTATATCCAGATGGGATGGCGATGTGGAAACGTCGTACCATTCAAAGTCGGCCTTGCTTAAATCGAATGAGTTTGGGTTGGCAACACGATGATCGATACCCGTATCGCAGATAAGGAGCGATTGTCCAGGCATAACAGGATGGTCAGTACCCCTACCTGGAATTACATAAATAGACCATACTGTAAATGTATCTTTACGGATGTCGGGAGAATATTCATAATATTGTACCGATTTAAACTTCGACTCACAAAAGGCCAGTCCGTCTGCATAAAGTACATGATCCGTATTATTAAATATCTTAATATAACCATCACCATAATATTGTGAACCTGATGCGCGCAGCGTACCAGAGAAGAAAACCTCCTCTATGATGAAGTCTTCGTTTGCTGCAGAGAGAAAAGTTTCTATTTTGAGTTTTTCACCATTCTTTGTAATACTGATGTTTTCAGCCTTGCCAATGAGTGTTCCTTTCGATATAACAGCCCCGCTGCCTTCACCATTTTTAAACGTTACATCAGCTGAATACACACAATCATAAAGTCCCTCAACCAAACGAATATTGTCAGATTGGGTTAAGTTTGTTTTCTCTCCTGACGTAAGATTAATGAATAGAATCTTTTCCGAAACAACTTTTAGGTTTTTCACTTTCGACGGGTAGTCTATTATAAGCCTGGGGTTTACCTCGGCAAGGACATCATCGTTGCTACACGATGCCATTAGTGCAAGTATTGTCAATGCTAAACTATATATAATGGTTTTCGGCTTCATGCTGCTTTTTTCATGAATAAATAAATGATAGTATTATATGGTAAGATTGGCTTCTACTCCGAAATAGGGTGAAGCATTGCGACGTATTACCTTGTCGTTAGACTTATAATCGGGTAAATAATCTAATATCTTGTTGGCGAAGAATGACAGTTTCATGTAACGTCCTATACGCTTGGTTGCCTTCAGATTAACAATCATCGACATAGGAACTACAAATGGCCGAAACATGTCGTCCCTATAAACCTGGACCAGCTGCTTCAGGAAAATATCTTGTTCGCTTTCTGATGTATATGAGTGTATTTGTTTATCAGCTGCTGAAACATAAGCTATTGGATAACCGTTCTTTTCTTGTCGCTTAGTCTTGATAAGCCACATACACTGTGCTGACGTTGTAAATATAAGTCCCCATTCGGGAATTTGAGTGTCAAATGTGAAATTAGTATTGAACCTATCATTCACCTGGCCATCGTTCCAATTATAAAGACCCACGTATAATTCGCTTACAGGACAATTGTCTATCACTGTATTTACAGGATCAAACATTGGTTGACTGTTAGTATAAGTTGTGTGAAACCACGCTCCACTGATATTAATACGGGTACGCAATATACGGATTCGGGCAGAAGTGAATTGCAATTCAATGCCCTGCTTTATCATTTTACTGCCATTAGAAACTTGTTGACAGACATCGAGCACATGGCGACTTTCAAAGGGTAGTATGTGCCAGTCTACACCTCCAGACATCTGTGAAGCATCATATTTCTTATAAAAATAATCACCATAGATACGAGAATATCGAAAGCCTGATGTCATTTGTTCATGGAAATAGTCCACTGTAAGCGAGTTATCTTTCCAATCAACGTCTACCCTTATCTCCCATTTCCTGTTACGAGCGGGTTTAATAGAATAATTTGTAGGGTCTTTGCGGTAGCTCATCACTACAAAACGACTGTCACGTTCGGGGCTTTTGAGATCGTAATAAGCCAGCTCGACAAAATCACTATAATAATTATCGGGATAAAGATAGTTAAGTGTTGGATGCTTTGTTGTCAATCCCCACCCCGAAGCAAGGCCCATACGCAGTGGACTATCTCCCATTACAAAATAAGGTAACCGCCAGTTAATATTGACGCGTGGGTCAGTATACACCTTGCCACACATATCAAAGTGCTTGTCAAGTCCGGGTATAGTATTCAAGCGTATGCCTACCATCCCTTCCAATACACTACCACCAATCTTCACAATAAAATTATCTTCACCAAAAACTGACAGGTTTTGTAGTCCGGGAATATCCTTATAACGCCGTGGTCTGGCAGACCAACCATTGACGTTTAGCGGATGATTCATGTCATAAACCTGTCCTTCACCATAGTTCTTTGAATAGTCCCAGTTAAGACCTAACTTCAGTAATTTTCTTACCTTCCCTACATCTAAGCTAAAAATCCCCTTAGCTTTAAGCCAGACATTAAAAGGTTTACCATCGCACAAATAATCGGCAACATATTCAGTATAAACTGCAGCAGCATCATGTTCACCTTCTTCCCATCCCGTAGGTACAATACCATAGCGCTGTGGAGCAACAAGACGTTTTTCGTGTAGGCGGTCAAATTGTTGCGACAAAGAAGTGTTGATCTCTACTTCTCGAAACAATCCACACTTACGTTTAAAAAAACAACTATTCGTGAAAACCAAACGATTGTAGTTAGAACGGTATTCATCGATACGACCATAGTTAAGGTCAGGGTCAGACTTACTATTGTCGAAAGAGCCTGAATAATCAAATGCAGACTCCCATTTCCACTCAATTTTACTTGCCTCTCTTTTTTCAAAAGTATATCGTAACGAAGCATTTAAACGCTTATAGTTTTCAAGATTGTTCGTGGGATCAACTTTTGAGTCAAGGTATCCCAAGTCTAAATTAAGGATTTGTGCATCATTTTTATCAAGCGATAAACCTTTCCCTAATGAAAATAACTTACTATACCCATCAGCTTTAAAGCGATCAGACAATGGCATCTTACGACGTATCTTTTTAATATTCACTATACCACTGGTTAAGTTACCATATTCTACTGAAGGTATTCCCCGTATTACTTCCACCCGTTCTATATCATCAGTGCCTATTGTACGCATATCTACCCCTTTATTCGTAATGTTACGATAATTCTCTTTTCCACTGCCAGAGATGACATTTTGCGTATCTGAAAGTGGAGAAAATTGAAGATTAGCATCAGTATTGACAGGTGTACCATCTACTATAAACTGTGTACCGAGTGAGGATATGGCAAAGGCATTGTTACGAGATAAGCTTCCACTCGAAGTCATATTGCCAGTTTCACGCAGACTTATCGTATTAGCTACTCCCATATTCGGGTCCTTTGAATAGCCTCCAGGTAATAATTCCATAAGGTCGGCTAAACTATTTGGTTGTAATTGGTTCATTGCGTCACGCCCTATAATTGATTTTGTGACGACTCCCTGTGCCTCTTTGGCCGTGATCGTGACTTCGCTGAGATGCAAGTTAGCCTTTAAAGCAATGCTCAAAGTTGTACTCTTATAAAATGTCTCCGTGCGTCTGTATGGCTCATAGCCCACGTAACTAACCTTAATTACATAGCTCTCACCAACAACTACATCAATCGAGAAATGTCCATCAGCATTAGTCAGTACATTTTTAGGATGCTTCCCTTGGAATAAAATAGTAGCCATGCCCAAGGCAGACTTATCAGCAGCATCTGTTACGATACCGCTTACATTAACATATTTCTGGCCACTGCAATGCAGTGAAAAACAGGAAAATAATACAATAAAAATATATTTTAGGCTCATCGAAAACTGGCAAATAGAGATTTAAAAGGAGAAACCTCTTTTTCTAATTGCAAAGTTATGACAATATACAATGATTAACAATACCTAAAAATGACTATTTACAAATGTCCCCATCCTGCTTTTACAACCACCAAACAGTTATTAAATATAAAAATGGTAGTAAGATACATGCTCCCACAATTAAAAGATGAGCAAGACAGGCTGAACGGATTTAATTGAGAAGTTACAATTATTCACTTATTGTTATTTTGCAAATAACTTTGTAGTACAGTACTATAATATGCTGATATGTACGGGAAGCGCACTCTTCAGGAATGCCTTAGTCTTACAATTGATAAATCATTAATTATAAACATAACCTAATTAGAATTCACAACTCCCGAATAGAACCCACATGTGATTTATAAAATTAAATAACATATAGGTATTCATTGCAATTACATAAAAAAACTTTATACACAAGTTATATCGTACACCCGACATTTTTAGGAGGTTGAGAATACTTATTATTTATATTTCAAACTATCCATTAGTATATACATGGTAAACCTAACAAGGTTATACATAAAAGAATAATCGCCGTAACTCATTGAGATTACAGCGATTATCTGATTTAATCATTTTCCTAAAGACTCTTGTTTAGAGTACATCAAGTGGAGCTGGTGGGAGTCGAACCCACGTCCAAACAGCGAAACCATACGCTTTCTACACGTTTATTCCAGCCTTCGATTTTCGTGACGCAGCAAGACCTGGACCACCAACTACGTCCTTATCCTTTAATTTTCACTTTCGCAACAAGGCTTACGAAAGCTATTCCCGATTGTTCTGCACCGCTGATCCCTTAGATTCGGAAAAACATCCTCGGAGCGATGTCTCGTCGCATTACCTTGTAACGCGATAAAGCCAGTAACTTACTGTACTTCAGTTAGGCAGCGAGAGCGTAATTGTTTTCGCCAATTAAATTTTTGTTCACTTTGTTTAAGGAGCAAGCCAACGAGGCTCCGCGTGCTTACGTACCATCTCATCTGCTGTCAAATCCAGTCAACCCCAGTGCGATGTGAAACATAACAAACCTACAATATCAGGCCAATACCAACCATATAAAAATGTATTTTATTAGTAATGGTATCGTAAGTCTGAATACTTTCATACTGCAAATATATATACTTTTAGTGTAAATAAACCCATCTTACAATATATTTTTTTTCATTCCCAATTATTTTCACCTCCCCCTACTTCCTATAAGTACACATAATTACTCTTTCAAAACAACCAATTACTATCAAAACATTCAAATTAAACCTATTTTTCTATCAATATAGTTAAACTATAAGATGTTACGTTTTTTTTATGTATTTTTGCACTATATACAATATTTCTGGCGAAATAAGGGTTTCTACAATTAAAGAATAAACTTGTTTTGTCGATTACATAAATCACAGAGAATGAAAAAAATCATCGTTTTCATCATGTTCTTTAGCATGATTTTCACAAATGTTATGGCGCAATCGTCAATGACCGATTCACAAGTAGCCGAATTTGTGCAAAAGGAAGCAGCCAAGGGTACACCGCAATCACAAATTGTTACCCGGCTTATGCAAAACGGTGTAGACATATCACAAATAAGACGCGTAAAGAAAATGTATGAGCGTCAAAAGCAAAATCTCGGACTTGGCAGCACAGATCAAACAACCCAGCCTACTTCACGACTACGAACTAATAATGGAAAGAAAAATGAAGAAGAGGCCGAAGCTGATAAAAAAGCAACGGCTACGATAAATCGTAAGCGCGCAGCTTCAACTACGCAACGTATACAGGGCAATACAACTTGGAAACAGGAATATGACGAAAACGATCAGGACTTCTTACAAATGCAGAATGAATTATTGCCTTTAACCAAACAAAAAGAAGAAAAAGACAACGAGGAAAAAGAAGATTCTGGAAAGAAAGTATTTGGCCGTGACATCTTTAACAACAAGAATCTAACTTTTGAGCCTGCCATGAATATCGCTACACCCCAAAGCTACATGCTGGGACCTGGCGATGTTGTAGCAGTAGATGTTTATGGAGCTTCACAGAAAACCTTTAATTGTACAGTGTCACCTGACGGACAAATCGTTATTGAAGGATTCGGTCCTATACAAGTTGGCGGGCTTTCAATAGCATCAGCAAAGGCACGAATACGCAGTACGCTCGGCAGCAGGTATCGTAGCAGCCGCATCAACTTATCATTAGGTCAGACCCGTACTATCACAGTTAATGTCATGGGAGAAGTAAAAGTACCCGGTACTTATACCTTATCGGCTTTTGCTACTGTCTTTCATGCTTTATATATGGCAGGAGGAACCAACGACATTGGAACGCTGAGGAATATCAAAATATATCGTAATAACCATCTTATCAGCGTGTGCGACATCTACGATTACATATTAAATGGTAAGATGACAGGGAATGTAAGGCTGAACGACGGCGATGTTATATCTGTCGGTCCGTACGACTGTCTGGTTGATATTACAGGCAAGGTGAAACGACCTATGTATTATGAAATGAAGAAAAATGAAAGCGTTGGTACGCTTTTAAAATACGCAGGTGGATTTACTGGTGACGCATACACGAAGGCTGTACGCGTAAATAGAAAGACAGGACGTGAGTATGCTGTGTTTAATGTTGACGAATTTGACATGAATAGCTTTCGTATTGCCGATGGTGATAGCGTAACTGTCGATTCTGTCCTGCCTCGTTATCATAATACAGTAGAGATAAAAGGCGCTGTGTTCCGGCCGGGCATGTACCAGCTTGGTGACGGTATCAATAGTGTTCGTACGCTTATCCAGCACGCCGAAGGCCTTACCGAGGATGCCTTTACCAACCGTGCCGTCATGCACCGCATGAATGAAGACCGTACTTTAAAGGTTATTCCCGTTGATATAAAAGGAATTATGAGTGGCAAAATAGCTGATATTCCTTTAAAAGAGAATGACGTTCTTTTTATCCCTTCCAAACAAATTGCAATGACTGAACGTACCATAACCATTCAGGGTGAGGTGCAATACCCGGGTATTTATAAATATGCTGACAACGAAACGCTTGAAGATCTTGTATTACAAGCCGGAGGATTGAAAGATGCTGCATCCACTGTTAAGGTCGACATTGCACGACGAGTGGTAATACCACATGCGCTAACAACCGACAGTATCATTGCACAAAACTATACGTTCGCACTAAAAGACGGATTTGTTATCGACGGCGAGCCTGGTTTTGTATTACAGCCTTTTGACGAAGTTTATGTGCGAAAGAATCCTTCTTATTCTGTACAACAGAATGTTTCCATCGAAGGAGAAGCACAGTTCCCAGGTACTTACACGCTTAGCAAGCGTAATGCACGGCTTACCGACTTGCTGAAAGCTGCAGGCGGAATTACCGACATTGCCTATATAAAGGGTGCGCGCCTTGAACGTCAGGCCAATGCCGATGAGAAAGCCCGCATGGAAGCGGCTTACAAAATGCAGCAGGAACAATTACAACAACAGCTTTTGCAACTTGCAGCAAGCTCGCAGAACAGCAACATAATGCAGGCTGGAACTGAAGCTACAAAAAAGCAACTCGAGAAATTTCAAGTACCAAACAGCTATCCTGTGGGCATAGAGCTCGATAAAGCTATCAGTAATCCACAAAGTGATGCAAACATTGTTCTGCGTGCTGGCGACCGTCTTATCCTGCCACGATACACGGCAACCGTAAAGATTAACGGCGCTGTTATGTATCCTAACGTCGTATCGTTTCAAAAAGGTAAAAGTGCACACTATTACATTAATGCAGCAGGAGGCTACGCTCAGAACGCGAGGAAGGGCGGTGCATACATTATTTATATGAATGGAATGGTGGCAAAGGCAAAAACCGGTGCTAAAATTGAACCAGGATGCGAGATAGTTGTGCCGAGCAAAATTACACGAAAAATGTCAATTGCAGAAACAATGAGTCTTGGAACAGGCATGGCAAGCATTGCTGCCATGATAGCAACAATTGCTAATGTGGTTAAATAAGCAACTACTGGTAATTGATAAATATTGAACTTTTTTGATTGGTGTTAAATATGTATGATAATAAAGAGGTTGCAGTTATTAATCTGCGCTTAATCGTCAAAAAGATAAAAGAGCATAAATTACTATATTTTGTAACGTTATTAGTAGCGTTTGTTCTTTCCGTTTACATCATACTTTGTGTCCCAAGATACTATACTACCGACATAAAGCTGGCTCCAGAAGTTGAGAGTTCGTCATCATCGGGAGCCATCGGTTCCCTTGCGTCATCTCTTGGGTTTGATATGTCCCAGCTGAAAAGCTCGGATGCAATCACCCCTTTACTCTATCCTGAGCTTATGGAAGACAATAAATTCATTGTCGATCTTTTCAGTATTCAAATACAAACAATTGATGGGAAGCGATATTCCTACTTCGATTATCTGGCCAACAGGCAGAAAGAACCCTGGTGGAGCACCATATTGGGTAAGAAAGAAGGACCTTTAAAGGTAGATATTAAATCACCTTACTATCTGAATAAGATGCAGGACAAGGTAGTAGAAGCCATCAGAAGTAACATATCTCTGAAAGTAGATTCAAAGGATGGCGTTATTACCATTGCAACAACAGCACAGGATCCTCTGACGTGTAAGATACTGGCCGATTCTGTCAGTAATGTACTTAAGCGTCATATTACGGCATATCGTACCGACAAAGCACGTAAAGATGTGGCATATTACAAGCAGCTGGTGGGGGAAGCAAAGGCCAGTTACGAGCGTTCAAGGCAAATTTATGCTTCATATTCTGACGCCAACCAAGATGTTATATTGCAGTCTGTCCAATCAAAGATTGAAGATTTGGAGAACGATATGCAATTAAAATTCAATACTTATTCGAACGCAAAAAACCAGTATGACGCTGCAAGGGCTAAATTACAAGAAAAGACCCCTGTCTTCACGGTTTTGAAAGGTGCCTCTGTTCCCATCAAACCCGCAGGTCCTAAGCGTATGATTTTTGTATTGGTTATGGAACTGCTTACGGGCATTATACTCACCATTTGGGTTCTAAGAAAAGATATTTCGAAGATTTTCGCATAATAAAAGCATGTCGGCAAGCTTTCTTACTTCCTTAGGAATTATCTTTAAGCGCATTACTGGCGTAAAGGATATTTCACTATTAAGGAAGAATATTCACAAACAACTGGGTATGATTATATATCATCAAAAGTATAATAGTGATGATATAATAAAAATCATGTGCCAGCTTGGAATGAGAAAAGGCAGCATTGTGTGTATACATGCTGCCATGAAAGAGTTCTATAATTATACAGAGACTGCCGAAGAACTGATACAAAAAATACAGTCTGTCATTACTTCCGAAGGAACATTGCTGATGCCCGCTTTCCCTAATCCGAAGATGCAACAGGATAGAAGCATCATTTTTAATCCACAAACCGACAGAACTTTCGCCGGCCATCTGGCTGAAACTTTCCGAAAACAGCCTGGCGTTATACGGAGTATCAATGTGCAACACTCCGTATGTGCATGGGGTAAACATGCTGAATGGCTCATAAAAGACCACGAAAGGTGCGTCAATTGTTGGGATGAAAACTCTCCCTGGTATCGAATGACCCGATTGAATGCACTTGTTTTTACACTTGGCCTCGACGCACACTACATCGGAACATTTGATCATTGTGTAGAGGCTTTGCTGTACAAACACTATCCTTATTGGGCACAGTTCTTCACCGTACAAAAAACTTATCAGTATATTGACCCCGAAGGACATGTACAGTCTTACACATGCCTGGAAGGAAACTTAGAGAGAAGAACCCGCGAACAAACGCTTATCAAACACTTCTCCCCTGATATTTACAAGAAAAAGAAGCTGTCAAACCTGCTCATTAAAGTGTTTTATTCAGCTCCTTGTCTCGATAAGATGATAGAATTAGGCCGTCAGGGAATAACAATGTATTATGTTCCATCTCCTAAAGGTTACACATTCGGAACACCTCAAAGAAAGGATCATTCATTTGAAACAACTCATCAATAAGATAAAGACAACCTCTTTATTGCTCAACACCATGAAAATGTCGTCGAGCAATTTGCTGATGTTCCTCCTCCCTGTGGTTGTAACACCCATACTTTCGCGCCTGTACACACAGGCCGACTTTGGGGAATGGGGCGTATTTTCATCATTTGTTTCTATTCTTACCATTGCCATATTTGCAGGATATGAGAATACTATCGTAAAGGCCACAGAAGAAGAGATACCCTATGTTTCAACATTGTGCCTGCTTATGGGGTGTTTTATTACACTCATTACGACATTAGTATTTTACCTTGGACAAAGAGAGGGTATTACCTTCTTCCTGAACTTCCCTCCCATCACCCTGTTAGCCGTTTATCTTCTGGCTTATTGCATACACACCATACTTAGTAATATATGCAACCGATACGGCAAATACTCGGGCATTGCTTTCGAAAGTGTCATTCTCGGAGGCTCACAGGCGTCGTTAAGAATACTGTTTGGCATCACCTCTTTCGTCGTAGTCAACGGACTTATATTAGGTACAACTCTTGCACAAATAGTAACCTTTGTCTTTCTTTTATTTTATATTCTGTATATAAAAAAAACAGGAAGCCTTTGGCATTGGGATTTGAACAAGATGCGAAACATCTTATTTAAATACAAGAATTTTGCTCTCTTCGACGCACCTTCAAGCCTGTTGTGCTTTGCCGGATTCAATGTTCCTCTACTTATTCTGGTTGCATTCTTCAATAAGGAAACCATAGGCTGCTACTCTATTGTATTACAACTGCTGCTCTTACCGATGAGTTTAGTAGGCTCTGCCATTGGAAGGGTATATTATGAACAACTTTGTTCTGCCAGTCCTGCAGAGCAAATTGAGCACACAAAACGATGTACCCTGCAGGTAGGAAAAATTGTATCGGTTATTGCTTTCATCCCCATGCTTTTCCTGGCATGCGGTGGCGATAAGGTCGTTACGCTGTTTTTGGGTTCAAAATGGAGCACAGCAGGTGATATTTCGCTATGCCTGGCTTTCTGGTCTTTTCCCACAATTCTCACACAACCCCTCATACCTCTCTTCAGATACCTCAATAAACAAAGAACACTTTTTCTGTATAACCTCGCCTATTCTTCCGTAGCCGTCACTACTATATTATCAGGATGCCTTATCAGTAACAACATTTACTTCATTCTTTCTCTATATGCCTTCGCCAGTTCTGTGGTTAATTTAGCTATGTATCTGCATGTACTCCATTTGGGGAAAGTCGATATTTCCAACTTCAGAACATACATTCCCCTGTGGGTTTTGTCTTCTGTTATTCTCATTATCAGACTTGCTCTACTATGAAGAAGGCTCTCGGGTTCATATTTAATGCCAATAATGCGGTGTCGCGCATGATATGCGCGCTTCTCTATATTTTTGTATACGACTACGCTTTTCACGAATTCGTTTACAAGCTTTTTTTCTATATGGGAATCGATTATATCGACATGACTCCGTTGAAATTATTGTCATGGGCGTTCTTATCGGTTATCCCTATCTTGTTTTATAAAGGAATACAGAACCTTTCTTCGTTTTTTTGTATCTTTCTTTACGTGTTAGTTTATATTCCTTTCATCCATGCATTGTTTACCATGTGGAATATCAATCTCCTCACTATGTATGGATACGGAATACTTCTTTGTGCCATCTTCGTGCTTTTATTAAATATCGGGAATCAGAAAACGTTCTTTAAGGACATTATTATTGAGCCTCTTATCCCGTTTAAATGGATACAAGCCGTTACTATTTTCCTCACCGTTGTTCTTGTTGCAGCCAATATTGGTTCTATGCACTTTGTCAATATCTTCACCCAATCAGACCTAATGTATCAGCTTCGTGCCGAAAATTCAGAAAGTACGGGAGGGGGATTAATGGCGTATATCAAAGGATGGCTGTTTGGAGGGTTCTATCCTTTCCTGCTTGTTAACTACTTATCTGAGCGCAAATGGGTAAAGACGGCAGCCGTTATTGCAGCTTATTTTCTGCTGTTTATGATTGACATGCAGAAACTTACATTCTTTATGCCCTTCGCCTTAATTGTGCTTTTCTTTGTCATCAAGAAAGAAAGGAACGCCATTTACAGCAAGCTGCATGCTCTGTTAATGTATTTTCTAACTATTGCGAGCCTTATTATCGTGCTGCTTAAAGACGAGGTACTGCAACTTGCACTGGGTTTTATCATCATCTTGCGCACGTCGGCCGTTGCAGGATGGCTCAGCCAGTATTATCTTCGCTTCTTTTGTGTCAACGATAACCCGTTTACATACTACTCACATATCAACATCGTTAATGCCATTACCAACAAATATCCCTTCTCCCAACCATTGGGAATGGCCGTAGCTTACGGCAGCCAGAACGCAAATGCCAACTTTTTTCTAACCGATGGTATGGCGGCAGCAGGGTTCTTTGGCGTGCTTTTTATCGGACTTTTATTTTACATTTTAATGCACTTTATCAATTCTATCTCGTACCGTTATAAGCTGTCCGACCTGCTCATTATCTTCCTGCCTACCCTTTCATACATCCTGAACACCTCTATTTTTACCACTCTTTTATCAAACGGCTTGTTGATTCTGATTATCATTATAGCCAGTGCCGAGTGCCCAATTGACAATAGAAACACGATAAAAAATGAAGAATAATCGCTGTTTTATCACCAATATTGCCCCTCATTATCGCGAACCCATCTTCTCTTTAATAGATAAGGAGATTGGCTGCGACTTCTATATCGGCAATCATGTGCGCACCAGGCTGAAGGTTTTCAACTATCATGTGCTCACAGGATACCGCAAAACGCTCCGAAACCGTTTCATAGGCCCGTTCTATTGGCAGAGCGGGAGCATCAGGTTAGTGTTTAAACCTTACAAATATTATATTCTCGACGGCGAACCTTTCTGCCTGTCATCATGGGTTATTCTTGTTCTTTGCCGCCTGCTTGGCAAAAGAACCATTGCATGGACACACGGTTGGTACGGACGCGAAAGCCTGATAAAGGGGTTCATCAAAAAAATATTCTACAAACAATTCAGCACGCTTATGCTCTACAACAGGTATGCCATGCGTTTGATGGAGGGCATGGGCTTTGACCCAAATCGAATGTTTTGCATTGCCAATTCAATGGATTCAGACCGCGAAAAGGCCCTGCGCGCAACCCTTAAACCCAGCGACGTGTACGCTTCTCACTTCAAAAACAACCTCCCTACCGTCATTTACTGTGGAAGAATACAGAAGTGGAAGAAGCTCGAAATGCTCATAGACAGCATGAAAATGCTCAAAGACGAAGGCCGTCCGGTCAATGTTGTGTTCATCGGTAAGGACGTAGAGGGTGTAAATTTAGAAAGCTACGCCAAACAACAAGGCTTGCAAGCCAACGTATGGATGTACGGACCGTGTTACGATGACCGCATTATAGGTCAGCTGTTCTTCGATGCTGCCGTATGCGTATCGCCGGGAAACGTAGGCCTTACTGCCATACACGCGCTGTCTTTCGGCTGTCCGGTCATCACCCATAACGACTTTTCTTATCAGAATCCTGAGTTTGAGGCCATCACTCCGGGTGTTACAGGCGACTTCTTTGAGAAAGACAACACCCGGAGTTTGGCTGATTTCATGAGCAAATGGACAAGTAAAACTCCTGCACAACGTGAAGAAACACGACACAAGGCCTACAACGAGATTGACCGCTTATGGAACATTCATTACCAAATAAAAACAATTAAGGAGGTTCTTCATGCCCACTAACACCGATACTACTTATTTTAAGCTACGCTCTTTTGCACGTAACATCATACTGAATATACTTGGAAACTTCAGCAAACCACAGCCCGGAGTGCATATCCTTAACGGCCATCGCATACTGAATGAGGCCGAACCCGAAACGTTCCAGGCCTTGCTTCAGGAGCTGTCACAGTATGTAAGGTTCATCAATTTCGAAGATGCCGTACAGAAAATAGCGCAGCACGAGCAGCCCGCAGAGCCGTTGGTGGCTTTCACTTTCGACGACGGTTTTACTGAATGCTACGATTATTTCTGTCCTGTTCTTGAAGAATTCGGCGTAAATGCCTGCCTTTTCATCAGTCCAAACTATGTGGAAGGCGACGACAAATACATTGAAAACTTCAACGAGCACATTGTTTTAACCCACCATAAACGTCCCATGCGCTGGAGCCAGCTGAAAGAACTCGCCAATCGTGGCCACATTATCGGCGCCCATACCATGGACCATTACATGATCAATACATCGGACGAGGAAGTGCTCCGCTACCAAATTTGTACGTGTAAACATATTATTGAAGAGCAGACAGGCAAGCCATGCCGCTACTTTGCTTTCCCCTACGGCAAACTGTCGGAGGCTAACGAAAAGTCGATTGAAATAGCATGCAGCTGCTATCCCTACGTGTTCTCACAGTCTGATTATAAGCATTATTTCTCCTTTAGCGGCAAAGTAATCAACCGTCGCCATTTCGAGCCGTTCTGGCCCAAGCGTCATCTCTTCTACTTCCTGAGCTGTAAGAAAAACTTTGAATAAGGTATGACCGACAGAAAAAAGAGGCTTCTGCAAATCAATATTACAGCCAACTGGGGTTCACATGGCAAAATTGCCGAAAGCATTGGGCAGATAGCTATCAACAACGGCTGGGAAAGCTACATGGCTTACGGCAGATGGATGAACCCGAGCCGCTCAAACCTCTACCACATTGGCAGCAACCGGGACGAGCGTATACACGGGCTGGCAAGCCGACTGCTGGATAATCACGGGCTGATGTCGAAACAAGCTACCCGCCGTCTCCTGCAATACATCGACACGGTACACCCCGACATTGTTCACTTACACAACATACACGGGTATTATCTCAACTATCCCATGCTGTTTGAATACCTTAAACAAACAGCCGTTCCTACGGTATGGACACTTCACGACTGCTGGGCGTTCACCGGTCACTGTGCGCATTACATGTACATTCACTGCGAAAAGTGGAAGACCCATTGCGAAAACTGTCCCAATTTACGCACTTATCCCCGGAGCTGGCTTGTTGACAGGTCGTATCAGAACTTCGAAGACAAGAAGCGTGCATTTCTGTCTGTCAACAATCTTACGCTGGTTACCGTAAGCCATTGGCTCGAAAAGCAGGTAGGACAATCGTTTCTTCGTAACGTCAACAGACTTACCATCCATAACGGTATCGACACATCAGTGTTCTGTCCGCAGGCCAATTCAACGGTCATCAGGCAGAAATATGGCATTCCACACGCACAAAACATTATACTTGGCGTGGCTTCAAACTGGTATCATAAAGGCTTACCCGACTTCCTCAAGCTCCGAACCCTGCTCGACGACAGCTATACAATAGTGCTCGTTGGCCTTAACAAGAGCGAGCTTAAGGCCCTGCCCGCAGGCATAACAGGCATTCCACGCACACAGAACGTGACCGAACTGGTTGCGCTTTATTCGACAGCGATGGTATATTTTAATCCTACATGGGAAGACAATTACCCTACAACCAACCTCGAAGCCATTGCATGCGGCACACCTTTAATTACTTATGACACAGGTGGAAGCCCCGAAGCTGTTAACGATAACACCGGTTTTGTTATCCCACAAGGCAACGTTGAGCAGGCAGCCATGCTCATACGTCAGATAAAGGAAAGGGGAAAGGCACAGTTCACAGCCTCATGCCGTGCAAGAGCCGAACAATATTTCAGGGGCGAAGATTGCTTTAATGCGTATTTTAAACTGTATGAAAGGTTGGTAAACCCATAAGAAAAGCAACTGCACAAAGCCTTTACGGACGGCATTTACTGCCCCTGCGCAACAAGCCTATAAACTTATAAGCAAACTTTGTACATATCATCAGCGTGTTGGTATAAACGCCATTGTCGCGGCATGCCCTCACATCTTCGGCTATTAATGTAAGCCGGCTCCGCATGTTTCGGGTGCTGGCACCTCCCGTTCGCATCGTTACAAAGTCCTGCGACAGATATTTTGCCCTTATCTTATACGTATAAAACAAGCGTACCATCATCTCATAGTCGGCCCCGATACGATAGTCAAGCCTGTACTCGCCTGCCCTGTCATACACACTTTTACGCAGGTAGAACGACGGATGCGCAGGCATAAAGCCGAAACGAAGCCACAAGGGACGGAACCCTTTCGACGAGTAGTAACGCACACATCTGTGCGGCTGCCCGTCGCGAACAAAATGAACGTCGCCATATACCGCATCAACATCATCACGAAAGGCCTGTACCATATTGGCAATTACATCATCAGAGGTATAGTAATCGTCCGAATTGAGAATGCCAGCCACCTCTCCCGAAGCCATCCTTATGCCCTTGTTCATGGCATCGTATATGCCTTTGTCGGGTTCGGAAACCCATTTAAGCCTACCGCCGAAAGCAGTTTCATACCGTTTTACAAGCGCCATCGTCCTGTCTTTTGAACCTCCATCAACAACAATATATTCAATATCAGGATAAGTTTGCCTAAGCACCGACAGGATAGTGTCTTCTACGGTTGCAGCACTGTTGTAGGTTACGGTTATAATTGAAACTTTCATCTGATGACGTCTTTACTATCAATAACTTATTTCGCCGTGCGTTTATTGTACCGTTTCTTCTGTTTTGTGTAATATTTTTAGACATAAAGCTACTGCATTATCGTTTATTATCCTGTTGTTTTATGGTTATAAGGTCATCGTTTGGCGGCCGTCGTACACGCTGTTGACGACCGTCATACGCATTGTTCGGCGACCGCCGTACGCGTTGCTGACGGCCGCCACACAACGACCATTACGATTTTTTCTTAACATTTTTACAGCGTATATACAATAATTTACAGACATTATGGTTTTATTATTAAAGCGAAAAGAAAAAAACATAAATGGCTATATCCATTGTCATCATCTCTGCCCTTATCATAAGTGCTGTATGTGGGTTTATTGCTATTCCAAATATACTGAACTTCTGCCTTAAACGAAAGATATTTGATATACCCAATTCGCGTAAGGTTCATAAGAATCTTGTGCCCCGGCTTGGAGGCATTTCGTTCATCCCCAGCATGCTTCTGGCGTTTATTTTAGCGTTGGCCATGCTAAGCTATGAATATAAAGGGCATATCATTCAAATCAATCTCTGGTCGGCTTTTTTCCTTTTAAGCCTGCTCATTATTTATTCGTTAGGTATTATTGACGACCTCATCGGGCTTGGAGCCAGAATAAAATTCTCGGTCCAGATTATGGCTGCCGTGCTGCTTCCTGCATCAGGTTTATACATCAATAACCTGTACGGGCTGTGCGGTGCCCATGCTATTCCGGCATGGTTAGGCATACCTTTCACTGTTTTTGCCATTGTTTTTGTAGTAAACGCCATGAATTTGATTGACGGTATAGACGGTTTATGTGCGGGCATCAGCGAAATGGCTCTGGCTGGTTTCCTTTTTGCGTTCTACGAAGAAGGGCTGTATGTATACTGTATTCTTATTGCAGGACTGATGGGTGTGCTCATACCCTACTTGTATTATAACCTGTTTGGCGGGCCCAACAGGGATAAAAAAATATTCATGGGCGACAGCGGGAGCCTTACCTTAGGGTTTATTCTCAGCTTCCTTTCGGTTAAATTGTCAATGGATAATTCAGCCGTCATGCCCTTTAATCCGTGGCATATGCCTGTTGCACTGTCATTATTGCTCGTGCCTGTGTTCGATGTTGTACGCGTTATATTGCACCGGCTTCGCACACACAGGTCGCCTTTCCATCCCGACAAAAACCATATACACCATAAATTAATAAGGTATGGGCTAACCATGCACCAGTCGTTGATAACCATTATCCTTATAGCCATCATCTTCTTAGCCATAAACAGTGCAGTATTCTACCTGTCGTACAGCTTCACGCTCATGCTGATTATTGACATTTTACTGTATACCGCGCTAACCATATACCTTAATTTGGCAACACGCCACAAGATACAGGAGGAGCGCCAACCATGAAAAGAACTTTCGATTGTGTGCTCAGTGCCGTATGTTTAATTGTGTTTTCACCGCTGTTGCTGTGCTGCGGACTTGCTATTTACATCGAAGACGGCAAGCCTGTTATATTTAGTCAGGAGCGGATAGGACTGCACGGTAAGCCTTTTCGCATTTATAAGTTCAGAAGTATGCACATGGGAGCCGAGACCACAGGAGAGCCACAGCTGCTTGAAATAAGCGGCGATACCCGGCTTACACGTGTAGGAGCGTTCCTCAGAAGGCATCATTTGGACGAGCTTCCTCAGCTATGGAACGTGTTTATAGGCAATATGGCTTTCATCGGACCGAGGCCGGAGCGAAGGTATTATATCGAAAAAATAATAGAAAAAGACCCGCGTTATACGCTGTTATACCAAATAAGGCCGGGCGTTACCTCCTATGCCACGCTGTATAATGGATATACCGACACGATGGAAAAGATGCTGAGGAGGTTAGATCTGGACCTTTATTATTTGGAACATCGCAGCTGGTGGTTCGACATAAAGATATTAATGAAAACCTTTACAAACATTATCTTCGGGAAAATATTCTGAAAAAGCAACGGCCGCAGGGAGTTAATTTTCCTGCGGCCTAATGTTCTTGATAATCGATAAAGCTATAAGATAAGCAGCTTTATAATATGCTTTGAAGGTGTTTTTACAATTTTCGCAACTTAATTCGTAAAGTATTACTTCGTAAAATAAGGCTGTTCGATGAAATATGCTCAATAGAAAACGTTTCGTTTAAATTGTTGATGCCGTACAATCGTGTTGCACTTGTATCGGTTTCACGATGATCTCCGGCAAGCCTGTCATCCCTAAAGAAGTCGTAAAAACGCAATGTTGAGTCGCCCTTTTCAAAATGAGAGAAGAGGTTTGCCACTGTTGAGCTTGAATCATAAAAGCCCATCAGATGCATCTGCACACCAATAAACAGGGTACTTTTCGACATGTCGCAAACCCCTCCGGTGGCTAACGTATCATATTCTACGATGTGCCAGTAACCTTCTAACTTCCCATTGTGCGACACTTCTATGCCATCACACGATGACATACCGATGGCTGCTGCCGTAAAACACAGCAGAGATATGATGATTTTCTTCATAAATTAAACAATCCTGATTTCGATAATGTAAGCTGAATACCGCTGTGCGACCCTAGAATACGGCCCCAGTCGGCACCATAAGCCGCAGTAAGTTTCCATTGATGAGAAAACAAACAGCTCCCCTCTACTAAGATACTGAAATTTGTTTTCGGACTCAGGAAAGGCTTGCTATACGTTCCAAATCCTCGCTGATAAGTGGCAAGTACTCGATAATTAAGCTTTTTCGCAGGCTCTCCGTCAAAGCCAAGGTGGAAGGCTACAAAGCGATTGTTGTCAACATTAATGCTACCGTCCTTATTATATAAAGGTGAACGGAACAGCGGATTGCCCATAACCTGCCCCCAGTGCTGCCATCCGGCATAGATATAATGGTTATAATACTCGTCGCGACCACCAATATCATCGCCTAAATTCATTGTATGGTCGTGATAAACAGGGCCGCTCTGGTACTTCGTATAAAGATATTCCACAACAATATTCTTCACCCATCGCCCGTGTTTCAGATTTAATTCAGCTCCGATAAGCTGGTCTTTCCAAAAGTCGTATATCATCATTCGTGACGATTTGCGCTTTTGCCAGTCGGTGCCTGTATCCCAATCGTTCATGTCCATAAATATCATACCTGATGAATCCTCAAAGAATTTGTCGAGATAAACGCCCAAACGCCACGACGGTGCTTCGTAATTCAGTCGTACAATCCAGCTTCCAAGGTCATCGCCCTGAGCGTTAGTGTAGAACGTTCCTTGCTCAGGCACATCGGCTCCACCGGGTACGAGTGCATGGAAAAAGCTTGAAAAGCTGCGGCTGTTCTCCATTATCTGCATGCTTCCGTCGCGCTGGGGCAGGTAGCTTGTGCCGCCAAAGACAGCCCCCATCTCCAGTCCCAGCTCGGCAGAAAAGCGTGAAGACGGCTTCTGTATTTTTAAATAGCCGGCCTTGTCATGGTAAAATACACCGTCGGTATATTTGGATTGCTGACGGGTAAAATCGCGTTCCCAACGGCTGTCGGTCAGTTTTCCATAAGCAATATGTCCTTTGAGGCCCAGCCATCCGTGCGTAAGCGGGACCGTCCAGTATTGAGGGAGTGCTACTTTAACCTCTGGAACTGGGCGTGCATTGATGCCAAGTGTTTGCGATCCCGTACTTAAGCGGTTGTTTTTTAGCTGTAAAGACTGCTCCTTCTGCCCTATCGTCAGCGTACCATGCAGCCATCTGCCTTCAACATAAGCCTGCTGAACAACCGCGTGGCTGGTATAATGGAGCGGCAATACCACGTCAACGCCATAACCAACAGCCCACCGACGTGCTGAGTCGACATCGATGGAGCGACTGATTTTGCCCCGTAAATAGCCGTTAACACTACTTAATGACGACAGTCCGTGCTTGTTGGCGTTAAGCCATAGCGGCGTCTGCCCGTCCGAAAAAGAGCCTTGCCATTCGGCCATATAAGAAATATCATTACCAGGTTTAAGGCTTCTTTCATCAGGATTATGCTGCCAGGCATACTGTGCTGATGCAGAACTCACGGGGGCTAACGACAACAACACAACCCACAACTTTCGTATTTTCACGTTCTTTACCATATCTTTGCCACAAAGATAAAGAAAAAACACTGATCACCAACGCAATATACCCGAAACTTTCGTTATAGGGTTTTTCCCGCTCCGTTTAGGGAAAAACCTTTTGACACGCTTGTTTTTCTGTCTATTTTTGCAACGTACAAAGAAACATCATGTTGAATCAATAAAACGAATAGATATGAAAAGGTTAGTTTTAGCTATTATAGTGCTCTTCACTATCACCATAAGTGCATCGGCTATGAGCTATGCTCAGGCACGCGAACAAGCCTTGTTCCTTACCGATAAGATGGCATACGAGCTTGATCTTACCGATGAACAGTATGAGGCTGCATATGAAATTAATCTCGATTACCTCATGAGCATCAACCGATATGACGACCTTTATGGTGCTTACTGGACACAACGCAATCTGGATTTAAGCTATATCCTCTACGACTGGCAGTATAGAAACTATGTCGACGCATCGTATTTCTATCGCCCTCTTTATTGGAACGGAGGATATTGGCACTTTGGAGTATACGCCCGTTACCCGCATCGTGACTACTATTTCTTCGGGCAGCCGAACATTTATGTAAGTTATCGTGGCGGACACAGCTGGCGAATGAACGGCGGTCGCAGCTGGTATTACGGACAAACATTCGGTAATCCGAACAACCACAGGGGCATGCGCGACAGCTTTAACCGCGGCGACTACGGGCGGGGAACACGTTTTGACGGACGCGATTTTCAACAACGTGGCGGATATAACACCGGCAACCGCACATTCGGTAACCGTACGTTCGACAACAACACACGCGAAACATCGCCCCTTCGCGACTATCGCTCATTCGGAAACAGCCGTGAAAGCAGCACGCGTACAACAGTAACACGCCCGAGTAACGCGCGTCCGTTCGAACCTGACGGTTCATCTCCCAACCGCACATTCAGCCCAAGTGCCGGCAATCGCAGCTTTGGCGTAGGCAGTCGCGGAGGTTATGATGCTCCGTCTGCGGGTAATCCGCCTGCACGTTCTTACAGTCCTGCACCTGGAACACGCGATTTTGGCGGAAGCGCACCATCAGGAGGCACCTTCGGCGGAGGCCATTCCACAGGTGGAACATTTGGCAACGGAGGCCAATTCGGACGCAGATAGGCAAAAGAAACAAATGTCATTTAAGAATATAGATTTAGAGATTAGAGTTTAAAACCTGAATTGTTAGATTAGAGTTATTTAAGTAAGTTTGGAATTATACACCGTAGGGATTAGCGAATTCCGATATAGGCATTAGATTAGAACATTTAGATTAGAGTGTATAAATTAAATGATTAGAGAAGAGTTATCACGTCAAGTTATGACCGGCAGAGCCATCCCGTACTTCAATGCTATCGGGATGGCTCTCAGTTTTCAGCGTATCCGGCAGGCCCGAAAAGTTGTAAGCCTGCACGAAACCTGTATGGAAGGATACTTATAACATCAGTATTCTCATATCTGCATTATCCATTTTCTGAATCTCGTTCATGGGTTTACGAAAATAAACGCTCTGAATGGCCTTGTTGATAATGCCGTGTCCTACGGCAAGAACAGCTTTGTCGGGATAGGTTACCTTCAGCCAGGTAAGGAAATTCTGCGCTCTGCTCTTCAGCTCTTCAAGGCTTTCGATGTCGTCGGGCCATGTCTGTCCCTCTAAATCAGGAATGTATTTGCCCGTAAAACTGCCCCAGTCGCGCTCACGCAACAACGGTGTTGTCACCAGATTATCATGTTCCGTACCCGCAATTATTTTGCAAGTTTCCACAGCCCGCTGCAAATCGCTTGCCACATAAACATCAATTTCGGCGCCGTTTAACTTCTTACGAACCTCACCTGCCTGCCTGCGCCCCGTATCATTAAGCTCTCCATCAGTCTGCCCTTGCAGAATATGGGCTTTGTTTGCCACAGTTTCGCCATGGCGAACCAAATATAATTTTGTCATCTTACAAACAGAAAAACATCTTTTACCGTGCAAAATTAAACAATTGCAACGATACGTTGTTTGTTTATCTCAAAAAGTTAGCTTACCTTTGTAAAGGTAAAAAGGCCTGCCTTTTAATCTGAGACCAGATAAAAGCAGCAGGCCGATATGACAAAAAGCCAGAACAAACAAACTGAAATAATAAAAATAACGAATATATGAAAGCATTGCAAAGCTATATTTTCCGTGCAATAAGTGCTATTGTTGTAGGTGCACTTCTGGTAAAATATCGTGAGGAAACGGTTACATGGCTTACGATTTTAATTGGCGTAATCTTCTTTGTGTCGGGTGTTATCAGCTGTATAGCCTATATCTCTGCACGCCGGACGGCAAACGGCACCGAAATCTTTGACGCACAGGGCCAGCGCATAACGCCCTCAATGCCATCCTTTCCGCTGGTAGGCATCGGCAGTATTATTCTGGGTGGTGTACTGGCTCTGTCGCCCGATACATTTACAAGCGGACTGATGTACGTGCTGGCCATTATCCTTATATTGGGCGCACTCGGCCAATTCTTCAGCTTATCCTCGGCAACCCGCTTCGCACATATCAGTTTATTCTGGTGGGTAATGCCCGTCATAACATTTATTACAGGCCTTGTTGCCCTTGTAAAACCAGCCCTTATAGCCACTGCTCCGCTCTTTATCATAGGCTGGTGCCTGATGGTTTACGGTCTGGTTGAACTTATAAACGCCATAAAAATAAACCAGTGCCGCAAGAGTTTTGAACAGTCGCAGGCCAATATTGCTGAAGCCCAAGAGCAAAAAGCTGAAGAAACATCACAACCCACAGCCGGACCTGATGTGCCAGAGCTGGAACCACAAAACCATGAAGAGGAAACCACAGAACCCTCACAAGAAGCTTAGAATATAACAACCATACATATATAATAAGGTAAGGGCGAAAGATGCAATATCTTTCGCCCTTGTTATTTTGATGATTCTTACCCGACATAAACCTGCAGGAATATCTCTGCACAATGCACACTGGCTACGCATTACGCTGCTATTTGTATTACTGCTCACTATTTCCAGGAGCACAATACATGGCACTCCGAATGATACGATTCTGGTTTTCAGGCCAAATCATACCTTTTTTAAGTAAATATTCAACCGGTTTAAGTAAACATTCCCCCAGTACCATATCTCCAAACAGCCAGTATCAGACTGGCATTACTGCTTATTTTCCCTGCCATTACACCAGCAACAGCTTACCTTTGTATCATAATGCTCATTGTTCGGCGGCCGTCAGCAGCGCTGTTGACGGTCGTCACACCCTTTGTTCGACGGCCGCCGTACGCGCTGCTGACGGCCGCCGAACAATAAACCCAACCACGTAAAACAACAACCATCAAGGCATAAAGCCCTCAACATAACGCCTGAAAGCCGAAGCCATAACAACGCCATGATAAAACAAATATTCTGGAGAAAAAAAGTATATAAAACATACCTTTTAGGACAAAACCATACAAAAACCACGCTTTATTTTAAAATTTTATCAAAAAAAGAGTTTCATTTCAAATCTATTTTTTACATTTGCGAAAGAAAACAAGCCTTTTGGTATTTCAAAATAAAATTAGAATCAGGATACTCTTAAATTTTTAATATATAAACTGTTAATTTAACTATTATGAAGAAAGGTTTATCATTATTCCTCGTATCTGCAGCATTGGCAACACCAGTGTTTGCAACAGAAAACGGGAATCCGGCGCTGACATCGACCAACGAAACAGCAAACGTTACCGAAACAGCCAGAATTGACACGGTAGCACAGCAAGAACAGTCGACTTGGGAGAAAATAATCAGTCACATGCCTAAGTTCTCTGGTTACCTGCAAACAGGCTGGAACTGGAGCAAAACAAGCGCATCGGGTTCACATGCCAGCTCATCTTTCCAGGCAAAACGCCTGCGCTTAATCATGGATGGCAACGTAGGCGAGAAAGTTGACTTCCGTTTACAGATCGAGGCTTTTAATGGAATCGCAGGCTCTACCAATGGTAACGGCCAGAAAACAGTACAGGTAATGGACGCTTTTGCAACCATAAAGTTCATGCCTGAGTTCAAAATCCGCGCAGGACAGTTCTATACTCCTCTGGGCTATGAGAACTACGACATCTCTCCCAAGACTCTTGAGACCGTTGATTTCTCTAACATTGTATACCGCATGGCATGCCGTAACCCATACGAATACAACCTCGTTGACTACGGACGTGACCTTGGAGTAATGATTATGGGAGACGCATTCGACAGCGGTAAGGGTTTCCGCTATCTGCATTATGACCTGGCTTTGACCAACGGTTCGCTGCCAACGAAGGACGATCGCAACAGTTCAAAGGACGTTTATGCCAGCGTTACTGTTCGCCCCATTAAGTTCTTTAATGTAAAGGCTACCTATAACTACGGCCGTTACTCTTCTCAAACACTGGCCGGTGGCACAGGAGTTGGGACAGGTAAGTACAATCCCATGAACCGTTTTGTTGTTGGTGCATGGTATAATGACCCTGAAGGCATAGACCTTCGCGCTGAATACGGTTTGATGAAATCGAATGTAGACGGAGTAAAAATTATTGATGAGCAGGGTGCTTACGTTCTTGCTGCATACCATATTAACAAGTGGCTGCCTATGGTTCGCTGGGATATGTACAAGGATCACAGTGAGCAGGGTGCTGCAGGTGTGGTTACAGGTAACAACAGAGGCACGGCAAACAACTACAATCGTATCCTCGTTGGTCTGAACTATCAGTTGTTCAAGAATGTGACTATTCAGTTTAACTACCATCACTTCTTCTACGATAAGGATGCTAAAACAGCTCTGGGCTACAACGGTAACAACCAAATACAGTTGATGGGACGCTTTGCTTTCTAAGCAAAAACAACCTGAACGGGAATTTGCTCCATCGTCATGACAGAGCAAATTCTCAATAAACATAAAGCAACTATTATATTAACCCATTAAATAAACAAAATCATGAAGAAATTATTCATTCTTTTAGCAGCCAGTATTCTTGGCTCTGGCGCTTACGCCCAGCACCTGGGAACAGAATATCGCCTGAAGAAAGTAATCCAGGTTCCTGCACGTCAGGGTATCGCTGCTGACAAGGACTACTTCTATCTATCTGATACACGTGGTCTGTATAAGTACGATCATAACTGGAATCTTGTTCAGAAAAGAGTTCAAACTAAGGATGATCCATTGTTCCCACACCCTGAAAAGGCTAACCATTTCGGTGATATTGACGTATATGACGGCAAGATTTATACCGGTAACGAGCACTTTAACCTGGGCCGTGGTGAAAATATTTCAATATCAGTATACGATGCAAAGACGCTGAAATGGATTGAAGATATTCCATGGTGCCCTGAATCGGGACAGGTAGAATGCTCAGGTGTTGCCGTCGACAGGGAAACAGGCCTCATCTGGTTGTCCGATTGGGTTGACAGTCGCTATGTATATGCTTACAGCCTTGCTACGAAAAAGTATTACACCAAGATGCAATGCCGTCCTGAACCCTACTGGTGCCAGGGTATCTATATTGCAGACGGTAAGATGCTTTTCGCTGCCGATGATGGTGAATCAACCTATCATATCTCTGACAACCTGTACGTTGCCGACATTGCCGGCGCTCCATATTATGGTTTAAAACAGGGTACAGAACCTGAAAAGGCTGACCCATGGAACGTAAAGGTTGACGAAAACGGTAAGGTTGTAAAGCGTACTGGCCTTATTCCTGCTGGCGCTTTCTCACGCCACCTCACCCTTTTCCGCGACATGAAGGACTTCCGTCGTTGTGGCGAAATTGAAGGTCTTACAGTTGACCCTCTTACAGACGACCTGTTAGTACTCAACAACCGTGGTACACAGATTATCTTAGGTATGAGCCAGGGTCCTTTCGCAGAGGAAGGTTATACGGGTGAAGTTCACGAGGTTTACGTATACGAGAAAATTAAGTAAACCATAATGAAATAGTAATTCCGTTCTGCAGAGCGGCTATTTCAAAATAAATCCCCGCACTCTTTAAATGTAAGAGTGCGGGGATTCTTCTTTTATATTATATCAACAAGGCTCAAACCATAGCAGTTTAACGTCCTTTCTGGCTTACTCTTCTTTGGGAACGAGAGTCTCAATATAGTTGGTAAGCATGCCGATACCCTTTATATTCTCACCACCCTGTGGAATAATTACGTCAGCAAAACGCTTGGTCGGCTCTATAAATTGCTCGTGCATGGGCTTAAGAACTTTAAGATAGCGGTCAACAACCATGGATACTGTACGGCCACGATCGATAGTATCGCGCTGAATATTGCGTATAAGGCGTTCGTCAGGGTCACAGTCAACAAATATCTTCAGGTCCATCATGTCACGCAATCGTTTGTTGATAAGTGTCATAATACCTTCAATAATTATCACGGGTTTAGGCTCAACATGAATGGTTTCGGGCAAACGGTTGCTGATAATATAACTATATGTAGGCTGCTCTACGGCGCGACCATTGCTCAATTCGTTCACATGTTTGATAAGAAGCTTCCAATCAAAAGCATCGGGATGGTCAAAATTGATGTTGCTTCGCTCCTCGGGCGTCATGCCAGTAGTATCATTATAATAAGAATCGAGCGGAACAACAGCTACATAATGTGGCGGAAGTGCTTCTACAATTTTCTTAACAACAGTAGTCTTACCTGAACCTGTTCCTCCGGCAATGCCAATAATGGTTATCTTATCTAACGGTGCATTTACCACCTTTCCAACAGGGTTAGTTGTTGCTTGTGTATCGTTCATCATGTTTGTGTGTTGTTTTCTGTTTACAAAATGCCTGTTTCGCGAAACATCTGACTATAATATTCTGCTTTCTTCTCAACCTTCATGGGGTACGCTCTTGATGAACTGGGTTCACGGTATAAGCCTATTATGCGATCTTCAAAAGTGAAATCAACATGTTCTCCCATTTTCATTTTGCCAACTTCAATACCATAATGACTGGTAAATACTGAAGTAGCTAATTGTCCCGCAGCCAGAACACCCTTGCATTGAGGCAGCGAATGGAGCATATTATCGAGGTCGGCCTGCTCTATTATTTCCAGATCCTTATCGGCTGCTGTACCTTTTGTACGACGAATACGCAGGCAAGTATCAAAAATTGCAATCCCTTTTTCATACATAAAAGCCTTTAATTCGTTAACCTTATAGGTTTTGTTTTCCTGGTCAACGAAACGCATCTTGTCGCCATAAAAGCATAATCCCATGATGCGCCACATGTCATTGGTGAAGTTTGGATAGTACCATTCCATACACCAACGATGTGGAGCCGGTGGAAATGTTCCCAACATCAACAAACGTGCATGCGAAGGGAGAAAAGGTTCAAAGGGGTGTGTTTCTATTTCATCGGTATTCATCATTGAGAACTACTTAATGTATGAATTATTTCATCGGGTCTTTTTCCTCTAAAAGCTTACGTTCAGCATCACACTCAGCAATGTATTTAAGTTGTGCTGCATCGTAATCGGGCAGCTTTACAAGTTTTGAAGCTGGTTTCGCAACACCTTGTTCCTTTACAAGATATACCACAGTAGGCAGGTGATCTGAAAAACCATCGAGCCACACACCGCCAGCAGTAGTACGCCGTGTTGCTCCCTTGTATTTCCCTTCGGTCTGGAAAAGATAGGGCATTCGCTGCACTTCACTCTTCCAATACTTAAGGGAATGATAGTCTTTTGACCCGGCTTTGTTAAGAAGCGTAGGAGAAAGTATAATCTGATCAAACAAATTCCAGTTACCCTGATATTGTAATGTGCCTGTATGCTGCTTTGTAAGAACATTATACCACGGATTATACATATCATCAGGACCTACTAATGAAATTTCCTCTTTGGCCGAAAGCACATCGTGCATGCTCTTATCAACAGGGTCATCATTCATATCACCCATGACAATAACTTTGCAATTTTTATCGGATGCCAGAATTTTATCCTTCAAAGCCTTGACTTGTGCTGCTCCCACTTCGCGATAATAAGGACCATTAAAACGACTGGGAAGATGATTGACAATTACAACAAGGCGGTCGCCTGCCAGCCTGCCGCTGACAGCAAAAAAGCCACGAGTACGAAAGTTGCTATCTTGTTTTTCTGTGGGAATATAGGGATAAAGCTTTACGTCATCGACCTGGAAAAGCTTGGGATTATACAATAAGGCACAATCAATACCCCGTCGATCAGGACCTTCAACATGGCAGAACTGATACCCTCTTTGCTTAAGCTCGGGCTGGTTACAAAGATCGGTTAATACCTTATCGTTTTCAACCTCGGCCAAACCAATCACCGAACACCCCACCCCGGGTAATATTGTTGTACCCATATCGCTTAAAGCACGAGCCATATTATGCAGTTTATGACTGTACTTCAGCTTATTCCATCGATAGGAACCAGAAGGAAGGAAGTCGTAGTCGCGCTTCCCGACATCATGACAAGTATCAAAAAGATTCTCTTGATTGTAAAAACCTACGGCATAGACTGAATATTTCTTTTGAGCTGAAACCAATAAACTGGTCGTCAGCATCAAAATAAGAAAGAAAAAAAACTTTTTCATTGTGCTACGTTTATTTTTTGCAAATATCGTAATTAATATTGAAACAATTGATACACGCCATACAAAAATTAATAAAATATGTCCATATCATTAAGATTAAATTAAGTATCTTTGCATCATCAATTACATATTTTATTCAAAATCTATTTAATTATGCAGAAAAAGCTTGTCGTGGCTCTTTTAGCCTTAAGCTATGCTCCGCTAACATTTGCACAAGAAGATTCAACAAGTGTTGGGGAGACTGCTTTTACGTTTACAGAAGCACAGCTGGGAGAAGACGAAAATATGGAACGAAATGTATCCATAATTAATTCTAACTCTAATGCCTACGCGGCAGAGGTTGGTTTCCTTTTCTCACCCATGCGATTCCGTTATCGTGCACTGAATCAGAAGTATAATGAAATTTATATTAATGGTGCTCCTGTTAATGATATGGAATCAGGGCAATTTCGTTATTCCATGATTGGGGGGCTTAATCAACAAACTCGCAACTTAGAATCGTCACTTCCTTTTGAGGGTAACAATTTTGCCTATACTGCTTTAGGCGGTAGTAACAACTACGATTTCAGGTCAGCCGACATGGCTTCCGGCCAAAGATTCTCGCTTGCAGCAGCTAATCGCAACTACACGCTACGAGGAATGTATACCTATAACAGCGGTTTAAATGATAAAGGCTGGGCCTACTCTGCCAACATTACTTATCGTTGGGCAAACCGTGGCTATGTAAAAGGAACCTTTTATAATTCTCTTTCCTATTTCTTTGCAGTGCAAAAGCTACTCGGAAATCACTCTTTGGCATTGTCAACCTGGGGAAATCCTACTGAACGCGCATCACAAGGAGCATCAACCGACGAAATGTACTGGCTCGCAAACGACTATCAATACAATCCGTATTGGGGCTATCAGAACGGGAAAATACGCAATAGCCGCGTTATTCGTGACTTTACACCATCAGCCATTTTTACATGGGACTGGAAGATGAACGACAATAACAAACTCGTTACATCGCTTTTTGGTAAATATGGAATGTACAAAAGCACCAAACTAAACTACAATGGTGGTGACAATCCACAGCCTGATTATTGGAAGCGCTTGCCATCGAGCTATTACGATGTCTGGGGTAACGACTACAATACAGAGCAGGGTTATCAGGATTTTCTGACAGCACGAAACTACTTTATGGGAAGTATGGCTGCACGTCAAATAAGCTTTGATCAGCTTATTTATGCCAACAGGCAGGCGGCTTCACAAGGTGCTGATGCCATGTATTACATACAAGCCCGCAACTCGAACGCCTTTAATCTCACCCTTTCGTCAACATTAACATCACACATTACAGAGAAAAGTGTTTGGAACAATGGTTTCTTTGTTGCCCATAATGACAACAATCATTTCCAAACCATGGAAGATTTGCTGGGAGCATCTTCCTTTCATAACATTAACACCTATGCCTTAGGCACATATCCTGCTGGCTCTGACCGTCTGCAATACGACTTGAATCAGGCCAATGGTACAGTGAAAAAAGGTGACCGTTTTGGCTACGACTACCATATTCTTGTGAATAAAGCTCAGGTCTGGACAAGCTATACTGAAGACTTCGGCATCGTTCACTACTCGGTTTCTGCACGTTTAGGTGGACAGGCCATGCAACGCGACGGTAAAATGCGCAATGGTCTTTTTGCCGATAACTCATATGGAAAAAGTAAGACTGCCAAATTTCTTGAAGGAGGTTTCAAAGCCAGTGGCGACTTTAACTTAGGTGGAGGCAATACCCTTACCCTTGGCATGGGATATGATATGCACGCACCGTCAGCATCTACCGCCTTTTATGCTCCTGAAGTAAACAATGATTTTGTTATGAATTTACATAACGAACGTCTGTTCTCTTCAGAAGTAGGCTACCAGTTTCTCAACAGCTGGCTCCATGCAAATATAAATGCTTACTATAACTATATGTCGAATGTTACCGAATGGAATTGCTTCTACTTCGACGACATTAACAGTTTTTCATACAACTCACTTTCTGGATTAAGGAAAGAATCTTACGGTATTGAAGGAGCACTTAAATTTAAACTTGCCTCTTTTCTGGACTTAAAGCTTCTTGGAACCATCAGTGAAGCTAAGAATATCAGTAGTGCAAACGTAATTTATCTGAACTCAACCGAAGGTGTTTACAGTGCACCCGATGAGGCTTTTGTTAAGGGAATGCGCGAAGACGGCACACCATTGACAGCCACTTCCATTGCATTGAGTTACCATAAAGGCGGCTGGTTCATTGATTTAAACGGCAATTGGTACGACCGTATTTACCTGAGCTATTCACCTTATTATAGGTATAAGAGTGTCATTGGGAATGAAAATAATGCTCCTGCTCAGGCGACGGGCAATGGAGGATGGATGTTTGACGGTTCAATTGGCAAGAGTATCTATCTTAAACACGGTAGTTTGAATTTCAATTTCATGATTACAAACATTCTCAATAACCGCAGAATTGTAACTGGTGGCTACGAACAGAGCCGCTCTGATCGTACATCTACTGGTAACACACGCGTGTATCGTTTCTCGAAAAACCCCAAAAAGTATTACGCTTTCGGTACAAACGGAATGTTCCAGGTTTCCTATAAATTTTAAAATTGCTACATATGAAAACTCTTAAATACATCTTGATGATGGGCCTCGTCTGCGGTATCATGGCATCATGTATGAACAGCGGATGGGACGAGCCAGAAAAAACGGCCGGAGAAATAGGCCTTGGCAACAAGTATCTTCAGGAGACTAATGTGATAAGTATTGCACAGCTTAAGCAGAATTATTCTGCACAAATCAATACCGACTATCGTAATGGCACTCCTTATAAACTTATAGACAAAGACCTTCAGATAAAGGGAGTTGTTACGGGTAACGATATTTCTGGTAACCTCTACAACAAAATATCTGTGGATGATGGTACTGGAGCTATCATTATTGCGATTGGCGAAGGCGGTCTTCGTGGCAAATTCCCTGTTGGAACAGAATTGTTAATTAACCTCCGCGGCCTCAGTGTGGGAAGTGACAAAGGCAAACAAGCTACCATTGGAACGCCCTACTTCCAGAACTATAAAACAAATACGGGAGATACTACACAGGTTTCTTTCGTCAGTCGCATGAGCTTACACCTCTGGAATCAGCATTATAAGATTATTGCATCAGGCAAAAGTGTTCAGCCCATTGAGTATAACAGCACATGGTCGGCAGCTTCTAACGGTCTGCTTTATGGTGGTAAGCTCGTTACTATAAAGAATGTAACATTCAGGGGTGCTGACGGAAAGAAAAAGTATTATGATGCAAGCAATAAAGGCTCGGTATACTTTACGCAATATGGTAATTCCATTTATCTCTACAACAGTCAATATGCAAGCTTTGCCGGTAACCCATTACCTACGGGTACAGTAAATGTAACGGGAATCATGATTAGGTATAACAATACCTGGGAATTGATTATTCGCAATATTAACGACGTAGAAGAAGTTCACTAAAATAAACTCCAGACAAATAAAAAATAAAGATAACAATGAAAAGATTTTATCAAGCAGCCATCATGATGGCTATGGCGGTTCTGTCCTTCACCAGCTGTGAAGATGTACCAGAACCTTATCATTTTACTTATAAACCTTCTGAATCAACCAACGAAAACGTTGCTCCCCAAGGAGATGGTGCGTCTGTTGCTACCGCCTATAACGTGGCTGCAGCTCTCGATCTCATCAGCAACGGTACCTATACATCCAATAAGGTGTATATCAAAGGAGTAATAAACCAAATTGATAACATCGATACCGGTAGCTATGGTAATGCTACTTACTCTATCGCTGATAAGAAAGGGAACTCCGTTCAGCTCAAAATATACCGTGGCTACGCCTTGGGAAATCAGCACTTTACATCATCTGACGCCATAAAGGTTGGCGACGAGGTTGTCATTTATGGCGAGCTAACCTTGTTCGGTACAACACAAGAGGTCAAGCAGGGTAACTATATTGTTTCACAAAATGGACAAACAAGTGGTGCCTCTACACCGTCAACGCCAGCCACACCTTCACAAGGATTGAATATTTCTGGAACAACAGTTACACTTACTAACAGCAATGCTACTGCGGGTACTACAACGACAAGTGTTGATCTCAATACACTCGGACTTGCCAACAATGCTGAAGTAACAACCATTACATTCCCCGACGGTGCCACTGCAACCTTCGACAGCAATGGCAATACGCACAAACCTATCTTCTCTTCACTTACCAGTGGAATACGTACCTATGCCAACTGTAAGATAACCATCAACGGTAAAGCCAAAATTGCAAAGGTAACCTTCGACTGCGATTCTTATAACGGAACTGATTATGTAGGTAATACCACAGCTACTGTTACCTTCAGCGGTAACGATGCTGTTTATACAAACGTGTTTACAGGTTCTACCGGTGGCGGTGTTCAATTGCGTGTTAAGAAGATAACCATCACTTACGCACAGTAATTACAATATTGAATATAGCCGTTATAAGGCTTAAAAACTATATAAAACATTTGGCGGGTTGCATAATTCTTCGTAATTTTGCACCCGCTAATTATTTATAGCATAGATTATTATTATTAAAAACAAGAATAAAATGAAAAAAGGTATTCATCCAGAAAACTATCGTCCCGTCGTATTTAAGGATATGTCCAACGGCGATATGTTCCTTACAAAGTCTACTTGCAAGACATCTGATACGGTGGAATTTGAAGGAGAGTCTTATCCTCTGGTAAAAGTCGAAATCTCAAGCACCTCTCATCCTTTCTACACGGGTAAGAGTAAGCTTGTCGATACTGCTGGTCGCGTTGACCGATTCATGAACCGTTACGGTAAACTGAATAAGTAAACAGATACCTTCTTACATATATTATAAGGAACTTACTGAAGTGCGGTAGAACGTAGTTGCATATGCGTTCCATCGCACTTCTGCTTTTTTCACCTGTCTTTATCCTGATGTTATTGTATCAGGAAAGTACGAATACAATGAGAAAATTATATTTTTTATTCGTCGTTATTGCCTTATCGCTCTCGGCCTGCTCCTCGGGGGACGATTCTTCATCATCAGGAACTCATCCCTCCAATACAGTAAACAACGGCAATTCCAACACAGGAGGAAACACTTCTAATGAGAATGCCGGCTTCACCGATGACACAAAGCACGACAATTCCAACCCTATCACGAGCTTTCCTGAATATGGACGTCTGGAAGTTCCGGCGTTACACGGCAGCACTTCGCGTGTGTTGATTCATAAAGTAGCCAGTTATGGCATTAATTATATGACTGAATGGGACGACGTACAGAAGGGCCCGCGCTGGAGCGCTTATATTTTAACATCCAGCCTTATGCGCAATCATGTTCCGCGTTATACAGCCGACCGCAACCGAGGCGAAGTGCAATATCCCTTCGATCCGCTCATACCCAGCTCTCTTCAATGGGATTATGACTGGTTCACTAACGACAATGGGAGCTACGATCACGGCCATTTATGCCCGTCTGCCGACCGCCGTTGCGACAGCGAATCGCAATACCAGACATTCTATATGAGCAATATGACCCCCATGTTCGGTCCGTTTAACAGTGGTGTCTGGGCCAATATCGAAAAAGCCGTGCGAACAGCAGCGTCACGATATTGCGATACGCTGTACGTTGTTAAGGGCGGAACAATCGATAACGGCACTTATAACGGCTATAATCTTGTATATCATAAGTTAGAAAACGGGCTGGTAATTCCACGCTATTTTTACACAGCCATGTTCTACCGCACACGTGGAAAGTATTACGCTATTGCGTTATGGATTGACCAGTTCGCTTATCGCAACAGCAATGAAGGCAATTTAGCCCAGTTCGCCATATCCATTGACCAACTGGAAAAGCGTACAGGAGTCGACTTTTTCTGCAATGTTCCCAATGCTGATGAGGCAAAAATGGAAACCCAGTGCGACCCCATGGCATGGGGATTACGATAAATTCCCCAAACAAAAGAAAAGGTAAGGCATCCGATGACGCCTTACCTTTCTTCGTTATCCTAAATTACTTGTCTGTCATTTAAGGCCGACAGACTTCTCTTACCTTATCTTCGTGTTGGTAAATTCCAGCTTCCACCTCTCACCTTTTCGATGATATTCTCGCCGACAACAATAACCGGCTTCTTTGCTACTTGTGCAAAAGGTGCAGCCTTTGCGTTATTATTTGTAACCCTGCGCAGCTCAAACTGAATCATATCAGGGTTGTTTGTCCCTATCATATAGCCGTTAAACATACCGTTCTGCACGTCAAGATAAAAACCGTGCGTGCTTGCGCTCCTGTCCATTACAAATGTTGTTGCATTCTGGGTGAGGTATTTCACATGAATATCCCCCGTACGCTCGTCAATATACCAGTTAAATTTCAATGGCTGGTTTTGCTGAGTTACGTTTCCTTGTGCGTCAGTAAGGTAATCTATCTCCGTTCCTGTACCCTTAATAGCGTTACTGCCATTACGCGAAAATGTCATATTGGTATTGAAACGGACCTTATTTCCAGTATCACCATTGGTGTAAACCATTGTTCCGTCCCATTCGCCAGCCAGCATCTCAGCCTCGTTAAGGAGGGTTTGTCCCGAGCTTTGTCCACCGTTATTATAGTTATAATCGTTCCAATTATAATTGTTGTCGCGGTCATACCCATACCACCACGGCTCGTCAGTACCATACCAGGGGTCACCATCGTCCCAGGGATCGTTATAACAACTCGAGAAAATAACGGGCACAGCCAATAGTAAACCAGCAGCTATAAAAGTTTTTATTGTTCTCATAACTTCGCGTTTTATATCGTTTTTGTTTAATTCTGGTGCAAATATACGGCGTTTATCAGATAAAGACAACGTAAAATTCCTATTCCTTTTTGGTTTTCCCCTATTGACAAGGAGGAAATCCCTAAATAACATTAAAAGCCTTAAAAAGCAACATCTACATGCGTACCTCGGGACCTTTTTTTCGTATTTTTGCAAAAGTTACAATTTAATATTAACTCGATAAAATAGATATCAAACATGAAAACAGTTTATGATTTTACGGTAAAAGACCGTAAAGGAAACGATGTATCACTGAAAGAGTATGCCAACGAAGTTCTTCTCATTGTCAATACAGCTACTAAATGCGGCTTTACTCCAACCTATACCGAACTCGAAAATCTTTATAAGAAATATCATGCACAGGGTTTTGAAATTCTCGATTTCCCGTGTAACCAGTTCGGTCAGCAGGCACCGGGCACCGATGAAGCCATTCACGAGTTCTGCAAACTGACGTACGGTACCGAATTTTCTCAGTTCAAGAAGCTCAAAGTTAATGGTGAAGATGCCGACCCATTATACAAATTCCTCAAGGAGCAGAAAGGTTTCGCAGGCTTTGATATGAGTAACAAGATTGCCCCTATCCTTGTAGACATGTTCGACAAGGCCGATCCCAACTGGCGTGAAAGTTCTGAAATCAAGTGGAACTTTACCAAATTCCTTATCAATAAGAAGGGACAGGTTGTGAAACGCTATGAGCCAACCGAAAAAATTGAGCACGTAGCAGCCGACATTGAAAAGCTTTTAGCCGAATAAAACTTATGGAACACACCCGATGTTTAATCATAGGCAGCGGTCCTGCAGGATATACAGCCGCCCTCTATGCGGGGCGGGCTAACCTGAATCCCGTTCTTTACTGCGGACTTCAGGCAGGCGGACAGCTTACCACCACAACCATTGTTGAGAACTTTCCCGGCTATCCCGACGGCGTTGATGCCAACCAGATGATGATGGAACTGCGCCAGCAGGCCGAACGTTTCGGTGCCGACGTACGCGATGGCATTGTTACAGACGTCGACCTTGGCCAAAAGCCCTACACCGTTACCATCGACAACGGTACCCGCCTTACATGCGATACCCTTATCATTGCAACGGGAGCCTCAGCAAAATACCTCGGTTTGCCCGATGAAGAAAAGTATAAAGGACAGGGCGTTTCGGCCTGTGCAACGTGCGACGGCTTCTTTTTTCGTAAAAAGGTTGTTGCTGTTGTGGGTGGTGGCGATACCGCATGCGAGGAGGCAAGTTATCTGGCAGGCCTGTGCGAAAAGGTGTACATGATTGTGCGTAAGCCTTATCTGCGCGCGTCAGATATTATGCAACGTCGCGTAAAAGAGAACACAAAGATCGAGATTCTCTTCGAAACCAACACACTTGGCTTGTATGGAGAGAAAGGCGTTGAGGGCGCACACCTGGTATATCGTAAAGGCGAGGCCGATGAAAAACAGTATAATCTGCCCATCGATGGCTTCTTCCTGGCTATCGGTCACAAGCCCAACACCGATCTTTTCCGCGGCAAGCTCGACATGGACGAAACGGGATATATCAAGGTTGAGGGCGATACGCCGCGAACAAATGTAAGCGGAGTGTTTGCAGCAGGCGACTGTTCCGACCCCACTTACCGCCAGGCAGTTGTTGCAGCAGGCAGTGGATGCAAGGCAGCATTGGAAGCTGAACGATACTTACAGGATATGTAACAACATACCTCTGCACATTTTTATAATAAGCCATACGGAGAAAACTTCCGTATGGCTTTTGTTTTTCATTTGGCTTTTGCCTTGTTTCCCCATAGCATTACATCCTTGTTGCCAACAGGTTTAAACCATTTGGCAGGCCGATATAATAACAATGTTCATGGTTCGACGGCCGTCAACAGCGTGTACGGCGGTCGTCATACGCATTATTCGACGGCTGTCAGCAGTGCTGTTGACGGCCGTCGAACAACAACCTTTTTTACCTCAATCCACAAACCATACAGTTGTATTTTCTTTGAAAATTATCATATATGCAATACCTTTGCGTCCTAATATGCCACCCTGTCTGGCCACAACATACAGATGTTATTATATATGCTGATTTTATTCATATCTGACTCATTTTACTTAAATATTTAAACTTTTTGCTCGTTTTTTATTTCAATCATTAAAATTTTGTTATATTTGCAGCCTATTCAGATGTATAATATTTACATCTAAAACAGATACCAACAATAAATACTACTTTATGAGAAAACTTTTACTTTCATTTTTCACACTCGCTACTGTGGCAGCCAATGCCCAGGAAACGTTTACCGACGGTGCTTTTACCTATACCGTCACCAGTCCTACAACAGTAGAGCTTACCCAGCTTAACAATAAGGTTAAAGGTACTGTAAACATTCCCGATATGGTTATTCATGGAGGTATGCGCAACTATACAGTAACCTCGATAGGCGAAAGTGCATGTAAGTGGTCGGATGCATCGACAATTACCATACCCGAAACCGTCGACTCTATTAAAAATTCGGCTTTTTCAGGCTGTAAATTTACATCTGTCACGCTCCCTCAGAACCTGCGCTATATCGGTCCGTATGCTTTTAGTTCATGTCCGCTGACATCAATCGACATACCTTCCAAGGTAGAGACCCTCTCTGACCATGCTTTTTTTGGTAGCAGTACAAGGCCTACCCTTGCTTCAGTAACCCTTCACGAAGGCCTTAAAGTTATTGGAGCTGCAGCCTTTTATGGCAGCGCTATACAGGAAATAGAAATACCTTCTACCGTTACAACCATAGACAAGAGCGTATTTCTGCACTGTAAGAACCTGAAAAAGGTTGTTTTCCACGACGGATTAACCAGTATCGGTGACGGAGCTTTCAACGATTGTCCGCTACTTGCCGATGTAACGCTCCCCTCTACATTGAAGAAAATGGGTATTGAGGTGTTCTTAAATAACAAGGCTCTCACCAAAATCAACATACCTGCTGCGCTCGAAGAGATGGGCGAATGCTGCTTTGCAGGAACATCTTTAACCACCATCACACTGGATCCTACCAATCAAACCTACGCCCTTAAGGACGGAGTTCTGTATACCAAAGGCTATAAGGTTCTGCAACAGGCACCGTTAAAAGGACTTAGGATGTATGAAGTTGACAGCCATTGCCTCGGTGTTGCAGGAGGAGCTTTCTGGGGAAGCGAGCTCGAAAGCATTACATTGCCCGAGACCGTTGTTGCCATTGGCTATGGTGCATTTCTGGGTTCGCAGCTTAAAAGCATCAACTGGCCCAAACGTCTCAGCTTTATCGACGAGCAGGCATTTGCCAATACACAGTTTACCGAGGTTACATTACCCTCAACGGTTTATTATATTGCCGACGGAATATTTGCAGGTTGTAAAAAACTTACAAAGGTTACCATACCTTCAGGCGTAACACAAGTTTATGCACATGCCTTCTCAAACTGTACCTCTCTGGCTACTTTCGTAGCACAAGGCAGCAAAGCGCCCGAAATTATGTCGTATTATGAAACATACGATGCGCCCTTCTACGGTATAGCTTCGCCTGCAACCATCACCGTTCCAAAGGGTGCTACCGCTTCGTATGCAACAGCCGGATGGGGCGATTTCTTCAAATTTGCCGAATCAGCCACAGGTACTCTCACCGTAAAAAATATGTCGCCGAAGGACAGTACCACGCTGGGCAAATATGTAAGCTTCTCATTTAGCATTACCTTTAACGAGCCTGTCAAGCTCGTTGAGGAACATCCCGATGTTTATATCCGTCAGGATGCCAATTACAGTGCAACATACATTGAACCTTCCGGCAGCCCACAGTGGACGGCAATGATTGAGGGAAGCAACACGCTTACGGTGTTCGGTAACGACTATGACCAGTTTATGGACACCTTTATATCAAAGAAAGGCAAGGTTTACTACGTGAATATCCCTGCCGGTATTGTAAAAGACGATACCGGAGCAGTTAACGAACATATCACCATTGTTTGCTACGGTCAGGGCACAACAGCCGGTGTTGAGGAAGTTCATGCACAGAACGGTACCGAAAGCAAGGTTGTAGCACGCTATAATATTAGCGGACAGGCTGTAACCGAAGCACAGAAAGGCATACAAATTATTAAGTATGCTGATGGTACAACACGCAAGGTGGTTGTAAAGTAACTCCCCTATTATCCCGATAATCCGGCCTGCAGGAATAAACTTCCCGTAAAGTTTGCCAACTCTTATCACAGGCACAGCGGTATGTTTATTCTTGCAGGCCTCTTTTTTTTCAATCCATTCTAAAAACATTACCTTTATGAAGAAGAAATCTCTGCTTACAGCTCTCGCGCTCACTCTTCTTTCATGTATATCCGCCAGCGCGCAGGTACAGGCCTCTTTTACTGCTGACGAGGCTATGACAACGTATTACAGCCAGGGCTGGGACAGCGTAAAGGCTGCCAGTTCGTGGAAGTATACCCGTACAAACAAATCAAATTCATGGCGTTTTCTTAAAACGTCGCTTTATCAAGGACAGCAGCCTTTCAGCAGCATTGACCCTACAAGCAAATACTCACTCAGTATTAAGTATGATGCAAAAAGCTACCAGGACGAGCGCGCTACATCGCCCGATATAGAGATTAAGCCCAATACGCAGGTTGAATATTATGCACTATTCTGTGCTGTCTGGCTCATAAACGCCAACTGGACATTGTCTGTTGTTGACGTCGAAAAGCAAGATACCACATTGCTTACCAACGGTTTCATGTGGTCACAGGACAATGCTTTTACCGGCCCGAGCTGGGTAAAGTTTACCTACGACCTCAATAAATGGGCGGGGAAAACATGCCGTTTCGAGTTCAGATATAAAGGAAAGGAAGGGGACTATGTTCAGATTGATGGTTTCAAACTTCGTCAAAAGGACACCTCAGCATCAGCTACTATCAATATTACCCAGGGCGACTCAGTTCATTTCTTAGACAGTTCAACGGGAAATCCTGACCACTGGGCATGGACTTTCGAAGGAGGTACACCGTCAACATCTGCTGAACAAAACCCTGTTGTTACCTACAATAATATGGGTTTGCACAAGGTGAAACTTACGGTAAGCAACAGTAGCGGTTCGTCTACGGCCGAACGCGAAGGCTTCATCACCGTCAGGGCACAGGCTCCAACGGCTCTTGCAGGGCTGCCCACAGCGGGATATATGTCGCCATGGGTAGCAACCTTCATCCCTGTAAATACACCTGTACAGTTCAAAGACATGTCGAAGGGGTTCCCTAACGCCTGGAGATGGACATTCAATGGCGGTAATCCTGCAACATCTACCGAACAAAATCCCACCGTTTCATACACTAAGGAAGGACTCTACGGCTATACACTCGACGTGGATAACAGCGTAGGCACAAGCCACGATTTCATGGTGAAGGCTATTCAGGCAGGTGGAAGCCAGGACATCTGGAATATAGGGCTCGACGAGTACAGCAAACTCGGTACAGTTTCCTTAGGCTGGTATGGCTATTATGGAGGCTCAAACTGGATGGGAATGACAAAATTTGCCGAGGCTTTCAACAAGCCTCTTGCCCCTGCAACAATTGACAGCGTATCCATTTACTTCGATAAAATAACAACGGTTACACCCGATACGCTCATCACGGTTTCTGTTTGTCTGGCCGATGCCAATGGCAAACCAGGAGCAGAACTGGCTTCTGCCAGTATCAAGGCGTCGAATTTGGCTTACGATAAGGACAATATTGTAGCCACAAAGCTTGCTCTTGGGCAGCCTGCAAAGGTTAATGCACCCTTCTTTATTGTCATATCTGGCATTCCCCACAATGCAACCGACAGCGGGAGTGATGATATTTCCATCCTGAGTATACTGCGAAAAGAAGGAGAAAAAACAACAACGTGGCATCTTCTGGAGGAGTGGGACAAGGACAACAAGCCCACAGGCAAAGCTGATTGGTACAAAAACACCGACTCTCCTGTATCTCTTGCTGTTACCGCTCACCTGAAATACGATGAACAAACCAGCAATGGCATAGCAACAGTTAGCAGCGAAACAAAGGCAAAAGAGACACCAGCTGCCATATATTCTGTTGACGGAGTGCGCCGTCAGGCCCTGTCTCACGGTATCAATATTGTAAGAACAGGCAAGGGCGATGCAAAGAAAATCATGAAATAAAGTCTGAACGTACTAATCCATTCGCTGTTTTCATCCTTACAGACAAGAGGAAGATCCTGCGAATTTAAACATACACGCAAGAGGTCATCTGCACAATTGTTGCAGATGACCTCCTGCCTTTTACCACCCTGTTACAGTTATCTATCGGTCTATACCCCAATACAGTATATAAAACCTGTGGAAGAAAAAATAAAAATATAACACCTTGTTGTCAGTATATCTTCATTAACCTCTTGCAAAAGCAGCGTCATACGCTATAAAAATTTTTGAAATATTTAAGGTATATACTTGTATATATCAAATTTTTACCCTATTATTGCAAGTAAAGTATAATCAAATAGTTTGCAGCACACACCGTTATGCTGCCAAAAGGTCAATTAAATATACCTTTTAGCCTGATGACTACCATTGTAAAAAACAAAAAAAATATATTACTTTCCTTTCACTTTTCATTATTCAAACACTAAAACAAAATGTAAATGAAAACAAAAATCAAACCATTAATCTTCCTACTGTGCATACTGGCAATGCCTGCTTCTGCACAAGAAAACATCAAAAAGTTTGGTATCGGACTGGGTTATCACAGTGCGTCCATTGTTGGTGACAGCGTGCGTCCCTTTGACATCTCGTTCCGTTATCGTATCAACGAGCGACACACGCTTACACTATACGCTCCGTTGTGGGTTAAAAACGACAAAGAAGTTGAGCCGAAAGATTATGAAGTTCCTTCGTATGCCCGGAAAGAAGACATGGAAAAGCACAAGGCTACTACGAAACATTTCCTCTGGGGCATTGGCATAGCATACGACTATTCGTTCTATCAACTCTCCAATTTTACGTTCTTTGCAGGGGCTAAAATTGATTATCAGGAATACAAAGATCGAAACGATTTGCAATATGTTTCGTACACACCGCTCCACGAAGTACACGGAAGAGACTACGAATATGGTGATTTTCGCGTAGAAGATGTAATGCAATACGATTGGTATCGCGCTCGCGCCCTTAGCCTTACTCCCAATGCCGGCGTCCGCTTTACAACGTCAAGACTTTCCGTAGAAGGAGCTTTTAATCTCGCCATTTCAAGATTAATTAGAAAGGCTTATGGCTTTTCAGCATGGGAAGAAAGACCAAATGGTGGATGTGCAACATCGACAGAAAATCACGCTGACAAACATAGGTCAGAGTATTTTATCCGTCCTGAACTCTCCATTAATATGTATTATTATTTTTAAATCACAAAAATGGATAATGATTTAAAAGCTAAGGGACGTAATATTTGGTTGTTGTTTTCATTTGTATAACCGCATTTGTGAGCAGATTTGGCACACCATATCGGCCCCGTATGCACATGCTTACGGGGCCGATACAAAAAGAAGACAAAGCCATGATGATGGCGATGGCTTATTTCATCGCTTTCATCACGTTCACAGCCTCACTTACTGACGGTACGTTGGCTATTTTAATTAAGCGGTGTCCGTTAATATCCTTAAAATTGCAACGACGTGGATTATCCATCACATAATGGATAATACCTCCAAATATCTTGCTTTGATAGAACGGACTATTCTGATTGGAGACGAACTGCAGCGTCATTACGCCCTGCTTCAATATCACTTTCTCACAGCCTAAATGTTTGCCAATGCGGCGCAATACGACAACTTGCATCAGCTCTTCGCCCTCAGGGGGCACCGGACCAAAGCGGTCAACCAGACGCTTACGGTAAGCTACGAGGTCGTCTTCACGCTCAATGTTGTCGAGTTCACGATACAGCAGCATGCGCTCACTACTGCCCGGCACGTAGGTTTCAGGGAAATACATCTCCAGATCGCTCTCTACGGCACAGTCTTCCACAAACATATCGCCCGTTAATTCACGCCCCTGCCCTTCATCATCTGCATATAAATCGCTGAACTCATCGTTCTTAAGCTCGGTAACTGCCTGGCTAAGAATTTTCTGATAAGTTTCATATCCCAGGTCCTCCATAAAGCCGCTTTGCTCCGATCCCAGCAGGTTGCCAGCACCTCTTATGTCCAAATCCTGCATGGCAAGGTTGAAACCACTACCCAAATCGGAGAAAGTCTCAAGTGCTTCCAGACGCCTGCGTGCATCAACGGTAAGCACACTCTTGGGTGGTGCCAGCAGATAACAGAAAGCTTTACGGTTGCTTCGCCCCACACGACCGCGCATTTGGTGAAGGTCAGAAAGGCCAAAGTGGTGAGCATCATTAATGATAATGGTATTCGCATTGGGTATATCAATACCATTTTCCACAATAGTTGTTGAAAGCAGTACATCGTAATCGTAATTGATGAAGCCCATAATTACCTCTTCAAGCTCATCGGGAGGCATCTGGCCGTGGCCGATAGCTACACGGCAATCGGGTACATACTTACGGATAAGACCAGCTATTTCCTGTAGGTTTGAGATGCGGTCGTTGACAAAAAACACCTGACCGTTGCGGCTCATCTCAAAGTTTATGGCATCGGCTATTACCTCATGGCCATAGGTACACAGTTCGGTATGGATAGGATAACGGTTGGGGGGCGGCGTACGCATGATGCTCATGTCGCGTGCTCCCATCAGCGAGAACTGCAATGTACGCGGTATTGGTGTTGCCGACATAGTGAGCGTGTCGACATTTGTCTTTATTTTCCTGAGCTTTTCCTTGGTTGAAACACCAAACTTTTGCTCCTCGTCAATAATCAACAAGCCTAAATCGTGCCACTGTACAGCCTTACCCAGCAGTTTATGTGTGCCGATAATGATGTCTATTTTGCCTGATTTGAGGTCGTCAAGTACCTGTCGTGTTTGTGCAGCACTGCGTGCACGTGAAAGATAATCAACCCTTACAGGAAAGTTTTTCAATCGCGATTTGAACGTTTGATAATGCTGATAGGCCAGCACTGTCGTCGGAACCAGCACGGCTACCTGCTTGGAATCGCAGGCCGCTTTGAAAGCAGCGCGCACAGCTACCTCTGTTTTCCCAAAGCCAACATCGCCACAAATGAGGCGGTCCATAGGCTGGGCGCGCTCCATATCAGCTTTTACATCTTGCGTAGACTTCAATTGATCGGGCGTGTCTTCGTAAAGAAAGCCCGCCTCTAACTCGTGTTGCATGAAGTTATCAGGCGAGAAAGCATAGCCCTTTTCGTGCCTACGACGGGCATAAAGGCGTATCAAGTCGCGCGCAATATCCTTTATTTTCTTCTTCGTTCGCTCCTTCAGGCGTTCCCATGCGCCCGTACCAAGCGTGCTTAAACGTGGTTCTTCGCCTGTATCACTGCTGCGATACTTCGATATTTTGTACAGCGAGTGGATGGAAACATCTACTTTATCGTTGTTCTGATAGATGATACGTATCACCTCCTGGTATTGCATCTGCCCGTCAGCATTGGCTTTTCCCTGCACGGGAACGCGCACCAGGCCTCCGAATTTACCTATACCAAAGTCGACATGCACAATGAAATCGCCCGGCTCCATTTCCTGCAACTCTTTCATAGTGAGTGCAATTTTGCCCGAACGGGCGCGGTCACTCTTCAGGTTATACTTATGAAAGCGGTCAAATATCTGGTGATCGGTAAAGAAACATACCCGTAAATCGTCGTCGGTAAAACCCTCATGCAGGGTTTTGTCAACTGGTGTGAAGGTTATTTTTGAACGTTGTGCATTACTCCCTGCACGCTCAGGGTCAGCCCCTATCTCGTCAAAGATGTCCTTTAAACGCTGTTGTTGCTTAGCGCTGTCAGCCAGAATATACAGATGATAGCCCCGTAAGAGGAAATCGTCAAGCGACTGACGCAGCAAGTTAAAGTTTTTATGGAAAAGCGGCTGTGGTGTAATATGGAACGCAATTGTAGCCTGAGGCTGGACCGACGGGCGCTGACCATATTCAATTACGCGCAGACGGGCCACATCATCACTGAATTGTGTAGGGCGGCAAAGTATGTTTTCGCGCGTCATTTCCTGCCGTATTTGCGCCTGTTCCAGCTCGGTTGCATCGCCGAGACGCTCGGTCATAGCCTGCGTTGAGAAGCCTTCGTCATAGGTTTTGCATAACGTATCATAAACAAAAGCGGGGTCGCGCATCACCAATAAGGCATTATCGGGCACGAATTGCAAGAATGGAACCTTGTCGGTTTCTAAAGAAACCAGCTCGGGAACAATTTCTATCTGATTTAAACGTCCTTTTGAAAGCTGATCTTCTACGCTGAAAGTGCGGATGGTATCAATTTCATTTCCAAAGAAATCAATACGAAAAGGCAGTTCGCTTGAGAACGAATAAACATCGAGAATACTTCCTCGAAGCGCAAACTGTCCAGGCTCATAAACATAATCTTCTTCCTTAAACCCAAGATCGCGTAAGCGATGAACAAGAGCCGTTACATCGGTTTGCTGCGATGTTCGCAACGTAATACGACGTTCGTCGAGATGCGATTGCGACACAACAAGCTCAGAAACAGCTTGCGGATAGGTAACAATAAGCAAGGGTTTAGCAGATTCTGTTTCTCCCTCCATTCCGTGCATTGCTGCCAATTTCGACAAAACCTCTGTACGTAATATCTCACTGGCCGCATCTTTCTGACCATATTTTACAGCCCTGCGATAGCTCGAAGGGAAGAATAACGGCACATAGGTACCCTCTTCAGGTAAAGAAGCAGCTGCGATGTCAGCATCCTGAACACCATTACCAACCGATGTGTTGAGATCATTATAGAAATATCCGGCTTCGTCGGCATCGTTCAATATGAACACTATCGTACGCCGAAGCCTGCCGGCTATTGAAGAAAAGAGCATGGGTGCCGACGACGCCACAAGCCCCTGGAGGAACAAACGTCTGATGGTTTCGTCCTCAACCGACTTTACCAAAGCCCCAGCCTGTGGGAGCTTTGCATAAAGTTGCTGCAAATTTGTTATTGTCATTCTCTATACTTATTGCCTCTCACAGGCCTTTTCGTCATGGAACGAAGCTTTGTTTCGGTAGTCAGTTATTTGGAGAAGTACCGTTTATACGGGTAGGATACTTGCGAAACCAGCCATCCATACGGAGTTTGATAACCCCAAAAAGAGCCTCACTAAAGATTCCTCCGCTCATTTTCGAGGTCCCTTCCTGACGATTTACAAACACAACAGAAACCTCTTTAATATGAAATCCCGACTTATAAACCGTATATTTCATCTCTATTTGAAAGGCATATCCTTTGAAACGAATCTTGTCGAAGTTAATAGCCTCGAGCACATGGCGACGATAGCATACAAAGCCGGCAGTGGTATCGTGAACATTAAAGCCCAGAACAAAACGCACATACTTTGATGCAAAATAGCTCATCAGCACACGCCCCATTGGCCAGTTCACCACATTTACACCCGTAACATAGCGTGAACCTACCGACATGTCGGCCCCTTCGTCATGACATGCTGCATAAAGGCGTGGCAGGTCATGAGGGTTATGGCTGAAATCAGCATCCATTTCGAAGACATAATCGTACTTGTTTTCCAAAGCCCATTTGAAGCCAGCTATATAGGCTGTGCCCAATCCCTGCTTGCCAGAACGCTCAATTAGAAACAACCTTTCGGCAAATTCGTCGTGCTTCAGACGCTTAACAATATCAGCAGTACCGTCAGGACTACCATCGTCTATTACTAAAATATGAAAACATTTCTCCAGCGAGAAAACAGCTCGGATAATGTTTTCCATGTTCTCCTTTTCGTTATAGGTGGGAATAATAACAATAGAATCGCTTTCGTACATAGCCTGTTGGATTTACTTCCTTGCAAAATTAAACAATTATATGGAAATCATATATATACTTGTCCACTTTTTTGCTACCACGTTTATCTTCAATTTATATTCCCAACAGCCAGCACATATTGTGCGAATCTGCAAAAAATATAAAACGAATATAGAATGTTTACAAAGAGTATGGGTTATCATGGTAAATACCATACAAAATATAATTAACAACATTAAAATTTTATATATAAAACACCTTACTGGCTTTTATCAGGCAAAACACCGTGAAGAAAAAAGGTCAAAAGTTGATTTCGGCGTAAAGACTTTGTAATTACGAAAGAATCTCTCTGCCATTACGGCATAATAAAAACACAATTAGGCCACAATAGCAGAACATTATTTGTAACGTTCTGATTTAATGTATGTTTCGTACGTCCTGAAACATGCTCCTTTACGGCGTAAAACCGTAAGGATTACACGTAAAAATAATTATTAAAATACAACTAATTGAAAATAAATAAGTTATCTTGCTAAGGCAACTAAACAGGTAACGATTTGGAAACGAGCGAGCTACTTGGCTTCGCTGTTTTCTGCCAAACAAAGAACGCTTGTTGTTCTGTTTGCAAAGATAATACTTTGTTATCAAATAACAAGTGCTTTTTGCGCGAAAAGATATAAAAGAATGAATGCCTCACAAGTATATTCTGTCTTGCGATATACGTGAGAGGGCTTATTGTAATAACTGTTGTCTTTAATGATGGTGCATGCAGTTGCTAACTTTTTCTTAAACAGGGAATAGATCTAAATCCAATTGTCTGTTTTTGGGAAGAGCAAAGACTCCAATAATTAAATATGGGTCGGGAGCCCTTTTATGCCACTCGTATGAAGTACCTAAAAACAGATAAATATCTTTTTTAGCCATGTCCTCATATTTCTGAATAACTTTCTGAACCGCATTTTCTTCACTTTTATCTTTCCGAATGCAGTTTCTATATAAAGCTCCGATTTCCCAATCCTCAATCATGAGGGTACGCTTTATTCCATCTTCTGTAACAAACTCGTAACTGAACTTATAAGGTATCTTCTCTGCAAATAGAAAAGAATCCGTCATATCCCGCTTATTTTCAAAGATGTTCATTTGAAGTAAATTCGCCTGATATTTCGCTTTGAGTTTCGACAATTTATCGTCATACTTTTCCATGCTCTTGCCATCGTCTTTTTTTCTCAGATCACAACATACCACACGGTTCACATGTGTAGGTTTTAATACGGCTAAAGAAATTTTGTTCTGTGTTGTCAAGGCAAGAAGTTCACTCATATTTGTGAAAACCGTCTTGTTTTTCAGAACCCATTGAAGTCTTAAATTCCAATCTATCCCTTTGCTGCTTTTACCAAGAATATTCGGGTCGATTTTAAGCGTATCAATATTATAGATATGGTAGCTTTCAGGCCTGCTGTCCTGAGTCCTTTTCTCCACATCAACCTCTATCCATTGCCATTTGTGATACCGAGGCACATCGTTATCTGCATAAATCACCCGGTAGGGGATCGGGAAAATCCTTATCCAAGATCCATCCTCACGAAATCCTGCTGTGCATACCGTTTCAATGTGTTTTTCCGATAGAGAAGGATAAGTCATTACAGATACTAATATCCGCATAATCATAGCAAAATTTCTTGAAAATCATAAGTTACATTCGGTAATTCCATCAAGGCCTTTGCCACTCGTGTACGGTGACATTGCCTTGGATCTTTCTCAAAACAAGTGAGACAGACTCTTTTTTCCTCGTCTAAGACAGAACGCACATATAATAATGCACCCCAATTCTGTTTTAATGAGGTTTGCTCATATTCTTCAAACAGACGGTCATAGTCCTCTTGAGTATTTAGTGCTTTTCTGTTTTCAGACTCTATGCCTAACGCAGGTACATGTATGTATTTTATTCCTATGCCCTCACAGGCTTTTTGCAGAATGCCCTTGGAAAAACCATATTTCATGCTGAACGCATTTTTCCTTACATCGCATAAGACCCTAATGTCATTGCAAATGAGTTGCTTCAAATACTTTTCAAGGGTAAATCCTTCATAGCCAATAGTCATCAGTACCGAAGAACTGTGTTTGTATCGCTCCCTGCATTCCCTGACTTTACCCATTTCTTCTTTCGTCAACAAGTACTGGGCTATTGTACTGTTGATTGCCGTAAATGGGTTCGTTCGGTATGTATAGGCAATCAGCTCATTCTGTGACATATTGCCGTATAATTTGCAAACTTCATGAATAGCCTGAGTATCAAACATATCTAAATCCCCGATAAAATGAGTTTCATACAAGGGATGATACAAGCTGTCTTTTCTTTCTATTTTTTCTATATCCAAATACCCCTGCTTGGATAAAGCCAATAAATCCTGATTGGCCTGAAAAGAGAAACAACCGTATTTATAGGGAACAAAATCAAAGGCTTTCTCACCAACCTGCTTTCGTGTAAAAAGGAAGAGATATTTCTGCATACTCTTTGCAGAAACATCTTTTCCAAGAGCTTCAAGCAATGCCAAAATAATTTTCCTTCTATAATACATAACTTGTATATTCTTGGGCAAAGTTACAATTTATTCTTAATAAAGCCAACGATATTGGTAATTTTTAATGTATATCTATCATAACATTTAATAGTAGAAGCTATGTAAACCATCATTTTTACCATATCATCATATAGGCTTAAGTTTACATTGCTTTGTGTTGAGTCATGCAGTGGAAAAGATAAATTATATACCTCTTCTTCGCTTCTTCTTTCTATTGGCTTGATTTCTGAGTCTGCGCTGCCATGCAGCTTCAACATAATCATCACTCTGCGTCGTTGGAGAAATCATATCACCCCAACCTGACACAAGCTCTTCAGCAGTATTGATTGCCGTACCAGCCACAGCACCGATGACTTGTGCAATCTGCGAGGTGTCATTGTCTCGTGAGATAGAAGAACGGCTCTTGGGTACAAGTTGGTAGCCTGTACCAGGTTGTTCTTTCTTTTCTATTGGCTCTTGTATCGTTTGGCGTGGTTTCTTCTGTTCTTCCTTGTTGGTTGCTTCAAAGTTCTTCTGCAAGGAACGGTAGCCGAACTCCCTGCCGATTTCGGAAGCTTTGAATGTCTGGCCACAGTAGGAGAACTTCAAACCAT
>JABZLB010000043.1 GCA_015256945.1 Prevotellaceae bacterium | reverse complement strand
TCGCAACCTTAATAAACAAAGGGCTTTTCGAAGTTCCCTTTGTTCGCTTTTTTATGCCCTTTTGCAAGGTGATGCAATAAGGATATAAGCGTTTTTATATGGCAAATTTTCAATAGATTAATTCACAGATAACAATGAAAAAAACATTTTTACTTTTAATCATGGCCCTCGCGTGCTTCGTAACGTCGTATGGGCAAAGTACAACAACAACATCTGATGAGCATGCTGATTTCCTGGCAACGGATAACTTTGGAAACAGCTGTTATTACAAAATTATTGATGCGGCCAATCATTATGTCAAGCTCTGGCCCAAGGAAACACTACGTACATATACCTATACCTATACCAACTCCTTTACGGGAACTCTTCAAACCAGTGTTTCTAAAAATTATGTTGGCAATGAGTCACATTTTAATCAATCTAATGTAAAGGCAGGCTTGCCCTCTTCGGTGGTAAACCCAAATACGGGCATTGTGTATTATGTAAAAAAGGTTGGTTTTTTAGGTGACAGGGATTTGAGAATGCACCAACGTGATACGTTGATTATCTCTGAAGGTATAGAAGATTTTGATGAATTGCAGGCAATGATGTGGACTGCATCAGATACCAAAGTACTTATTTTGCCTTCTACTCTAAAGTCTGGTGACCAAACATTTAGAGAGAACTGGGGATTACAGAAAGTTATAGGCTTGGAGAATACGAAGTTGACAAGAATATCAGACCAATATTTTACGCAATGCAGTAATGTAACTACAAATTGGGTATTACCCCCCACAGTTAAATATATTGGAGAGTGGGCTCTTCCATTCCCACAAACACAAGATTATTTTGTTTTTCCAGCATCCGTAGACAGTATTCATTATAGTTTTATGGACCGTGTATATAATACTCATCAAGTGAAAGTATTTCGCTCAGAAAATCCCAATCCACCGACGGTTTTTGTACCAAATGGTATTTCGGGTATGACAGCTCAAGATTGGAAGTTCTTAAGTGAAGAAAATAATAAAGGTACATCCCTGGGCCCTGACAGTATTTATGTTCCCGTAGACGTAACGGCAGCCTATGAAGCAAAACAAGGCTGGAGCTCATATATTGGCAAGTTCTTTGAAGAAGTAAAGATTGGTCCTCACGGCTATACTTCGTATTATTTGGAAAACGAAAACTTTCAAGTGCCCGCAGGCTGCACGGCTTATATTATTAAAAAGGTAGACCATCCTGCCGCAGGGAGCGTTGTGGGAGATGCACAGGTTGTTGCCTTTGCTCCGGGAAAGATTATTCCTAAGCAAACAGGCTTTATACTGCAGGGTACGGCAGGAAAAACCATTGCTTACCAGGCTAATGTTTCAGGTGTAGAAGAGAATGTTACAGGCAACCTGCTTGTGGGTACGGCTACGGGACAGGAGTTTAGTGGTGCCGGCTTTAAATATTATCTTTTTGGATATGGAATAAAGGGACAGGGCTTCTATCATCAGACAGGTCGTAATGGCGAATCTATTAAGTTGCCTGCTCACCGCGCCGGCCTTAAGGTTTCGCTTACAGGTACCGATTATGCACCTGCCAAGGAATTAATATTTAACTTTGAAGAAGCAACGACAAATGGTATCAGCACTGTTGAACAAACAGCTGAACCCAGAACCGATGTTATTTACGACTTGCAGGGCCGTCGCGTAAAGAATCCTGTAAACGGTATTTATATTGTGAACGGAAAGAAAGTAGTAATCAGCAAGTAAACTTAAAGATGGAGACATTAACGATGAAAACAAAAACAATATATACAGCACCCCGTACAAGCATAGTAAGCGTCAGCACCGACGACGTAATGCAGGGTTTTATAGTAACTTCGTACAGCATTTTAGAAGGAGAGGCCAAAAAGGGCTTCGTGATGGATGACGACGAAGAGGATAATGTTGCAACGGTAAACGGTAAAGCCTTAGCCGGTTATACCAACTGGGAAGAACAGTAATCATTATATCCTGAAAAACTGCTGCCACAGAAGCAGCAAATATAAAGCACCGTGTGCCCGATGTTCAGCGAACAAGGGCGCACGGCTTTATTTTATTTGTTTACAAAATAAGTGGTGATACTGTCGGAGAGCAGGCTTACTTGTATCTGATATAGCGCATATCTCTTATATTAAACATTCAGGCTGACATCGTAAAGATGTCAGCCTGAATGTTTAATATCGATGGAACGGTGAATTTAGAATGGCGTGCGAGCCATTTTGGTATGGGAAATCTATTCCCATTGTATAGCCTGGTCTTCGTCAGGTATTTGTGTATTGATTTTACGTTCCTGCGTTAATGTTCCGTCTACACCATAACTTATTTCATATCCCGGTACTGAAGTATAGTCGACGTAAGTGTAGGCAATGTTATGAATTACCAAATATCTGTGTACTAAATAAGGTTGTGTAGCATCGGCAATCTCCTGGATGCTGTATGAAGCCTGGTTTGTAACGTGTAGCTTGATGTCAGGATTCTTGGCATATAATTCAACGGTGCCTTGATTGCCCCCACTAAAATGCGCAAATATTTTATAATTCTCACGGTCGGTACGTGTTTCATCAATATCGCCGGCATAGAAGAAGATGGTAGTGTCGTTTACAACATAGCCACGAATATTGCTTTTAGCCGTTGCAAGGGTAGGGTCGTCTGACGAATAAATTCGCATGGCAGTACCCGAATATTCTCCACTATAATCATTGAAAGGAAATATTCGGAGCAAAGCTTTGGCATAGTTTTTAACAGGATGTTTTTTATATCCGTAATCGGCTTTCTCTTCAATACCAATTGGGAGAACCCATTTCTTAGCCATGTCAATACCATTGAAATTAAACTTTATAGGCAGCAACTCAACGTTTTCACCGGCTTTAATGGTTATGGTTTCAGGAAATGATGCGTATTCGCTCATATCCTTATACCATAAATCGTTGCGGTTTTGAAAGCGGGCATAGTTCTCTGTTGCCAGTGTATCGGCATCATGATATACATGAACAGCAATGTTATTGTTGTTATTTGTTGACCCGCTAACAATTACAGGCAGATTGTAAGACGAGATACCCGTGTTGTTATTGGCTCCTGCTTGTGTATTTTTGCGAGTGAAAGGAACATAAATATTGGTTACTCCCTCGCTGTTTAGTGGAGAGCGAAAGCTAATGTAACGTGTGTATTGCTCTTCTGTCCAGTCGTTATTACACGATAATGTGATAAAGGACATCATGGCTACCGTTACTATTGTTAGTATAGTATTTGAGTAACGAAATACGTTATGGGTAGTTTTTATATTTTTCATGCTGCTTTTTCTTATTCTATTATTCATAGTTATTCCAGCCTGGATTTTGTGTAAGCTTTGAATTGTGTTTCAGCTCAAAGGTAGGTATTGGCCACAGATACATTTTATCGCTGAAAGTAGACGAAAGGGTAGAGGTGGGAACAACCTTCTGGAAATCAATGGTATGGTGTTCGTCCATCATTACGTTGCAGCCATAAACAGGCAGGCTTTCTTCAACAGGTGCATCTTTCCAACGACGTAAATCAAAGTAACGTTTACCCTCGCCCATGAACTCTATCATTCGCTCGCGTTTAATTCGTTTGCGCAGTTTGTTGGCATCTGCATAGTCACTTTCTGGAAAATCGGGAAGGCCGGCACGTATTCTGACAGGCTGTATGCCCTGCTTTATTTGTTGTTCATTGCGGCTTATGGAATAGGTTTTTGTGCCATCCCATGATTCAATTTGATAAGTTTTCGTCAATTCGTTAAGTGCTTCTGCATACAAAAGAAGAATGTCGGCATAACGAATAGCTGGCTCAACGCGTTCTTTCATAGTAGCATGATCGCTGGAATAGTCGTTAGGATTGTAATATTTCTTACAGCCAATACCTGTGCGCAGGAAGAATTGTGTATTATTATAGCCGTTTTGAACACCGCGATAGCCTCCGCGATAATAGAATACTTGTTGATTATGATTAGAAGGAATAGGGTCGCCCAAGCATTCCCAAACCGAGCCATTGTAGGCTACTGATGCGTAAAAGCGCGGCTCGCGGTTGGCATATTGTAATGAAACATTGGCAGCTAATGGTTTGTAGCGCCCTTGCTGTACATCTTGATTACTGGTAAATCCTGGGAGACGATAGCTGCCATCGCCACGTCCTATCTCTCTGTCTTTTCCAGGACAGTCGGCTCCATCGTTCATATAATAGGCATCAACCATTTTTTGTGTTAAGCCATGTGTGTTCCAACCATTACACGAACGTGGCATTTCATGAACGGCGAAAGCTTTCATTCCCCATTCAGAGATTCTCGCATTTAATGAGCCACGTGTAAATATTAACTCAGGATTGGCATCGGGTGCCACGTCTCCGTCGAATAAAGCCCGGTACGATTGCATAGGATCAATGTTGCGCCAGCCTTGTGGCCAGTCGTTCTTTGCAAAATCACACAAACTGTCAATTGGTGTTATTGTTGCAGGATGGCCTTGTGCATCTACGGTAGTTGCAGCAGCAGTATAAAGATCATACACGCCTAAATCGATGACATCACGGCATGCGGCGGCAGCCTTTGCCCATTTTTCTTCATTGTAATCGGTATTAAGCAGCATACGTCCTTTGTGATCAACGAGCAACTTTGCAAAGTCGCTTGTGTTACCATTTGCCAAAGGCGATGCAGCATAAATAAGTGCTAAGGCACGGGTAGCTAAAGCTGCACCTTTGGTAGGTTGAGTAACGTGTTCTGCATCACGACGTGTATATTGAATTTCAGAAGCAGCTTGTACCATTTCTGAACTGATATAATCGGCAACTTCCTCGTATGAACTGCGTGGAATAGAAATCTTATCATAGCCGAGTGTGTAGTCGACGCCCTCGTTAGGCATGATAGGCACCGGACCATAACGTCGTAAAAGTAACCAATAATAATAAGCCCTTACGAAACGCGCCTGCCCTTTATAATCTAATTTCTCGGCGTCTGTCATCTTGGGATTATTATCAATGTTCTGGATAAAAACAGATGCTTGATAAATACCTTTGTAGCATCTGCCCCAGGCATTATTCCAATTATTTTCGTTATAATTGCCTTGACGAAATGTATTATATGACATTTGATCGCTTTCTTTGGTATCATAATTAAAGTCGCGGTCGCCATAATACATATCGTCTGCAAAACAAAACGAATTGGAGCTTCCGTCTTTCGATACAATATCAGCATTGTCATCCTTAAGGAACGAATAGGAATAAGCAAGCCATTCCAAACTACGAGCACGATCAGTAAATACCATATTCAATGTCGTGCGGTCTTTAAAATATTTGTCAGAGTCGAGATAATCATTGCAAGATGCAAGTATTCCACTTACAATGATAATGAGGAATCTAATGATATATTTCTTTTCCATAATCTGTTTTGAATAAAATAAGCAGGTAAACGGAACTACAATGTTATTTGCATGCCTGCCGTTAATGATTTTGTTATAGGGTATATTTCGCCACGTCCACTTCCTAATTCAGGGTCCCAATCTTTGAATTCTGACCAGGTGTATAGATTTTGACCTGATACATAAATTCTTACATTTGTTAAATGCAATTTAATTAAGAGCGACTTAGGTAGCGTGTATCCAATATCCAAATTCTTTAAACGCAGGTATCTTCCGTCACGAAGCCAGAATGAGGATGCCCGGTAATTATTTAAATTTCCACCATAACTTAAGCGCGGATATGTTGCATTTGGATTTTCGGTAGCTTCTGTTCCTGAAATATCTTTAGAAATCCATCTTCCGTCAGTCATGCCTTTTAGTATATTTCCCCATCGTCCTTCACTAAAGGCATAAACAGTTTTTCCTGAAATTTGGAAAGTTGACTTTCCTGCTCCTTGAAAGTGAACGTTGAAATCGAAACCCTTCCACGAAATCGATGCTCCAACACCATAAATAAGACTTGGGGTAGAGGTTGCTCCAATTGCTACCTGGTCGTTCCAGTTAACAACTCCGTCACCATTAACATCCTTATATTTTATATCGCCAGGCTGAACTGTACCGAATTGTTGTTTGGGAGAGTTTCTGATGTCATCATAATCTTTAAATAAGCCAAGAGCAACAAGTCCACGTTGCTGACCAATCCGATAGCCTTTTTCATATTGATAAGGATATATTGTATTTTCTTCGTCCTTGTCAACGATACTATTCTTACAATACGTTATATTACCGCGGAGGGTACAATTAACTTGTTTAATTTTTTGTTTGTATTCGAAGTTACCATCAACTCCCCACGACTTTACAACTCCCACATTAGCCCAGGGATTACTCTCTAAGCCAACAATGAGCGGGAGGAATCGGCGTTCCATAAATATGCCGGAACGCTTTTCATGATAATAATCAACAGTGAACGATAGTTTGTTTTTAAAAGCAACAAAGTCGAGTCCAATATCAGTCTTTTTTGCAATTTCCCAGGTAACATCAGGCGATGCAATTTGTGTATAGTGATAACCTCGTGTAACAGAGGGTGCGGTATCGGTTCCCCAATTCCATACAATGCCTGGAGTTTCATTTATTGTATACAAGTAAGGGAACCTGAAATATCCTGTATTATCATTTCCAACCTTACCCCAACTGTATCTTATTTTGAACATATCCAGCCAAGGCATTGCTTTTTGAACCGGTTTTTCTTCAGCAACATTCCATGCTAAAGAAAAGGCAGGAAAGAAACCAAAACGATGGTTATCTGCAAAATTCTCTGAACCGTTATATCCGAAATTAAAGTCAAAGAAGTAGCGGTTGGCAAAATTATATGTTGCCTGTCCTGCTAAAGCCATATTTTTGCGACTTACAGAATTTCTAATATCTGAACCAATATTTTGCGTCTGTATGTTTTCATCCATTGTATAACGCGCAACGGCTCCTACATTATGCAGATTATTAAATGTCCTATTCCACTTTAACAGAGTCTCTAAAAACTCACGTCTTGAACCGCTGCCACCAGAAGCTTGTGTCATCTCTGATGAATTTTGTAATTGATCCCAAATGATATTTCCATTTGCATCACGACTGTTTGCATGATACATGGCAGGCTGTCGATGGTGATTTATCCAGTTATCATTATATGTGTCGTAGCCAAAACGTCCGGTAAAACTCATTCCATTAAGAACGAAATCAAGGTTTTGATCTAAAGTTACATTGGTTTGTACAACATTGCTCCATGCCTCATTATAACCTGTTTGTGTAGCAGCTACCCATGGATTCATTTGATGACTATTTGAACTATAAGCAGGGACATAGCCATTACTATAAAGAACGGGAGAAGATAAAGCATTATATCCAAATAATTCTGACCATACATCATCATCGCCCAGTCCTGGAGAATTGCGCTTGTTTAGATTACCATTAATACCAAGTCTTAAGATGGTAGACTTTGTAATATCAATATCAACATTTAAACGATAGTTCCATCGTTTATAGTTAGCATTGGTATTGTAATCTTTCTTTAGTGTTTTATCCGTTTTATACATTCCCTGATCTTCAATGTATGCTGCTGATGCAAAATAACGAGCTGTCGGACCACCACCGCTTAAGCTAATGTCAGTACGATAACTTTGTGCACCGTCTTTTAGTAAAAGCTTAGACCAGTTCGTGTTAGGGTAGAAGTCAGGGTCTAATCCTGTTTGAATAAGTGCGAGCTCTTCGGGTTGAAATTGTGGAGCAATATTTCGTGTTACGCGAGCTTCGTTAAGTAGTTTAGCATAACTATAACCGTCAACAAACTGTGGCGTAATAGTTCTTGTATTGTATGATGTTTCTACTTTCGCGTTAATATTAATTTTTCCTTCTTTGCCCCGTTTCGTCGTTATTAATATTACTCCATTTGCTCCTTTGGAACCATAGATAGCTGTTGCGGAAGCATCTTTAAGCACAGAGAAGCTTTCTATATCTTCAATATTTATATCATCGATATTACTTCTTTCAAAGCCATCGACCAAAATTAAAGCATCTGAGCTGGCACCGAAGGTAGAAATTCCGCGTATCCAAAAGCGAGATGTATTTTTACCAGGCTGTCCAGAGCTTTGCATAGCAATGATGCCTGGTACATTACCAGCAATTGTATTGGTAAAATTTGATGATGAATATAATTTCATCTGTCCCACATCTACATTGGTAATAGCTCCTGTTACAGTTAGTTTCTTCTGTGCACCTAATCCAGTTACTATTACTTCGTTGAGAGTATTCGAATCTTCAATCTCCATTTTTATATTTATGATAGATTGATCCTTGACGAGAATCTCCTTTGATTTGAAACCGATATAGCTAAATTCTAATGTCTGGTATTGTGTAACATTAATATTGAAGTCACCATTAATATCAGTTACTGTTCCAAGTCCTTTCTGATTCTTAATGACAACACTAACTCCAATAAGGGGCTCTCCATTGTTATCAGTAACGTTACCCGTAATTTTCATTATTTTTTGTGCTGATATATTCAGGCACGTAAATAATAGGAGAATAATAAGGTTTAAGGATTTTTTCATTTGTATGGGTAGCCTTTATTTTTCCATTGATATTGTTCTCACCCTTCTTCCACCCGAATCGAGTATGTAGAAAGTATTGTTCTCTTCATCATATGTAATGCCTGTCGGGTCACGGAATCGTGCAACTTCTCTAAGGTCACCATCCTCTGTTCCCCAATAGTGTGAGTCGCCAGCTTGAGATGATGTGCCACGACCAGCGAAGGTTGAAATGATTCCATCAGGCGATAATGAGCGTACACAATGATTTCTATTGTCTATAAAGTAAAAGTCATAGACGTCGTTTCGACCTTCTTTAACGTATTTCTTGTTCTTTACAAATACGCCTTGATAAGGACGATTTAATAATACGTTTGTGCCTACTCCGTCTTTCCATCCTGCAATACGCATTTGTCCTGCTACAACGTAAGCTGGAGCAAAACGCTTTGTGGTTTCATTATAATCGGCACGCAGAATATAGTGCTGATTTATAACTATGATATAGCAATATTTTCCTGAAGGATGGATAAATAGTTTAAACTCCCATCTGTTATCACCAATAGTAAATAATTGTTCAAAATTGCCGTCAATGAAGTTAGGTTTCCAAATATGTCCCGAATTAACAGTATTAAAATATTTATTCATATCGAGCCTGAATACTTGTCCTCGCTCATACGAATTAAAATAAATTTCACCATTAACAGGATGGACGGCGGCTGTATTACATTGCATGTAAGCAGCAATTATGGAATGTGCAGAACTATTAGAGAACGTTCCATCGGCGTTTCGTTTTACAATCCATACGCTTGGACTTGCTTGACGCCGATCATCACGGTCGGTCGAAATAATCATATACTGCCCGTCAACAGTAAAATCAATGCTACGGAGTCTTTGATAATCAAACATAGATAATGACATAACAGTACTCACTGTTTTATTAGTGAGATCTATTTGCTGAATGCCATGTATACCATCATAACAAATATAAATATGGTCTTTGTGAAGTGGGTCGACAGTTAGTGTTGCCTCAGCTGAGAAACCTGTTGCTGATGAGAAAGGCCCGTCATGCCAGCCTTGGTCATCATTTTCGTTCCGGTAACCACACAATGTGCCTACAACCATTTTTCGTTGATACTCAAAAGTGGTTGTAGCTTCTGCCGTTTGAATGTTTCCTGATTCAATATTTCCAACGCTTACTTTTACTACACCCGAGTAAGCTCCTTGTGGAACAAGACAGTAAAGGCAATTGCCTTTAGCATTTATAAGTACAGCTTTCTTCCCTCCAATGGTAACATTGACAAGAGCTGTATCGTTTCCAAAGTTACTTCCATAGATTACCATTCGTTGGCCTACACCACCATCTTTGGGAGTAAAATTAGTGATTGTAACAGGCTTTGACGGGTCGTAACTTAATGCCCCGTCACTGTCGTTATTATCTTTACATGCAAATGTGCAAAGTAAACATAATAATAGTAAGGGAATAGAAAGTAGCTTCTTACCCCCCCCTTAAATGTAAAAAATTAGTCATATAGATTTAAATTTGAAAAAATAATACCTGTCATTAGGATTAATTAGGTATGAAATACTCCCATTGACAGGTATTGTAAGGATATTTTGTATTAGCAAATTCGACGGGATCCATCACCAATTATCACATCAATTGCTGTGGGCTCGTGACCATATTTTGCAGCAAACTTAGCTTTTGCATCTGTAATAAACTTGTCATACAACTCATCTTTTACAAGATTAATAGTACAACCTCCAAAACCTCCTCCCATAATTCTGCTGCCAGTTACACCATTTTCTTTTGCCAGCTCATTCAGGTAATCAAGCTCTTCACAGCTTACTTCGTACTCTTTACTAAGCCCTTCGTGGGTTTCATACATCTTCTGGCCTACAACTTCATAGTTACCTTTCTCCAAAGCATCGCAAACAGACAGTACTCGGTCTTTCTCACCTAAAACATAGTGAGCACGTTTATAATCTTCTTCAGATACTTTTGTTTTAACAGCTTCCAGGTCTTCCCATGTAGCATCACGTAGTGTTTCGAATTTACGATCGACGAAATGTTCATTTAGTGCTTTAACTACATTCTCACATGATTTGCGTCGATCGTTATACGGTGAACCCACAAGCTCATGTTTTACTTTTGAGTTAAGTAATACAAGTTTGTATCCTTTAGGCTCCCATGGATAGTATTCAAACTCGCGACTACGACAATCTAATCGCATTAATTTTCCCTTCTTTCCAAATACTGATGCAAATTGGTCCATTATACCACAATTTACACCAACATACTTATGCTCTGTTGCCTGACCAGCTAATGCAATATCCCATTGTGATATTTTATTATCACCAAATAAATCGTTTAAGGCAAATCCAAAACAACTTTCAAGAGCTGCACTCGATGACATGCCTGCTCCTAATGGAACATCACCGGCAAAAGCAGCATTAAAAGGTTTAACGTCAACACCCAATGCCATCATTTCTTTACAAATGCCAAAGATATATCGTGCCCATGTTGCGTCAGGACCTTTAGGATCGTCCAGTTTAAAATGGCACATATCTTTTAAATCAATTGAATATATATTACAGCTTTGATGACCATTAGGACGGATTTCGACCATAATTCCTTGCTCAACTGCTCCTGGAAACACAAAACCTCCATTATAATCGGTATGTTCACCAATGAGATTTATACGTCCAGGAGAAGCATAAATGTTTCCAGTTTTACCATCAAAGTGTTTAATGAATCTGCTTCTTACAAAATTTATATCCATGTTTTTGGGTTTAAAGGTTATTTCTATTCTTTTAATTAAGGTGTAGTTCCCGTTAGATCTTTTATTTGCTTACACCAAAATGATATATTGTTGTTTGCTTATATTGTTCTCCAGGATTAAGAGTAACAGATGGAAAATAGGGATGATTAGGTGTGTCCGGGAAATGTTGACACTCCAAACAAATGGCCGAACGCCGTGGATAAGTTGCTCCAAGATTCCCTTTTATTCCATTTAAGAAGTTGCCAGTGTACAATTGAACACCAGGCTCCGTGGTATAGACCTCCATCGTTCGGCCGCTTAATGGCTCATGAACTTTGGCGGCAAGACCCAGTTCTCCTTCCTCTTTTTTGTTTAAAACGAAGCAATGGTCGTATCCTGAACCATTTCTAATTTGGATGTCTTCAGCTTCAATGTCCCTTCCTATGGGTTTAGCAGTCCTAAAGTCGAATGGAGTTCCCTCCACTTTTCTTATTTCTCCAGTCGGGATTGAAGTCTCATCTATGGGAAGATAATAATTGGCATTGATCTCTAAATCTACGTTATCAATGGTTGGGGTAGGTTTGCTTATTCCAGCTAATGCAAAGAAACCATGGTGAGTAAGATTGAGAATGGTTTGTTTATTGGTGCATGCGAGATAAAATATCTGAAGGTCATTATTGTCTGTCCAGGTATATTCTACGGTTATTTTTAGTTCACCTGTGTAACCTTCTTCGCCGTAGGCTGATATGTAATGTAGTACTAATGTGTTTTCATTCATCAATTCGGCATCCCATACTCTATCGTTAAATCCTTTTTTACCACCATGTAACGAGTTGGGACCATTATTCACAGGCACACAATATTCCTTGCCCCGGAGTGTAAATTTCCCTTTTGCAATGCGATTACCATAGCGTCCGATGAGTCGTGAAAGATAAGGTTCTGGAGAATTGATAACGTCTTGGATGTTGTCATGCCCCATGATAACGTTTGCCTTATTACCATTTTTGTCAGGAACCATAATGGCGACAATTGCTCCTCCATAGTTTGTAATAGCAACTTCGTTACCTTGTGCATTGCGTAAAACAAAAAGGTCAGTCTTTTTTTTATTGATTGTAGTCTGAAAGTCTTCTCGCTTCAGACCACATACGTTTGGTGTTTCTGCAGTGTTCGTCATGTGAGTAAGTTTTTAGTTATCATCTTGATACTTGCAAAGTAAAGAAAAATAAACGATAACTGCAAAATAAAACTTATAAATAATTAAATTCTTAAAAGTTAAAAATTATTTAGAGAAAGTAGATCTGCAATAATGTAATTAGACCCTCCAACAAAGATAAAATCATCGGTGGTAGCATCAGATACAGCTTTCTGGTAAGCCTCAATTACACGCATATATTTCGTTCCTGACAAATGATACTTACGCCCTGTTTCTGCAATGATGTCTACGGGTATGGCTCTTTTACTTGACGCCTGAGTCCAATAATATGTGGCGTTTTTAGGTAATAGGCTCATTACGGTATTGAGATCTTTGTCATCTACCATTCCGAAAACGATTCGCAGGTTCTTACATTTAATGGATTTGATTTGAGATGATAGCCATTGCCATCCGGCAACGTTATGTCCAGTGTCACAGATAACGAGTGGATCGGTACGTAGTTGTTCCCAGCGGCCATGTAATCCAGTCAGTTCTGTAACCTTTGAAAAACCATCAACAATATTACTATGTGTAATTTTAAATATTTTCTGTAATAATGGAATAGTCTTCAAAACGGTGTTGACGTTTCGTTTCTGATAGTCACCGCCTAACTCTCCATGAAAGTTCCCAAAATTTCGGGTTGTATAATCGCGTCCCCCCGTAGGGCATAAAGATGATGAAATTACTTCTGGTTCTTCGGCAGCAAAGATAACAGGAGCCTTGCATTCCGTAGCTTTTAGTTCAAATACTGGGCGGGTGTCTTGTGTAGTCTCACCAATAACTACGGGTATTCCTTGCTTGATGATTCCAGCTTTTTCTCCAGCAATAAGTGGTAGTGTATTGCCGAGAAATTGTGTATGGTCAAAACTTATATTTGTAATTAGAGATAAAACAGGAGTAATTATATTTGTACAGTCTAGCCTTCCCCCTAAACCAACTTCGATAACAGCTACGTCAATATGCTGCTCTTTAAAATAAAGAAAAGCTAAAGCTGTTGTGAGTTCAAAAAATGACGGATGGAGTGTTTCAAAGAAAGTTTTTTCTTGTTCAACAAAATTAATTACGCGTTGTTCTGGTATAGGCTCTCCATTTACTCGAATCCGTTCTCTAAAGTCGACAAGATGTGGTGATGTATACAATCCTACTTTATATCCGGCTGCTTGAAGTATGGCGGCAAGGGTATGCGAACATGAGCCCTTGCCGTTTGTTCCTGCCACATGAATAGTTTTATAAGCTGTATGAGGGTGTCCAAAATATTCGTCGAGTTTCTTAGTAGTATACAATCCAGGCTTGTAAGCTGCTGCACCAATGTGCTCAAATACGGGTGTACTATTAAATAGATAATGTATGGTTTCCTGATAAGTCATTTTTATAGTATGTAATAAAAAAAGGCCAGCCAACACATCTGATGTCTCAAATGATTGACAGACCTTGTCTTTTCCTAAATATCCAGATAGATTTAGTTGAAGTAGTTTCTAAACTTTTCAAAGATACTTTTCTTTGTAGCCGTATCTCCTTTAAAGTTATCGCTATCCTTCATTTCTTCGATATGTTTGTGTTCTTCCTTTGACAGAGTTTTGGGAATGAAAACGCTCATATTAACGATAAGGTCGCCTATCCCCGTCCCATACCCTTTAACAGCAGGTAACCCCTTGGCTCGTAATCGTACAGTTTTACCTGGTTGTGTACCGGCTTCAATCTTAAGTTTTATTTTTTTATTGTCAATTGTTGGAACCTCCACTTCACCACCTAACGCCGCAGTAGGAAAATCGAGTAGCAGATTATAGATAATATCTTGCTTGTCGCGAACAAAAATATCGTCTTTTTCTTCTTCTACTAACACTTGAATATCACCAGGAACACCGTTATGCGGTCCGGCATTACCTTTACCATGAACGTTGATAACCATACCTTCTTCCACTCCTGCCGGTATATTTATTTCTACAACCTTTTCGCCTTTCACCACACCGCTACCTTTACAAGCTTTACACTTATTCTTAATAATGGTGCCTTCGCCGTGGCATGTGGGGCATTCCGACTGTGTTGTCATTATACCAAACATCGATTTTACGGTGCGATTTACTACACCTGCTCCTTTACACGTAGGGCATGTCTCGGGTTTACTGCCGCTCTCGGCCCCTGTCCCGCTACACTCTTCGCATTTAACGTCTTCACGAACTTTGAATTTTTTAGTAACGCCACTTGCAATATCTTGTAACGATAACTTAACCTTTAATCTAAGGTCAGCGCCTTTAAATACACGCTGCTGTGCGCCACCTTGGCCACCTCCAAATCCTCCGAAGCCACCAAAACCTCCAAATCCGCCGTGTCCACCGAAAATATCGCCGAAGGCCGAGAATATATCGTCCATATTCATATCGGCTCCGAAGCCTCCAAATCCACCACTCTGTGGTGCATCAAAGCCGAACTGGTCGTATTGGGCACGTTTGTCGGCATCGTGTAATACTTCGTAAGCCTCGGCGGCTTCTTTAAATTTACTTTCAGCTTCTTTATCTCCTGGATTGCGGTCAGGATGATATTTGATTGCTAATTTGCGATAAGCAATTTTAATATCATATTCTGAGGCGTTTCTATCAACGCCGAGTACCTCGTAATAATCCCTCTTGGTTGCCATTTTATCTTTTCAATATTTACAAAGCTAATTTCTGGAAAAAGGTTTAAAAAAGGTGGAAAATCTTATTGTCCAACGGCTACTTTGGCGTGGCGAATTACCTTGTCGTTAAGGGTGTAGCCTGTTTGAACACAATCTACTATCTTTCCTTTTTTATTATCGCCGAGGCCTGGTACCATGGCTATTGCTTCGTGGTAATCGGTATCGAAGTCTTTATCCTTCGTTTCCATTTTCTTAACACCAAGGCTTTCAAGGGTTTTTATGAACTTATTATATATCATTCTTACTCCTTCTCTTATTGCCTCAGGGTCATCACTCTTATCAGCAAGAGCGCGTTCAAAGTCGTCAAGAACAGGGAGAATCGTGGATATGGTTTTCTCGCTACCGTTTAAAATAAGTTCAGCCTTTTCCTTTAGCGTTCTTTTTTTATAGTTTTCAAATTCAGCTACCGAACGTAAATATTTATCTTTTAAAGTGTCAAGCTCGTCAGTTACCTTCTGTATGGTATCGTCTTCATGGCCTTCGTGTGCTTCCTCTTCATGATGACATGAACCACAATGGCTTTCGCAAGCTTTCTCATGGTTACATCCTTCAGCAGCCTTTTCACCAGCCATATCTTTTGTATGATGGCAATTATCACACTGTTCCTCGTGTACAGTATGGCCATCTTCGACCTTTATCTTTTTCTCTTTCATTTCTTTTTCTGTCATAATAGGTGATTTTTGATTTTTCAAAATGTCATACAAAAGGTATGCCATTTCTTATAATCAAAAACCAATCCACTTATTTTACATGTTATACATTTTGAGCTTTTGTTCTTTAATTTGCTCATCGTGTATGTATTCCTCGTATGGCATCAGCTTGTCAATGGTACCGTTAGGTGTAAGTTCAATAATACGGTTTGATACAGTACTGATAAGTTCCAAGTCGTGACTGGAGAAAAGGATATTCCCTTTGAAAGCTATCAAGTTATTATTGAAGGCCTGAATCGATTCCATATCGAGGTGGTTTGTAGGAGTATCCAAAATCAGGCAGTTAGCATTCTGCAATTGCATACGTGCAATCATACAGCGCATTTTCTCACCTCCCGACAGAACGTTAACTTTTTTCTCAACTTCTTCCTGACGGAAAAGCATACGGCCAAGGAACGATTTCATGGTAACTTCATTGCCTGGACCAAACTGGCTTAACCACTCTACGAGGTTAAGGTCGCAGTCGAAGAACTGTGTGTTGTCGAGAGGAAGATATGCAGTAGTAATGGTTACGCCCCATTTATATGTTCCTGCTTCTGGCTCTCGGTTCCCGTTTATGATTTCAAATAAAGCGGTCATGGCCTTTGGGTTATGACTTAAGAAAACAACCTTCTGACCTTTTTCTATATTAAAGTTTACGTTATCGAAGAGAACAGTTCCGTCTTCGTCCGTAGCCTTTAGTCCTTCCACCTCAAGAATCTGGTTTCCTGGCTCACGTTCCATTTGGAAAATAATGCCCGGGTACTTACGACTTGAGGGTCTAATCTCTTCCACATTGAGCTTTTCGAGCATCTTTTTGCGACTTGTTGTTTGACGGCTCTTGGCGACATTGGCCGAAAAACGACGAATAAACTCTTCCAGCTGTTTCTTTTTCTCTTCGGCTTTAAGTTTCTGATTTTGCGCCTGACGCAAGGCAAGCTGTGAACTCTCATACCAGAAACTGTAATTTCCAGCAAATACGGTAACTTTGCCAAAGTCAATATCTATGGTTTGTGTAGTTACAGAATCGAGGAAGTGACGGTCGTGACTAACAATAAGCACCGTCTGATTTTCGTCTATTTCTCCTAAATATTCTTCCAGCCACTCTACGGTATCGAGATCAAGGTCGTTGGTAGGCTCATCAAGCAACAGGTTGTCGGGCTTGCCAAAGAGAGCTTTGGCCAACATAACGCGAACCTTTTCGTTATTAGAAAGTTCTGACATCTGCTTATGATGCAGGTCTTCTTTAATACCTAAATTCTGCAAAAGCTGTGCAGCATTGCTTTCTGCCTCCCAGCCATTCATTTCTGCAAACTTCTCTTCCAGCTCAGCAGCTCGGTTCCCGTCTTCTTCGGTCATCTCGGCCTTTGAATACAGAAGGTCGCGTTCTTTCATATTATTCCACAGTGCTTCATAGCCCATTAGAACGGTATCCATAACTACATAAGCATCATATTTGAAGTGATCCTGCTCCAAAATAGATAGACGCTCTCCTGGTCCCATTTCAACAGTACCTTTGTTAGGTTCCAGATCGCCGCTTATTGCACGCAAAAGGGTTGATTTTCCTGCGCCGTTTGCACCAATAACACCGTAGATATTTCCACGTGTGAACTTAATATTTACATCTTTGTAGAGAACTCGTTTGCCAAACTGTATGGCAAGGTTTGTCAGTGTAATCATTTAAAAGAATATGCTTTTAAAATATATAAATTGCAATTTTGTTGCAAAGGTACAACTTTTAATTTATATATAGGGGGTGGGGGTATTGTTTTTCGGTTATAGGATGGTACAACTACATCTTGTATTTAAAGCTTTTAAATAAGGCTCTTTATTTTTCTTTTCTATATTATAGAGGTATAATAGATAGTATTAGTAAACACTAATAAAGGGCAGCTTTTTATCACTACCCTTAACCTTTACTTGTTCTGTATACAATTAAATGTGCTATCCCAGATATTTCATCAGGATTTTAACATTGCCACTTTCACGAAGCTTAATAATACTTTTTTCTCGTATTTGTCTTACGCGCTCGCGCGTAAGGGCTAACTGGTCAGCAATTTCTTCTAATCCTAATTCATTGCAACCTATACCGAAACATTTGCAAATGATTGTTGTTTCGCGCTGATTCAATACACGTTGAAGCACTTCAAGCACGTCCTGTGCCATACTTTCGTAATCTACTGTGCGGTCAGTGCGACTGTCTTCACCGCTTGGCATGACGTCGAGCATAGTGTTATCTTCGCCCTCTTCAAACGGAGCATCGATGCTTACATGGCGTCCGTCGGCCATCATACTTTGGCCAATCTTTGTGGCATCAACATTAGTTAGATCCGAAATTTCCTCTAAGCTGGGTTTTCGTTCGTATTTTTGTTCAAACTTATTAATCTCTTGGTTTATCTTACTTAACGAGCCAACCTGATTCAATGGTAAGCGAACTATACGACTTTGTTCTGCAATGGCCTGCAAAATACTTTGACGAATCCACCAGACGGCATATGATATAAATTTAAAGCCACGTGTTTCGTCAAACTTCTCGGCTGCTTTTATTAAACCAATGTTTCCCTCGTCAATGAGGTCGGTAAGCGATAATCCCTGATGTTGGTATTGTTTTGCAACAGATACGACAAACCTGAGATTGGCAGTTACAAGTTTATCCTTGGCCCGTTTTGCACCTCGCCCGCCTTTCTTTATTTCTTGTGCAAGTTCTATTTCTTCTTCTATTGAGATAAGAGGAGCACGTCCTATTTCCATCAGGTATTTGTCTAAAGCTTCACTCGACCTGTTGGTGATGCTTTTTTGTATCTTTAACTGCCTCATTATGATGTATTAGAGTGAATGGAATTATTTAATAAGATGCCTGTTGATGTTTAATCCACACTTCTACGTAAAGATACTGCTTTTATTTTAAGATACTTACTTGTGTTGTCGTGTTTTAGGCAAATATAACGTTTATTTATTTATATTTATACCGAAATTTGGCGTCGCCCGGTTTTATTCATTATTTCAATTACAACAAAATAAAAAAGGAAAGACGTATTATTTGCCTTTCCTTTTCTAACGTGACTCCGCTGGGATTCAAACCCGGAACCTTCTGATCCGTAGTCAGATGCTCTATTCAGT
>JABZLB010000010.1 GCA_015256945.1 Prevotellaceae bacterium | reverse complement strand
ATAGGCCGTCTGCATCTCGCTGCAAACCAAACCAGGCTGTGTAGTACATAACCAAAGATAATCATGGGGTTGCCCTTCATAGCTAAGGTGATAGAGAGCTGCGCCATGAGAAGCCTGCTTTACATCATCATTGCTACGTGCTAACATATAACCGTAGCCGTCATCAGCATATAAAATCTTAATGTCAACAGGCTTCTTATGCTCGTGTAAGGTCACAGCGCCATCATGATCAGGCGTTGCAACAATCATGGAAAAGGAGTCAGCTACTTCACGATTCCCTTTTACATCCAGAAAAACAGAGGCTTTTTTATCCCACCCTGCACTGATGGTGTTTGCCCTTAAGCGCAGCATCAACTCGAAAAGCTTATGATAATAAGCCGGACCAAGCAAGCCGTCTGCCAACTGTTCCTTCAAATAGTTTCTGGCCCAGGGGCCACTACTCCACTGAGTATCATCGATATTGATTCCGCGATATTCAACCGAAGGAACTTCTATCTTATCTAAATTCTCATCAATTTCGAGACGTTGATGTCGTTCTGGTACAATATCTCCCCACCATTTCCATACACTTATGCCTGACATTCGGGAAAGTTCGAGCAGACCATACGCTGCACCACGACCGTTGCTACCCACTATCACAACCTGATTTCCACGCTTACCTATCCAGAAAGCGTCTTTACGGGCAATGAATTTCAACAATGGAATCTGTTGCATTTCAAGAGCTTTGAGTTCCTTGTTCGACGCCATATCTAACTGATATACCGCCACTTCACCCTGGTTGCTTTCATAGCATTCATTACCTGTAAGCGCTTTCATATCATCTTCAAAAAGTGAAGCAGCCTTCGTTACAACCGTGCTCACCTTACTCTGCATCGTATAGGTAACGGCTCCACCTTCATGCCACACAACATTACCGCCCTTTGCAGCAGGTGGAACCAACATAACAAAAAGGACACAAAAAAATATATACTTTTGCTTCATGGTAAAAAGTATGCAACTCATGGTAAGATATGTTTCAAAGTATTGATACAAAGGTAGTAAAATACTTACCGCTAAGGAAATTATTTAGTTTTTATTTGTATTTTAAATATATAATCGTTATTTTTGCGTTCCACAAAAAATACAGATAAATAATGACCCTATATCCAAAACTTATTACCGACGCACTGTCGAAAGTAATATATGCAGGTACTAAGAAAAACCTGATAGAGAGTGGAATGTTGGCCGATACGCCCAGTATAAATGGTATGAAAGTAAGGCTGACTCTTGTTTTCCCTCGCGATACTGACCCTTTTTTGAAGTCGACTGTAAAGGCTGCCGAAGCTGCCATACACTTCTATATCAGTGACGAAATAGAAGTAACCATTGATACGGAATATAAGTCAACCCCACGTCCTGAAGTTGAAAAGCTCTTGCCTGACGTAAAGAATATCATTGCTGTCAGCTCTGGAAAGGGAGGTGTTGGCAAAAGTACCGTATCGGCAAACCTTGCTATTGCACTTGCCAAATTAGGCTATAAGGTAGGCCTTCTTGACACCGACATCTTTGGTCCATCCATGCCAAAGATGTTCGGTGTGGAAGAAAGTAAGCCTTATGCCGTTGAAAAGGATGGCCGTCAACTTATTTGTCCTATCGAAAAATATGGCGTAAAGTTGCTTTCCATCGGCTTTTTCGTTAATCCTGATACTGCTACTCTGTGGCGCGGAGGCATGGCAACGAACGCACTTAAGCAACTTATTGCGGATGCCGACTGGGGTGAACTCGACTACTTTATTCTTGATACACCTCCAGGAACCTCTGATATACACCTTACTTTATTACAGACTTTGTCTATCACCGGCGCAATAATTGTGTCAACTCCCCAAAATGTGGCCTTGGCAGATGCCCGTAAAGGAATTGACATGTACACGAATGATAAGGTGAATGTACCCATATTGGGATTGGTAGAAAACATGGCTTGGTTCACACCTGCGGAGTTACCCGGGAACAAATACTACATTTTCGGCAAGGATGGATGTAAGAATCTCGCACAAGAAATGAAAGTTCCGTTGCTCGCCCAAATTCCTATCGTTCAGAGTATATGTGAAAATGGCGATTCAGGAACACCGGCAGCACTCAACGTTGACACCATGACGGGGCAGGCTTTCATCAATTTAGCCCAGGCCGTTGTGACCACAGTAAACGTACGAAACAAAAAATTGCCAAAAACAAATATCGTTAAAGTAGACAATAAATAACAGGGAAAAACTTGTTTTCCCATCATGCCAGCAACCCTCCTGTTTCATATTCTCCCCTGACGAACCATGAAACAGGAGGGTTTTATATATATAATATTCAGCCGATTTCTACGTTATTGGTTTACAATGATAAAGAAACCATTTTATATTTTATCCATACTTTCTGCATTTCTCCTTGCTGTTTTAGTTCTGGTTTCGTGCGGAGCAGAACGCAATTTCAAGCGTGCAGAACGACATTTAGCCCTTGGCGAATACTTCGATGCGGCCAACGAATACAAACAAGCCTACCAAAAAACGCCTCCCAAAGACCGTGAACGTCGCGCCCTTATAGCCTCTAAAATGGCCTTTTGCTATGATAAGTCGTTACAAACAGGCAAGGCTGTGGCTGCCTATCGCAACGTAATTGGGTACAAACAAGCCAATATGGAAGAACATCTGGCCCTTGCACGGCAGCTCATGAAAGAAGGAAGCTATGCAGCTGCCGAAGCCGAGTTTAAACTTGTATTGGATTCTTTGCCCGACAATACGTTGGCAAAGGAGGGGCTTATCGCTGCAAAAAATGCACCCCGAACAAAAGAAGCGGGAAGTCGTTACACCGTCAAGAAGATGGATATATTCAATTCCCGCAGGGCCGATTACTCACCAATGCTCTTCGGTGACGCTTACGACCAGCTTTATTTTACCTCTACCCGCAACGAGGCTATGGGCGATGAGCTGAGCGGTATAACAGGAACTAAGGCTGGCGACTTGTTTTATTCTCAAAAGGATGACAAGGGAAAGTGGAGCAAACCCGAAGCTGTGAACGGAGGAGTAAACACGAATTACGACGAGGGTACGTGCTGCTTTTCACCCGACGGACGCGAAATGTACCTCACACAGTGTGCCACAAGCCCGTCTTTTCCACGCTATGCTCAAATCGTTAAGTCGGACAGAAGCGATGCAGCATGGGGTAAAGCTACGCCCATTACGCTTACAGGCGATACACTTTCAAGCTTTGCACATCCTGCCATTTCGCCTGATGGTCAATGGCTTTATTTCACATCCGACATGCCCGGAGGTAAAGGAGGGCTCGACATATGGCGTGTACGTATTACCCCTGCCGGCTTTGGTGGCGTGGAAAACTTAGGCGAACCCGTCAACACTGCGGGCGATGAGGAGTTTCCTTCTTTCCGTCCGAACGGCGATTTATACTTTTCAAGCAACGGCCATCCGGGCTTGGGAGGGCTCGATATTTTCATTGCCAAGGTAGGAAAAGACCGGCGTTACCACCTCTCCCACCCAGGATTTCCTCTTAATTCACAAGGCGACGACTTTGGAATGACCTTCGAAGGACCGTACAATCGTGGCTTTTTCTCAAGCAATCGTGGCGATGGGCGCGGATGGGATCATATTTATTCGTTCGAGAATCCGGAGATAACCCAAACGGTAAAAGGCTGGGTTTATGAGATGGATGGCTATGAACTTCCTTCGGCAACCGTATATTGTATTGGCGACGACGGCACTAATGAGCGAATCGCATTACATAGTGACGGCTCGTTTACAAAGGTTCTCACCCCGGGCGTAACCTATTTGTTCATGGCCACATGTAAAGGTTATCTTAACCATCAGGAAGAAATCAAGGCTCTTCCCAACCCCAGGGAGTCAACAGACAGCACATTACAGTTTGCCCTTGCAAACATATCAGCGCCGACGCTCATCGATAACATTTTCTATGATTTCAATAAAGCCACGCTCCGTGACTCGAGTAAAACGGCTCTCGACCATTTAGTGGCCTTGTTAAAAGAGAACGGAAACGTTACGATAGAGCTTAGCGCGCATTGCGATTACAAAGGATCGGCCGAATATAATAAGCGTCTTTCACAACGCCGTGCGGAGGCTGTTGTGGCCTATCTCATACAGCATGGCATCGCCGCCGACCGCTTAACGCCCGTAGGATATGGCAAGGAGAAGCCTAAAATTATCAAGAAAAAACTTACCGAAAAGTATAAATGGCTGAAAGAAGGCGATGTGCTGACGCCTGAATTTATACAGAAACTAAAAGACAAAAGTAAAGAAGAAATATGTAATCAGCTCAACAGGCGTACTGAATTTACCGTGCTCCGTACAACCTATGGCATGTTTGATAAGGACGGTAAGCTCAAAAACATACCGAAACCCAAGCCTCAAAAGGATGTAAATACAGAAGATAACGGCTTCAATATTATCATAGAATAGAACGATTGTCTTCTATATTTACAATACATAGAAACAAAAGCATAAACGCAGCAGCTCCTATGGCCTGGAGGTTTATTTGCTCAAGTTGAATGGATAACAGGCTATTTGTCAGGCTTTTTACCACATTTGTTGCGAAAACACGTACATGGTTTACCCCGTCTGACGATAAAAAAAGTATAATCGCAGCCAATAAACACACCACAGTCCAAATGTAATTGCGCCGGCGTACTGTCTGTGTAAGGTTGTCCATTACCCGCTCTGTAAACCCGTTATCAGGCAAATCAATCTTTGTTTCAGCAAAAAAATGCTCTAAAAGCTGCTCTTCTTCCTTGTTAATATTGATGTTTTCCATAGATGTTTATTCATGATAGCCGTTATCTTTCAAATATGCTACTAACTTCTTTTTGCCACGGGCAAGATGGCTTTTCACCGTATTAACTGGCATTTTCGTAATTAAAGCTATCTTGTCAACGGGCTGTCCTTCTATCAGCTGCAGTGTAACACACACCCGTTCATTATGGCTCAATACGCCAAGTGCGCCCTGTAAATCCATCTTCAGTCCGCTGTCGCTGTTGCCCTTAGCTCGTGCTGATGCCGGAACTGCATCAATATCCTGTGTCGAATGCAAGCTGCGCATATAATCGTAATATACGTTATAGGCAATACGATACAGCCAGGTGAGGAACGAAGCCTTACCCTGAAACTGACCGATACGCGTGTAAGCCTTTACAAATGTGTCTTGTGCCAGGTCATCACTTAGCTGACTATCACCTCCCGTTTGGTTCAAAAGGAATCGCCTTACAGGCGACTGGTATTTCCTTACAAGCTTGTCAAACGACTGCCTGTTGTGGAAAACAGCCACCTGTGTAACCAAACTGATGTCGTCAAACTTATCCAAAGCTGCTTACTTTGTGGTTTTACTAATCACCAGTTGTCCTATACCGTAGAAGGCCCACAATAAGCTTATTCCCACAAAAAAGTTGGCGTCACCCCATAATGTAAACATAATGGCACAGCCTACACCTAATGAAACATTTCGAATACCACGCTTCCAGTAATACTCTGGCGACTCAGACTTTACAGATTTAACCTCATCAGGAATTGGAACACCATTCTCAATGGCTTTCTCGGCCAGCTCAACCCGCTTGTTATGACGATTAATAAGATACTTCATAAGGAAGATAAAAGCAATAAACGGTGCCAGCAAGAACAACAAACCACCCAACATTATCACAATAGTTAGGGCGATACTTCCTGCTCCTAATGTTCCGCCAAGCAACGACAAAATAAAGGCTTCAGGCTTATTTAGCGGTTTGTTTACCACGTGAGTTACCTTTACAGGTTGTGCAATACTGTCATCAGCTGTTGCCTTTGACGATGTATCGCTGTATGCTTCAATGCCTTGTTGATAGGTTTTTGCCCTATCGTCTTTATCCATTTTTACGGTTTTGCCCTGATGGGAAGCCTGTTCGGTAAGAGCCTGATGGCGTTGATGTGTCGACTTTTGGGCTGCCGTAGCCTGGCCTACATTGAGCGAAAGCAACAATGCCATTACAATAAAATACTGTTTCATAATCATATTTTGTTTTTCTTAATTTCTGCATGTTTGACGATTGCAAGCTATATATAGTTGCAAAGTAAAGAAAAAAATCATATTTTTGCAATAACAAAGTATGGTTCTTATGACATTACCTCCTTTCTTTGAAGATTATACACGCCGGCTCATGGGGCCTTCTCTCTATGAAAAACTGATTGAATCTCTGGGACAAGACGCTCCTGCCAGCATACGGCTCAATCCTTTTAAACCCATTATTCCAGAACAAGAACAAATACTTAACGCCGACATCCGTCAGGCTTCACGTGTGCCCTGGTGCGACACGGGCCTGATATTGCCCAACCGTCCCAATTTTACCTTCGACCCCTTGTTGCATGCTGGGCTATATTATGTGCAAGAGTCGTCATCAATGTTCATCAGCGAGGTACTACGACAATTGGTACACGAACCTGTTGCTATGCTTGATTTATGTGCCGCTCCGGGTGGCAAAACTACTGCTACACGCGCTGCTCTGCCTGAAGGAAGCTTGTTATTTACAAATGAGCCCATGAAATTAAGGGCAAGTATACTGTCTGAAAACGTACAGAAATTTGGACATTCCGACGTTATCGTCACCAATAACTATCCCAAAGATTATCGTAAAGCGGGACAGCTTTTTGATATTATTTTGGCCGATGTACCTTGTTCGGGCGAAGGAATGTTTCGCAAAGACCCTAACGCAATTGACGAATGGAGTTCTCAAAACGTTGAAAAGTGTACGGCTTTGCAGCGTTCAATCATTGAAGATATTTGGCCATGCCTACGCGAAGGAGGCCTTTTGGTCTACTCTACTTGTACATTTAATGCTCACGAAAACGAAGAAAACGTCAACTGGATAGCCCAAAATCTCGGAGCTGACTTTGTTCAATTAGAGATTCCTGACGAATGGAACATTGCCGGCTCACTTATTGACAGTAATCCCGTTTATCGTTTTATCCCAGGTCTTACACCTGGTGAAGGGCTGTTTACAGCGGTGTTAAGAAAACATGGAGAAAGCGAAAACATACTGAAAAAAGCTTGTAAAGCAACCATTAAAGCTACCGAATGTAAACGCAGCAAGGGCAAAAGGTCTGTTTCTGCCCCTTCTGTTGACATAGCAAAAACAACGTCTTGGCTGAAAGACAACTTCACTATTATAAACGAAGAGGATTGTATCAAGGCTATTCCCAAGTGGTGGACACCCATGTATAACCGCATAAAGACATCGCTTCACGTCATACATGCGGGTGTAAAAATGGGCTACATAAAGGGGCGCGACGTCGTTCCCGACATATCACTTGCACTAAGTACGGCTCTAAACACATCGGCTTTTCCTTGTGCCGAACTAACATACGCCGATGCTTTAAACTATCTTCGAAAGGAAGCTGTTACACTAAATGCCGGCGTACCCAGGGGAATCGTCATTGTAACTTACCGTCAGCAGCCTCTCGGATTTGTGAAGAATATCGGAAATCGTGCCAATAACCTCTATCCGCAAGAGTGGAAAATCAAGACATCACACCTGCCCTCTCACGACCATTTCATCATCTAAAACCTCGCTACACATCATGACACAACCGCAATTATCCATTATTGTGGCTATGTCGGGCAACAAAGCCATAGGCTATCACAACACACTGCCCTGGCATATCCCCGAGGATCTGGCCCACTTTAAGGCGCTGACAACAGGACATACCATTATCATGGGGCGACGAACCTTTCAGTCGTTACCCAACGGTGCACTGCCAAACCGCCACAATATCGTGATAAGTACCACCCTTAAGCAATTAAATGGCTGCGATGTTTACGCGTCATTACACGATGCTGTTGATAATTGCAGGGGCGAAAAAGAGGTGTTCATCATCGGCGGTGCATGCCTGTATAAGGAAGCATTGGCCTATACCTCAACGCTTTATATTACACAAATTGAACAGAATCCTGATCATGCAGATGCCTTTTTTCCTGATATTGACTGGCACAACTGGGAGGAAACATCATGCGAAAAGCACAAGGGCTTTTCATTTCTAACCTACCATCGCCAGACCAAGTAATAACAATCTGCTGTATTACAGAGAGTACCTCTTTTCATTAAAGCACCATAACAATGATAGCCTTACAGCCATATGGCTGCAAGGCTATTACATATTTATTCTCACAATACGGTTTTAAGCTCATTGTCCGACGGCCGTCAACAACGTTGTTGACGGCCGTAAGACAATGCGTATGACGATCGCCAACAGTGCTGCTGACGGCCGTCGAACAATGAGTAAAAGCCCGTAAAGTATGCTGCTTACAAGCAGTATACAAGGAACTTTAGCTATAAATCGTCTTCGAATTCTTCTGTATCGTTATCGTCTTCATCTTCTAATATAGGAAGATGTCTTTCGATAACAGCATTGAAACTTACAATGGTCTCACTACGCGACAAGCCTAAGGGCTGTAACTTATCGTGAATAATATTCAGCAAGTGATGGTTATTGCGCGCATAAATCTTAATAAACATGTCATACCCTGCGGTGGTATAATGACACTCTGTAACCTCCGGAATCTCACGAAGCTTCTCTACAACGTCATCAAAATCCTCAGGATCTTTCAGAAACAAGCCTACATAGGCACACGTTTCATACCCTATTTTCTCAGGGTCGATGATAAATTCAGAACCCTTAATAACGCCCTGCGACGTTAGTTTCTGAATGCGTTGATGAATAGCTGCGCCACTTACGTTACAAGCCCGTGCCACTTCAAGGAAGGGAATACGGGCATCTGCTGAAATCATTTTCAGTATTTTCCTGTCTAATTTGTCCAATGAATGATGTGCCATACGATTTGAAAAATATGCACAAAGGTAATGAGAATTATTTAAAACTAACGTTTTTATACGGCAATTTGCACTAAATTGATAGTAAATTACAGTATTTTGCTAATTATTTATGGTTTTTATCGGTTGCAGAATAGCTAATACGATAAGCTTTTGCCTTACGTAAAGCCTGTTTCACATTGTCGATTATACTCATTTTTGTTGTCCTGTCAGCTTTAACAGATACGGTCATTTGTTGCTGATCTTCAGGCGACATACGCTCTCTTTCGGCCGATATATAATCGACAACATCATCCAGGTTACCAAACTTATCATTAAGTTGAATACGTGTTGCCGTTCCAAGTGTCTTTTGAAGATTACCTTCAGGCTTCCCAATATAGATATAGGTAACTGCCGTTTTCTTCGTCAGTCGCGTTAGTTCCGTACCCTGTGGTGTACGAAATTGCACCTTAACTGCCACCTTTTGCATGTGTGTGACAATCATAAAGAAAAACAACACCGAGAAAATAAGGTCAGGAAGAGAGGCTGTATTCAGCCCAGGAACCTCATAGCGACGACGATTGAACATGCTCATTGTTGTGTTCCTTTCCCATTTAATGACTGTGCTGGTGAGCCTCCGGCATGATATTGCTCAGCAATCCGTTGCGGGCAGGCATCCTTTACCTGTTCTTTACGGTCGGCCGATAATGACGTATAGGAACACCCGAAAAGCCGTTGTGCTGTTTGGTTTCGCAACTGATTGTAAGCCGATACCAACTGATTCTGTAACTGAAAATAGCTGTCATAGCTTGCCTGCGGGTCAACATCAACCTTTATTAAATGCCTTTTCCCCACACGATTTACAAATACTTCTATCTTTTTGTCAAGCCCTTCAAATGAGGACGGCTTGCCATCAATGAGCAGCTTACTATGCGAAGTAATGGTTAAATCTAAGGTTGTACCTTTCGAAACAAACGATTCCTGGTTATCATTCTTGCGATCAGGAGGGAGCTGACGAATTAACCCCTTGTCAACATCCATGTTTGTTGTGACAAGAAAAAATATCAACAGCATGAAAGATATGTCGGCTGTTGATGTCGTATTCAGCCCGGGAACCCCACGTTTGCGTCGTCTAAACATTTTTTTTACGATTATACTTCGTCGCGCCATAAATGACAACGCCCACCCCTGCTGCAATCATGAACAGGGAGGTACACACAAACATGTCAGACATTTTGAGCCAGAAGCTGTCTGTATAGCTCACACCGTTAATAGTCATTGGCTGTGAAGAACCGGCAGAAAAGAACAGAAGCATGCTGCCGAGCGTAGTAAATACTACGGCATAACTTATTTTCCGGATAGGAATATTATTGTCGATGCTCTCCGATTTTCCTCTTACCCTCAAAGTTCGCAACAGTGACCACACACCCATACCAACAGCAAGGAGGGTTAGTATGTATATCAACGCCAACAAAAGATTGGTGAAAAGTGGAGCCGTAAAATTGGGATCGTCATCAAATGGCAGGTCAAAGCCTACAAGCCAGAACAGCAAAAACACCACACATACAATGCCAATGAGCACAAAAAGCACGCGCGAGGACAGCCGTTCTGCGGGCCATGAAGCCAGCTTATGAAAGGAAAAGCGTTTCATTTCTTCAACTTATATTTCATTATAGAATCGAGAAGTGTTATCGACGATTCCTCCATCTGCGATGTAAGATGGTCAATTTTTGACAGAATATAATTGTAGAAAAGTTGTAATATCAGTGCAACGATAATACCAAATATGGTTGTAATAAGGGCCACTTTCATGCCGGCCGCTACAATTGTAGGGCTGATGTCTCCGGCAGTTTGTATCTGATCGAAAGCCATTACCATACCCACGACCGTACCTAAAAAGCCTAATGATGGTGCCATGGCAATGAAAAGGGTAATCCATGAACACCCTTTCTCAAGATTTGCACTTTGTACAGAACCATAGCTGACGATGCTACGCTCGATATTATCAATTGTTTCGTCAATACGTTCAAGTCCCTGATAACAGATAGATGCGACAGGACCGCGCGTGTCTCTGCATTGTTTCTTTGCATCTTCTATATTACCCGACATGATCTTTTCATCAAGATCGGCCATAAATTTCTTTGCATTGATTTCAGAAAGACTCAAATAAATAATCCTCTCAATACAGAAAGCAAGGCCCAATACCAACGCCAGGGCAACAAAAGACATAAAGCCTGCATTGCCTTCTATGAACTTAGTCTTCAACTCTTTGTGAATACTTGGTGCATCTCCCTGCTCTACTTGTGAACTGTCGGCAGCCAAAGAGGGAGAACTTGCCATCTGTCCGGCTGCCGCACTATCAAGTTCTTCATCATCGGAGGCAGCAGAATCAGCAACCGACGACGACATTTTCTCAGTATTTGTATGAGCAGGATGTCTGGCACTTGCTTCTTTTTGTGCCTGTGCCAACGTACATGATGTTACGATAAAAAGGAGAATTGTGAGACGCCTGAAAAAAGTTTTCATCTCTTTCTATGAATTAATCTACAAGAAAAACAATCATCAAACTGCGGAAAGAACGGGATTCGAACCCGTGAAGCGCTTTAGACGCTTACACGCTTTCCAGGCGTGCCTCTTCAACCACTCGAGCATCTTTCCCCGTGTGTTTGATGCAGCAACTCTGTATTGCTTATGCAAAAGTACCATATTTTATACAGAACAGTATATAAAGTATATACTTTTAATTTTCTTTAAAGCTTGCAATTAGCCTTAAAATGGGCATAGACGGGGAATACGCGACATACATTTTCATTGGTCACCTCAGCCATTTCTTCATCACTTATGCCATAGCTTTCGGCAAGAGTGTGCAATACTTGCCCGATAAAAGCACTTTCGTTGCGTTGACCTCTGTACGGAACAGGTGCCATATAAGGGCTGTCGGTTTCTAAAACTATGCGATTAAGAGGCACTGAGGCCGGTAGATCTTCACGAAGATGACTGCTTTTAAACGTTGATACACCGCCTATACCAAGACAGAATTTGTCAAAACGGAGAAAGGCCTCTGCCTCTTTTTGATTGCCCGTAAAGCAATGAAAAACACCTCCCGGCAATTCTTTTTCATAAGCTTTCAATATGTGAAGCATTTCATTTTGGGCCTTACGGCAATGAATCATCAAAGGCAACTGGTATTCAACTGACCATTTTACCTGTTCTTCAAAAGCTAAAAGCTGTTCACTTTCAAACTCACGCGTCCAATAAAAATCCAGTCCACATTCACCGACGGCAATGTAACGAAGAGGAGAATTTTCTGGCAAAAGGAGATTCTCATCAAACGATTGCTTCATCATTGTGAGCACATCGCGCCAGTTTTTCCCCACTTCTTCAGGCTGAAGACCCATCATCGGGAAACAGAAACCGGCATAACGATGGCATACTTCCGGCACCGTCGTCAGCGAAGAAGTATTTATCGAAGGCACAAAAACAGCATCAACACCAGCTTCATGCGCCCTCTTTATCACTGCATCAAGGTCATCACGAAACTCTTCTCCGTCCAAATGGGCATGTGTATCAATAAAGGAAAGGCTCATATTTAATACTTTCGTTTCATCATTCGTTCGGCATAAGCACGAAGTTCACGCTTGCATTCTTCCTGAACGCTGACCCTGTCAAGGTATCTCTGGCTTTGTTCGTAAAAGAAATCCATCTTGTTTTTAGCCATCTTATCAATGCTCATTTCATTGTACAAGGCGGTAACAGCAGCCACTTTCTTATCCCTATCAAAGGATTCAGTATTGATCAGACGTTGCAATTCTGCCCGCTGGCTGCTGTCGGCACGGTTAAAAGCATTGATAAGCATATAGGTTTTCTTATTGGATACAATGTCACCACCTACGGCTTTACCAAATATTTTCGGGTCGCCATAAACGTCAAGATAATCGTCCTGCAGCTGAAAAGCCAGTCCAATTTGCTCACCAAACTTATATAAATTGTCGGCATCGGCCTTCGATGCACCTGCAAGAACAGCCCCTATCTTCAATGCACAGGCCAGGAGTACGCTTGTTTTAAGACGAATCATTTCAATATATTCGTCTTCACTCACGTCATTTCTTGTTTCAAAATCAATGTCATACTGCTGTCCTTCACCTATTTCGAGGGCTGTTTGTGTAAATAAAGACAGTACCTCACCAAGTTTATCGGCCGGACATTGTGCCATGCGCTCGTAGGCTAACACCAACATTGAATCGCCCGAAAGGATGGCCTGATTGTCGTTCCACCGCTTATGCACAGTCTCATGACCACGCCGAAGATCGGCGTGGTCCATTAAATCGTCATGCAATAACGTATAATTGTGATAGGTTTCCAGTGCTACTGCCTGCATAAGAATGCGCTCAGGGTCATCCCTGAACATATTATAAGCCAGCAGCATAAGCGTAGGACGTATGCGCTTTCCTCCCATAGAAAGCACATATTTAATAGGTTCATAAAGGCTCTCCGGCCTGCGATGATAAGGTAAATTCGAAATAAAAAGGTTTACCTTATTTAATATTTCATCAGCACTATACATGATATTTCGTGTGATTTTGCTTTATTATCAGTATTTATTATTCTGTCATCCTGTTTTTTAAAGGCTTCAACAGTAATTAATTGACAGTTTTATCAAAATTATAACTGGAAATTAACCGGTATGGCAAACATCGTACGACAGGGCTTTCCATTCTGTAATCCAGGTTTCCATCGTGGCATCATCTTTACTACTCGTAAGGCTTCTCGGTCTAAAACAGGGTCGACCGACTGCACGATTGTCGGGCTTGCAATTGAACCATCCTTATTAATAATAAACGAAACTACAACTTTACCCTGTATTCTCTGGCTTTGTGCTATGGGAGGATAACGTAAGTTTCGAGTCAGCCATTTCATGAATTGGACAATGCCTCCGGGAAATTCTGGCAACTGCTCTACGGTTTTAAGTACAACCGAATCTTTTGTTATGGGTACCTGTGGTAAGGCTTCTGTAACATCCGCCTGCCTGGTAATGCCCTCTCCGTTGCCAATAACCAACTTGCTTGTAACGGGTGAAATTTCCTGCGTTGCAACAGTCTTGGGACCTTCCTGCACCTTTTGGGTAATAGCTTTTGAAGGTGCTCCTGTATTCCCTGTGGCCGAAATCATATCTTTCTGCTCAACAACGGGGGTCATATTAAGTTCATCAGGTAAGTCGTCGAGCATCTTATCATCTTCGGATAAGCCTGCGGGGCGTGTAGTAAACTCCAATGCTGCAAAAAGCATTGCCAAAGCAAGAACAAGCCCCAACATAAAATTGCTTCTGCGTTGCTTATCTAAATTGGCTTTATCGCTTTTCTTTATCTCCATGGTTTACATTTGCTTTCAGCTATGTGAACAAACTTATTCAATGACATAACTTATACCGTTTACATGAGTATACAATAAAGCGGACATACGTTCGTTATCATAACCGAAATACATTGCAAAAGTACAGCAAATCTTCAGAAAAGCATTAACTTTGCGAAATAATTAGAACTTTTAAATGAAAAAAGCCCTTTTTGTCTTTCTAATGGCGCTTAAGGCATTTTATTTACATGCCCAAAACGAGAGCCAGACAGAATATAACTTTCTGCGTTTGCCTGTCAGTGCCCATGCTGCAGCCCTCGGAGGCGACAACATTACGGTTATTGAGGACGACGAGGCTCTTATTTTCCACAACCCTGCACTGCTATCATCGGTCAACGACAAGACGATAAACCTCAACTACATGAATTACATGTCGGGAGCAAATATAGCCAGTGCCAGCTTCAATCGTATTGTAAAGGAGCACGCTTCCTGGGCTGTCTCTGCACAATATGTGGATTATGGAAAGATGAAAGAGGTTGATGAGCACAATATTCAAACCGGTGAGTTCACGGCAAAAGACTTATCTTTTGCAGGATATTTTTCGTACATGCTTACCAATCGCCTCACAGGCGGTATTTCTGCACGTTTGATTACCTCATATATTGCCGACTACAACTCCATAGGTTTTGGTGTGGACCTTGGCCTTAACTATTACGATCCTGACCATGAATGGTCGTTAGGACTGGTGCTTAAGAACCTTGGCGGACAACTGAAAGCCTATAACGACAACTTCGAACGCATGCCGTTTGATATTCAGATGGGTGTAAGCAAACGCTTTACAGGCTCTCCTTTCCGACTACATGCGACGTTAGTCGATCTCAATCACCTCGATTACAAATTCCTCAATCACTGTGTTGTCGGTGCTGATGTGATGTTGACCGAGAGCTTCTGGATTGGTGGTGGCTACAATTTTCGCCGTGCCGATGAAATGAAAATGATGTCTGCTGACAAGAATAGCAGTCATGGGGCCGGCCTTTCCTTAGGTGCTGGGCTCAACCTCGAACGCTTTAAGCTGAATATTGCCTATGGTAAATATCATGTAAGCAGCTCAAGTCTGGTACTGAATGTGGCGTATGAACTTTAGAAGAGTAAAAAAGTAAAGAGGTAAAATAGTAAAAAACAATGCTGAACGAAGGATTAAAGCTGAACAAAAAAGCATAGAGTAAAAAGAGAAAATAGTAAAAAACAATGCTATACCATATTTAAAACATTGGCCGAGCACAATGTTTTAAACCAGAAAATCAATTAAAATCATCGCCCTTACATAGTGGCTTTAAACTCATAATATGATGAAAAAGATAACAATTGCCATTGATGGTTTCTCATCGTGTGGAAAGAGTACCATGGCAAAAGACCTGGCAAAAAAGATAGGTTACGTTTATGTTGACACAGGTGCCATGTATCGTGCAGTTACGTTTTTTGCATTACAGCATAAACTTTTCAGTGCCGACAACAAAGTTGACACAGCAAAACTGGAAGCATTAATGCCCGAAATTCATATCAGTTTCGAGCTAAACCCCACCACCGGACATCCTGATACCTATCTCAATGGGGAATGTATCGAAAGTAAAATACGTGGAATGGAAGTCAGTTCGCACGTTAGTCCTATTGCTGCTATTCCCTTTGTGCGTTCAGCTATGGTTGCACAGCAACAGGCAATGGGTAAGGAAAAAGGCATCGTTATGGATGGGCGTGATGTAGGTACCACTGTTTTCCCCGATGCAGAACTTAAAATTTTTGTTACGGCTTCGGCCGAAGTGCGTGCGCAACGCCGTTTTGACGAGTTAAAAGCAAAGGGACAGGCAGCTGACTATGCTGCTATTTTGAAGAACGTTCAGGACCGTGACTACATTGATACACATCGCGAAGTATCGCCCCTTCGCAAGGCAAAAGATGCCATCGAGCTTGATAACAGCACCATGACCATAGCTGAACAGAACAGCTGGCTGATGGAAAAATATCGCAAGGCTGCCGGCAACTAACGCGCCCCTCACTCTTTTCAACCTGAAAATACATTTAATCCGCCTGGGGTATACAATGCCTTAAGCGGATTTTTTGCAGCTCATTGTTTTAAGTTTTTGTAAATATATTTTATCCATTACTACACAATCTTTCTTACCAAATTACGTTTTATTTTTCGCTTGTTTTCAAAAAAGCACAACTATTATGCGAACAAGTAAAAAACATAATTAAACATTAAAAAACCTACAATCAGGCAGTTACATCATCATTACGATAGTTTTGATCTGGCTTTACGATGTAATTGCAACACGATTACGCCGTAATCGTCACACCTTTACGATGTAAAGGGAACGACATTACATCGTAAAGGGAAGTCGATTGTGCCGTAAAGACAAAAACATCACAAAATCATCGTTCAAAAATCAGTCTGAAATTTTCAATTTTCAACAAAAAGAAAGCAAAACCAATATATTATTTTCTCTTTCAGAAGACAAAATGTTTTCATTTATTGATGAATATTATTTACAATTATTCATTTTGTTGTAAAGTTATATTCTTAAAATTACCCTTGTGATGGAGAATCATAAACAGTCAGTAAAAACAAAATAATGGTACGAAAAACAAGTTGTAAACAACTCTTCGTATCATCAATTGAGATGAGTCACAGCTTATGAGTTTAAATTTCTTTACTGCTGTATACTCACTCTTTTTTGCTATATATTTTGACTGTTTTCCGATTATATTCTCTATCTTTGCAAGGACTGATCAAAATTAATAGCACATGAAAAAGGTTCTGTTCACGCTCACTTTGCTGCTCGTTCCCGCCATGATAATGGCAGAAAGCTTCTCTACTTTATGGAAAAAGGTAACTGAAGCCCGACAGAAAGACCTCCCCAAGACCGAGATTTCTCTTCTGAATAATATCATTGCAAAAGCAACAGCCGAAGACAATTACGGCCATCTCATCAAAGCCCAGTTAGAGAAATACCATGCCTGCCGCCTGTTCAATGACGAGAAAGTGGCTTCAACCATTGAAGAAATTAAACAGAAAGAGGCTGAAACACAGAACAAAGCTCTGCAAGCTGTTTACAATTGTGCATTGGGATTAATTTATCAAGACCTCTCACAAAGCAATATTGACCCCGACAAACTAAGTCGGCCATACTTCCAGAAAGCGATGGCAAACCCCGATGAACTGGCCCGTCACAAGACAACAGAATTGCAGCCAGCCTTTACGTTGGGCCTTGACAGCCGAATATTCAACAACGATTTGTTGCATGTTATAGGCATGTATGCCAGAGATTACAGCACGCTTAGCAAGTATTATAATGCTCATGGTAATCGCCCTGCAGCCTGTTTAATGGCACTGAAAGCCCTGCAGGAAACACGCGATGAAGATACAAAAGTAGCCCGAAAGTCACGTTATCTGCACAGTCTTGACTCGCTTATTGAGGTTTATCGCGACATACCCGAAGCTGGCGAATTGGCTATTGAACACTACAACTTTATATCCGAATCCACCGATACCCCCGCAGAAAGTCTGGTAAACTATATTAATTACGCCCTCAATCAATGGGGGAAATGGCCCCGAATGAACGTGCTGCGCAACGCATTGCTCGGCCTTCAGCAGCCCGAATTCAACATCAGCATCGGCGACCGCATGCTTCTGCCCGATGTTGAACGGCAGATTCGTATCAACCTGATACGCAACATCAATGAGCTTACCGTCAAGGTTTACAAGGTAAACATAGGTGGAGACACAAAACTCGAGGCGTCAAGCAAGAAAGATTATGCACAACTGCGGCGCTACATTCAGCCTGTTCCCGTGCAAACCATTACGCGACGCTACCTCGGTCAGCCCGATTGGAAAGAGTGTGCAGATTCGGTAAGTTTAAAGGGTATGCCCATAGGTGTTTATCTCATTGAGGTTTCGGCAGATAATAAAGCCATTGAACCACAGCGCGAACTGCTGCGCGTGAGCAACCTTTACGTCATTCACGAAAAGATTGATAAAGAGACCCTGCGCCTTGTTACAGTGAATGCGACAACAGGAAAGGCTATTCCAGGTGTAAATTTAACCATTACAACTGAAAAGGATTGGCGCAATAAAACTGCACATGTTGACCACTTGGTAACAGGAGAAAATGGTGAAGTGATATACCATACACAACAGCGCTACCCTAATACCATTTATCCCTATACTGAAAATGACAAGGCTTGCGACAATCTTCCTGTGAATGCAGCCTACTTTAGCAATGCTATTGAACCCGAAAGTGACCAGATAAGGCTGTACACTGACCGCTCAATATATCGCCCTGGGCAAACAATCCACGTGGCAGGTATGGCCTGGCACAATATCCCTGCAACGCTTTCAACCCAAGTTTTGGCTAAGGAAAGTATCAAGCTTACACTGTTAGATGCCAACGACAAGAACGTAATCGAGAAAACAGTTAATACAGATGACTACGGCACACTGTCGGCCGACTTCGTCCTTCCACAAAGCGGACTGACAGGAAGCTATACGATAAAGGCAAACTTTAAGGGCAAAGGACGTGTTGTTGTTGTTCGTGTTGAACAGTTCAAACGTCCTAAATTCAAGGTTGAAATTGACAAATACAAAAAACAATATGCCCCCGGCGATACCATCACGGTGACAGGAACAGCCCGTAGTTACGCTGGTGTGCCTGTGCAAGGAGCCAAAGTTGTATACACCGTTAAACGCGAACAAAGTTGGTGGTGGAGAAGAAACGGTGTGCGAAATGAGGGTACAGTGGTGGGCGATACAGTAGTAACTGCTAACGATGGCACATTTAAGATGAAGGTTCCAATGGTGTTTCCTCCACAAGATGACATCGATATACCTCTCTTCTATCAGCTTGTTATTAGAGCCAAAGTAACGGCAACAGATGGCGAAACACACGAGGAAGAACTGCGCCTGCCTTTAAGTAATCGTAACGCTGTGCTTACTACAAACCTTCCCACCAAGGTACAGATTGACAGCTTATCACAGTTTAGCTTCACCCGCAAGAATGCAATGGGCGAACTGATTGACGGAACCATAACCTATCGTTTTAACCAAGAGCCAGAAGCTACGGCAGCAGCCAATACCCCTATCGTGCTTAGCCACAAGTTAACAGTGGGTAAACACACATTGTTTGCTACCTGCGAAGGTGACACCATCAAGCAAGAGGTTATTGTTTTCAGTATGGACGACAAACGCCCTGTATTTAATACACCCGACTGGTATTACGTTTCAGCCACACAATTTTCTGATGATGGTAAGCCCGTTTGGTTGCAATTAGGTTCTTCAAATGAAGGAACAGAGATATTCTATACCGCATTTGCCAATGGGAAAGTTATTGCACAAGGGTCGCAGCATATCAGCAACGAGGTTATTACACGTCAGTTGCAGTACAAGGAAGAATACGGAGACGGACTCTCTATCTTCACAGCGTGGGTATGGCATGGCAAGCTTTATAAGCACAGCACATTTATATCACGCCCTGTTCCTAACAAAAAGCTTACGCTGCAATGGAAGACTTTCCGCGACAAACTAACGCCTGGCCAGAAGGAAGAGTGGACATTACAAGTGCTTGCACCCAATGGGAAGCCAGCTAAAGCACAGCTAATAGCTACCCTTTACGACAAAAGTCTCGATGCTATATATACGAATTACTGGTCGCAACCACATAAATTCAGGTTCTATCCTTGCAATGCTTTGTGGGAAGGAGGTAGTGAAGGAGCCATCGGTTTGTATGGTTTTGAATCGTACAAAGCCTTTCATGTCAGCGACCTTATATTTTCAAGATTCAACGCTGACATATCAACGGAGCTATCATACGCTGTAATGCTATATGGCAATAGGGCGGCATACACAGCCCAGCCTGCGCTTATGGAGAAATCAGTTAAGATAAGAGGATCTGCCTCTGTTCAATCAAAGGCGTTTGATGTGGTAGAAACGAAGGCTACTACAGGCAACCTTTCAAATGAAGCATCAACAGAAAAGCAGGCGCTAAACGACGCTATTCGTGAAAATCTTAACGAGACAGCATACTTTGCTCCTGCATTAATGAGTGACGAAAAGGGTAATTTCTCAATCCGATTTACACTACCTGAAAGTGTCACAACATGGCATTTTAAAGGTCTTGCGCACGATAAGGAACTTAATAATGGAATGATTGAGGCTGATGTTGTGGCACAAAAAACAGTAATGGTGCAGCCAAACATACCCCGATTTATTCGTCAGGGTGATAAAGTTCAAATTACAACGCTCATCTCTAACACTTCAGAGAATGCAGTTAATGGCACAGCACGCTTACAGTTTCTGTCGGCCGAAGACAACAAAGAGGTGCTAACGCTCGCGCAACCCTTTGCTGTTGAAGCAGGAAAAAGCACAACTGCTTCATTTGTGCTCGATACAAAACAGCTGTCACATAACGCACGTTATGGCGATTTGCTTATTGTACGTATCCTCGCTAACGGCAAAGACTTCAGCGATGGAGAACAGCATTATCTCCCCATTCTGCCAGACATGGAACGCGTTACCACTACGGTTCCTTTTACACAACATCATCAAGGCACGAAAAATATAGAGCTTAAAGGGTTGTTTCCACCCAGAAGCAAGGATGGGAGTATGACGATAGAGTATACCAATCACCCCGCATGGCTCATGCTTCAAGCCCTGCCTACTCTTGCCAATCCGTCAGAAGACAATGCTCTTTCTTTAGCAGCTGCAATCTATTCTAACGCTATTGGTCAGCAAATTATTGGTTCATCGAAAAAGATTGCTGATGTGATGCGCCAATGGAGACAGGAAACAGGGAAAGAGAATTCTTTGGTTAGCAACTTACAAAAGAACGAAGAGCTGAAAACCCTACTCCTTAATGAGACGCCATGGATAAACGATGCGGCTCGCGAAACTGAGCAAAAGCAACAGCTTGCAGGCTATCTTAATGAAAATACCATAAACTATCGTTTAGGTGATTTCACCGCCAGACTCCAGAAATTACAAAATAGCGACGGAAGCTTTAGCTGGTGGCCAGGAATGAATGGCAGCCCATATATGACACTTGAAGTGGCTAATATTCTTGCCCGTCTGCAAAACATCGTTTCCCTTTCTGGTGCACTCACTACGCTGAAAGCCAATGCCTTCAACTACCTCGATAAGCAAATTACAATCGAAGTAAAAGAATTGAAGAAGGCTGAACGTAAAGGAGAGAAGCACCTTCAGCCGAGCGAGCTGGCCTGTCATTATTTATATAGCTGCGCTTTAGCAGGCAGAAATGCCACATCTGATATGAATTATCTCATTGATTTGCTCGACAAGATACCTACCCAGCTTAGCATTTATGGCAAGGCCAGGTCGGCAGTTATACTGGCTCACTATGGAAAAATGAAACATGCACGTGATTATTTACAGAGCATGAACGAATACAGTGTGATGAATGACGAAACTGGCCGACATTATGAAACGCCAAAAGCTGCATACAGTTGGCGCAATTATCGCATACCTACACAGGTAGCGGCTATTGAAGCACTGAAGATTCTCTCACCTTCTGACACGACAACGATAGAAGAAATGAAGCGCTGGTTACTGGCTGAAAAGCGTACACAGAGCTGGGATACTCCTATAAATACTGTGGATGCAGTTTATGCTTTCCTCACAAATGCCAATGGCAAGATGGATATGACTAAACTTTCATCGGGCAATAACAGCGTATTAAAAATTGATGGCAAGACTTTAGAGCTGTCCAAAGCAACGGCCGGATTAGGCTATATAAAAGCAACGGTCCCTGCTGCAGACAATAAAGTACTTACCATTGAAAAACAATCTCCCGGCACTTCCTGGGGAGCCTTATATGCTTCATCATGGCAAAAGCTATCGGATGTAAAGTCGTCGGCAGCTGGTTTAAGCGTAAAACGTGATATAATACCCGACCATCAGGGTATGTTAAAAACAGGAGACAAGGTGAAAGTGCGTATAACCATTAAGGCTGAACGCGATTTTGACTTCGTGCAACTGCAAGATAAGCGTGCGGCTTGCATGGAACCGGCAGAGCAATTAAGCGGTTATCGTTGGGGCTATTACTGTGCACCACAAGATAATGTTACCAATTACTACTTCGATAAACTCTCAAAAGGCATACATGTAATTGAAACATCATATTACCTTGACCGCACAGGCGACTATACAACAGGGCTTTGTACCATACAATGTGCGTACAGTCCTGAGTACAGTGGCAGAGAAATGGTAAAATCTCTGTCTGTGAAATAAATAATAATTATGATTAAACATTTTCTCTTACTGGGCCTGAGTACCCTTACCATGGGGGCTTATGCCCAGATTATATCGACAAAAAACACCACTATCGACTGCAAGCAAGTTATGTTTAAACACCCTGTTACTGCTGTATTTACGCTGAAAAACAGTGGTGACAAGCCATTGCTTATCAACCGTATAAAGACAACTTGCGGCTGTACTTCGGTATCTTTTCCCAAGAATCCTGTCACAGCAGGAGCATCGTTTGAGGTTAGTGTAACCTACGATGCAAAACAAATGGGCCACTTCTACAAGCAGATAGGTATATTCAGTAATGCTGAAGAACCTACTATGTTAGCCATTAAGGGTGTTGTTACTGCCGAACCTGCAGGATATAGCGGCAATTACCCTATTACCTTAGGAACATTATCAGCCGACCGTAACGATATAATGTTCGACAATGTAAATCAGGGTGACATGCCTATTGCTGAAATAAACATCCGCAATAACGGCAATGAGACAGTACGTCCTGTACTGATGAGTCTTCCCAATTACCTTGCAGCAGAGGTACAGCCCGCAAGAATAGCTCCAGGAAGAAAGGGTAAAGTAATTATCCAACTGAACTCATCGCTGCTGCATGACCTCGGTTTGACACAGACAACTGTATATTTAGGTCTCTTTCCTGGCGATAAAATAAATCAGGAAAAGGCAATAGCCGTATCGGCCATAGCATTGCCAGCATTAGGAAAACTTTCAGATAATCAACACCAGCAAGTCCCTAAGCTCCGACTTTCAGACGGCCAACTCAATCTCGGAAGGTTTCAAGGTGCTGCCAAAAAACGCGGATTCATTCTGCTTACCAATAAGGGAAACGGTACGTTGACAATACATTCGTTGCAAATGTTAACCGCGGGGCTTGAGGTTTCACTTGCAAAAACTGAATTAAAACCAGGAGAATCTACTCGCCTTAAGATAACTGCTGAGGCTGGAGGATTGAAGAATGTTAAGCAACAACCACGTATTTTAATGATTACAAACGACCCTGACAACGCAAAGGTAGTCATTAATGTCAATGCAAAACCCTAACAAGGGCATACTTTATACAATAGAGAAACTTTGTCCTGACGATTGTAAGACGGATAGAAATGGAAGTACAAATAGAAATAGATCATGGCAGTGGTTTCTGCTTCGGCGTGACAACAGCCATCAAAAAGGCAGAAGAGGAACTTGCAGCTGGCAATACATTGTACTGTCTTGGCGACATAGTGCACAACGGAATGGAGGTAAAGCGCCTGCATCAACAGGGACTAATTACCATCGATCACGAAGAATTTAAGAAGCTTCACAATGTAAAAGTACTGCTTCGGGCACATGGAGAGCCTCCCGAAACATACGAGATCGCTGAAAGAAATCATATAGAAATCATTGACGCTACATGCCCGGTAGTGCTCGCTTTGCAAAGAAGAATTAAGAAACAGTATCAGAATAAGTCGGAAGCACAAGTTGTAATATTCGGTAAAAACGGCCATGCCGAGGTATTAGGACTGGTTGGACAGACAAAGTCAAAGGCAATAGTTATTGAGAAATTTGACGATGTGACAAAGCTTGACTTTTCTAAAGACATCAATCTTTATTCGCAGACAACGAAGAGCCTCGACGAATTCCACCGTATTATCGACTATATCCAACAGCACATTTCACCCGGAGCCTCATTCAAAAGTTTCGATACCATTTGCCGTCAGGTGGCCAACCGGATGCCCAACATTGCTGACTTTGCAGCCCGTCACGACGTCATTCTCTTTGTAAGCGGACAAAAAAGCAGTAACGGCAAGGTGCTTTTTGCCGAATGTAAAAGCGTAAACCCAAATAGTCATCAAATAGAAAGTGCCGATGAAATTCAATTTGAATGGCTCAAAGATGCCCATACAGTAGGAATCTGTGGGGCTACAAGCACACCGAAATGGCTGATGGAAGAATGTCGTGACTATATTCTGAGACACTGAAATTGATTGTAAAGGATGTAAAGAGATATTATTCAGGAGTTCAGGAGTGAAAAGGAGCTATGGAGTTAAGACAATACTCTGAGCGTTGTTTATGCGATACAAAAAGTTGATGATAAACATAAGGTAAGAAGATAAAATCATACTATAATCGCCACCATTATATAATGGGGCGATTTTTTTATTTGCCAGAAGCCTGCTCTACCCTACCATCTATATTACATTAGCCTCGTATTTGTCTTAACTTCACAACTCCTTTTCACTCCTGAGCTCCTGAATAAGAACTCCTTAACCCCTTAATACCATCCCCACAAATCTTTGAAAGCATACCTTTAATTTTGACGAGGTGTCATTTTGTCGCCACAATAAGACAATACGTCAGACATAATTAATTGGGCATATCGTTTGAGTATATATAAGCGTAAAACAAAATTAGAATATAAATAAAAAATACAATATAATGAATTTCGACAAATTTACAATCAAAGCACAAGAGGCTGTGCAGGAAGCTGCGACCTTAGCGTCGCAAGCTCACCAGCAAGTCATTGAGCCTGTACATCTGCTTCAGGGTATCATACAGAAAGGGCGTGATGTCAGTAACTTCATTTTCCAGAAGTTGGGCGTCAATGCAGCTCAGATAGAAAGCCTTTTAAAGCAGGAGATGCAGCACCTGCCCCGTGTGGAAGGCGGGCAGCCTTATTTCTCGAATACGAGCAATGAGGTATTGCAGCGCGCCATAGACAATTCACAAAAAATGGGTGATGACTTCGTAAGTATTGAGCCAATGCTCCTCGCCTTGCTCCAGATTAACTCTTCTGTAAGTCGTATTTTGAAGGATGCAGGCTGCAACGAGGAGGAGATGAAGCATGCAATTGCCGAGCTTCGACAGGGTCAAAAGGTACAAAGTGCAAGCGGAGATGAGAACTATCAGGCTCTTTCGAAGTATGCACGTAACCTTGTTGACGATGCCCGCAAAGGTAAATTAGACCCCGTTATCGGGCGTGACGAAGAAATTCGACGTGTACTTCAGATACTCTCACGCCGCACAAAGAACAACCCTATCCTCATAGGCGAACCGGGAACAGGTAAGACAGCCATCGTAGAAGGCCTTGCCGAGCGTATCGTTCGCGGCGACGTTCCTGAGAATTTAAAGGATAAACAGCTCTTTTCGCTTGACATGGGAGCCCTCGTTGCCGGTGCCAAGTTTAAGGGCGAGTTTGAGGAACGCCTTAAGAGCGTTATTAAAGAGGTAACTAATTCTGACGGGAACATCATCCTTTTCATCGACGAAATACACACGCTTGTAGGCGCAGGTGGCGGCGAAGGCGCAATGGACGCTGCAAATATACTAAAGCCTGCCCTTGCCCGTGGCGAGTTAAGGGCTATTGGTGCCACTACACTTAACGAGTATCAGAAGTATTTTGAGAAGGACAAGGCACTTGAACGTCGTTTCCAAACCGTCATGGTTGATGAGCCTGATGAGGTAGACGCCATCTCTATTCTGCGTGGATTGAAGGAGCGTTACGAAAACCATCATAAGGTTCGTATACAGGACGATGCCTGTATTGCTGCCGTAAAACTGTCGGAGCGCTATATTTCCGACCGCTTTTTACCTGACAAGGCCATTGACTTAATGGACGAAGCTGCTGCCAAGCTGCGTATGGAGCGCGACTCGGTACCTGAAGAACTCGACGAAATTACACGTCACTTAAAGCAGCTGCAAATTGAGCACGAGGCCATCAAACGTGAGAATGATGAGGACAAACTTAAGCTGCTTGACAAACAAATTGCCGAATTACAGGAACAAGAGCGTCAGTTTCGCGCCAAGTGGGAGGCTGAACGCAACCTCGTTAACAAAATACAGCAGGACAAACAAGAGATAGAAAGCCTGAAGTTTGAGGCCGAAAAGGCTGAGCGTGAAGGCAACTATGGTCGTGTAGCCGAAATTAGATACGGCAAGCTAAAGCAGCTGAAGGACGATATTAACAACATACAACTGCAGCTGAAAACAACACAAGGCGGTACCGCTATGATTCGTGAGGAAGTAACAGCAGACGATATTGCCGAAGTGGTTAGCCGCTGGACGGGCATACCCGTAACCAGAATGCTGCAGAGCGAACGCGACAAACTGTTGCATCTTGAAGAGGAATTGCACAAGCGTGTTGTTGGACAGGACGAAGCTATTGAGGCTGTAAGCAATGCCGTACGCCGCAGCAGGGCCGGGCTTCAGGACCCCAAACGTCCTATTGCATCGTTTATTTTCCTCGGTACAACAGGTACAGGCAAGACCGAATTAGCCAAAGCCCTGGCCGAATACCTGTTTAACGACGAAAACATGATAACGCGAATTGATATGAGTGAGTATCAGGAGAAGTTCAGTGTATCACGTCTTATCGGAGCGCCTCCGGGCTATGTGGGTTACGATGAAGGCGGACAGCTTACCGAAGCCGTACGCCGCAAGCCTTACAGCGTGGTGTTATTCGATGAAATTGAAAAGGCACATCCTGATGTTTTCAATATACTTCTTCAGGTATTGGACGATGGAAGGCTTACCGATAACAAGGGACGCACGGTGAACTTTAAGAATACTATCATCATCATGACGTCGAACCTCGGCAGCCAATACATTCAGGAGCGATTCCAAAACCTGAACGACAGCAACCGCGAGACGACCATCAGCGACACTCGTAAGAACGTGATGGAGATGCTGAAAAAGACCATTCGTCCCGAGTTCCTGAACCGAATTGACGACATTATCATGTTCCTGCCACTGACTAAAGAGCAGATTGCCGAAGTAGTTACGCTGCAAATGAAGAATGTTAAGAGGATGCTCGAGACACAAGGATTTACCTTAGAGTGGACTCCTGACGCCATTAGCTGGATAGCCGACAAGGGCTACGATCCCGAGTTTGGCGCACGACCTGTGAAGCGTGCCATTCAGGACTATGTACTTAATGAGCTGAGCAGGAAGCTGCTTACTGAAGAAGTAGTACGTGAGAAACCTGTTATGATTGATGCCAGAAATGGGGAACTCGTCTTCCGCAACTAATGAACGGCTAATCATTAGCCTTATATAACATAAGCACTTGCATGTATCTGTAAACACTTTACAGCATACATGCAAGTGTTTTTTTATGGTTTGTTCATTGTTCGACGGCCGTCAGCAACGCGTACGGCGACCGTCATACGAGATGTGCGGCGACCGTCAGCAACGCTGCTGACGGCCGTCATACAATTAACCTTACGGGCTAATGAATGACACTTTATGCTGTCTGAATGTAGCCTTTATACCATAAAATCATGAAGAGATGAGCATTTTTTGTATATAATTGCTTACTATTTATTATCTTTGCACACGATTGACGACCATTTGATTATCCATCGAAACAAAATAACAACAATCCATAAAATGAACGAAACAAACGAAACTACAAAGGAAATACTGGAGCTTCCCGAGAATGCTTTCCGCGAATTGAAAGACGGTGAGGCTTACGAACCCATCATGAAAGCAGGCCAGGCATATCCCGAGGTGAACGTATGGTCGGTAACCTGGGGTATATTGATGGCAGTTATATTCTCAGCAGCTGCCGCCTATCTGGGCTTAAAGGTAGGACAGGTTTTTGAAGCGGCTATCCCAATAGCCATCATTGCCGTAGGCGTATCAACAGCAACCCATCGCCATAACGCTCTTGGTGAGAACGTAATTATACAGAGTATTGGTGCCTGTTCGGGTGCAGTTGTGGCAGGTGCCATCTTTACGTTACCGGCAATATACATTCTTCAGGCCAAGTATCCGGAAATAACATCTTCCTTCCTCAACATGTTCCTGGCATCGGCGTTGGGTGGTGTGCTGGGTATTCTTTTGTTAATTCCCTTCCGTAAGTATTTTGTGAGTGACATGCATGGCAAGTATCCTTTCCCCGAAGCAACGGCAACTACACAGGTTCTTGTCAGCGGGGCCAAGGGAGGAGACCAGGCACGTCCGCTATTGATTGCCGGATTAGTAGGCGGTATCTACGATTTTATTGTTTCAACATTTGGATGGTGGAACGAGAACTTTACAAGCAGGTTCATCGGTATCGGACAGGACATAGCCGATAAAGCCAAGCTCGTGTTCAAAGTTAATACAGGAGCAGCTGTGCTTGGCCTCGGTTATATTGTTGGATTAAGATATGCTTTGTATATCTGCTTAGGCTCGGTTGCCGTATGGTGGCTCATAGTTCCGGGCATGTCGCTGCTGTTTCACGATCAGGTTCTCAACATGTGGGACCCGTCTATAACCGCAACCGTAGGCAGCATGCAGCCTGAAGACATATTCAAAGCCTATGCACGCAGCATCGGTATCGGCGGTATTGCCATGGCTGGCGTGCTGGGAATTATCAAGAGCTGGGGCATAATAAAAGGTGCTGTGGGGCTTGCCACGAAAGAACTAAAAGGCAAAGGAGGCAGCATTGCTGACGTAAAACGTACACAACGCGATATTTCGTTCAGAATCATAGCCATAGGAAGCATTGTCGTTATTCTGCTGACGTTCGGCTTTTTCTGGCTCGGGGTAATGAAAGGCAACCTTACTTTTGCCGTAGTTGGCATATTGTTGGTAGCTGTTATTGCCTTTCTCTTTACTACCGTAGCGGCAAACGCTATTGCCATTGTAGGCAGTAACCCCGTATCGGGCATGACATTGATGACCCTGATACTGGCCAGTGTAGTTATGGTTGCTGTGGGATTGAAGGGCCCCGGCGGCATGCTTGCAGCGCTTATCATGGGTGGTGTAGTATGCACGGCATTGTCAATGGCGGGCAGTTTCATCACCGACCTGAAGATAGGATACTGGTTAGGCACCACCCCTGCAAAGCAGGAGACATGGAAATTCCTCGGTACCATTGTCAGTGCAGCCACTGTTGTAGGCGTGATGATTGTGCTAAACCAGACTTATGGCTTTGCAGGCAATAGCCTGTCAGCTCCGCAGGCCAACGCTATGGCAGCAGTAATCGACCCGCTGATGAACGGTGTAGGTGCACCATGGGTGTTATATGCCACTGGTGCTGCGATAGCAATCGTACTCGACCGCTGCCATATTCCTGCCCTTGCCTTTTCGCTGGGTATGTTTATCCCATTACAATTAAATGTACCCCTCGTTGTAGGAGGTGCCATAAACTGGTATGTAACGTCACGATCTAAAGATGAAAAGGTGAACAAAGAACGTGGCGAAAAGGGTACCCTTATTGCGAGTGGGTTCATTGCCGGTGGTGCATTGATGGGTGTTGTATCGGCTTTATTAAAGTTCGGTGGCGTTGAATGGTCGATAGCTAAGGACTGGTGGATAAATCCTTTATCAGAGATTTGTTCGCTCGTTGCATACATCTGTCTTATTGCTTACTTTATCAGGGCTACCAGAAAATAATATTATAATAAGTTAATATCTGAGTGGGGATATGCCGTAGCCATTGTAAAGGTTCGGTGTATCCCCTCTACCTTATTGTATATCAGCTGCTAATCACGCATACAGAACGGTGGTGAAAATCCACATCACAATCAGCAAATAATAATAATTCTGAAATGAGCGAATAATTATTATGCTGTCAAATACTAACTGTCACTTCATAAGTAACATAGCATTGTTTTGCATTTTTCAACGCATTTAAATAGCATTTTATTACAAAATAAAACTTTTATTACGGTTTTTGTTTGCTTTTATTAATTAATTTATTACATTTGCAACGAATTAACAACATTACTAATTTTATAAAGCACGATGAGGAAACTTTATCTTATGTTAGGTTTGTTTGCATTTTCACTTGCAAACGGCCGGGCTCAGACTATTCTAAACGAAGACTTTGAGGGCTATCAACAACAAAGTGCAACGTATTATTCGGCCAACTTTCCACAAGGATGGACCTATGAAGGTAGTGGCGTTCAAACAACATGCGACTATTACACATGGAAAGTAGAATGCTATCAGGGCAAGATTCCGTCAATGACGGGGCACGGCTGGCTCTTTATGGATGCGCCAACATACAATGGAGACAAAAAAGGTGGCTTTGGACCACGTAAAGAGCGCATCCTTACGCCTGAACTTAACTTAGATAATACTTACCAATTAACATTTGATTGGAAAGCCTCACCAGCTATGGTGAATAAAAACAAATGGTATACATTAAAGGTGTATGCGGTTGATACGCAAAGCGGTAATGAAACTCTTCTGCTCGATATAGCCAATACTGAAAGCCTGAAAGCAAGCGGAGTTACCAGCTTCAACACTTGGGAACAGCACCATTCAAAGCTCGATTTGAGCCCGTTCCAGGGAAAGAAGGTTCGTATTGCCTTTGTTTACGACATGCTTAAACAATGTGGAAATGCACTGTGGATTGACAATGTGAAGGTACAACAGGGTGCTCCTCTTACCTCACCAAAGGCTCAATCGAGCCTGATGCAATACAAATTCCAGAAGATGTATATCGGCGAAAAGCATTATTCAGAGACATTTACTCTGAAGAATGTAGGTAAAAAGGGATTAAAGGTTACTGGTTTTGAAGCACCTGAAGGCGTAACTCTCAGAGCCGATACTGCACACATCAACCTCGATGTCAACGCAACTGCCCCTATGCAACTCGCTTATAAGGCCAGCCTTACATCGCCAACAAGCGGCAATGCCGTCATTAAGACCAATGGTGGTGATATTACAATCCCCTACACTGCCACCAAGGAAGCTGTGCCGGCAGGCTATCAACTGGAACTGTTTGAAACGTTCCCGCCGGCAGGTTGGGACGTAAAGGGATGGCGTTCATCATCGACGGCGTTGGAAGGTGACAAAAGTGTTTACTCGTCAATAGACTATGATGACATGAACCTTACATCGCCACGTCTTGACCTTTCTGATCCATCAGCTCCTCACAAAGTGACGTTTACGTATCATAATCAGTTTACATCGGAAGAAGGAAATACATTATCAGATAATGAAATTTCATTGTTAGTATCAACCGATGGCGGCAAAACATGGAAAAATACAGGATGGAAAACAGGTAACAGTGAATCGAGTATTTATAACAAACTCGAAACGGTTACGGTAGATTTAAGTCAATATAACACCAATAATGTAAAGCTTCGCTGGAAAAATCCTGCTGCCGACCTCAGTGGTGAAACAGGTGTAGGCGAATACAGTACGTTCTTCCTCGACCGTGTTCTCCTGCCAAACGTCTATGGAACAGACGGTGTACCATTCGGCGTTGCCTATAATTCACCTGCCAACAACAAGACAAACGTGTTCTATAAAGATGTAAAATTCGAATGGAAACCAGCACAGTTTGCTGAAGATTACAAGCTATACGTAGGTACAGCCAGCAATCATTTTGATGTGGTAAACGGACAAAGCGTTGGCAATGTAACCTCATACACGCTTGCAAATGTTCCTGACGGCAAGCAATTATTTTGGAAAGTTGTAGGTGTTAACAGCGTTGGGGAAGAAACTGACGCACCATTATGGTCGTTCACTACACAAGAAAACAAAACCATTACCGCTTTCCCGTGGTTTGAAGGATTTGAGAATAACACCACGTCTATGCCATTAGGATGGTATGCTAACAATGTAAGTCAGTATTCTGCATGGGAAATTAACAACCGTTATCCATATGAAGGCAAGTACATTGCATCGACAAGTGGACGTGCTGCCGGCGATACCAACGTACTATACTCGCCAAATGTTAAGCTCCCTGCAAGTGGACAGTATCAGATTAGCTTCTGGTGGGGTAACGATCAGCCTGTAAACCTCAAAAAAGATCTCAATCGTGTACGCACAAATACATTTAAGACTACTGACAACAACGCCGATTATGGCACGTTTGAAGTATTGGTTGATGGCACATGGAAAACGTTAGACCGAATCTCTGACAACAGCGAGGAAGACCAACGATATTGGGTTCACGATGTCTTTAACCTTTCAGAATATGCAGGTAAGACCGTACAGTTCCGTTGGACATATACTGTAACCAACTACTATAACTCGAATGCTCTGGCAATTGACAATGTAGAGATTGCAGATCTTAATTCAAGTAATGTTTCCTTAAACAAATCAAGCTGGTCGGCATACAAAGTAAACTTTGGCAAAAGCTTCTCAAGTGGTGTTATTGCAATTTCGAATCTTGGCGGCAATAGCGTAACCGTTAATTCAGCAAGTTTCTCTACACCTAACTTCACTACAACGTTAGCGCCTAACACTACCGTTGCAGCCGGTTCCTCTCAAACCTTTAAGGTTACATTCAATGCAGGCTCAACTGCTACTGCTGACTCCGTAAAGGTTACGGACAAACTTAAGATTCAGCTCAGTGATGGCTCTATAATTGAGCTTCCTGTTGAAGGAATTGCATTACCAAAAGACGTACTTTATTACGGATTTGAGGAGGATGTTACAGGAGGTCTGCCACAAGGTTTCACAGGAATCAACGCCGACGGAACATCTTCAGAAGGTATTATGTATTGGACAACGCCTAATTTACACGAAGGTGCCCCGCTTAGCTTCTGCGTATTAAACGATTCTGAATGCTTTAACAGCCTTAAAGGTGCATACGGTCATCAGGCATTAATGACACGATGCAACTCTGAAGGTGCTGGTGATGACTGGTTAATATCTCAGAAAATAAACATGACCTCTGCATCAACTCTCCAGTTTGACGCACGCGCTTGGGAAACAGAAGCTTCTATCAAGCCAATAGCTACGCCGAAATTTAGAGTTCTTGTCAGCGAAACAAGTGCAACAAACCGCTCTTCTTTCACACAAGTCGGGAGCGATTTACAGCCAAGTTTATTCGATGGTACGAACTGGACACATTATAATATCGACCTTTCGGCCTACGCTGGTAAAAGTGTTTACGTTGCAATTGAAGCCTATTATACCAACTCTCTTGGCGGTTTCATTGATAATGTAGAGTTTGGCCACATTGCCGGTACGCCTGACGGTATCAAGGGTATCAATGCCAATTCATACACAGCTGACAATAAACCCATGTATAATACCTCTGGACAGCGTATCAACAAGTCATATAAGGGGATTGTTCTACAAAATGGTAAGAAGTTTGTTAACAAATAAAACCATACTGGCAACACGCACATGGAATCGGGAAATCACGCTCGATTCCATGCTGTTTGCCAATATTATTAAACTATTTGAGACGAACTGATGTTGTTTCATCGTTTTAATATTCATCTTCTTATTGTGTTCATTTCATATCAAATCCGCGCTATTCGTTTCCAAATTTTTCGTTACCAGGGTACGAACAGCTCACCAACTATCCTTAATAACGTTTTGTAAATACGTATTTATGAATTACAAACATCTGTATTCCCTTTTATTTCTATCCATATTTGCATTGCCAATATGTGCACAAAAGAGGAATATCAATTTAACCATTCACGTAAATACCAATACCGGTGAAGGCTTAAACAAACAGCCTGTCAGCCTCATGCAGTCTGATTTTTCGCTTAGTTATGGCAATCTTCAGCTTAATACAAGTGGCACAGCTTCCGTAAAGGTATATCCGGGCAACCATCATCTCAGCATCATCCGTAAAGGTTTTGACGAGTTTGAAACTGCATTCAATGTTAAAAAAGACACTACCGTCAACGTAACTCTGAAAGAATCGTTCCTCACTCCTTTCTCATTGAGTACGAAAATCAATCATAATCCACAAACCGGTCTTAATGATATTACATTGTCCTGGAACCGTGAGAAGCCGGTTTTCTTTGACGATTTCGAATCCTATGAACCATTTTCCATTACCTTTGGTGATTGGATTGGTATAGATAATGACAAGTTAAATGCCGCGCCTCTTGCAGGAAACTATCCCAATCGCGGCGTATTGCAGTATGCTCAAATCATTAATCCGCTTACCGTTGACCCGGCATGGTGGTACAGTTACCCAGTATTGCGCCCTTTTAGCGGGTTACAATATGCAGGTTTTACACGCACCAACAGCGGAGAAGCCAATGATGACTGGCTTATCTCTCCGGTTGTTACTCCGGGCAATCATAACGTATTGCAATTCCTTGCCAAGGCTGCAGACAAATACCCTGAGAAGTTTCAGGTATATGTTACTACAACTACCGACAACCCTACCCCTAACGATTTCACTCTCATTTCAGCAGGGAACTACGAAAGTGTCGACTATATCAGATGGCATCAAAAAACATACGATCTCGGCATATACGCAGGAAAGCCCATCCGTTTTGCTATTCGTTACATAGGAGCAAGCAATAATGGAGGCAGTTTCATGCTGATGGTAGATAACGTTTATGTAGGGCAACCTGAAATAAATGAATCAGATGCCAAAGCCGGTACGGTATACGCCGACAAGGATGGCATGGCAACAAGGGCAGAAAACAAAAATAATGCTTCCGCCGTAATCAGGCGTTCACCACTCAATCCGAATGAAAGCTTCAAGATTTACAAAGATAATGTGCTGGTTGGAACAACCAATAAATACAACTATGTTTTCCGTAATCTGCCGGCTGGTACATATAAATTAGGCGTCCAAAGCGTGTACAAAACGGCCTCCAGCGCCATTGTCGACACTACAATTACCGTTGGAGAGCAACACGCAAAAGCCATATTCAACATCAGTGGCAACAATAACGTTACACCTGAAGATGCTGTTCTCTCGCTAACCAATAAGGAAAGCGGGGATGTTTTCTCTGAAACGCTCAGCAACGTAGCCGACAATACCCACCCCAACAGCAGCAGCATTGCTTTCAATTCACTGCTCCACGGTACGTATTTATTAAGTGTAAAGGCTACCCATTATGAAGAATATACATCTGAAATTGATGTAAACGGCGATCAGGCATTCAATATTGAGCTGCACGAAACTATTGTCGACCCATATAATATTATTGCTGACATTACTTCGAATAACGGCAACTACAATGCAAGAATGAAGTGGAATCAGAATGTTAGTTTCAACGACAGCTTCGAAAACTATAATGATTTCGAAACCAATACATTTGGAGATTGGCATAGTTACGACTTCGACAAGCACATTTGCTATCCCATTTCATTAAGCGGTTTAATTGTCGACTATCCGGGAGCAAGTACTACACAAGCACCGAAAGCGGTTACTCCTCTTGTGTTTAACCCAAGAACGACCACTCCTGCCATGACTAACGATGCAGCCATACTGGCACCTGATGGCGACAAAACCATCGCATTCTTCTCTCCACAACAAAGTGCTGCAAACAAATGGATAGTGTCACCATTGCAAACTATACGCGAAAACTATGTTGTTCGATTTGCTGCAAAGGCTTACACAAACGCCTATGGTGACGAATCAATGGAGGTAGCTGTCAGCACAAACGGAAACAATCCCCAGACAAGCGATTTTGTAACCGTCAGTAAAATTGATGCCATCAGTGCCGGACAATGGACCAATTACGAAACCGATCTTAGCAAATATGCCGGTCAAAAGGTTTATATCGGATTACATTATACTACCTATGATGGCTTCCTTACACAGGTAGACCAGTTCTTCGTGGGCAATCCCAATGCTTCAACAGTGGCTGATGTAGGTGCTGTTATAAAATATAATATTTATGTTGACGGCATTCTCGCTGCCACATCCCCCACACCTTCCTGTACATTAAGCAACTTAAGTGCCGGCGCCCACACCGTAGGGATAGAAGCTGTATACGCCAGTGGCAAGAGCAAGACGATTAATTATACGCTCAACACTTCTACCGGTATACAGAGTGTAAACAAAGAAGACAACACCAATATCGCCAAGGCCGCCTCTGTTTTTTACAATCTGAACGGTGAAAAAGTATCTGCCGGCAGTACGAATTACCTGCCAAAGGGCGTTTATATTCAGGTAGACAGAAACGGAAATCACCGTAAGGTCATGATAAAATAAATGTTTATCCGTTTTCTATTAAACGAATAAACATGGGGATAAGCCTCAACCGTTACAGGTTCTCTTTCAGGAACACAGCGGTTGAGGCCTTTCTATTTATCCATTATGCCCCGTAAAAATCGGCTCGGCTCGCGCTTTTCGTTGTAATAAATAAACAAACGGCGTTTGCTTCGTGACATGGCAACGTAAAGTTTACGGGCATCTTCAGCCAGCAAGGAAGGGGTATTGACATGATAAAAATTGGGTATTCGGCCATCAACGGCGTCGAAAACAATTACATTATCAAACTCAAGGCCCTTGGCTTTATGAATGGTTGACACAAATATTCTTTCTTCAATGGTCTTCGAACTGCACAAATCAGCCTCCTTAAATGTATTGATTTCAAGTGCATGATGCTCTAATTGTTCTATCAACGATGGTTCTGTCGCCGCATGAATTACATCGGCAGCCAAAAACCTAAAGACATAATCGGCCTTTGAAACAGCATGTATCCATCCTTCCTCAACAATATTATGATAGAACTCGCGCATCACATCAACAAGAGCCGGCACACCATGTGGCAAAGGCTCCCTGTCGTAAAGACGGGCTGTATCACGCTGGAAATACTGTCCATAACGTGCACGAAGCTTTTCAATTCGGTCGATAGTAGTTTGTCGTTTCAGATATTCATTCTGACTCTCCAAACATAATTTGCCCTGTTCGTAACAATACTTTACCAACGACACCGTTGCATTTACATCATCATCAGCAAGATGAGAGTTTTCTCCTTTCAGGCCCAGTTCCTTCAAAAGAAGCTTTAATTTAAAGGCCTTTAAATCAGACCGTAACAGCCGTATAAGCTTTAACGAATCAAAACAAACGGGGAAACGCGTTGCCCAATCAACATCAGGCAGGTACCGTTTCAGGTTAAAGTTCATGATGTGATAGTCGAAGGCTGCATTGTGAGCAAGCAAAATGCCTTCGCCTGCAAATGAAATGAAACTACGCAAAGCCTCTTCATGTGTATAGAGACGATGGTGGCGGCGCTCCTCTATAATCGGGTTGACTATATCACCCAATCGTTCAGGTATCGGTTTATTGGTTTCAATGTATACCGAAAACCTGGCTATCGTCCTCCCCTGGCGTATTTTCTCAGCGGCAATTTGTATAATATCATCATCGAATACACACAGCCCCGTTGTTTCAGTATCGAAAACAACAATATCCTTCTTTTCAAAAACTTGAATAAAGCGCTGTACATAAGGTGTGGCATCATCACCCAGAAAATCAGCAGGTGACAGTGCACGAATCTCTAACTGGTGCACAAATTTACGCGCCGTTGCATGGGTTTCGCACACCTTAAAGCCTTGCATGATTCTGGACCAGGCCAGAAAATTATGTTCGCTACCAAGTACACCAATATGTGCCAACAGCAGTTTTATCTCGGGAGCAGCAAATAAATCGGAGCCTGAAACTTTGAAATGATCGCATCCGATGGCCGTCAGCATTTCACTGACACGGTCGGCATCCTGATTGGAATTGACAATAACAGCTGTTGTCTGATCGGTAAACTGTTCATAAAGACGTCGTGCATGCTCGGCTACATCACGATATTCAGCTATAATATCTGCCGAAGCTACAAGTGCAAAGTCGTCTTCACATCCCTCTTCCGCATCGCCGGCAGGCACCGGGAGCAGCTCTTTGTCAGAGCCCAGCTGCTGTATGGCATACGTATTCAACAAATTAACAAGCGCCCGTGGCGACCTGTGGTTTATACCTAAATGGTGTACATTTCCTGTACAACGTGTTTTAAGCAGTTCCAAAGTAGCCATTTTTGCTCCCATAAACGAGAATATAGCCTGCTGCTCATCACCCAGATACATCATAACCGGTGCCGAAGAAGTATCGTTAGAACTACATAATGGGGCAGCCCTATCATCAGCCCCATCTGCCCTGCCCCACAATTTATCGATAATAGCCAGCTGCAAACGGTTCAGGTCCTGCACCTCATCAATTTGTATCCAGCTGTAATGTTTGCTGTCTTTACATTGTACGAGCGTGGTATAGGTATATTGCAGAAGGTCTTCAAAATCGAGTAAACTGTTCTGTCTTTTGTAAGCTTCGTAGGCATGTGCATACCTCATCTTGTACAGAGTATCCTGTGCCTGATGACGCAGCTGAGGCTGAAAGTCGGGCGAAAACGACAAATCGGTATAGAAATCGTTGTGTTCATAAATATCACAAACAGCCTCAACGCCAAACGTTTTGCCCTGAAGGCGGCATAATTCACGCAATACAGCTACATCGTCCCGCGTCATACACTCGGGATGTGTACGCAGCTCTCTGGGGAAATTATGCTTCAGCTCATACATCAAATGCGAAAAAAACATCACCTGGCTATAAGCCCTTCTTCTGTCAAAATCGGCATTAACACGCTGCTCGTCTTCATTAAGGTACATGGCTATAATGCTGATTACTGTATCGTCGTCGATGATAGCACTGTCGGCTGCTACCACATGGTTGTCGTAAAGATAACGTGAACAGAAGCGGTGCACGTTACCCACGAATATGTCTTCGGCCGTACGGTCAGCAACCTGCCGCTCTATACGCTCGCGCATACCGCGGGCAGCACGGTTGGTAAATGTCAGGCACAGCATATCTTCAGCCTTACGCCCCTGCTTCAGGGCAAGGCAAATACGTTCGGCCAATATTTGTGTCTTGCCACAACCAGGAGGCGCAAGCACTAAATGACAACCGCTATGCAGGTTGATAATAGCTTGCTGGGTTTCATCAGGAGTCCATAACAGGACGGCATTATTCGTCATAAAGGTAACAGGTAAAGACAAAGAAAGGGGAAAACACCGCCATGCGCTTTCCCCTTTTATACAAAAGAACTTAATTAGATATTATCTTTTTCAATATCCTTGAAATAGCGATAGGTGCTCACTTTCAATTCATCGCATGCTGGTTCATCGGCTACAATAACACTGTGTGCATGCTGTTGCAGAGCACTTATGGTCCATGCCTGTGTTACAGCACCCTCTACGGCAGCCTGCAATGCGCGGCTCTTGTGATGGCCGTTCACCAGAATCATTACCTCACGGGCATCCATTACAGTGCCCACACCAACCGTAAGTGCGTGCTTGGGCACTTTATTGACATCGTTATCAAAGAAACGACTGTTGGCAATAATTGTATCAGTAGTCAGCGTTTTAATGCGTGTGCGACTTACCAGACTTGAGAAAGGCTCATTAAAAGCGATATGACCGTCAGGACCTATGCCGCCAATAAACAGGTCGATACCACCTGCTTCGCGAATCATCTGCTCGTAGTGAGCACACTCAGCCTCCAAATCCTTAGCATTACCGTTCAGGATATGGATATTCTCCTTAGGGCAATCGATATGGTCGAACAGGTTACGGGCCATAAAACTATGATAGCTTTCGGGATGGCTTTCGGGTAAACCCACATATTCGTCCATATTAAACGTCAGCACATATTTAAAGCTTACACGTCCTTCTTTATAAGCCTTTACCAGCTCGGCATACATACCTTCGGGCGAACTACCCGTAGGAAGTCCAAGCACAAAAGGACGCTCGGCCGTAGGTTTAAAAGCGTTGATACGTTCAATTACATGATTTGCAGCCCATTTTGAAAGGCGATCGTAATCTTGTTCTATAATTACTCGCATACTGTTATAAGTTTAGATATATTTCATGCAAAAATAATAAAATATCGGCAATGGGGCAAAACAAATTATGACAAATAAACCTTTCGGTCTGTTTTTAACGTGCCGGCATTAAGGTATAAATCATAACTGCCATGCCTGACGCCTGTATAACAGGAAAATAACTTCATAAAGGCTCATCACTTATTACCACAAAGTCATGGCATTATGCAATAAAGCTCATCGTTCGGCGGCCGTCAGCAGCGCGTACGGCGGCCGTCGAACGCATAGTGTGACGGCCGTCAACAGTGCTGTTGACGGCCGCCACACAACGAATACCACGCCCAAACACAGGAACTGTTGCATCCTTAATATCCCATCAATACGTTATATTGATAAAAACATGATGATGTACAGCCAAATACCTTAGAATGAATATAAAGATATTTTACAATGCCATTCTGGCATCACATTAAGACACTCTGGCATATATAAAATCATGAATTTCATACGGCACACACTTTGTGTACAGGGAAAGTGAATTTAAGAAGTTCAAAAGGCTTTGATTATTCAGATAACAAACAAATAAAATATAAGACAGAATATCAGGAGGTAAAGAATATGATGTTAGCAAAAAGAAACAACAATTGGATGTCGAACTTGTTTGACGACTTTCTCAATACCGAGTGGATGCCACGTTTAAACGCTACCGCTCCAGCCGTAAATGTAAAGGAAACTGAAAAAAGTTATGAAATGGAAGTGGCTGCTCCCGGACTAAAAAAGGAGTATTGCCGCATAGATATTGACAATGACGGGAATCTTTGTGTAAAGATTGAGGCCAAGTTTGAGCACAGGGACGATAACAAAAAGGAGCATTATCTGCGCCGTGAGTTTAATTACAGCAACTACGAACAGAGCTACGCCCTGCCCGATGACGTTGACCACGACAAGATTTCAGCCAAGGTTGAAAATGGCGTTCTACGCATCAACTTACCCAAAATAGAGCAAAAACATGACGAACCACAACATCGCATAGAAATAGGTTAAGCGTTAAGTTGAACATTACGCGATAAAATAATGAGGGAAGAACACGAATGTGTACTTCCCTCATTTATATTATGGATGGGTTCTTTTACTGACAACAGGCGTTAAAACTCGTAGCCAAGCATCAGATAAAAAGAACGGTTGCGCGGCCATTGCACGTTTTTTCCGTGTTCGTCCTGACCTGCATAACCACTGCGAACGGGTATAAAGCCCGCCTCGGCACCCAAAGTTGCTGTAAAATGACGGTACACGGCCGAACAAACCAGACCGCAACCCACGTCGAATTCCCTTATTTCCATCGTGCCCATACCACCGAACGTGGCATACGAACGGTTGTCATAATAAGTAGTTCCGCCCATGCCGTAGGCGAAATACGGCCCCATTCCCACCTGAAAAGTGGCGTCATCGCTGAGCCTGAAGTTCACTGTCACATCGAGAGGAAGCTCTAACGTCTGCTGGTATATTTTGGTATTGGCGGGATCTCCTTGCGTCCACGACGCCTTTGCACCCTTTGTAATATAGCGCAAGGCAGGCTTAATGCCAAAGTATGTGTCGGTAAAGAAAAAGTCAACACCGGCTTCAGCTGCGAAGCCCCAGACGCTTTTAATGCCCCGTACCTGCATTGAGGTATAGTCGTTGCACGATACGCCTGTGCGTAAATAAGGGTGAACGCCAGGCTTTACATAACTTCCATACGTACTTTGTGGGCGGTAAGGGTGCTCGGCGCTTTCGAAAATGTCCTGGGCATTTGATGCAATGGGAAATACAATACATAGGAAAATTGACAAGATTTTTTTCATAAGATAATACGTTTTGAAAGTTAAAGGCGGGTGGTGTCAACAGTAAATATTTTATCCGATGACAGAATGTACAATGTGTTGTCGCGGGAAAGCATCTTGTTGACGGGCACATCAATATGGGCTACGCCCGTACCGTCACGGCGAATAATCCAGTAATCGCTGTCCTTTCCCACTATTTTGTTATATACTACCAAGCAGGAGCCGCAGGGAATAAACTTGAAATAAAGGTTCCCGGCCTGATAATCGTCAATAATATTCAGCTGACGGTCTACCACTTTCAGCAGGCCTTTGGATGTCTGCACGACGCAAACCGAATCGTTTGAGAACAGCGGCGTAAGGTCTTCATCGTTTTGACGGAAGGTGTAAACGGTGTCGCTGGGCAGCCATCCAAGCTCACCGTAAGCCTTTGTGTTCCACGGACGCACCGTCATGGTGCTGTCGGCGAAAGGCTTATACGCCATACGGTCGGCCACCATCAGAAAGGCAGACGATGCGCCTATGTGCGAACCTTCAACCATTGCTTTCGAATCCTCCGTCAGATAACGTAGGTAAAGCTGCTCGCCCGTTGCCTTATTGAAAGCCGCTACAAACGGACGGCCTACGGCTTTCATCTTGTGTCCGCCCTGCAAACCGAAAGCATAGTTCAGCATAATCAGCGTATCGCCCTGCACTTTAAGTGCTGCATTGCCAGCCTCACGCTTGGGAAGCGCACGGCTCCACATAGCTTTTCCCGTCGTGGAAAGGCAATAAATGCTGTCACGATCCGACACGAAGCACCGCCCCTTATCGTATAAAACTGACGATGATGTAGCAGTAATGGCATTGCCGTCAATGCCAGGGATATAATAAGGATAATATCCGGCTACCATGCCTACGGCGCCAAAGGCAAGACCTGCGGCAAAAGCCATGAGCAGACTCTTGCCTGTTTGCGACAGCCCCGTGTGCGCCTTGAACTGCCCTTGAAGGCCCATGAGCGGATGAATAAAGTCTACACGGTCGTTCACGACAACCATCAGCGAATCGCCTGCCATCGTCATTCGCTTCCATCCCCAGCATAAGGAGTGCGCCGACTTGGCCTCCCAAAGCTTCTCTCCCGTGCTTAAGCGGATACCCATCAGCTTATTCGACACTGCCGACGTGTAGCCAACGATGACATCTAACGAGTCGAAGACAGCAACAGGATAAAGCTTTTGCTCCCATTTCTTTGTGGTTCCGTCCATACCCAACATCGTATATTTTGAACCATTAGGCATTAAAATGCCGTAGGGCGTGATGCGAGTCTGGAACCTTAGGGGAATATTAAGCACCGAACTACCCACTGAAAGGGTAGTTTGCACCTTGCATGGCTTGGTCCATAGTGGCACAGTATCGCCCTGATGATAGAGCGACATTAGTCCCTTTTCGTCAATTTTCCCGTCCTTTCCTGCAGTTCTTTGCAATAGTAACACCTGCTTTTTATCAGCCGAAAACGACAGCGAGGCACAATAATCACGATAGGAAATACAGGGTGCGGTGAGTGAAAGCCCTTGCGGCGTCTTTGCGAACTCTTGCATGGTCTGGGCTTTTGCATCAAATAACATGGTAAGCAAAACCCATAAAACAAACAGTTTTTTTAGCATATAAGCATTGAATAAAAAGGTTAAGGCATCATATTGAGAAGTAGAAAGCCCCGTTTAGTAAACAGGAGCTTTCTTGAGTTTCTTTCGCTTTCCACTGAAAGTGGTAAGGTCTACGCGAATAATTTCAACCCGATGAAAGCTCTTGTGCGCATAAATATCGCCAAGTTCCTTAAACTCGGGTGAAAGTTTATCAATAAGAAGGTGCAACGCATCCATTTTCTCATCATCAGTTAAATCTATCCGTGCCTTACCAAAGAAGATGGCACTCTCATATTCAGTAGTGAAGTTCTTTGGCAAAAGATGGACGTTTCCTATAATACAAAGTGACACATTGGGATTTTCCCGGATAGCCTTCAGCTTGCGGCCTTCAGGTGCACAATGAATAAAGATGCTGTTTTTACCATCCCATACATAGTTGACAGGGATGCCATAGCCCTCACCTTCCGACACCATACTAAGTACTCCATATTCACTTTCGCGCAGAAGTTCGATGGCACGCTCGTCATCTAACAGCCTGTCCTGTCGCCTTACACTGGCATTAATATTCTTCATTTCCATTGTTTGTAAGCTTTTATATAAAGCAAAGATAATGATAATATATAAGAAAATAATAGACAAACCTGTAAAAAACTATATATTAATCATAGAAATGCTTTCAAATTTACATTGTAAAGACAAACTGGAAAGTTTAATTAATACAGAGAATTATAATGACAGGGTGCTACTATTACAAGCCTGCCTATACCACATAAAAACACCCGGCGCACAGAATAAAACATAGAATGCAAGGTATTACTTTCGCTTAACGTATTATTTAACGTTATCCTGTACATAGGATAAAACATAGGATGCAGGGTATTACCATAACGTAGAAAGCCTGCTCCCTATGCAGGGAACAGGCTTCTATGTTTGTTTGGAATAAGTTTTTTTGTTATTTGCTATGCCTCAGCCTTTTTAGTCTTTTCGGCGTAAGCTTCTGGTGACAGCACAGATACAGTGCTCTTGTTACGAGCTCCCTTGTGGAAGTAGACAACACCATCTGCAAGAGCATATAAGGTATCGTCCTTACCCTGAGCAACATTCTCGCCTGGGAAATGCTTGTTACCACGTTGACGAACAATGATATTGCCAGCAATAATCTTCTGACCGCCCCAAATCTTTACACCTAAACGCTGGGATGCTGATTCACGTCCGTTTCTTGAACTGGTTTGTCCTTTCTTGTGAGCCATTTGATTACCTCCTTGTTTTAAGCGTTAACTGATTTAACTTCAATCTCGGTGAACTGTGCACGATGACCGTTTTTTACACGGTAATCCTTACGTCGCTTCATTTTAAAGACAACAACCTTGTCGCCTTTAACGAGCGGTTTCACCACTTCTGCTACTACTTTTGCACCATTTACGACGGGTGCACCAACGGTTACTGCTCCTTCTTTGTCAACAAGCAGAACCTTTTCAAATTCAACGGTCGCACCAGCTTCAACATCTTTCATGTGATGAACAAAAAGCTTCTTACCAGCTTCTGCCTTAAACTGCTGACCGTTAATTTCTACGATTGCGTACATTTTATTAACTAATAAACTGTTTTTCCGCAAGGCGGATGACCTGTTATCACCACTTATACGAGCCTCAACGGACTATATCGCGTGCAAAATTACGAAATAATATTGAATGAAAACTATATATAGGAAAAAAGTTTTAACCTATTAGGGCAGATTAACATTGCAATAAGTATCTTTGCAAACAAAACAGAACCATAATATTAAATATGGATACCAAAAAGAATCAACAGGAATTTGAAGCACTATTACGCTCAACAGGACGTGAAGGAATAGAATATGTTATAGAAGATCTCGAAAAAGACGGATTCTTCGAAGCCCCTGCTTCATCGGGCCATCACCTGAATATACAAGGCGGACTTTGCCAACACAGTCTTAATGTATGCAAGGCAGGACTAATGATTTGGGAGGGATTGAAAACTCTCGACCCCTCGGGAGTAAATAATGTAAAACGTGAAAGCGTTATCATTGCAACACTTTTACATGACGTATGCAAAACCGATATTTACAAACGTACGGTAAAAAAGCGAAAGAACAAGCTGGGACAGTGGGAAGACTCAGAAGGTTACATGGTATCATACAAAGATTTTCCTATGGGGCATGGGGAGAAATCAGTCATCATGTTGCTTTGTAGCGGACTGGAACTACATGATGATGAGATGCTTGCGATAAGATGGCACATGGGAGCATGGGGAATAAACATGAACTCGTATGAGGATCAGCGCAACTACGATACGGCCCGCCAGAAATATCCTTTATGCAGTATTATTCAGAGCGCAGACAGTCTCGCGGCAGCTATTATGGAAACAACAGCTGAAGATCTCGACCAGTTATAAAAAAGAATACGCTTTCCCTGTTGGGGGAAAGCGTATATACCTTTATATATAAAGACTATATCTTGTTTGTCTTTCTGAAATAAAGGAACCGGATAACTCCCTAAATAACACTACTTTACTATACCTTTTTCAAGATATTCTTCAAGGTTTACCCGTACCTTTGCGGCGGCATCGTCGGCTGCAACCTTCTTCATATCTGAATCAACCATTAATTTTACTAACTCTTCAAAGCTTGTTGAATTAGGATTCCAGCCCAGCTCGGCTTTGGCTTTTGCTGGATCGCCCCAAAGATTTACGACGTCGGTTGGACGGTAAAAGTCTGGACTTACTTCTACAAGTACACGTCCTGTTGCCTTATCAATACCCTTTTCGTCGGCACCTTCACCTTCCCAACGTAGTTCAATACCTACATAATGGAACGCTAAAGTGGCAAACTCGCGTACAGAATGTTGTTTGCCCGTGGCTATTACGAAGTCATCAGGCCGCTTGTTTTGCAGGATAAGCCACATACATTCCACATAATCGCGGGCATAACCCCAGTCGCGAAGACTGGAAAGATTTCCTAAATAAAGCTTTTCCTGCGTACCCTGCTTAATACGTGCAGCGGCAAGAGTAATCTTACGTGTGACGAAAGTCTCACCTCTCCGCTCGCTTTCGTGGTTGAAAAGAATACCATTACATGCAAACATATTATAGGCATCACGATATTCTTTCACTATCCAGAACCCATACTGTTTGGCTACGGCATAGGGGCTGTAAGGATGGAATGGCGTGTTTTCATTCTGTGGAACTTCTTCTACACGTCCATAAAGCTCAGAGGTTGAAGCCTGATAAATGCGGCAGGTTTCTGTTAAGCCACACACTCTAACTGCTTCAAGAATGCGCAATACACCAACTGCATCGACATCTGCCGTAAATTCTGGTGAATCAAAACTTACCTGCACATGGCTCTGCGCTGCAAGATTGTAAATCTCGGTCGGCCTAACTTTACTAACAACATTTAGTATTGACATGGAGTCGCCAAGGTCGCCATAATGAAGATGGAATTTGGGGCGGCCTTCAATATGTGCAATTCGCTCACGATAATCGACTGATGAACGGCGAATAATACCGTGTACATCATATCCTTTATCTAATAAGAACTCTGCCAAATAGCTGCCATCCTGGCCCGTAATACCTGTGATTAATGCTACTTTATCCATAATATTATATAAAGTAATGTTTTAAATTATTGTTTTAATGAATTGCGATACCACTCATAAAGCTTTTCAACACCTTCTTCTATTTCAATTTTGTGTTGCCATCCTAATCTGTGAAGTTTGCTCACGTCAATAAGCTTACGAGGAGTTCCGTTCGGCTTCGTTGTATCCCAACATAGTTCTCCTTCAAAGCCTACGGTTTTCACAACCAACTCAGCCAAAGATTTTATAGTAAGTTCCTTTCCTGTTCCAATATTAATATGGCAATTCCTGATTTCTCCTAAACTTGGAATTGCACCACCCCGCCCTTCTGAATTATTACGATTTACCTCACCGTCAGTCTTAACTCCATAAAATACGGAAGAATATTTATCAACGCCTATAATATCCTTAAAATCGACATTCAGCAATAAATAGACCGAAGCGTCGGCCATATCCTCCGACCAAAGGAACTCACGAAGCGGAGAACCATCTCCCCATAACAGAACCTTATTATCTTCAATACCGTAAAAAGCAAGTGCTTGTAGAATTCTTTCTTTCGATTCTTTGCCGTCTACATTCCCTTCTCCTATTTGTGCAGCTAATTTTGAAGTTGGATTAATGGGACGTTTATCCATATCTATCCGAATAGCTTCCCAATTATTATCATGAATAAGTTTTGCTAAATAAACCTTACGCATCATAGCCGGGAGGACATGACTATTTTCAAGATGAAAGTTATCATTTGGCCCATACAAGTTCGTAGGCATCACTGCAATATAGTTTGTACCATATTGAAGATTGTAACTCTCACACATTTTCAGACCCGCTATTTTTGCAATAGCATACTCCTCATTGGTATATTCCAACGGGGAAGTCAGCAAAGCATCCTCCTTCATCGGCTGAGGAGCATTCTTTGGATATATGCAAGTAGACCCCAAAAAAAGCAATTTCTTAACCTTATGAAGGTAGCTCTGCTCGATAACATTACATTGCATTTTCATGTTTTGCATGATAAAGTCGGCTCTATACAGCGAATTAGCCATAATTCCACCTACGAAAGCAGCAGCCAATATTACAGCATCTGGCTGTTCTATATCAAAAAATTGTTTAACCGCAAGTTGATTCGTTAAATCAAGTTCGGCATGTGAGCGACCAATCAAATTCTTATAGCCCCTGTTTTTAAGATTATTCCAAATAGCCGAACCAACGAGGCCATGATGGCCTGCCACAAAAATTTTACTATCTTTTTCTAACATATGATGCTTTTTATTTTCATCTTTTAAAAAAGAATGGCTTCTTTTACTTTAAAGACACTGCAAAAACAAGTTTATATCGGGTACAAAGATAGCATATTTATTTGAAATTGTTATTTAAAATCAAGAAAACAAACTTAATAGCATAATTTATGTGATATTTCCATAAAAAAATTTGTTTGTTTAAAAAAACAACTTAATTTTGCAGTCGTAAAAGTTTCAATTAGCGATTCGATATTATTTTTTTATAACATTTTGATAATACAGATTATGAAAAAGCTTTTATTAGCTATCACGTTGTTTGCCGCTGGCATCAACGGCGCAAGTGCGCAAGAAGGTCTTCAAAAGGCAAAATTCCTTGACAACTGGTACTTAGGCGTTAAGGGGGGTGTTACTACTCCTATGACCTTTGACCACGTATTCCCTCTCAATCCTACAGCTGGCATCAAGCTCGGTAAAAACTTCTCTCCCGTCTTTGGTGCAAACATTGAAGGTTTAGTAGGTTTTGGTGACAACGGTTTCTGCGTTGACACAGAGCACAAGACTTTCCTCCATGCAAAGACTTTTGCAAAGATTATGAACATTGGTCTTAACGGAACCATTAATCTTACAAACCTTTTCCTCGGTTACAATGAAGACAAAACATTCGAAGTAATTGCTGAGACAGGTATCGGTTACAGTTATCTTTATGGTGATAAGTTCCTGAGAATGACTCCTAACGTAGGTGATGACGATGAATTGACAGCAAAGACAAGCCTTGACTTTGCATGGAATTTAGGTGCAAAAAAAGCATGGCAACTGTATGTTGAACCAGCCGTTTACTGGAACCTGACTAATGGTCCTATTGATGCAATCCACTTTGATCGTCGTGCTGCTCAGGTTGGTCTCTTCCTTGGTTTGAACTACAAGTTCCTCACAAGCAATGGCACACACAACTTCAAGAAGATTAGTGTTGATGACCTGAACGCTCAGATTAATGATCTTCGCAGTCAGTTAGCAGCTAAACCTAAGGAAGTTATTAAGGAAGTTGAAGTTGTTAAGGAAGTTCCTGTTGAGAAAACTGAGCAAAAATCTATTAGCTGTGAGAATCTGTACTTCGTAACATTCCAACAGGGTAAGTCAATTCTTACTGCAGCTAATAAGAAGAGTCTCGACAATATCGCAGCTGGTAGCCATGTTGAGATTGTAGGTAGTGCATCTCCTGAAGGTCCTAAGGTTTTGAACGATCGTCTGTCACAGGCTCGTGCTGATGTTGTTGCAAAATACCTCAAAGGTCGCGGTGTTATTGTTGACAAATCTACTGGCGAAGGTGTTAAGGGTGTAACCTCTAACCGTTTGGCTGTAGTTTACGTAAAATAAATTGGGGATAAATGCTTTAAGCATTTAACTTATCCAATCTAAAATATTTTATAACTTGCGAAGTAACAGATGTGTTGCTTCGCAAGTTTTATTTTTCGTTCAGGTATCACCAAATAAAATAAAACCTTAATCTACTCCTTTTTATCTAGACTATATCATCTACAACTACCTATCAGATACGCACTAACAAAAATAAACATCGATTCAGAAAGTATGAACATCAGATACAAAAGATGCACATTACATTAAATATTATATATAAACCGGAGCTTAATGCCATATCTTTTCTATCCATAACAAGTTAAACGATTATACCATCTCCATACGAGGAAGAAATATTATGAAGTGTATATATTGGCAGTCTCTTTAAATCATATCAGTATAGAAAGAGAATCCTGTTTACGTAAAGATGACGATACCTAAGCTCTCTCACAGCATTAAATACAAACATTGTTGATTATTTAACAACAAATTATACTTTAAGATCTTTTATATAAGAACATCCTTATCAAGGTATTGAACCTTAAGAATAACAACGAATAGCTATATAATATCGGATATAAAGGAATTAATCTTAATACAAGAATTTACGAAGTATGATAATAATCTTTATCTGTACAAACGATATAACACATTCAAACTTATAAAAATAGCGTAATAAACATATTAGTAGGTTAATAGTTCCAAAAGTCTGTCACGATTAAAAATTAGATATACAAATACCAAATAAGCTATGAGCTTTACTAAATTCTAAAATTATCATACCTAAATTTGCACATAACAAAAAGACTTTGATAATCTTAATTTAAAGATTATCAAAGTCCTTTTTACTTATGCTAATAATATTGCTACACTGGAATCATGTATTAATTCCAACGCGCTCGCTCAACATTCGACTCTACATTTTTCTCTATTTCATCAGGTAAATTACAGAAGAAGTCAATTCCCGTGCGCTTCTCCAATTCCTTAATAGAAATATATTCAGTAGTACTACCGCCAGCATGTGGTGACCATATTCCTACGGCCTGATAACTATTTGTGGCTTTTGTATAGCCCAAGAGGGCCATATAAAAATACTTTGGGACAATAAGACCTGATGAAGTATACTTCATAATATTGCCTGCATCAATAGTTGCAGCCTTCACTACATATAGCGTATCGTATTGTTCAGCCCAATCTCTCACCTTATTTTCGAGGCCAGCCCACACTCCTCCATTGTGATCTTGAATCTGTGGCTGCATATTTGACAGGAAAAATGTTTGTGAATTCTGCTCTCTTGAGCACAGGCGATCACTCGAAGGACACAAGTGTCCCCGACTGTAACCAGAGCCACGATAGTCGCTAAGTGTTGAGCGATAAGCTGCCGGAATAGCTGTATCTTCTTTAAAATCATTACTACGCCCAACATTCCGTTTCATATTCTCTGCATAAAGTTCATAGCAAGTCCAACGGTTAGCCTTTAAAGTCCCATCCCATTCCAACGAATATGTGATGCCATAATCGACTGTTGAATGTGTGACCTCAAATGTTTTATTGGTTCCTTGATAAAAGCGAGGAAACTCTAAACGCCAACCCTCACGATTTCTTTTCAAATCGTCGGCACTATTCTTATTGATATTTTCTATTGGGTTAACATTGGTATTAGTATCCCACCATGTCATATTCGTAACATAACGGTACAAGAAATCCTTTTCTCCTTTTGTACTGTTACAATAAACTTTAACCCCAAGTGTATCACCAGCATCATTAAGAATAATGATAACACTGTCAATCTCATTTTTCTCAAAGTTCACACTTACACCTGTTGTAAGACTGATACTTTTGAGTTTATGGGTATCCTGCGCATTTACACTAACCGCAAGTAAAAATGTAAAAAATAATACAAGAAATTTCTTCATAGCAATAAATACTCTCATTTAATTATAACTTTACGTCCACCTATTATATAAACTCCCTTAGGTAAATGGCTCTTCTTCCCGACTACGCGCCTACCTCCAATATCATATATTGTAGTATCATTCGTTTTTGATAACTTGATCATGTCAATGGCATTAGGTATAACCGTCGTCATCATAGGATAAACCTGAGAGAAATTAACTGTTGAATTGTAACTTCTTACTTCTGCTACATTTCCAGCAAGCCCCAGAAAGTCATCATTCATTGCAGTGGAAACAACTATTCCTGTTACAGTTACCCTATCACCTACTACTGGAATCTGATAACCATGCTGGTTAAACACATTCACCAATCGTACATTACCTGTTTCATCCTGCCCCACAGCTGTGTCAGTCATGGTCATATTTGAAATAGTAACCCAGTCTGCATAATGCTGTGAGAGTTGCGAAACCTTGATACCAAGTGGCTCTACATTATCCTCTTCAACAGGGTCTGCCACAATTAGTCGAGTCAATGTCGAATGTTCAGTAGCCTCCATTATAGGCATATTCCCCTCAGAAGAACGTCGTCCCGTAATATAACCCGCAAGATGTTGATTATATACCATTGAACCTTTCTTTACAAAACCCTTCAGAACCAAAGCACCCGTAGCATCACGAATATAGGCATCTTGCCCATTAACAAAAGTTACGCGGGCATCAGTGGCCTCTGGAAAATAAAGACGAACCTCACTACCTGATGGCTGTACAAGGAAACCAGATATTGATGTTACCGTAGGGATAACCTGTGGCTGGGGTGTCTGAGAGCTATCCGTTTGAATCTCAATTTTACTAATATACAATGCCTTTGAAGACGTCTGCTGATAATTTAAAGTAACCTCACCTGTGGCATTACCGGTAAATATTAGTTCCGTAGATGATGATTTTACGGCCAAAGGTGCTCCCATTGTTGTAGAACCGGCACTTACAGACAACGTTGCATTAATACCATTAGCTCCACTTGTCGTTACCTTTACAGTATTAATATTACCCGTTATACCCGATGATACTAACTTAAGTGTACGTGCCGGCTTTTTCGATGAACCTATCTGGCACCCTTTTGCTGCGCTTCCACCAAAATAACCACCATCAGTTGTTAATGTCCAATTAACAGTACCCAAAGATATAGTCTGGCCAGAAGCACTAAATTCATTACCATCAAAGGTATAACTATAATGCATACTCCAAGCATTTAGAGTAGCAACGGCAAGCACAAGAAGGGCCGCCAAACGAGGAATTTTATTCATTTATATTTTTCTTTGTTACAATATGATGGCATTTATAGCCCCACTCTTTATTTATAAATAATAATAGTAAAAATACAACTTCATATTTTATTTTTCCAAACTACTATATCCTACCATGTATTCAGCAGCAGGAAGATACGATAATAGTTTCGTTGTTACAATACAACATAAGTAAGTTAATACTGCAATTACGGGTATTGCGATTTCAACGGGTAGTAAGGGATGTGCTACATCAACACCAATAACGAACCGAGATATTGGACTTAAAAAAAACATGTGCATCAAATACATACCGAAAGATAGCTTACTTACCTCTGATACAAAGCGAGGAGTTTTACCCTTTATACAGCTAAAAACAAGGAATATACCAAAAGTAGACAGCAATAAGTTAGGAGTACAAAACTCCCATCCCCACTCTAATTCCATAGAAGGAAGCATTACACCCGGTACTCCTTTCCACCAAAAGGACCAGGCTGTAAAAGCTGAACCCAGAACAAAACAAGCTGTTCCTATACACAAACGCCGCGATCGCCTCCAACTAATATGATACCGTATATAATGAGCAAGCACCAAATACCCCAGGTATCCCGAGCAGTACCAAAAGGCCCCGAAATCATTCCACAAGGCTTCTCCAAAAATATTGGGTGAGACAAAGCGGTGAATCCACGGTAAGAAAGTAGTAAAAGTAAAGAACCCCAGGAATATTCGTTCATCTTTTGCCGACACCTTCTCCAACCAGGGAGATACTATTGGTATAATCAAATATAAGCTAATTAAAGGGTACATAAACCAAAGATGCCCGGCGTTAACAGGAAAATTCAATGGCGTCATTGCAAGCACGTTGACCGTTTCATACCATGTGCGTTCCCCCCATAAGGCCGGCAGAACGCTATACAGAATCAAAAATAAGATAAACGGTGGCAATATACGTAGAAAACGATGTTTATAAAAAGCTGACATTGTTACATCAGACCTTACAGGCACCAAAAGGTATGACGAAACAATAATAAACAAGGGTACACATGTACGTGCAATACCACCATCATAAAAAGCCACCCAAAACCTGTTTGCATTATTGGCAAGTACCGATGATGTATCATTATAAATGTAGAAATTCTCACTGGCGTGAACTAACATTACCCAAAAACACGCTATTGTTCTTATATAATCCACGAAAGTGATACGTTGTTTCATACGATACTTCACTTTATTCTGTTATGTCTACCGTTAATAATACTACAAAGGTAATTATTATGAAACATAAATCAAACATTTATACATTTCTATTTTCCCATTTCAACTAAAACAGCCATAAAATAAAAACGGATACGCATTGAAATACGCACCCGTTTAAAACATTTCTAAAATTACTTAATGTGGGTGGTGATGGATTCGAACCACCGAAGGCAAGAGCCAGCAGATTTACAGTCTGCCCCATTTGGCCACTCTGGTAACCACCCTCACTTTTATTTCGTAAACATCAATATGCACTTATATTGTGTTTTCTAAAAAGCGGTTGCAAAGATAGAAAAATATGTCACAAAAATATTACAAAGCCAAATAATTAACACTTGTTTAACACTTTGTTTTATATACATTGTTATTTATTATATCCTGTAATACATCCTAAAATATGATATTAAATCCTTTTTTAAATAACGAATATTGAACCATATTGTACCAAACCTATATAAAAATAATATCAGAATTTTTGCAATATAAAACAAAATGCGTATTTTTGTCATACTATTAAGGAATTATATTGAGAATGTTACCTATACGTATTCTTTCTATTTTAAAAATGACAGCGTTTGCAGTTACTTGCATGTTCGTCCCACAAAACACATGTGCCCAGGATACAACAACATCCGATAAAGGCTGGGGATTATTCAATGTTTCTGTATGTAATCTTCGTAATGAGGGTGATTACGATGCCGGTATGGAATCACAAGGGCTTATGGGAATGCCTCTGCATATCCTACAAAAACAAGACTGGTGGCAAGTTGAAACTCCTGAAGGATATAAGTCATGGGTTCATCCTTCATCTGTAACAGAAATAAGCCGTAATGATCTCTCCGCATGGAACAACGGTCCTTTGGTCATTGTTACTGCTATTTACGGCTTTGTCTATTCAAAACCTGACACACAGTCTGCTACAATTTGTGATATTGTTGCTTCTAACCGACTTAAGTTACTCGGAACCAAGGGGATTTTTTACCACGTACAAACACCCGATGGCAGGCAAGGATATGTACTGCGTACAAAAGCTGACGAACTAAACCATTGGCGTAAAAATCTGAAAAATGGCATACAAGACATTCTGAATACTGCTCGAACCTTAACAGGTATTCCCTATATGTGGGGTGGAACAAGTACAAAAGGGGTCGACTGTAGTGGTTTTGTTCGAACTACGCTACTCCAACACGACATCATCATACCGCGTAATGCTTCACAGATGGCCATCGAAGGGACTCATTTAGATATAGCTCCTGATTACAGCAATTTACAGCCAGGCGATCTACTATTCTTTGGTACTCAGGCTACAAACGATAAGCCAGCACGTGTCTCACATGTAGGATTCTATATCGGAAACGGACGCTTCATTCATTCTTTGGGACGGGTTCGTGAGGCCAGCTTCATACCATCAGATGTCGATTACGATGCCTATAACTTAGGGCGTTTGTTATGGGCGCAGCGTGTTTTACCCTTTATCAATAAACAAGCCCATTTAATGACCACTGACAACAACCCTTTCTATAAGTAAATTAAGGTGTAAACAGACAGGTAATATTCTTACATCTTAATATTTCTACTTTTTTCTTTAACTCCTATTACAAAACAACTATGTCTTCTCGACGCGATTTTATAAAGAAAGCTACATTGGCAGCCGCTGGAGCTGCACTTACAACAACAGGTGTAAAAGCCATTGAAAAATTTACCATGCCATCAGTTAATATAAATCGTAAGGGCAAAGGCGACGGCCGTTTACACTTACGCTTTTTCCCTTACGAGCTAAAATTACGTCATGTCTTCACCGTTGCTACGTATTCACGCACCACGACACCCGATGTCCAGGTTGAGTTAACTTACGAAGGCATAACTGGATACGGAGAGGCCTCTATGCCACAATACCTTGGACAAACGGTAGAATCAGTAACTAATTTTTTAAGTAAAGTAAATCTTGAGCAGTTTACTGATCCGTTCCGTATTGAAGATATTCTTACTTATGTAGATAGTCTCTCTCCTAACGATAGTGCTGCAAAAGCTGCAATTGATATTGCATTACACGACCTTGTGGGCAAGCTCCTCGGCGCTCCCTGGTACAAGATATGGGGATTAACAGCATCAAAGGCTCCTTCTACCACTTTTACCATTGGAATTGATACGGCTGATGTCGTAAAACAAAAAACACGCGAATGTGCAGATCGCTTCAATATTCTCAAAGTAAAATTGGGTCGTGATAATGACAAGGAGATGATTGAAACGATACGTTCTGTAACCGATTTGCCTATTGCAGTAGATGTTAATCAGGGATGGACTGACAAACAGCAAGCCCTTGATATGATATTCTGGCTCAAAGAAAAGGGTATTGTCATGGTTGAACAACCTATGCCCAAGAATATGATAGACGAAACAGCATGGGTTACCGAACATTCACCGCTGCCCATATTTGCCGACGAAGCTATCCAACGCCTAAAAGACATCAGGGCAATAGAGAATGCTTATTCTGGAATTAATATCAAATTGATGAAGTGTACTGGTATGCGTGAAGCCTGGAAAATGCTTAATTACGCACGTGCAAGAGGCTTAAAGGTCATGATAGGCTGCATGACGGAAACATCATGCGCCATATCTGCCGCAGCACAATTGGCACCAGCGGTCGACTTTGCCGACCTCGACGGCAACCTGCTTATCTCAAACGACCGCTTCAAAGGTATGCAAGTGGTTAAGGGTAAAATAACGTTGCCCGACTCTCCAGGAATTGGAGTTACATTAAAATAAGTATGTTTTCTGCATGATGTTCTTTTCTATGATTATAAAAACAGGAAAGAACATCATCTGAGAATATAATAGAACTTAACCCGAAAACCTTTATGAAAAATCAAAAAAAGTCAGAAAAAAGTATTCTTAATTCTATTATCCCTATCTTGAATAACCAACCCAATAGTGCGTTTTCTTTCTTTATCGCTTTTCTTTTCACCATAATTATGGTTTTACCGCTTCATGCCCAGCACCCGCATGGCTGGCATAAGGACAGGCAAAACCGTATAGCAATAGACTTTAATAAGACACACGAAGAAGTAAAAAACTACATTAAACGTTATATTCCAGACGTAACAGACAGTTTGATGGAAGCGTGGGAACAGAGCGGTGCACTTGAAACTTACTTTATAAATGGTAAGAAACATTATTTCCATAGTGCCGGTCCTAACCTCTTTCGTATTGATAAGGCATGTCGTGATATTAAGGCAGGAGTCAGCAAAGTAGGTGATAGCGGGGCTATGACAGATGATATTGTAAATATCCCGGCCATAATTAAGAATTCAGGTCCTGACCATTTGGCAGAACCTAAACGCATACGTGTAAGATATACTATTACTGTAAATCCCGATGCTGTACCCGATGGCACTCTGCTTCGCTGCTGGATGCCTTTCCCACGTACAGATATTAAACGCCAGACAAATGTAAAATTAATCAGTACAAGCCAGGATAAATTTACACGCTCTCCCATGTCGTGCGACCACTCATCCATTTACATGGAACATAAAGCGCAAAAAGGACAGCCTACCATTTTCAGTGAAGAGTTCGAATTCACTACTCGCGGAGCATGGTTTAATCTAAAGCCATCCGATGTAAAGCCATATAATAAGCATTCAGCTGCTTACCGTAAATTCACCGAAAATCGACGTCAACACATTATTGTGACCCCACGTCTTCAACAACTTGCCGACAGTATCACACGCGGAATCAGTAATCCGTTACTCCAGGCTCGTGCCATTTTCACCTATATCAACGACCATTTCCCATGGGCTTCAGCTCGCGAATATAGTACAATTCCCAATATCCCTGAATACGTTATTGATAACAAGCATGGCGATTGTGGCCAGGTTACTCTCCTTTTCCTTACTCTTTGTCGTGCAAAAGGCATACCAGGCCATTTTCAGAGCGGCTTCATGATGCATCCACATGAGCAGAATCTACACGACTGGTGCGAAATTTATTTTGAAGGTCCGGGCTGGGTTCCGGTAGATCAGTCGTTTGGAATCATGGACTTTTCAAATGATGAGGCCATACGCTATTTCTTTCTTGGAGGTATAGATAGCTGGCGAATGGTCGTAAACAACGACTTTTCACGCAACCTTTACCCTGCAAAAAAGTTTCCACGCTCCGAAACTGTCGACTTTCAAAGAGGAGAAGTTGAATGGTATGGCGGTAATCTCTACTTTGATAAATGGCATTGGGCCATCGACGTTCAATACCTCGAACCTTAACACAAACTTCAAATCATTCGTATTTTTCTATGCAATCGCATCATCCAGATAGAAAAAAAATCCTATAATATGAAAACGTTTTCCTTCATCATCAGCTTATTATTAAGTTTGTATTCAACCTCTATCATGGCACAAAATGAAAGAGATTCAATTCGTTGGGCCATATCTGCACGCGTGGGAGGCATTACTATTAATGACAATTCGCCTAACAACCAACCGTTTTACCTGAACGATGACGAAGGAAATACGTTCCACATCACTGGTGATTACTATCTTTCCAACCGGTTTGTACTTACAGGAGGGCTTTACCTTGAAAGCATCGGTATGATGACTGATGCGGCTAATGGCATCGGCTTTAAACACATAAACATGGCTGGTATCGAAGGAGGGATAAAATATTACTTCTTTCCTTTGAAATGGATTGTGCAGCCACATATCGGTGCTCTTGTACAAACCAACTTCCTTAACTTGGGTAAAACTGTTGGCAACGGAGTGTTTACGGCCCAGCAAGCTTACCCTGGCCGTAAGTTTAAAATGGCCTGGGACGTGCAGTGTCCGGGCTTAAGTTTCTATCCTCAAATAGGTATCGATATACATTTGCTAAGTACGCTGTCACTGTGTATTGACTACGAATACCGCTTTGGCCTTTGGGGGCATAACCGTTATGACGTTACTTACATTGACGGACCGCTGGTAAACCAAACATCAAACAAAAGAAATACATGGATACGCAGCAATATTTCTGTGGGCTTGAAGCTTGACTTCCCCACCGAACCCGTAAGCACTCGTGCATGGAATAACCTACTTTGGATCATCGGAAGCTGGATTGAGTCGAAGGCACGCTAAATAAAATATTCCCGTTTTGAATGTCAAAACGGGAATATTCTTTTATAATCAGATTTATTATGGAACTAAAAGACGCAAGCTATCAGCCTCAGAACGAGCTTTTAACCATTGCTGTAAACGCACATATTCAGCTTTCGACATACGACCATTATACGATAAAACCGCAATGACATAACGCTTTGCATGAACGCTATCTGTGCTTGTTTCTTGTACAGGAGCCAATATAATACTGCGCACTTGAGGGCTAATAGCCTTTAGTTCTGCCGAAATTTGGCCGCTTAATTTCTCATAGCGTGTATATTTAGCTAAATCGTTCTGAAGTGTTTGCATTTGGGCTACCTGTTCTATCAGCTGTTTTTTAGTAGTGTTAGCCGACTGCGCAGATACGCCCATGCTCGTATCAGTTAATAAAAGACTATCGCTTTCATAACCCTGTATTACGTGCAAACGATATCCTCCCAAGCTATACATGGGTAGTTGTTTTTGCGCACGGGTTATCACATCTTTGGAAATCAGTTTCCCAATCGAAACAATCTTAATGACTTGTTTCGCATCATCACGACTCTGAGAGAGTATTTGAGTACCCTTTACCGACAATTCGTTCTTCACGAAACTGTTGGTATTGTTGTCGCGTATGCTGTCTTTAATAATCTGTACCGTCATATACGTGGCTGGTAATAAGGTTGCAACCGTTATTAACATGATGTACATACGCACCTTTTTTAACCTTGCAGCCTCAACAAACTGACGGCTTCGGAAGTGCATCATTCTGACACCTACATAGGTTGCCAGCGCGATAAACACAGTATTAATAAAGAAAAGATAGATGGCACCAAAAAAGAAACTGGCCTGTCCTACAGCCAACCCGTAACCCGCTGTACACAATGGTGGCATCAGTGCGGTAGCAATAGCCACACCCGGCAACACATTTCCCTTACCCTTTGTGGCCAATGCCAGAATTCCTGCAGCGCCACCAAACAAGGCTATAAGCACATCGTAGAGTGTTGGAGAGGTGCGAGCCAAAAGCTCTGAGCGCGCTTCGGTAATAGGCGACAGCGAAAAGTAAATAGCTGCTGTAAGTACACTGATAACCGTTGCTACCAAATAGTTCTTAGCTGAGCGTTTTAACAAGTCTAAATCACTAATACCAACAGCCAGTCCCATGCCGATAATAGGACCCATTAATGGTGAAATGAGCATGGCACCTATAATAACTGCCGTTGAATTGACGTTCAAACCTAACGACGCTATGAAAATAGCAAGGATAAGAACCCATAGGTTTGCACCATTGAAAACTACACCACTGCTAATCTGTTCTATCGTCTGGGCCTCGTCTTCCTTATCGGGTAATGCGTTGAAATACCACTTAACGGTTCGCCATAATTTTGATTGAGTTTGCTCCATCTTATTCTTTTACTTTAATTTTTAATGCTTGCAAATTTAATAAAAAGAAAGAGAATATTCGGCTTTACACGCTTAATACTATATAATTCTATACGAACTACCTTATTTTAAAATCATACGGAAGTACGCTTTATCTCCGCAAAAACATGTGAAAATATTTTTATAATAAGGCCAAAGCAATTTAAGAATATAATTGTATCTTTGCACATAATGAAACATAATTCTATAAAGCTTAAACGATGACAAGAGCAATTATTACAGTAGTGGGCAAAGACACCTCAGGAATCATTGCCCAAGTGTGTACCTATCTTGCAGATAACGGAATCAATATCCTTGATATCAGCCAAACCATCGTACAGGAATTCTTTAATATGATGATGATTGTTGACCTTAGTAAGGCCACCAAGAACTTCGAAACACTAAGCAACGAGTTACAGGCTGTGGGTAACGCAAAAGGCGTACAGGCAAAAATTCAGTTAGAAGACATCTTTGATAAAATGCACCGTATATGATAACGCCATCCGAAGTATTAGAGACCAACCACATGGTTGAGCAGGAAAACCTCGATGTACGCACCATTACCATGGGTATAAGCCTGCTTGATTGTGCCGACACTGACCTTAAAACCTGCTGCGATAAAATATATAATAAGATAACAACATGCGCCAAAGACCTTGTAGCTACGGGCGAAGAGATAAGCCGTGAGATAGGAGTTCCTATTGTTCATAAGCGTATCAGTGTAACCCCCGTAAGCCTTGTAGGAGCCACTTGTTGCCATACCACCGCCGACTATGTACAGATTGCGCGAACGCTTGATAAAGCGGCAGCTGCCGTTGGCGTAAATTTTCTGGGCGGTTTTTCGGCTCTTGTATCAAAGGGAATGACGCCAAGTGATGAGCTTTTAATACGTTCTATCCCTGAAGCATTGGCATCTACCGACCTGGTTTGTTCGAGCGTGAACGTTGGCTCCACTAAGAATGGTATCAACATGAATGCAGTAAGACTGATGGGTGACATCATAAAAGCTACAGCAGAAGCCACTCGTGACAAAGCGTGTATAGGGCCTGCAAAGCTTGTTGTCTTCTGTAACGCACCTGATGATAACCCATTTATGGCAGGCGCTTTTCATGGAGTGAGCGAAGCTGACACCATAATTAATGTGGGAGTATCGGGTCCGGGCGTTGTGAAATATGCCTTAGAGGAGATGGATCGCAAAGCACGCGAAGAAAGTAAAGACAAGAATGGCGAAGCCAATTTTGAACTTTTATGCGAAACTATCAAAAAAACCGCGTTCAAAATTACACGTGTTGGACAGTTCGTTGCACGCGAGGCAAGCAGACGTTTAGGCGTTCCTTTCGGCATAATCGACTTATCTTTGGCCCCTACTCCTGCAGTAGGCGACTCGGTTGCCGACATTTTGAAGTGTATTGGTGTAGAGCATCCCGGAGCGCCTGGTACAACAGCGGCTCTCGCTATGCTCAATGACCAAGTGAAAAAAGGCGGTATTATGGCCAGCTCTTACGTGGGAGGACTGTCAGGTGCTTTCATTCCCGTGAGCGAAGATCAGGGTATGATTGATGCCGTTACGACAGGAGCGCTTACCCTTGAAAAGCTTGAGGCCATGACATGTGTATGTTCTGTTGGTCTGGATATGATTGCAATACCTGGCGATACCCCTGCAACCACGATAGCAGGACTTATTGCAGACGAGGCCGCTATTGGTATGATTAACCAGAAAACAACGGCTGTTCGTATCATCCCCGTGATTGGAAAGAACGTAGGTGAGAGCATTGAATGGGGTGGATTATTGGGTAAGGCTCCCATCATGCCGGTGAACAGTTTTTCGAGTCAGCGTTTCGTTGACCGCAGAGGACGTATTCCAGCCCCTGTCCATTCGTTTAAAAATTAGCATATTACCGTCATTAAGACAAAGTCTTTACGTTCCTCCCTAAAATGTTTTCCATTTTAGGGAGGAACTTTTTTTGTCCGCCTGCAAATTCTTTTTCGGTCCGGCCTATAAATACTTTCATTTAAAAAGCAATATTTTCCTGTTCGAAATGAAAAATGTTTGTGTTTGGAAACATTGTGATTTCCATTCAAAAACCAGCAAAAAACTATATAAAAAGTTCGTCTTTATTCTTGCACATTTTGGCTATTTTGTGTAATTTTGGAATGATTTGAAGCGAAAAGCATTATGATTGATTCTAAAAATTACGAACAACTTTTACAAGAACTCAAGTTGTTTCTCCCCTCTGAACGAATATATACCGATGAATTACGTACACTTGCGTGGGGTACAGACGCCAGTTTTTACCGGTTAACGCCACGTATTGTCATACGTTCAGACAATGAGAAAGAAGTTTCACAAATCGTAAAAGCTTGCTATAATCATCATATTCCCTTTACGTTTCGTGCTGCCGGTACATCACTTTCGGGCCAGAGCCTGAGCGATTCGGTTCTTATCGTTGCTGGTAAGAGCTGGGAGAAATACCATGTAAGTGCAGACCGCAATACCATTACCATGCAACCCGGACTTCTGGGAGGCCGCGTAAATAGCATCTTAAAACCATTCGGCCGTGTGCTTCCTCCCGACCCTGCATCGGTAAACAGTGCCATGATAGGAGGCATTGTATGCAACAATGGTTCTGGAATGAACTGCGGAGTACATGCCAACTCCGACCGCATGCTGTGCTCGGCCCGTATCATTCTGGCCGATGGGACCCTGCTCGATACGGGCAATGATGAAAGCAAAAAGCAGTTTCGTCAAACCCATCCCGATTTTATACGCAACATTGAACAGTTGCGCGACGATGTAAGAAGCAACAAAACACTGGCCGACCGTATCAAAAAGAAATACAGTATCAAGAATGTTACCGGACTGAATCTGCGGCCATTGACAGCCTACAACGACCCTTTTGACATCATTGCCCACTCAATAGTTGGTTCTGAAGGCACGTTAGCTTTCCTCGCTGAGGTTACCATGAAAACACTTCATGAATATCCTTTCCGTGCAACGGCAATGGTATACTTCCACACAATGGTTGAAAGCTGTCATGCCGTAGTGGCTTTAAAGCAGCTGAAAGCACCGGCACAGAATCTCGAAATGAGTGCAGAAGACCTCATGGTTAAGAGTGCAGAGATGCTCGATTACCTGTCGTTGGCATCGGTTAACGACCCTGTTTTCCTGCAATACAAGAAGGATGTTGATGCGGGACGGATTAAAGGCGTGGCCCCCGGCGATTATCACAACCTCACTGCCATACTTACAGAGACCAAGGCCATGACGCAAGAGGAGCTTGCTCACAACGTCAGCACCATCACAGATACGCTGAAACCTTTCAGCCTTTACCAGCCCTTTTCGTTCACCGACGACCCCGAAGTGTATGGAAAATACTGGACAATGCGTGCCGGTATTTTCCCAACGGTTGGCGGAATGCGCCCCACAGGCACCAGTTGCCTGATAGAAGACGTTGCCTTCCCGGTAGAAGACTTGCCCGAAGCCACCGTAAAGATGCAGCAAATTATACACAATCATGGCTACAATGAGGGGTGTATTTACGGGCATGCCTTTGAGGGAAACTACCATTTTATATTAAACCAGAGTTTCAAAGAACCTGAAGAGGTGACACGATACTCTGATATGATGCACGAAATTATTAAACTCGTCAAGAGCTATGACGGTTCTTTGAAGGCAGAACATGGCACAGGACGCAACATGGCACCGTTTGTAAAGTATGAATGGGGCGACGATGCTTTCGCTGCAATGCGCCGATTAAAGGAGATTTTTGACCCGGAAGGGTTGTTGAATCCCGGCGTTATATTCAACGATAATCCCGATTGTTTCATCGAAAATTTGAAACATTTACCTGAACTCGACTACGATTTTTCACAACTTCCCGACAACAAAGAGGATGCCCTGAAAATGCAATCGCCCATGTCGACTACCGAAGAGACGATAAAAGGTGTGCGCAGAGCCAACAAGTGTATTGAATGTGGCTTCTGCGAACGCAATTGTCTTACCTGTGGATTAACCCTTTCTTCGCGCACGCGTATTGCCACACAGCGCGAAATTCGTTACCTTAAGAATAGCGAAAAAGCCGGGGATCAGGAACGTGCCAGGCGCTTAGAGCAACTGTATCGTTATTATGGCGAGCAAACTTGTGCGGCTGACGGCTTGTGTGCTACGTCGTGTCCTATGCACATTAACACCGCCGACCTGACGCATTTACTACGTCAAATCAGTTCAAATCAAAGTAAAATAAAATATCCAGTTGGCAAAGCAGGAGCAAAACACATGCCTGAATGTGAAACGGCCGTAAAAGGTTTGCTTACAGCTGCCAACCTTGCTCATACCGTCATTGGCACAAAGGCTATGAGCGCTATCTGCGAAACGGCACACAAAGCCGTGCTGCCTTTATGGACGCCTGCAATGCCCAAACCCAACCATATTGATAAAAAACAGCTGGCCGGACGTAATACTGCCGTCGACGCTGCGCGCAAAGGCAACGACGTTGACCTGAAAGTGGTTTACTTCCCAAGCTGTCTTAACCAGACGATGGGCCTGTCAAAGGATGCCCCTGTCAAAGAAACTGTAAGCCAGGAAATATGCAAAGTGCTGAACCGTGCAGGCTATGAGGTTATATTTCCCGAAAGGATGAACCGGCTTTGCTGTGGTCAGATATGGGAGAGTAAAGGCATGATGGATATAGCCGACCACAAAACAGCCGAACTTGAAGAGGCTCTTTGGAAGGCCAGTGAAGGAGGACGCTACCCCGTTATCTGCGATCAGAGTCCGTGTCTGCATCGCATGCGCAAGCTAATTACACGCATGAAACTGTACGAGCCCGTTGAATTTATAATCAAATATGTTCAGCAACATCTTACCTTCCATCCTGTTAACCGTACCGTTGCCGTGCATATCACGTGCTCAATGCGCGAGATGGGGCTTGGTGATGAGCTGATAAGCCTGGCCGAAAAGTGTGCAACCCAGGTTGTTGTACCCGAGGGAGTAGGCTGCTGTGGCTTTGCAGGCGACAAGGGTTTCAACCGTCCCGAGATGAATAAGTACGCTCTTCGTCACCTCAAACCAGAGATAACGAAACATCATGCCGTTGTTGGGTACAGCAACAGCCGCACTTGTGAAATTGGCTTACAATACCATTCGGGCATACCTTATATGAGCATTGTTTATCTTGTTGATGAGGCTACTCGATAAAAATAAACAGACAAGTGAAGGGGCATAAGCCACCTCATGCTTAAAAAACAACTTTCATCTCCATCCATATGCTCATTGGAGCAGGATGGAGATTTTTGTTTCCCTGAATCCTGGGGAAGCTGTTGTTAATCGGTACGGAAGGTGTATACATACAATAATGGCAGCTTGTATCATATTATACGCTTATATTCTATTTTATTTCTGCCGTATTCTCCATACCATTATGATGATATACTCATCGTTCGACGGCCGTCGAACAATAACCTTTACATCGATAATCATACACCATTACATAAAAACAAAAATACTGGTACACCGAAAAGGGAGTACCAGTATACCGTATTGTAAACCAGATGGTAAGGTTGCGTGATAACGAAAATTATTTTTTGCCGTAAATATCTTTCAATATGGCTGCACCCACAAGGCGGCGATAGTGTGCCCCATCATAGTATAAACCGCGATAATGAGAGAAGCGGCGGTTGCGCGTATAATCGTAAACATTGCCACGACCCAATATATCCTGAAGCGTTTTCAGGTCGTGCGGGTTCATCTGTTCGCCATGACAGTTGGGTCCTATTACCAATTTCAGGTTGGTATGGTGCCGTCGACAAAAGCTGTGTATGGTTTCCAAACTGGCACGCTGCGGCTGTTTGATAAAGGCAGGCAGCACAACAGGACGGGCAATTTCAGCATCACAGTCGGCCCATCCGCGCCCTTCCCAGTATCGTTTACCCTGTGCACGAATCGTATCTTCCTGATAAAGTATGGCATCGTTCGCCAATAATGTTCGTGTAGGACACCATGGTGATATGCGATTTTTCATGCTACGGTCATACTTTCCTGTAAGCTGGTAGCGGATATAAGGCAGCAAAAAACGGGTATCGAGGAAAGCCTGGAAATACGCCAGCTGAATTTTCGAGACGCTTGCACCACTTACTTCAGAAGGCATCATGTGCATAGGACCCTCCTGTGGCAGGCTGCTGGCAAACGTTGACGGCTCTGCTATAATCAGCAAATAGCGCACAGGGTAACGGTATAAGCTGTCAAGGGCGTGCAGTTTTAAACACAAATCGCCTAAGTTTTCGTTGTTACTGAAGAGACGGAACGACTTTACGGGGATATTTTTATTCCAGTCGGTACTGGTAAATGCCTTTGTACATGAGTTGCCCAACACAAAAGCATCATATCTTTGCCGATGGTCAAGCTGCTTCAGTTTTTCCCAACCTACATAACCTTCGCCCTGATAGTAAGGGCTGTTGTCATATTGTTGTGGCGTATAATCGTGCAGAACCATAAACGGATCTTTCCAGATATACCAGGCAGTAAGCAACAAAAACGGTACGGCCAGCACGAGCATTTTCAGGAATAGCGAAATAAGCGGACGTCGATTGTTATTAACGGTCATAACCATGATGCTTTAGAATTGAACGTAAATAAAGTTATCCACACCGAAAGCACCATATAAAAAGATGACGAAAACGATGATAAAGTAAAGCGGCCAGCGCACAACAGTACGCTGTTGCTCGGTCCATGCTATCAGGTTACGCCTGCTGTTTATATGCTCTATCACAAACATCAGAATTACTGCAAAGGCAAAAACTATCCAGTAATGGTCGTCCATTCCCAGACGTAACTCCTTAATATTCGATGAAATACCATCGAACATGTGACGGTATGCGTAAAAAACATCACTTATCTTAGGCATACGGAAGAAGAGCAATGAAAGTGCAAAGAACACGTATGTGCGAATAATCATCAATGGTTTCCACACCTTCGTCCCTACCCTGTTTTGCAACTGCTGGCGCTGCTTGCTGAAAAGTGTTTCGTAAATAACCAATATGCCCTGAAACAAACCATACAGAGCAAATGTCCAGCCGGCACCATGCCATACACCTATTGCCACAAACGTAACCAAAAGAGAGACAAAAACACCTGTCTTTCCCCAGGAACGCAGCGATGCATTAAGCGGTGTGAAGATGTAATCACGCACCCAAAACGAGAGCGTCATGTGCCAACGACGCCACAATTCGCCTGTTGTTTGCGAGATAAAAGGACGGTTGAAGTTCGGTTGAAGCGTGAAACCAAGCATACGTCCCATGCCAATGGCCATGCAGGTATAGCCTGCAAAGTCGGCATAGAGCTGTAAAGGATAGAGCGATGTAGCAAGTAAAATCTGCATTCCTGACGATGAAGACACATGATCGAGGACGGTAGAGAGTGGCAATGCAATACGATCGGCAATGACAAGTTTCAGAAAACAGCCCCACGCTATGAGCTTAAGGCCGCGCGTTACGGAAGTATAGTTGAACCGCTTACCCTCCTTTAGCTGTGGAAGAAGGTCGTAACCGCGTTCAATTGGCCCTGAAAGGAACTTCATAAACAGCAGCATATACAGTGTAAAATCGCTCAAACTGTCTTCGGGTTCTTCCTCCCAGTAAATATCAATCAGATAGGAAAGTGCCTGAAATGTATAGAAAGAGATACCAATTGGGAACATACCCGACCAGTAACGGGAGAATAACCAAAAGCCGGCCAGCCCGACAATACCGCCCAATAAAAGCCATGTTCCTGAACGAGAGTTCAGTTTTTGGTGTATGGCCCTGCCCATATAATAGGTAAACAGCGTTATACCAAGTGCTACAACAAGGTATTGCCAATGGTAAAAGGCAATGAAAACACAGCTCGACAAAAACAGCAACGCATGCTGCCATGCGCGTGAACTACTTACGTAATAAAGCAAAAGCGTAACACCAAACAGCGTTACGAAAGGCAAAGTAAGAAATTCCATAGAAACGTTTTAAGCGAAATGGTCTATCGGCTCTGCCTGATAATCACATCAATCATGTCGCCGATGTTCTTCATTCGCACAATATCGCGGAGCTTAAAATGTACATTCCACTTCTTTTCTATTTCGCTAATAATGGTCATATTGCTCAGCGAGTCCCAGCCATCTATGTCATCTGCCGACATATTATAATCAATTTTCAGTCCGGGTTGTTTAAGCACTTCTTCAAAAATAAGGGCTAACTGCTTTAAAATTTCGTCTCTGTCCATAGTTCTTATGTGGTTAAATCATTTGCTTTATACGCTTACGGTCAATCTTATTACTGGCATTCAGAGGGAACGGATTGATGTAATGAATGCTCGACGGCAACATATAGGCAGGCAGATACCGGCGTAGATAAGCAACAAGCACATCATCGGTCTGCTGCCGTTCGGCCTCTATAACGAGGGCAACAGCCGTATTTCCGTTACCATCGTCAACAGGAAGAGCCACCGCATTAACTGCATCGTTGAAGAAATGTCGGGCTACATGCTCAACCTCGCTTAGCTCAACGCGATAGCCTTGTATCTGAACCTGAGAATCTTTTCGGCCATAATACAGCATTTCGCCGGCGGCATCTACCGAACAAATGTCGCCTGTGCGATACCAACGACGGCCGTTTAACATAAAGAATGCTTCGTTATTCTTCTCCTCGTTGCGCCAATAGCCTGGTGTAAGCTGGCGTCCGGCCAAACAAAGTTCGCCTTTTTCGCCCTGCACAACAGGCGTACTGTCGTCACCAATAACCAGTGAATCAACATGCTTCATGTCCTTACCTATACACACAATGCCGTTAACCTCTCGTACGTTATTGTGTGGAATAAGATAAAAGGTGCTGTAAATGGTATTCTCCGTTGGGCCATAGACGTTCCAGACATGTGCATTTGGCACACATTTTTGCCACAATTTCACATCCTCTGACGGCAGTCCCTCGCCGGCAAACAGCACATAACGCATGGCTGGTGCATCAATTTCGTCGAAATATGGCCTAAGATAGTGAATCACACTGGGTACAAGCTGGGCCTCGGTTATCTGGTAATCGTCAATCAATCTGAACACTTCCTGCCACTTAATACTGCCCAAAGCAACGGTATAAATGCAGGCTCCGCACATCAACGGTGCCACATAGCTGCCCACAGACATGTCAAAAGTGAGGTCGAACATTTGCAAACAGCGGTCCTCGTGCGTCAGTTTGATACCCAGAGAAAAGAACGAATCTTCAAAGGCAGCAACGTTACCTATCGTGATGGCCACGCCTTTCGGCCTGCCCGTACTGCCTGATGTAAAAAGAATATAAGCCAGTTTGTTCTCATCGTAGCCCACAGGGTCGAAGAAACTGTCGTGATGAGATGCAAACTTTTCAGGATGGAGCACCTCGGCCGATGCAAAGGACACACCATCATTACGCGAATCAATAATGGTCTTTATTCCCACTTGCCTGACAATATCTTCGCTACGAAGCACTGGCCAATGGGGATGAAGGGGAACATAACTTTTGCCTTCCATCCACAATGCCAGAATAGAGGCATAGGTATAAAGGTCATCATTTGCTACAAGACCGATGTTATCTTCTTTCTTTTCGCGTATAGCGTAGCGCACATTTCCCACTTCACGGGCCAGCTGCTCGTAAGTATAATACTGGTCGGCAATGCAAAAAGCGTTGCATTTTGCGTGTGAAGCAATGGTTTGCTGCAAATAAACCAGAATGTTTTGGCCTTTGGGGAACAGAAAATCCATAAGTATTGATATTATCCTTTAAACGATAAGCGTGTACAAAGTTACGCTTTTTTCATCAATTTTGTATCTTAATATCAAGTGTTTTCTCTATTAAACGGACAATGGTATCGAGGCTGTCTGCATCAAAATCGCCCGTCAGACGCTTGTCGGTACTGGCACAAGTAAGGTGTACATGGTAATAGTCGGACAGGTCGGCCAGCACATAGGGCAAAGCTGTATCCTGAAAATGGAACTGATGAGTAGCCCATACAATACGGTTCGGTGATGGTTTGGCCCGCATAACAGGGCGCAGAGCCTTACCTTTTAGCAAGCCGCGATCGCCCTCTGCCAGTTCAATTCCGTCATCCTTTTGCCGGGATGAAGCAAAATAAACACAGCCTTCAGCCACAAAAACATCCGTACTGTCCCTGCCTGCGCGTATTTCTATCTGCGTGCCTATGTCACGAACCAGATAGTTTTCCCCTTCAATGGTGAAGGGATGTGAGCTGTTATGCTTAATTTTTAAAAAGGCCTTGCCCGATACTGACACGCTACGCTCATCATCCTTCTTATACGAAAGTATGGCATGCGGAGCCAGAATAACCTCTGTTCCATCGCTAAAGACAATGGTACGCTGGCTGTTTCCTGCTTCTATTACAGTTGTTTGCTGGCGCATAAAATACATAACGGCAACACCTGTAAGCAACAACAGCATGGCAGCCACAGCCGCATAGCGCAAACTGAAGTGCTTTACGCGGTAGCCTGTACGTTCGCAAAAATGGGAAAAAGCGATGTCAGGATTGAGTGCGTCCGACTTAAAATGGCGCACTACATATCGGAAACTGTTTTCTTTCATAACTGTTTTCTTATCTGTCTTCTATCCATTGGGTGTGCGATATGCTCCATCCACCTAACAGTCCAAGCCCTCCTGACACATTGGTTACGGTGGGACGAATCTGCGATAAGCCATCTTTGGCAAGCTCATCATTGTTTATCTGGTTCAGGGCAAGCATGAAACGATAATACTCTGGCGTAATACTGATAAGCTCTACCTGATAAAAATGATTGTCGCCCCACTGCCCATCGTATGAGGAAATATTAAGGTGAAGCGTGTAGGTTTGGCCGTTAATGCTGGCATCGTCAAAGATATAGAAGTTACCAAAATAGTTGTTTGAATAGCCAAACTCGTCGTCAATATCGGTTAATGGCGACAGCAACGGTTCACTTTCAATATTGAGAGAAGAATAGGTAAACCTTGTTTCGTCTATAATATTGGTATTCGATGCCGTATGTTTTACGCGTACTCCATAATACCTATGGGTTGCAGCGTCGTCCGTAAACGTCGCCATCACCTGCTTATATGTGTCTGAACGATTAGAATATTTATCCTTAAGCTTTACCCTTCTCATACGTATATTACCCACAGCTACGGTATCAGGAATGGCTGTTGAGGCAGAAATCGCCTGACTGTTTCGAGCTGAAACTTGCAACGATATATTGTCACCCACACGCTGGTGGCCCGTAATGCGGTAGTATCCGTGTCCTACCGGCGTTACCATACAAGGAGTTCCGTTAACCGTATAAACCACCGAGGCGTCGTCAACCTGCTCCACTTTAACCGAATCGGCATAATAACGAACAGGTATGCTGCGCGTAATGCGCATATAAGTAGTGTCGCCAGGCGAAGGAAAACAATATACAACAAGGCGGCTTTCCTGATTGAACGAGTTGAGGTTAACTTTGTCCCGGCAGCCTGCAATCACAAGAAGCAGAAGCAGAAAAAAACAATATCTTGAATATTTCATGTTGTTTAGAATTTTATAGTGTAACTGAATGAGGGTATTACAGGGATGTAAGCGTGGTTACGTATGCTGAACTGGCCTTTGTCATTCTGGTGTATATCAACAAACAGCGAGTTGAAATGGCAGTAGGCATTATACACACTGACGTTCCAAATACGTTCATGTCCGTGTCTGGTTGTATGATGAAAGTCGAAACCTACATCCAGACGGTGGTAGGCCGGCAGACGATAATTGTTGGGTATATCAAAGACATACATTCTGTCTTCAACCATATCGCCGGGCAAATTTGCGTGCGGAGGCCGACCGTCGGGCACGTCAGGGGTTTGCGTCATCTGCACAGGCACGGTAACATGATTGCCACTATGATAGCTCCACGCGGCATAGGCGGCTATCTTTGACGTAAGCTGCCAGCGGCCGGTTAAATTTATTTTATGCCGATTATCAAACTTGTCATAGTACCATTCAGGGTAAAAATCGTCAAAACGGCGCTTGTTCCACGAAAGCGTATAGGCACCCGTCAGTTCCATTCGCTTTGTTTTGTATACAGCGTCAAATTCTAAACCGAAATACTTTCCTCTGCCATCCATCACCATTTTGTCCCAACGGCTGGCAGGAGGCTCCAGTCCTGACCAGCTCGAATACTGCAAAAGGTGACGGCTTTGCTTATAATAGCCCTCCAAAGACAAAGTTAATGTACGCGCAGGCTGATAGTAAACGCCTCCCGCCCACTGCCACGAGCGCATAGGATGCAGGGCTGATGTGGTAGGAACCCAATAGTCGGTAGGCAGCTCCAAGAAGCTATTTGATATTTTATGCACATACTGGCTCATCGACGTTAGCGAGGTTTTAAACGACAAATTCGACAGGGGCTGATACTTAACAGCCAGTCGGGGGTCAGCGTTTACGAAAACTTTGCTGGATATGCTGAACAGAGCCACGTTTACACCAGCGTTAAAACTCCAGTGTTTATCGAGCGTAACCTCATCCTCGCCATACACATTCCACTCGTGTGCATTGTTACGATACGAACTGCTAGTGCTTATAGTGTCAATATCCAGGCCCGTACCATAGTAGTTTTTATGCCGTCGGGTTTGCGGATGAAACATGTGAAAGGTGTAGTCGTGTCCCATACGGATATGGTGATGAGGCGACGGACGATAGTCGAAAGCGGTGCGATAGCCCACATCATCAATCGTCGACCGGTATCCGTGCGAGTTATACATCACGCTGGTTTCACCAGCATGTGAGGGAGATGACGGCGTCATACGATCGTCATCTACATAGCTATACTTTGAAACATTGTGAGTATACACCGCCGTAAAGTTAGCAAACAGCTTGGGAGAAAACAGGTATTCCCAGTTGGCTGCAACGTTAAAGTTACCCCAGTTCATCTTAAATTCGCTCACCTCGGTGTCGCCATAGTCTGTTTCAACAATCTTATCTCTTGTATGAATACGGTCTTCGCCCGAATACATACTGAGCGAAAGGCGTGACCTGTCGCTAAATATGTTGGTTACCTTAGCGTTGAAATCGTGGAAAAAATAGTTTAAGGTAATATCGTCTTCGTCAGCATCGTTCATCCTATTATATATGGCAAAGAAAGGACGCGTGAGCAAATCGAGCCAGCTTCGCCTCAGACCGATATTATAAGATGTACGCCCTTTGCGTATAGGGCCTTCGAATTGTACACTGCCATCAAGCATACCGATGCGGTAACTGCCATGAAAATGATTGAAGTCGCCATCGCGCGTACGCACGTCGATAACCGATGACAGACGCCCGCCATAACGTGCCGGGAAGCCGCTTTTATAGAAATCGACGTTCTTTACCATGTCGGCGTTGAACGAAGAAAACAGTCCTAACGAGTGGTTTACCTGATAAAGTGGCGTTCCGTCAATCATGAAAAGGTTCTCATCGTTGTTGCCACCATGCACATAAAGACCGCTCATCAGCTCTATTCCTTCTGAAACGCCGCTGGCACGCTGCAGGGTTTTTACCACATCGGCACTGCTGAGCAGTGAAAACTCGGTTTTAATGTCGCGCATATTCAGCGATATTTTACCCGTCTGTGTGTGCATAAGCGGTGAATTTAAGTCGCCCGTTACCACTACTTCTCCCAGCCGGGCATTCTCCTTCAGCGTAATATTCTCGGTTCTGTTCGATGCCAGCTGAAGCGAAATATGCTTGTCTTCGAAACCGATATAGCTGCAACGCAAACGATGTTCGCCCACAGGCAGCGTAAGAGAAAAGAAGCCATAGGCGTTGGTCATGGTGCCAAGACCCGTAGTCTGGTCAAAGATAGTGGCATTAATCAGCGTTTCTCCACTCCCGTCCTTTACAAAACCGCTTATCGTATAGGTTCGTACGGGGGTTTCCTTCTTGTGCTGCGACTCGTTGGCAGCAGCTGTTTTTGCCGGGCTGTTGCGCTGTTTCAGCAACACATATGTACCTTGCAGCTCGTAGCTGATATTGGTGTCGCGAAACAATGCTTTCAACGCCCTGGCAGTAGTAAGATGCAACAGCGACTGCCCTTCGTAAACCTTGCTTAACGGTAGCGATGCATCATAAATAAAATGCACCTGATGCGTGCGCTGCAACCAGTCGATTTGCTGGCGAATTGTCATGCCTGCATTCTGCCCTTTAGCTGTAACAGCCAGCAGAAACATAGAGGCAAAAACGAGAATTCTCATAAATGATCAGTTTAGTTTTTGTTATTTTGTTATAACTATGACGCAGCAACCTGCAAAATCCCCCAAAATATCAGAACTATTTTTAAAATTTTATTCGCCCGCAGTTACCTGCCGAAAGATAGACGAATGTAACCAGCTGGCATAAATACAGAACCCGGATAATTGCACCATACCGGTATAAAACAACTGCCGATACGCCCTTACGGTACCAGCTTTACACCATACAGTATCACACATTGTGGTTATAATGTCATTGTTCGACGGTTGTCGGCAGCACTGTTGACGACCGTCACACCCATCGTTCGACGGCTGCCATACACGCTGCTGACGGCCGTCGAACAACAAACAATACGGCAAAAAGGAACATTCAATCGTTCATAAAGCCAGCACAAAACCAATATAATTGGAGGAGAAACAGCCAACAACCGTATATTGATGCGCATGGCATCATTGCGCATGGGCATGGATATAAAAACAAATTTCAAAGCATCAGTGAAACCGAATAGAAAATTTTTGTACGATACCCGCGCAACAATTTCATAGCCCGTGCCATTTCGTGTTCGACCGTTTTTTCGGTAATGCCAAGTTGTGCAGCAATGTCTTTATACTTCATACCATCGCGCTTTCCCATTAGCAACACTTGTTTCCTGCGCTCGGGCAAGCTGTCAATAGCTGCCCATAAACGTGCTTCAATAACCGATTGTTCCTGAGCTTCGCTGTCGCTGATGGCTCCATCCAGGTCGTAAGGGGTGATATTGCCGGTGGTAGGTTTTGTACGGCGCAGATAATCAATACAGCCATTACGAACCGCTGTGTAGAGAAAGGCGCGCGGCTGTACCGGAATATGTTGCCATAACTTGACAAAACACTCCTGTACAATATCTTCAGCCTCACTGCTGTTGCCCGCTAAATAGTGCATGGCATACAGACAAAGCGGCCGATAATAAGCCTTGAACAATGCCTCTATATTCATATTAATAAAAAAATACCTGCATAACGGCCGGTCCTATAAGCCATACTTTCTGAGGGCTTTATTCGTCATTCCGTTATCTTTCTTGTTCTGTATTGCATAGAACAAAAGGGTTTCTTCGAAACAAAATTACATAAAAAGACATAGAAAACAATGTTATTTATCACAAATAACAGCATATAAAGCCGATGAGCCAGCTTAATTCTATTGAGAAAATAAAGCGGAATCGCCTGTCGCAAGGCAATTCCGCAAATGCTGAAACAACATAAAAGAGTTGTTACTATGCAATAATATACAATTAAATTTTATTACACTAAAGCTTTAGAGCTTTGAAATTCTGTATTAGATGTGATATTATTTATCCCACGCATCAAAGCCAATCGGATAGCTGTCAGTCTGTGCGGTCTCATCGTTTTCGATGAAAAATCCGGGCTTTGCAAGTCCTTCGTTCTCACCAACTGCATGTGAACTGATAATAAATTGGGCCAGATTCTCTTCGGTTTTCAACGTAATCACGCTCGTTTTAGGTTCTGTATATTTAAATTTCATCGTATTATCATTTTTAAATGATGATACCAGACAAGGCTGTAACCAACCTGTATCATAGTAATTCATCGTGTACTTGTTATATTTATTTTACAATTTTCTTTCTGTTAACAATATAAATTCCATGCGAAGGATGTTCTGTACGTCGGCCCTGAAGGTCGTAAAGTTTCTCGTTCTTCTCTGTATCAACAGTTTGGGTACTCCCTATTTCTGTTGCAGTTCCATCAATAGTCGAATCAAAATCAACAATAATACCCTTTGCTGATGATACAGATGAGGGCAAACACAAACCAGCACGATGAGCAGGTAATTTAATAGATGTTCCGTTTCGTATGCCTTGTTTGTAAAAACCTATGCCGTCATCACCATTAGCCAACACAAAATATCTGTTGCCCGACACGCTGAATTCTTCTCCTGTTGCCGTGCCAACAAGTAAATTTCCTGTAACATCTTCTTCCACTCCGTCAACATAAGCACGATAACTTACAGTGCTATTCGGGGTAGCCTTCAAAATAAAACCAGTTTGTTTAGGTAATAACTTACCGGGTCCGAAAGCCTTAACTTTGGCTCTTCTGTAAAAAGGTGCAGTGGTATCATGGGTTACTCCTGTTACAATATAAGCCGTACATCCTGCTGGTACTTCAAAATTCTCGTTGTTTAAAAAGTATGAAGTATAACCCGTTGCGCCAATATCAAGCTTCTCTACATAGGGAACTGGAGTGTTCCCAAACGCATTCATCTTCCAATCTACACGTGATTTGTAAACCTTTGAATAATCTGTTGGCAGAAAAACTTTCACATTCGTCAAATCCATATTAAACGAAGGGTATGGGAAAGGTGCATCACTGAACGTATTTACAGGTACTTCCGTAGGTAAAATATATATTTCTTCCATAGGAACACCAGAAACTCCTCCCAAACCAAACTGAAAAATAATACCGTTATGATATTTTAAACTACTGGGAATCACAATGCGCTTCATGGAAGGTAAGTGAATAAAGGGCTGCCATTTCAATTGCTCTAAATTATCAGGTAGAATAAGTTCTTGCAAAGATGTAAGTGGATTGTTGCTATTTGAAAAACCTGTAAAAGAATACTTAACACCAGAAGCATCCTTAATTAAATTGGGAATAACAAGACGAGTTACAGCATTCCGATTATCAATATCAACAAGTTGAACCGTCTTTTCCGATTCATCTAAGACACTAAAATGTAGTGTTAAACCATCGTCATTTACAACTGTAAATTGTCTTGCTGATTGCGAATAAACAAATACCGCAGCAATAAGACATAAAAAAAACAAGGTAATTCTTTTCATTAATAATAGAATTTGATAATTAAAACTAAAAAATACATAAATGCTTATAGCTTAAAAACAAGTAAAGTACTATAAAACCACACAAAAAAAAGCAAAGGGTTTCGGATAAAATCCGTCACCTTTTACACTAAAAAGTCCCAAATCTACATGTAAATAGACACGCAGAAGAACTATAATTATAAATTAAATGTGTATATGTATGTGTTAATAAAATATCTGAAAGCTCCAAATATAAAGCTTTAAAATACGCAAAGGAATAAAACATAATAATATTATCTCTTTGATAGAGATACAATAATGATAGATTGTTCACAGTGCAAAGTTATGCTTTCTAACTATTATAGACAAATAAATATACAGCAAAATACAAAGAATAATATAATTTTTCTATTTAAATGACAAAAGATTACTTTTGTTATCGAAAATAGCACATAATCTGAACATGAAAAGAAGCCTTTACAAATACAGAAAGACCCCTTCGTGAACAAGAAAAGAAAACCTGCATAAATACCAAAAGTACTACTTCTAAATACGAAACAGACACTTTCTGAACACGAAAAGAACGCTAAATAAATACGAAAAGTACCCCTTATAAATTCAAAACAGGCTTTTTCTGGACACGAAAAGAGCCCTCTAGAAATACGAAAAAATCCTTCTATAACCACTAAACGAACTCTTTACAAACACGCAAGAATTCTCCATAAACACCGAAACGAACTCCCTACAAACACGAAAAAGCCCTGAAGACATTTCTGTCCTCAGGCTTTCGTCTGTAAAAGAAGGCGGCTACCTACTCTCCCGCATTGCATTGCAGTA
>JABZLB010000042.1 GCA_015256945.1 Prevotellaceae bacterium | reverse complement strand
TTGATACGCACACAGATTGAGCGTTATCGGCGTCACGACAAGTTCAGTTACCACAAAATAAACGACTCGGCTGCCGCAGAGAAGTTGCTTCAACAATATAACACGCTGCACGATAACGACCTTAATGTGGTGGTTATCAACTTTATTGACATGCTGTCGCACGCACGAACCGAATCGAAAATGGTGCGCGAGCTGGCTAATAATGAAAGTGCTTACCGCAGCATTACACAAAGCTGGTTCCGCCATTCTGTCATGTCCGACCTGTTTAAACGATTGGCAGAAAGCAACTATCACGTCATTCTTACTACCGATCACGGCTCAATTCGCTGCTCGAAACCCGTTAAAATTATAGGCGACCGCAACACCAATACCAACCTGCGATATAAGTTGGGCAAGAGCCTGAACTATAATTCGAAAGAGGTTTTCGCCATCAAAGAACCGCAAAAAGCCTGGCTGCCGTCACCCAATGTGAGCACAAGCTATGTATTTGCCACGGGCAACCTGTTCTTTGCCTATCCCAACAACTACAATTATTACGTTTCCTATTACAAGGATACGTTTCAGCACGGAGGCATTTCGATGGAGGAAATGCTTGTACCGCTCATCAGTATGAAGCCGCGAAAACGGGGATAATGTGCCTGTCTTACGCCCTTTTGCCAAACGGTTTACAGCCTTCTGCCCAGCCGTTCAGGACGTAAGGCTGGTTGTGCGGCAACCGTCAGCAGCATTGCCGGCGGCCGTCAACAGCGCGTACGGCGGTCATCGTACACAGGGTTTGACGCTCGCCGCACAATGAGCAAAAGCCAATAATGGCATGAGCTTGCCAGGCAAACAAGACGAATATTTCGATAAAATAGAGATACCTTTATGCCGATAAAATATTTCCATGGAAGCAACGGGAATATTTTTCTCCGGTTTAAGGGTATCACCGTAAAAGGGAAAACGAATATCTGCCTGAACACAAACATATTACCGTTCAGAAGGCAGGTGTATAAAATGCTGGCACATAGCAGCATACACGATTAAAGATTATCGCGGAAATGAGGTAACAAACTGTCTGCCGCAGCCCCATAATGTCATACTGGCAAACAAATAAAGGCTGCCGGATACACCGGCAGCCTTCACATAAAAATAATTATTTCCTACTACTTTTTAAAAGTTCTGATTACAGCAGGGCATCAAATTTCTCCATCAATTTGTCCTTGGGAGCAGCACCTACAAACTTGTCAACAATCTGCCCACCTTTGAAAAAGAGTATCGTTGGTATGTTACGCACGCCGAAATCTTCGGCTATTTCTGCGTTCTCCTCAACGTCACACTTCCCAACTATAAGCTTACCGTCATACTCTTCAGCCAGCTCTGAAATGATCGGACCGACCATACGGCAAGGCCCGCACCACGTAGCCCAGAGGTCAACAACCAATGGCAGTTCGCCGTTTTTATACTTTTCGAAGTTCTCTGTCGTAATTTTTACTTCCATTTTATTATTTCCTGTTTGTTAGTTATTGTTGCACACGAAGTGTCGCATTTGTACAAACATCTGCAAATAACGTGCCACTATCGTATGTTTTATGATACAGCGTCAGAAGTCTACCGTCCTGCTGTCGTCGTCGTTCTGCGTAATTGTAACCTTAACGGCACTGCCGGGCAGCAGCTCTTCAATCAGTTCGGGCCACTCTAAAAAGCACAAGGCACCGCTGTAAAAATAGTCTTCGTAGCCCATATCATACACTTCCTCGAGCTTTTTGATACGATAAAAGTCGAAGTGATAAATCAGTTCACCCGTAGTTTCCGACCTATATTCGTTTACAATGGAAAATGTAGGCGAGGTAATTACATCGTCAACGCCCAGCTCTTCGCATATAGCCTTGATAAAAGTAGTCTTGCCGGCTCCCATCTTTCCATAGAAAGCATAGACATTTCCTTCGCCCATGTTCTTGACAAACTCTCGTGCTGCGGCACGGATATTGTCTAAAGAATCAATTTTAATTTGCATATTAATCTTTGATTTGGTTTCTTTTGTAAAGGCCTTTACAACGTATAAAGGCAAAAAAAAATTAGTTTACCGAATACGACATCGATTCGTTGTCGGTAATATACTGAAGTAACTGCTTCCTCACTTCAATATGACAGCCTCGTGCATGCAACAGAATGTTCGTACTTGTTTGCTCATCACTAACGTTAAAATAAAGCTCAGTGCGTCCCGGGCAGTCTGTAACCATCGACATAATATCGTCTACAACCTCCTCGTTCATGTCTTCATTTTTAACGTAAATCGTAAAACGCTCAATCCGATTATCCTTAACCGTCTGCATGTATTCGATGTTCGTTATGCCTAAATTGTAGAATTTGCTTGTAGGATACTTCTTAAAACATCTTGCTGTTACGAAAACCGAGCATCCCTCTGTAAGCCTTCCGTTCCAGCGTCCCCATTCTTCTCCAAACAAGGCAAGCTCGCCAGGGCCGTTGAAATCTTCAATAGTAACAATGCCAAAAGGCTCTCCACGCTTACTGAAACGCTGTGTAACTTTGGTAACCAGGCCGCCAAAGGTAATCTCCTGACGGGCTGCAAGCGTTTCCCTAAGGTCGCGATTGCCTACTTCAGCGCACGTAGTGTTACACATATTATTAAGTACAATGCCATAGTCGTCTAAAGGATGGGCCGATAAATAAATGCCGACAAGGTCCTTTTCCCGATTTAATTTCTCAATATTACTCCATGGTTCGGCCGGCGGTGCAGGGGGTAACATAATATCAATATCGACAGCCATATTACCGAAAAGCGAGTTGGAAGCTTCGGCTTTATCATGTTGATACTGCTGCCCGAAGCGTATAAGCAAATCCAAAAACACCTCACCCTTGTTATTAGATGAAAGGTATTGTTCACGAATAAAGGTAAAACTGTCGAACCCTCCGCTCAGTGCAAGACTTTCAAAAGCCTTTCTATTTACGTCCTTAAGGCTCACACGCTCTACAAAATCATAAATATCCTGGTATGGTCCATTGGCTTCACGCTCTCTGACAATGGCCTCGGCGGCTCCCGATCCCATCCCTTTGATGGCCGAAAGACCAAATCGAATCTCTCCCTTATTGTTCACACCGAACTCAACATAGCTTTCATTCACGTCAGGTCCAAGCGTTGGAATGCCCATCATTTTGCACTCTTCCATCAGCTTTGTAATCTCACCGATGTCGGAAAAACGACGTGTCATCAGTGCCGCCATGTACTCAGCGGGATAGTGTGCTTTCATATAGGCAGTCTGATAAGCCACCCACGAATAGCACGTTGCATGAGATTTGTTGAAAGCGTACGATGCAAACTTCTCCCAGTCAGCCCATATTTTCTCCAATATTTTGGCGTCATACCCGTTCTTTTCTCCTCCAGAGATGAACAAAGGCTTCATTTGATCTACTATCGCTTTCTTCTTTTTTCCCATGGCTTTACGTAGTGCATCGCTCTGCCCACGGGTGAAACCGGCCAGTTGTCGCGACAGCAACATCACCTGTTCCTGATATACTGTAATACCGTACGTATCCTTAAGATACTTCTCCATGCACGGAATATCGTACGAAATACGCGACGGATCGTTCTTCCTCCTGATGAATTCGGGGATATAATCCATTGGTCCGGGACGATAAAGAGCGTTCATAGCGATGAGGTCTTCAAACACAGTGGGATGCAGTTCCTTTAAGTGTTTCTGCATGCCTGGCGACTCAAACTGGAACGTTCCTATCGTACGGCCGTCCTGATACAGCTTATAGGTGAGCTCATCGTCGATGGGAATATTGTCCAAATCAACCTCAATGCCGGTAGTTTGCTTTACTACTTTACATGCTTCCTTGAGCTCAGAGAGGGTCTTCAGGCCCAGAAAGTCCATCTTAATTAAGCCTGTCGACTCAATCACATGGCCGTCATACTGCGTGACAGCACACTTTAAGCTTGGGAAATCAGGGTCATCTGCTGTTGAAACAGGCACATGGTCGCTGATAGGATTACGGCTGATGATAAAGCCACAAGCATGTATTCCCGTACCACGAATGGTGCCTTCGAGCATCCTTGCATATTTAATGGTGTTGCGTTCACGGGGGTCGGCAGAAGCCTCTGCCTCGCGAAGCTCGGGCACACACTCCAGAGCGTTCTTTAAATTCAGCTTACGAGGCTTGCCGTCAGGAGCGTCAGGCAGGCGGTCGGGTATCGCTTTCTTCAGTGCATTAGCACGTTCGAGCGGCAATTTTTCAACACGAGCCACATCAGCTATCGAGTTTTTCATTGCCATACTACTGTATGTAATGATATGTGCACAGTTCTCAGCGCCATACTTTTCCATCACCCATCGCAGCACTTTACCTCGTCCGTCGTCGTCGAAATCGGTATCAATATCCGGCAAATTCACACGATCTGGATTCAGGAAACGCTCGAAAAGCAAATCGTATTTCAACGGGTCGATTTTGGTAATACCCAGGCAATAGGCTACCACTGAACCGGCAGCCGACCCACGCCCCGGGCCAACCCATACACCTAACTGGTTACGAGCTGCGTTGATAAAATCCTGCACGATAAGGAAATATCCCGGAAAGCCCATGGTTTTCATCACATGAAGCTCGAAGTTTATGTGCTCACACACATCCTCCGGCACCGGATTTCCGTAGCATTTTCGCGCTCCGTCGTATGCAAGTTTAGCCAGATAGTCGGCCTCAAACTTAATACGGTACATCTTTTCATACCCGCCAAGTCGTTTGATAACGGCGTCAGCCTCATCAGACGGCAACGGATTCTCTCCCTTTTCATCGGATGTAAACTCTTTGAAAAGGTCGGCTTCGGTATATTTTTTGCGCCATTGCTCCTCGGTTCCAAAGCTTTCCGGTATCGGGAAGAAAGGCATAATAGGGCCGTGATCAATGCTATACAGCTCTACCTTATTTAATATTTCTATCGTGTTTTGCAGCGCTTCGGGAACGTCTGCAAACACTTCGTTCATCTCTTCACGTGTTTTAAACCACTCCTGTTTGGTGTAAACCATGCGCGTCGGGTCTGCAAGGTCCTTGCCCGTAGCCAGACAAAGCAGATGGTCATGGGCCTCAGCGGTCTCCTTATCTTCAAAATGGCAGTCGTTTGTACATATTAGTTTTACATCATATTCTTTCGCATAGCCCTGCAAAACTTTATTTACACGCTGCTGAATAGCATAGGTCTCGCGATTGGCTCTCAACGAGGGGTCGGTCACTTTATGTCGCTGAATTTCCAGGTAGAAATCGTCACCGAAGAGGTTTTTATACCATTCCACAGCCTCTCTGGCCCCTGGAATATCGCCCTTTATGATTTTTTGCGGTATCTCTCCGCCCAGACAGGCCGAGGTTACAATAAGTCCTTCGTGATACTTTTCGAGGTCATAACGGTCGGTTCGCGGCTTATAGTAATAGCCGTCAACCCACGAACGGCTCACCAGCTTGACAAGATTCTTATACCCTTTAAGGTTTTTCGCCAACACAATTAAGTGATAGCCCGACCCGTCTCCAGCCTCTTTGTTGCGGTCTTCCTTATGATGATGTGCCACATACATTTCGCAACCAAAGATAGGTTTAAACGGTTCCAGCCCTTCTGCCTTGCGTTTTTTATTCACCGTTGCGCAATAATCGGCCAGCTCCTTAATGCCATACATCACGCCATGGTCGGTTAAGGCCATGCCTTTCATGCCATTTCTGATAGCCTTTTCTACCAGATACGGCACCTTCGACTGCCCGTCGAGTATTGAATAATGTGTATGTACATGAAGGTGTACGAAATCTTTCATTTCCGTTGCTTTTGAGATTGTAAAGTTACGCTGAAAAAACGACATGCCCAAAAGAAGCATATAAAAAATTTGTCACTTAAAGAAAAATCGACTACCTTTGCATATAGCTATATACAAAGTTCCCTAAACGGGAAATAAAAACACAACGCGCTTATTGTAATATGGGCAAACGCATTAAGAAATTAAAGAAAATTCGCATACACCGTGAGGGCACAGACCAGCTGTTCTACGGTTTTCTTCTTTTTATTATTTTGGCTTCAGGCCTCTGGTTTACTTTTGAAACAAAATGGCCCTTTTGGCTTTTCATCGTGGTTTATGGCTTTATTTATGGCATCGTCGTAAACTTTTATCAATGTCCTATACGCTATCTTGACGTTGAAGATACCAATGGAATAGTTGTCGCTCCGGCAGATGGGAAGATTGTTGTTGTTGAAGAGGTTGACGAAGATACCTACTTTCACGACCGACGCCTGATGATTAGTATCTTCATGAGCGTTACCAACGTTCATGCAAACTGGTTTCCTGTCGATGGCAAAGTGAAGTTCGTCAAGCACTTTAACGGCAATTTTCATAAGGCATGGCTGCCTAAAGCCAGTATGGAAAACGAACATACCGACACCATGATCACCACACCCGACGGCACAGATGTACTATGTCGTCAGATTGCAGGGGCGGTAGCACGCCGCATTGTAACCTATGCAAGGGAGGGAGAAGATTGTTTTATCGACGAACATCTGGGCTTTATTAAGTTAGGTTCGCGCGTAGACGTATTCCTTCCAGCCAACAGCGAGGTGTGTGTTACAATGGGACAGAAGACAACCGGCGACCAAACCATCATTGCTCGCTTGCGTCAGTAATCGGCTTTAAAATGAAAAAACACATTCCTAACATCCTTACTTGCTGCAACCTTATATCGGGTTGCATCGCTACTTGTTTCGCATTCTTCCACAGTCCAGACCAAGCTCTTACATGGATTATTATTGGAGCCGTGTTCGATTTCTTCGATGGCATGAGCGCACGAGCCTTGCATGTATCGTCGCCTATTGGCAAAGAGCTCGACTCTCTGGCTGACGACGTTACCTTTGGTGTGGCTCCTTCAACCATCCTTCTGTCGCAATTGCTCGTAATGGACTTTCCGCTTCTGCCTGATTTCTTAGTAACTTACCTGCCCTTTGTGGCCTACGTCATGGCAGCTTTCTCTGCTTTGCGACTGGCAAAATTCAATCTTGACGAACGTCAGACGATGGGATTCATCGGACTTCCCACGCCTGCCAACGCCCTTTTCTGGGCTTCTCTCATCGTCTTTGCAGGCAACTTTTTCACCAATTACACATGGGGAGGCTACGCCCTTATTGCGATGATGCTTGTAAGCTGCTGGCTTCTTGTATCTGAAATACCCATGTTTGCGCTTAAGTTTAAGCACTGGGGCTTCAAAGGCAACGAAATACGCTATGCCTTCTTAGCGCTGGCTGCCGTTATCATTATGGCGTTTTCCATAGCGAACGGCTTCGACGGATTCCTTGAATCATGGTGGATCGTAATCAGCATATACGTATTCTTCTCTGTCGTTCTCAGCATGGCCGAGCGTCAGGCCAAGGCTTAAAAATGTACAGCCATGATTATTTTAAAAACGCTTCTTATCGTTTTTGTTATCGGTATACTTGCTGCAGCTGCTATCATTTACTATGCTTTAACGGCCCTGCAAAGAATAATGAACCGTAATCGCGGCAATGCCGGTACCAACTCTGCAACGGGACGCGACAACCGTTACAACGAAAACACATCGCGCCGAACCACAACAGATGATGGCGAAACCATCATCGACAACCGCTCTCAACAGCAGGCCGGCCAGAAAATTTTTACACAGGACGAAGGCGAATACGTTGATTACGAGGAAGAAAAATAGCTGTCTTCTGTTTCTATAAAAGCACCCTGCCTCTTGTTTTATTCTGTTCATACCCCTGGTTTTTACGTGTTTTATGACGTAAAAACAGGGCGCAGTTTGCCCCTTATACGAATTAATTGTATATATTTGCCACGGGTAAGCACGCCAACCATAGCCTACTACCCCTTGTTTTTCAATACTGTTCGTATGTAAAACCCATATTAAACCCCATAAAAAAGGCATGGAATACAGCAACAAAGAGAAATTAGAATGGACCGTTATCTTCATTCACGAGTTTGGTAAACGATTCGGACTTACTATGAAACAGGCGTTCAACTACCTCAGTCGCTTCAAAGCCATCGACTTTATTGACCGTCATTATGGTTTCGTACACACGCAATCGTTCAACAGCATGGTCGACGAACTGGCTGCATACTGCCAAAAAAACGGAGGAAAACTGGCATGAAACTTTATCACGGAACAAATAAAGGGTTTAGCCAAATAGACCTTTCCAAGTCGAAACCCTGTAAGGATTTCGGTCCGGGCTTTTACTTATCCGACAGTCTTATGCAGGCTGAAGAGATGGCAAAAGCACGCGTTGAACTGTTGGGAGGCACACCAACTGTGTTAGAATACAATTTCGACGAGAGCATTCTTAACAATAATCAGCTCAATATAAGGACGTTTGATGATTACACTGAGGACTGGGCGAACTTTATTATAGCCAACAGAACCCATAACCTGCCAACACCTTCGCACAACTACGATATTGTCATTGGCCCTATTGCCAACGACAGAGTAGGACGCCAGCTGTGGCGTTTTCAAAACAAAGACATCGATATATCACAGTTAATCAGGAATTTAAAATATATGAAAGGCATTACAATCCAGTATGATTTCGGAACAGAACGTGCCATTAAACATCTTCAGCGGATATGAATGAAATTGAAGAAATGAAAGCCGACTTAGTAACAGAACTTGCCAATATGCTGATGAGCAACGATGCTAACATCAGTATGGAGCAGGCTTTAGAATATGTTTTCAATTCAGAAACATATCAGAAGTTACTCGACAACAAAACACAGCTCTATTATCAAAGTGCAGGTTATGTTATGTCGTACCTGCAAAACGAACTCTTAACCGGCAAGATGGGGTAAGCTGACATATCCCGTTCACTCCCCTTCCCCCTCATACGGCCCTGTCTCTACGTTGTAGTGGCAGGGTTTTTATATTATAGTTCTTATGACTTTTAGGCATTAAGTTGATTGTTTGACGGCCGTCAGCAGCACGTATGACGGTTGTCGTATGATGGGTGTCACGGCCGCCATACGCTCTGCTGACGGCCGTCGAACGTTCAACTTAACAATGGGAACAAAGAAACAGAACAAAGGAAACAAAGAGACAGAACAACGAAAATATAGTAGCAAAACGGCAAAGACAAAGAAAAAATACAACGTAATCATAGAAACAAAACAACAAAAGGTTACCACGATAACGCGATAACCTTTATACTTTGCCCGTGATAACAAAATGCACGGCGTGGTAAACAAACACGGTTTTACCACGCGCATTTGTTCTGCCAATAATACTACGGGTGCACCAACGTGCCTATTTCCTCGCCCTGCATCACCTTTTTGAGGTTGCCTACTACGTCCATATTAAACACATAAATGGGCAAATTGTTATCCTGACACATGCAAATGGCTGTCAAATCCATTACTTTCAGTCCGCGCTCAAGCACGTCATGATAAGATATTTCAGTAAATTTCGTTGCCGAAGAATCCTTTTCGGGGTCGGCCGTATAAACACCATCTACACGCGTACCTTTCAGCATCACGTCAGCTTCAATCTCTATACCGCGCAGCGAACTGCCCGTGTCGGTTGTAAAATAGGGGTTGCCCGTACCGGCAGAAAAGATGCAAACATAGCCGTCGTTGAGGGCTTCGACGGCCTTCCATTTATTATAGTACTCGCCAATAGGCTCCATTCGTATGGCCGTCATTACCTTATTTTTTACGCCAATAGCCCCTAAGGCCGAACTTAAAGCCAGCGAATTAATAACCGTAGCACACATACCCATCTGGTCGCCTTTCACACGGTCGAACCCTTTTTGGCTGCCACTCAGTCCGCGAAAGATGTTACCGCCACCTATTACAATACCAATCTGCACGCCCATAGCGTGTATTTCTTTAATTTGGTTGGCATAATCGGCCAGTCTATCAGGGTCGATACCGAAACCTTGCTGTCCCATAAGGCTCTCGCCAGAGAGCTTAAGCAGAATTCTTTTAAATCGTGTCATGTTTTCTTTATTATTAAATTTTTATATCTTGCAAAGGGATCTCACTCAGGAGTAAGGAGTTAAGGAGTTAGAAGGAGTTTTTTAAAGGTAAAGAAGTAAAAGAGTAAAAAGGTAAAAAGGCTTCGCAACCTCACGGGGAAACCGACATTAACAAGTTGGAACAACTTAGGATAAATGTCTGCTCTCTGATGTCTTCGCCTACCCAATCTACAACAATTAATATCCCTGTCACTCAATATCAACCCATAATATCATAATATGCGCGCAACCTTTTTACCTTTTTACTTTTTTACTTTTTTACTTTTGAATGAAATTTACTTCCTTAAACGCATAGCTTCTTATACGTCCTTCGCGGTCACGAAGCACCAAATGGCCATCGTCTTCCACCTCAACCACAGCCGCTTCAAAGCGTCCGTCCTTGTCCTGATAAGCATAAAAGCCTTTGCTCCGGTACAGATAGCTCATGTAAAGCGTGGCTATTTTTTCGTAGTTTCCATTACGTATTTCTTCTAAATACGCATCAATGCGACACACAATATCCTTAAGAAGCTTCATGCGATCGATGTCATGCCCCAGTATTTGTTTCAGCGAAACGGGGTTAGGAGCGTCACTTCGGAACACCTCCTGGTTTACATCTACACCCGTTCCAATAATACAGTCGGCAATATGGCGGTTTGAAAGCGTGTTTTCAATGATGGTACCACTTATCTTACAGTCGCGCCAGTAAATGTCGTTAGGCCATTTTATAGTAATGTCGCTGGTGTATTCGGCCAGCGAATCGCGCAGAGCCAGGGCCACAGCCTTTGATATTACAAACTGACTTGTGACGGGAACCCATACGGGATGGCAGCAAACTGAGAACAAAAGATTCTTGCCTCGTTCGCTCTCCCAGGTGTTATTGCCCTGCCCTCGCCCTGCAGTCTGGTAGTCGGCATAGGCTACTATCATGCGTGGTTCAGGCTGAACACCATCGAGTGTAGCCAGTATCGACTTGATATAATTGCTTGTACTGTCGGTTTCGTCAATGTCAATGAACCGCACATCTGCCAGCGGGTCTTTCTTTCGCTTAAATAACGAGTGGATTGAAAGCATCTTCTATATGATTTATTTCGACCTCATCGCTGCCTGTTGCGCCAATAAGTGCAACAATATCAAAGCGCAGGTCTTCGGTTATATCGTTCATTTTTACGTAGTTATCGGCCGCACGGCCTAAGCGTCGCATCTTATTTGGTGTGACGGCATCTTCGGGAAGCGTAATATCATCAGCGCTTCTCGTCTTTACTTCAACAAATACAATGGTGGTTTCATCGGCAGTTTTACAAATCAAATCAATGTCACACAAACTGCTTCCATGACGCCAGTCGCGCTCGAGGATAACGTAACCCTTACGCCGAAGAAATGCTTCGACATAACGTTCACCCCATTTTCCCAATTCGTTATGCTCGGCCATGCTGACACCTTATTATATATGCAAAAGTAAAACAAATCATCCATACTTCAAAAGTTTTGCGTACCTTTGTAATATATACACGTGATACAGACCTCAACAACAGCCCCAATGGACGAAGAGCAGACCATAACCGACGAGCATTTTATGCGTATGGCCCTGAAGGAAGCACAGGCAGCCTTTGACGAAGGCGAAATACCCGTAGGAGCCGTAGTGGCAAACGGCGGGCACATTATTGCGCGCGCGCATAACCAAACCGAGCAGCTGCACGACGTTACAGCCCATGCCGAGATGCTCGCTATTTCGGCTGCAGCCAACTTTATGGGCGGCAAGTATCTTACAGGCTGTACGCTTTATGTCACCGTTGAGCCGTGCACAATGTGCGCCGGTGCCGCAGGGTGGGCACAACTAAGCCGTATAGTATACGGTGCTACTGATGAAAAGCGCGGTTTCAGGCTCATAGCCCCTCATGCCCTGCACCCCAGAGCTACGGTTACGAAAGGTGTATTGGAAGACGAGTGTGCTGAACTGATGAAGACATTTTTCAGGCTTCGCCGGTGAAAGCAGCTGCTCCTGCCAAAACAAAACTGCCTGCCACCCCGTATACGACTGTTGAACACGAAAAGCATTTTGACAAAAAACATCCCTTTTTCCGACAGAAAACTGACGCTCTGTCGTAAATATTGCCTACTTTTGCAGGTATACTTGTTAAACCTAAAAAACAATGAGAACAATTCTTATTTCAATGCTGCTCATGGCTGGCAGCATAAGTGCGCACGCACAAGTGAAGTTACAGCCGCTGTTTACCAACAATATGGTGCTGCAACAACAGGCCAATGTACCCATCTGGGGCGAAGACAAGGCCGGTAAAAAAGTAACCGTTGTTACCTCATGGGACAATAAAAAATATACTACCACAACCACTGCCGAAGGCAAATGGAAGGTAAAGGTAACCACACCCGGGGCAGGAGGACCTTACACTATTACAATAAACGACGGCAAAACCGTTCGTCTGAACAATGTTCTTATAGGCGAAGTGTGGCTCTGTTCGGGACAGTCGAACATGGAAATGCCTATTGTAGGCTGGGGAAATGAATATTTTAAAGAAGAACATAAGGACGCCGACAACCATCCAAATATACGTTTATTACAGCTCGATTTGGTGGCAAATGCAAAGCCCGCCAGCCATTTTTCAGCACGAAACAACGGGTGGTCGGTATGCAATTACGCTACACTGGCTCCCTTTTCGGCCACAGCCTACTTCTTTGGACGTGACCTTGAGAAGTACCTTAACGTGCCCATCGGACTGATTCAGACCTGCTGGGGCGGAACTTTAGCCGAATCGTGGACAAGCAAAGAGGCGTTAGAGCTTGACCCCGACTTTACAAACGGCCTGAAACACTTGTCGGAAATACCAGCTTCAAAAGCCGAAGCGCAGAAGAAATACGAAACAGCATACGCACAATGGCAGAAGGATATTGACAACAAAGACGCTGGAATGAAGAACGGTAAGGCCCTCTGGGTTACGCCAAACTTCAATGACAACGACTGGAAAACGATGAAAATACCGTCACTTTTCTCACAAAACGGTCTGGAGAAATTCGACGGTTTGGTATGGTTCAGGCGCACCATCGACATACCTTCCTCAATGGCAGGCAGGAAGCTTACGCTACAATTAGGCCCTATTGATGATATGGACGTAACCTATTTTAACGGCGAACGTATCGGCGAAATGTCGGGATGGGAACGCGACCGTATTTATCAAATTCCAGCCCGGTTGGTAAAAGCCGGTAAGAATGTGATTGCCGTACGCGTGCTCGACTCTCAGGGCGACGGAGGCTTATATGGCAAACGCGATGTGATAAGGCTGGTTGCCGAAGGAGAAAATGGAGGAAAACCATCGACAACAGAGATGAATTTAGACGGCGAATGGCGCTACAAGGTGAGCACCTCCATGAGTAACCTGCCGGCAGAACCCGTAAATCCGAATAACAATCAATACTTACCCACCGTTCTTTACAACGCCATGATAAACCCACTTATACCTTATACTATTAAGGGTGCAATATGGTATCAGGGCGAAGCAAACGCCAACCGCGCATATCAGTATCGTGAACTGCTGCCGTTGATGATTAACGACTGGCGCAATCGTTGGGGATACCGCTTCCCATTCTATATTGTTCAACTGGCCAACTTTATGGCAAGACACGACCATCCTACCGAATCGGCATGGGCAGAGCTGCGCGAAGCACAGGCCATGACGACAAATTTGGACAATATGGGCATATCATGTACCGTTGACATTGGGATGGAAAAGGATATTCATCCCAGCAACAAGCAGGATGTGGGACATCGTCTGGCACTCATCGCAAGAGCGAAAACCTACGGACAGAACGTTGAATACAGCGGGCCGTTATACCAATCGTTCGAAATGACCGGCTCAGGCATCCGCATCAATTTCAGCCATACGACGGGCGGATTAAAGACTAACGACGGACAGCCTGTGACAGGATTTGCCATAGCAGGGCCTGATCATGTATGGCATTGGGCCACGGCAAAGATTGAAGGTAACAGCGTAATGGTGAGCAGTGACAAGGTAAAATTCCCCGTAGCCGTGCGCTATGCATGGGCCGATAATCCTGCATGCAACCTGTATAACGGAGCTGGTTTGCCGGCCTTTCCTTTCAGAACCGACAGCTGGGACGGTGTAACACATGGTGTAAAATAATATCAGTTGCCTGATATTCAGTCATAAAAATATCTGCCCTGCGGTTTATACCGCAGGGCTTTTTATTGGCCGATGCAAGCCTGACTGTCGTAGTCTGACCATATCTGCTATATTATTGCAGACACAGCAAACAAAAAAGCCGCTCTGAAACAGAGCGGCCCATATCAAGATAATAGTGTAGAGCCAGGAAAATAATCGTGTTGCCCGAGAAAGAACAAGATACAATCTGCGTAACACAACAGTATTATTCATTCACAGCTGCTGTTTTGTCACGCAGATTTTATTATTCTGAGAAACAGGCACTAGCTTTCTATTTCACAAGGACAACAAGATATTTGCTTGTGCTCCAGAACAATTGCGGTGTAGTAATACGCAATACATACTGATTGTTACTGTCGAGATTAAGCTCGTAGCTGCTCGAAGGGTGTGTGGTTAACAGCTTAACCGACTTAGAATAAAGCTTTATTTCCTTTGTAACGCGTATGTCAATCTTCGTGAAATAATTCTTATTAAACGATGCCTGAAGCACCTTTCCGTCCTGCAAAATATGCTGATCCTTCAGCTCTCGGCGCGTTCCATAAACAAACCATGCAGTGTTAAGCTGCACATCCTGGCTGTTTATAGTTTCGGTTTTTTGCGCATTTTCGGTTTGAAGATCGCTGACATTTGAATTCAATCCTGTAATGGTTTCATCAAGTTCAGCAATATGAATGTTCTTCGCATCAAGCTCAGCGCGCAGCTGTTGCAGCTGCTGGTCTTTCGCATCAAGCTGTTTAAGCATGTTCGTAATGACCTTCTTCATCTCCGAACCTTTAAAATTGGTAGTTCTTAACTGGTTTTGAAGCTTTTTGATTAGCGCGCGATTCTGCTGCATACGGTCAGTAATGAAGCGAATATCTTCCTTAATTTGCTGTGCCTTATTTACACGTTCAGTGCCATTTATCAGCGTAACGCGGTTTTCAGCTTCATTAATTTCGTTAAAGCCTGCCTGTATTTCGTTCATCGTAGCCATCATTTCGTTAATTTGTTGGTCACGCTGAGAAACAATGTCCTTTAAGGAATCGTTCTGCTCTATGTTCAGTAAAGAATCGGAAGAACTCTTCTTTTGTTTACACCCTACGGTAAAAAACAGTATACAAAAGAGAGAAAATGCAATTAGTTTCTTCATTCGTCAATGTTTTTAAAGGTCGTTTTTTCAGATTTTTTATTGTCTCTTCCAGCAACGACGATAACAAATTCGCCGCGCGGTTCTATTGTTTCAAAGTGGGCAACAGCCTCATCAAGGGTTCCATTTACATGCTCTTCGTGCAGCTTTGATATTTCACGGGCCACACTAACCTGACGTTCTCCCCCGAAATAATCGCGAAATTGTTTTAGCGTTTTCAGCACACGGTAGGGCGATTCGTAAAATATCATGGTGCGATTTTCGTCCCTAAGACTTTCCAAATGCGACTGGCGCCCCTTCTTTTGAGGCAGAAATCCTTCGAAACAAAAGCGGTCACAGGGGAGCCCCGACGATACAATGGCAGGAATACAAGCCGTTGCACCTGGCAGCGTTTGCACAGTAATACCTTCCCTTATTGCCTCGCGGGAAAGATAAAAACCCGGATCACTGATGCCCGGTGTGCCGGCATCGCTGATTAATGCCACCGTTAAACCGGCTTTAAGCCGCTCAATAATACCTGCGGTTGTGCCGTGTTCGTTAAACTTATGATGTGCAATGAGATGATTTTTTATGTCATAATGCTTCAACAAAACACTCGAAGTCCGAGTATCTTCTGCAAGTACCAAGTCGGCTTCCTTAAGAATTCTTAAGGCTCGGAGCGTAATATCCTCCATGTTTCCTACTGGGGTAGGAACGATAAATAACGTACCCATAACAGGACAAATATAGGAATTTAATCAACATAGGCAAAGAAAAACAACTATTTCTTTACAATTTTTAAGTAAGAATACTTTTTTATCCCATCGCTTTGCTTGTTTAACGTGTTTTATTATCTTTGCAAATAGTATGATTAATAACTTGTCAGGGGAGGCCCACCGCCCTGGAAGAATAGAGGTGGTATGTGGTTCTATGTTCTCAGGAAAGACGGAAGAACTGATACGTAGGCTCAAAAGGGCTAAGTTTGCACGGCAGCATGTTATTATATTTAAGCCTGTTATTGACACCCGATATTCTGATACGAACGTTGTAAGCCACGACCATAACGCCATCCCATCGACGCCAGTGGCCAACTCTGACGCTGTTCTTCAGATGTCATCAGGATATGATGTGATTGGAATTGACGAAGCACAGTTCTTTGACGACGGTCTTGTTGAGGTGTGTAATAAACTTGCTTATCGTGGGATAAGGGTTATTGTGGTAGGCCTTGACATGGATTTTAAGGGAGTTCCATTTGGTCCAATGCCAGCCTTATGCGCCATTGCTGACGAGGTTACAAAAGTTCATGCGATATGTGTTAAATGCGGAGCACTGGCCTATGTGAGCCACAGGCTCGTAAAAAACGACTCGCAGGTGATGCTTGGAGAGAAGACAGAATATGAGCCACTGTGCAGAGAGTGCTTTAAAAAGGCAATAGCCGAAGACGAACGCAATGCACGTTCAAAGAACTTATTTGAATAATAATGATACCATGCAAAAAGAAATTACCTTTAGTACTTTCATCAGGTGGACGGGAATCATACTGCTTGTTATTGCAGTTCTGTTTGCATTAAACTATCTGAGCGATGTGCTGATGCCCTTTTTTGTGGCCTGGTTGCTGGCCTATCTGCTCTATCCTATCGTAAAATTCATAGAAAACCGGCTGCATATCCGCTTTCGTCCTGTTTCCATTATACTTACATTGCTGTTCGTTGGTACCATTCTCGGACTTATAGGATACCTCATTGTGCCCCCGATGATAGAACAGTTCCAACGACTTTACGACATTCTTATCCACTGGGTACGTGAGGCAGGACACAACAATAACATATCAACGTGGATTTCCAACAAGATTATTGAGAACCAGGAACAGATTACAGCTTTCTTCAAAAGCCGTGATTTTGCCGAAACTTTAAAAACTACGGCCCCCAAATTATTCAGTGTAATAGGGCAGACGGCGAGCATTTTACTTAGTATTGTCGCCTCCATGATTACCTTATTATATATGTTCTTTATCCTGCTTGACTACGAAACGCTCACACAAAGCTGGATTAAAATATTCCCCAAAAAGGCACGACCGTTCTGGCGTGACCTCGCAACCGATGTAGAACGAGAGCTGAATAACTACATCCGTGGGCAAGGAGGCGTAGCCCTTTGCATGGGCATTATGTTTTGCATAGGCTTTTCTATCATCGACTTTCCGATGGCAATTGGTCTTGGTATCCTCATAGGTATCATGGATTTAATTCCTTATCTGCACACGTTTGCACTTATTCCTACGGCCTTTCTTGCTATGTTAAAGGCTGCCAATACAGGGCAAAGCTTCTGGGTTATCTTTGGAATGGCCTTTGCTGTATTTGCTGTTGTGCAAATCATTTCGGACATGATTGTCACACCTAAAATCATGGGGAAGGCAATGGGACTTAATCCTGCTATCCTCCTTTTGTCGTTATCGGTATGGGGTTCTTTGCTTGGCTTCATTGGATTAATCATTGCTTTACCGCTCACTTCGCTTATTATTGCCTACTGGAAACGCTATGTCACAAAGGAAGATGGCGTTATTCCGCCATCAATAGCAATAGAAAAAGAACTGGAAAAGAACCAGAATAGTGAGATATAATTCAATATAAACTGCTGGCTGGCGGTGCAAAAACAGCAGAATTAGAGAACGAAAATGAAAAGGTTAAAGAACCAAAACAAGCCCTATAAACGGTAATTATCAGTCCGGAATACAGGTCTTTTGAAAGATTTTCGCCAGAAACTATATAAAAATACATCGAATTGTTTGGCCGTTACGCCACTTCTTATTACCTTTGCATCCGCTTATCAGGTAGCGATGCCGTACTAAACGTCAGACATCGGGCCAACAAGATAAGAAGGATGATGACTCGCTAGCTCAGTTGGTAGAGCACAACACTTTTAATGTTGGGGTCATGGGTTCGAGCCCCATGCGAGTCACGGAACGGCAAAAAGGGGATTCTTTCGGGAGTCCCCTTTTTAGGCTTAGATACAACCACTTGTTAGCTAAATGGCGCATTTAGAGGAAGTTATGCTAAATGTTGAACCTGCGGCTAACAGGACATGACAGGAACAAAAAAGACCCATCGGGAACGAAATGTGTTACCAAATGTGTTACCACCCCCCAAAAAATGTGTTACCACTTGCACATTCAGACCCCAAAATCACTCCTTTAGCCGATTTAATAAGTTAAACTATGCTAAAAGAGAACGTAACAGTTATTTTTGACAGAAAGAAACAAGCGGCTAAACGCGGCTCTGGCAAGGTAGAATTACGCATCTATCTTGGCAGAACAGAGCGTAAGTACATTTCTTTGGGTGACTTCCCTGCTGAAAAGTGGGAAAAATTTGCTTCCTCACCACAAGTGAAAGCCGAACGAAGAAAGTGTGAACAGATTGTCGGAGCTATGGAGCTACTGGGCAATGAGATGACGATTGCCACCTTCGATGCTTATTATTATGGTGAAGAAGAACAGCCATCATTCATCTCCACCCCAAAGAAGGTTGTTACTGCAAAGCCCAAGACAAAAGTTCAACCTTCCATCAACTTCATAGAATATATGAAGGAGCATATCAAGGCTGAAGATATTAGTGAGGGGACTCGAAAACATAAGCAATGCACGCTGAACGCATTGCAGAGATTTGGCAAGATTCAAAAGCTTACAGATCTTACGAGTAATAATCTGGTGGCTTTTGATGAATGGCTACACGACGGTACGCGATCAGATGTTGGAATACATACCTATCACAAACATCTGAAGAAGTATTCCCACCTATTATATATTGAGGGTAAGATTGGAGTTGATCCATATACTCAAGTAAAATTCAAGCGTGGAGAGTGCAAGGAAAGAGAACCACTGACAGAGGCTGAGCTGCAAAAGTTGAGAAAGATTAAGTTGGACGATAAATTAGACAAGGTTCGCGACCTGTTCGTCTTTTCTGCATACACCGGGCTTGCCTATTGTGATGTGCAGGCCTTCGACTTTGAGAAAATGACTGAACAGCAGGGAAAGTTGTATTACATAGATGGAAGCCGCATCAAGACAGCATCGAAGTTTTTCACCCCTATCCTGGGACCAGCTGGAAAAGCCACACTAATTTGACCCACCCTGTCAAAGTATTTTAGACCCAGT
>JABZLB010000041.1 GCA_015256945.1 Prevotellaceae bacterium | reverse complement strand
CGATAGCTGCCACACAAAGGACGGTTACATCGTGAACCATCCCACAAAAGCCGGTCAGCATATTGACGTCAGGGGAGGATGGCACGATGCTGCCGACTGTTTGCAGTATACAACAACCTCTGCAAATGCCATCTATCAGATGATGTTTGCCTACCAGCAGAACCCCGGAGCCTTTGAAGACTGTCATAAAGCTGACGGCACAGCAGGTAAAAACGGCATTCCCGACATTGTCGACGAGATATATTGGGGCTTGCAATGGCTCGACAAAATGAACCCGACCCCGGGCGAATACTACAATCAGATTGCCGATGACCGCGACCATGCCGGCATGCGTATACCGTCAGAGGATAGAGCTGACTATGGATGGGGTCCGAATAATGGACGTCCTGTTTACTTCATTGATGGCAAACCGCAGCAGCGTGGCAAGTTTATGAATGCAACAATGGGTGCTGCAAGCACTGCCGGTAAGTTTGCATCCGACTTCGCTCTCGGCTCAATTATCCTCAAACCATTTTATCCTGCCTTTGCCGAAAAGATTGGAAAGAAGGCTGCCGACGCTTATCAGTTAGGAGTAGACAAGCCAGGAGCCTGCCAGACGGTGTCGATAGTGTCGCCCTATATCTACGAAGAGGATAACTGGACAGACGATATGGAGCTTGGCGCTATGGAACTTTTCCATCAGACTGGCGATAGCAAGTACATGCAAGAAGCCCTTGAATACGGACGCCGTGAGCCGGTAACACCGTGGATGGGGGCCGACAGTGCGCGACATTACCAGTGGTATCCCTTTATGAATATGGGCCATTACCAACTGGCTCACGATGGTAACACGGCTGTTAGAAAGGAATTTCTGCGTAACCTTAGGGCCGGACTTGAACGCGTTCACGAGCGTGCGGCAGGCGACCCATTTTTATATGGTGTTCCCAATATATGGTGTTCCAACAATCTTACCGTAGCCTTGCTTACACAATGTATTCTTTATCGTGAGCTTTCAGGCGACAATTCGTATGAAGAAATGGAAAGTTCGCTGCTGGGATGGCTGCTGGGTTGTAATCCGTGGGGGACGAGTATGATATGCCAGTTGCCCCTGAACGGCCGCTATCCACAATATCCTCACTCGTGCCTTACGTATGAAGGTCACGGCACTACCACCGGCGGGCTTGTAGACGGACCTGTGTATAGTACTATATTTAAAGGTTTAAGAGGCGTGAATATCAACGGGACGCATGCGTCAAACAACTATCTTGACCTGCAGCCTTCGCACATTGTGTTCCACGATAACATGAACGATTATTCTACAAATGAACCTACAATGGATGGGACGGCATCGCTAACATTTCCCCTTAGTTATTATGAGAGCCAACAAACACGCCATAAAACCGTTGTCAATGGCGGCGTAGTGCGTGGCGACAGCACACAGAAACAAATAGCCCTTGTGTTTACAGCGGCCGAGTGGGCTGATGGAGCAGAGACCATTATTAAGGCTTTAAGGGAAAACCATGTGAAAGGAGGGTTCTTCTTTACTGGCGAATTTTATGAGAAACATGCCGATATTGTAAAGCGATTACTGGCAGAAGGGCATTACGTAGGCAGTCATAGTTACGGCCACTTGCTTTACGCATCGTGGGAAAATCCCGATTCAATGCTCGTGTCACAGGCCGATTTTGATGCTGACATGCAGAAGAGTTACCGTTTGATGGCCGACTTTGGGATTGAACAAAATAAGGCTCCTTACTTCATTCCTCCTTATGAATATTATAATGAACGCGTAAGTTCGTGGGCACGTCAATTGGGTTTAGGCATCATCAATTTTACGCCAGGCCCGGGTACTAACGCCGATTATACCATTCCTTCAATGGGCAAAAGCTACCGCACAAGCAAAGAACTTTATAACCGTCTCATGAATTTTGAGAAGAAAAACGGATTGAACGGCCACTTCCTGATGATACATTTCGGAACCCATCCCGAGCGTACCGACAAGTTCTATAAGCTTTTACCACAAATTATCCGAACGTTACGTCATCGTGGTTATCGTTTTATCACGGTACCGGAAATGATGAATTAAACTTCAATAAAAACAGATAGTATTTGCTTTATTTATTTTATCGATAAGTATTAAAAGTAATAAGATTTTATTATTATCAGATGCTGCAACAAGATTTAGCTCTTTGTTGCAGCATTTTCTTTATCTGTTTGATACTCATTGCTTTCATCATTTCAATTTTATATCAAGAAGATGATGATTTGATGATTCTATGATACAAAATAAAATAAGATATAAATTCGTAATTTTTCCATTTTTGTTTGTTTTATATATAGAAAAAAAGTATATTTGTATCCGAAAGAGCGAATATGAAAAATAAGCATAATTATATCAGGCACATGATGTCATCGGTATTCCATCTTTATTATGATGGATTTAAAAACATGTCTGTTGGTAAAACCCTATGGATTGTAATTCTTATCAAACTTTTCATTATCTTTTTTGTACTCAAGCTGTTTTTCTTCCCGAATATTTTGCACAAGAATGCCTCAAAGGGGCATGAAGCCGATTATGTATCGTCTAAAATTCTTCCGAATAAATAATTAAAACTAACAATAAACTCATTTATTAAATTCTTTAAAGGATTATGTATAATCTTCTTTTGGACGTAACGGCGTCCACGATCGACTGGTCACGGGCACAATTTGCCCTGACAGCTATCTATCACTGGCTCTTTGTTCCGCTTACGTTAGGTCTGGCGGTCATCATGGGTATTGTTGAAACCTGCTATTACCGTACTGGCAAGGCTTTCTGGAAAGATGCTGCACGCTTTTGGCAACGCCTTTTTGGTATCAACTTTGCCATGGGTGTGGCAACAGGAATTATATTGGAATTTGAGTTCGGTACGAACTGGAGCAACTACTCCTGGATGGTAGGCGACGTATTTGGAGCGCCTTTAGCCATTGAAGGAATGCTGGCATTCTTCATGGAAAGCACCTTTGTTGCGGTGATGTTCTTTGGTTGGGACAAGGTGTCACGAGGCTTTCATTTAACCTCAACCTGGCTAACAGGACTTGGTGCAACGCTTTCAGCCTGGTGGATATTGGTGGCAAACAGCTGGATGCAGTACCCTGTTGGCCAACAATTTAATGCTGATACGATGCGCTTCGAGATGACATCGTTCACCGATGTTGCCTTTTCACCCTTTGCCATTGACAAGTTTTTCCACACCGTTACATCGTCGTGGATGATAGGTGCCATATTTGTTGTGGCCGTCAGCAGCTGGTATCTGTTGAAGCAACGTGAAGTAAAGCTGGCTAAGGAAAGCATGAAAATTGCTGCCATTACGGGCCTTTGTGCCACACTGCTGGCCGCTTTCACGGGCGATCACTCGGCTTATATGGTAAGCAAAGTGCAGCCCATGAAGCTCGCTGCCATGGAAGCGCTCTATAATGGAGGCCATAAACAAGGCCTTACACTGGTATCGGGTGTAAGCCCTTTTGGTCAGCCCGACTATGAAAATCAGCACGAACCTCCTATGCGTGTGGCTGTTCCGGGTGCACTTTCTTTCCTTGCCACCCATTCTTTTGATGGTTATGTGCCCGGCATAAACGATATTATTAAAGGCTATACCTCGCACGATGGCAAGGTAGAACTGCCATTAAAAGAGAAGATTGCGCGTGGCAAGAAGGCCATTGTAGCACTGTCTGAATACCGAAAAATGACAGCAGACCGTAAGTTTACACCTGCCACATTGCCTGCCGAGGCTCGCGAACGCCTGACAACCTTACAAGAAAACCTGCCTTATTTTGGTTATGGATATATTAAGAATGTGCATGATTTGGTTCCCAATATACCTGTTAACTATTATAGTTTCCGACTGATGGTAGGGGTAGGCTGCCTGTTTGTTCTTTTTTATTTGGTGTTGTTGCACGTAATGTACCATTACGACGTGGCCGAACGCCGATTCCGTTGGCTCCACATTGCGGCCATTTGTATGCTGCCTATGGCTTATCTGGCCAGTGAAAGCGGATGGATTGTAGCCGAACTCGGCCGTCAGCCGTGGACCATACAAGACATGTTGCCCGTGAACGTAGCCGTTAGCGACATTTCTTCCGGCAGCATTGCGCTTACCTTTTTCATATTTCTCTTCCTGTTTACAACCATGCTTCTGGTTGAAATTAATATATTAATTAAGCAAATTAAGCGCGGCCCTGAATATAGTGAACCACAGGTCGAGACTGTAAAGACGGCCGAATAACATACCACGGGTGGCTGATTCATCACGATTTAATTATTAATTCAGAATATAAAAAAATATGGATTACTCATTTTTTCAATCATACTGGTGGTTCGTTGTTTCGCTTATGGCAGCGTTCCTCGTCTTTTTTCTCTTTGTCCAGGGGGCGAACAGTCTTATTTTTGCTTTAGGCAAAACACCCGAAGAGCGCCGGTTAGTTGTTAACTCAACGGGCCGTAAGTGGGAGTTTACCTTTACCACGCTGGCTACATTTGGAGCTTCTTTCTTTGCCTCCTTTCCGTTATTTTACAGCACCAGCTTCGGTGGGGCCTACTGGATATGGATGCTTATACTCTTTAGTTTTGTAGTACAGGCCGTAAGTTACGAGTTTCAGCACAAGACAGGTAATTTACTTGGGGCACGAATTTTTCAGTTTTGTCTTATCTTTAACGGTGTTGTAGGACCACTGTTGCTGGGTGGAGCCGTAGCTACTTTCTTTGACGGCAGCAACTTTTTCATCGAAAAGGGTAATATGCTGGCAGGTACACAGCCTGTCATCAGCCACTGGGCTAACGCCAGTGCTGGTCTTGATGCTCTGCTCGACGGCTGGAATGTGCTCTTTGGTATTGCCGTTTATCTGCTGGCTTCCATCATGGGCATGCTGTATATGAACAATAATATCAACGACACTGTGATTCGTTCGCGTATACGTAAGTTCTTAGGAATATATACAATAGCCTTTTTGGTATGTTTCCTTACATTCTTTATCCGCACCCTTTTCAAAGATGGTTTCTCCAGTAATCCCGATACAGGCGTTATATTTATGGAGCCCATGAAGTATCTTAACAACCTGCTTACCATGTGGCCTCTGGCTATTGTGCTGCTCGCCGGCGTGCTTTTGCTGCTCTATGGCATTGTACGTACATTCTTCGACCATAATTATGTAAAGGGTATATGGCCCGCAGCCATTGGCGAAATGATGGTAGTGCTGGTACTTTTCCTTATTGCAGGATGGAACAATACGGCGTTTTATCCGTCAAATGTCGATATTCAAAGCTCGCTTACCATCAGTAATGCGTGCAGCAGCGAAACTACATTGCGTGTAATGGCTTACGTATCGTTACTTATTCCGGTAATTATTTGTTACGGAGCATACGCATGGTATTCGATAGATAAGAAGAAAATAGACAGGAAAGAGCTGCAGGAAGGCGAGGCGTATTAAGTCTGCCTGTATGGTCTGCATCGTGTCTTGTATATGGGTTGGTTTTTAATACCCACATACAGGTTATAAGATAAGGCGTAGGAACACAACTGTTCTTACGCCTGTTTGTATTGTATTATTAATAGGTTTTGCCCTGTTTGTGTAGCCCGTCTTAACGGTATGTCACCCGCATTACTTGCTATTGTTCATTGTTCGGCGGCCGTCAGCAGCGTTGCTGGCGAACGTCATACGCATTGTTCGACGACCGTCGTACGCGTTGCTGACGGCCGTCGAGCAATAACCCTGACAAAGTAAATGCTTACGTAATATGTTCAAATGGCAGATGGAAAAGGGAAGCATGGCACATGGTTTACGCCGCTTTCCTCTCAGAACAGACAAAATTTCTATTGGATAAAGACCTATCAGGGCACAGGGCCTGTACCGTTGTTTATTCGTGGTGATAGGGTTCACCCTTAATAATGGTACAGGCACGATACAGCTGCTCAACCATGATAAGGCGCACCATCTGATGGCTGAATGTCATTTTTGAAAGGCTGAGCTGTTCGTTTGCCCTTGCATACACATCGGGCGAAAAGCCGTATGGCCCGCCAATTACAAAGACAAGTCGTCGCGAGATGTTCTGTTTCCCCTGCAACCATCGGGCGAGTTCTATGCTCCGAAGCTCCTTACCGTGCTCGTCCATCAGCACAACGGTATCAGCAGGTTGCAGTTCTTTCAGAATCAATTCGCCCTCACGAACCTTTTGTTGTTCTTCGTTCAGATTCCGGGTATTTTTTAATTCGGGTATAACCTTTATTTCAAAGGGCATATAATGGGTTATACGCTCACTGTAATCGCTGATGCCAGCCTGGAAGTTTTTGTTTTGGGTTTTGCCTACCAAAAGAAGAATCGTCTTCATTTATGGGTATATTCTGATGCCCGTTTCTCGTTTTTGGGGAACCATCCCTTTTCTACACGTTCCTTCTGTTCAAAAAGCTCGTTTATCGACCACAGCAGAGTGGCTCCCAGAATACCCAGTATTGTAGACGCAATAATATTGCATACCACTATCGAGCACGCTACACAGATGAGCCCTGATACTAAGAAAATCCACCATGGTTTTGTACCAAAGTAGTACTCGGTTTTGATAACTATGGGATGGAATATCCCGATAATGAAAAATGTAATAACTGTAATGATAATACCTGTAAAATACATAGTGGGGCAAATATAATAAAAATACCGCATAGTATATAGTTTTTCATAAATTATTTGCTACTTTTGCCATTAATAAAATAAACAATAAATATAAGCAATATGGAAAATAACGCACAGCTGATACAACAGTGTGAGGCCAAGGCTAAGCAATGGCTTTCTCCATCGTTTGACGAGAAAACGCGCAAGGAAGTTCAGTCGATGATTGATAATGCCGACAAAACAAATCTTATAGAAAGCTTCTATAAGGACCTCGAATTTGGCACAGGCGGTTTGCGTGGTATCATGGGGGCTGGCAGTAACCGTATGAATATCTATACGGTAGGCATGGCAACCCAGGGCTTCGCCAATTACCTTAAGAAAAATTTTAAGGATAAGGAGCAGATTTCGGTAGTTGTTTGTCACGACTGTCGCAACAACAGCCGTCTGTTTGCAGAGACTGTTGCCGACATTTTTTCGGCCAATGGTATCAAGGCTTACATTTTTGACGACCTGCGTCCAACACCTGAATGTTCGTTTGCCATTCGCTATCTGAAGGCACAGGCAGGCGTAAATATTACGGCAAGTCATAATCCGCGTGAATACAATGGCTATAAAGCTTATTGGGAAGATGGCGCACAAGTGCTTGCTCCACACGATAAGGGTATTATCGACGAGGTGAACAAGTGTACGGTCGACGACGTGAAGTTTGAAGGAAATAAGCAGCTTATACAGGTTATAGGCGAAGATATTGACGAACCTTATCTCCGTAAGATTCGTACAATCTCAATCGATCCCGATGTCATTAAGCGCCAGCACGATCTGAAAATTGTTTATACGCCACTGCATGGAGCAGGTCGTGTAATCATCCCGAGGTCGTTGGCGTTCTGGGGTTTCGACAATGTTCATTGTGTTCCAGAGCAGATGATAAAGGACGGTAACTTTCCAACGGTCGACCGCCCTAACCCTGAGTTTGCTGAAGCACTGACTTTAGGCCTGCGCGATGCAAAGAAACTGGATGCAGATATTTTAATGGCGAGCGACCCTGATGCCGACAGAGTAGGCATGGCCTGTAAGAACAGCAAGGGCCAGTGGGTGCTTATCGATGGCAATCAAACCTGTATGATTTTCTTGTGGTACATTATATCGAACCGCAAAGCTACTGGTAAGATGAAGCCTTCCGACTTTATTGTTAAAACCATAGTTACAACCGAGCTGATACATAAAATAGCCGAGAAACAGCATGTAGAAATGCGTGACTGCTATACCGGCTTTAAATGGATTGCACGCGAAATAGCATTGTCGGAAGGAAAACAGCAGTATATTGGTGGCGGTGAAGAGAGCTACGGTTTTCTTGCTGAAGATTTTGTACGCGACAAAGACGCTGTTAGTGCCTGCTCTCTGTTGGCTGAAATTTGTGCTTATGCCAAGGACAACGGTAAAACTCTGTACGATATATTGATGGATATTTACAAAGAGTATGGTTTTTCAAAGGAACATACCATCAATGTAGAGCGTCCAGGTAAGGCGGGTGCAGAGGAAATCCAGCAGATGATGGCCAATTTCCGTAGTAATCCGCCAAAAGATTTAGGCGGCTCGACAGTTGTTCTGTGTAAGGATTACAAAACTCTTGAGGCGCGCGATGCTGATGGAAACATTACAAAACTCGTGATGCCGGAGACAAGTAATGTTCTGCAATGGTTCTGTAATGATGGTACAAAGGTGAGTGTAAGGCCATCGGGTACCGAGCCTAAAATCAAATTCTACATTGAAGTAAAGGATGTTCTAACCGATGCTTCACAATATGAAGCCCTGAGTAACAAGGCAATGCAGAAGATAGAAGCTATAAAAGAGAGCCTTAGGCTGAAATAAAATAATAATTGTAACAAGTAAACGATTAAATAAATACTTTCTATCTGCTACGATTTTATTTGAAGCAGACGAGGATATGGGAAACAGAATTCTACGTAAAGAGTTCTGTTTCTTTTTATAACCATACAATAATGACAGATGTAATATTAGCCCGGAAGAACAAGTTATTAAAACTAAATATTCTCATAAATCTAATCTTTCTATTTTAAAAATTAAAGGTTCTTTTGTTTATTATAAAAATAAAATATACCTTTGCAGCGTTTTTTAGGAGAGTTTTATCAAGGCATATTGGTAATTAATAAACATTTTATAATGATGTTTGCAAGGGTAATAGTTGATATTTTATCATTTTTTAATTGTTATTATTTGGTGATTCCAAATAATTTATTACCCCCCCCCCAATAAACTAATAGCAAATTTAGAAAACTATTTATATCCCTATACGTGTGTGTGTACGGATGTAATTGTATGCAAGGAAGTGAGCATTCATTTCCCTGTTGATATGTTATATATCGCTTATTTAAGGTAAGTTATCAATTTTAAATGAAGAAAAGATTGCAAAGGGAAATCATATTTTAATCAATTATATAATGGAAATGAAAAAGCGGAAAAGGTATTTAAGGCCTTCTGCATTGTTGACAAATGTTGAAGGTTGTACATCGTTGCTCTATGTTTCTTTCAGAGGCGGTCATACAGGAGCCGTATCAGGAGGGGGCATTGGGGATGCAGGTGACAGTGGTCACAACCCGGCACAGCCTGGAACACCAAGTGGTGGTTTAGGTGATGCAAAGCGTAATAACTTCTATGATGATGAAGAAGATGAAGATTGGGGTTCGTATTACGAATAAAACACAAAATACATTACAAGAGAATATTCAAGAATTATTATTAGTATAAAACATAGAATCATGAGATTAATATCAAAAATTGGGAGTTTGTCAATTGTAACTATGGTAACGTTACTTTCGGTAAGCTGTAACAATGGATTAGACAGCGTAGCAGATGAAGGTTCAAAGGAGAACACTGATGCACAGCTTACAAGTTTCTCTACTGGCAGAACACTTAAGGCTCCAAAAGTAACCAGAACATCAGCAAATAACCATCAATACCTTGGTGGGGCAGACTTTATGTGGGAGGCTGGCGATAATATTTTGGTTAAGGACGACAATAATAATTGGCAGACATCAGTATCGTCAAATATTACAGGTACACAGGCTTCTGCAAAATTCAGGTTAGGTGGTACCTATCATGCAGGAAGTGGTTATGATGTTCGTTATGTGGGAAATTCAACATCGGCTTATACTGTTACAATTGCAACTGTTCAAACACAGGAGTATACCAATAGCATGAAGCATTTTGGCGCATCTGGCGACTGTGGTACGGCAATGGCAGTTAGAGTGGGTGACCATTTCGAATTTATGTTAGATCATAAAGCTTCATATCTTTGTTTCTTGCCACGCGTAACTAACGAAGAGCTGGGACGTAATATATTCCTTACTCACATCATTGTTAAATCGGATGACAATATAGCTGGGGTTTATAATCTAGATCGTACACATTTATATGGTTCTGGATCATCGAAGGAGATACGCCTCAATACGATTGGTGCAGGTGCATTAAGAGGTTTTCCTCTGAATATTTCTACAACTAATGTAGGTCATAATGCTGCTTATATGGTAATAGCTCCAGGTACACATAACCTTACTGTTGAATATCATGTTAAAGATCCTGCTACCAATACAGAAGCAGTTATTACCAAAAATCTGGGTTCTGTAACGTATGAAGCTAACAAATTCTATGACATAACAGCAAATCTTACACCACAGAATTATAGTGGGAAATACTATATGTGGGATGCAGCTCCCGGTGCCGACTACTGGATGGGACATGAAGCAACACAATCTAAGATTCCAGCACAGCGCGGTACAGATTATGCAACATCAGCAGCTGATGCACGTTGGTACAACTCATATAACACATCACCCCTTAGCTCAACCGTAGCAACTCGGAGTGCAGCTGCATGTCCTAATGCAAATGAAATTCTTTGGTTAGTACAACGTGGTGACGCACATTGGGATAGTGATACGTTCTGGTCGACATTGGGTCACCTTTATAAGGGTGGTATGTGGATAAAGAAAAGTGCAGTAATTGCTGCAGAAAATGGTGTTACAGTGCCTTATATGAAGACAAAAGCACCTGATGGAAACAATTACGTTAACTCAACACTTAACGCTTACTATAAAAATAATACGGTTGTACAAGGGAAGCCTGCTAATACGTCGGACTATATTTATATACCAGCACTTGGTGATTATGAACTGGGATATTTTAATTTAGCAGGACAAGTTGGTTTCTATTGGTCATCAACATCATCACCATTTATGAGACCTGGTAATGCTTATCCATTGGCTTATTACCTTTATATTAGTAAGGACGAAATAACACTTTATGATTATTTTTGCTATGATGGTTTCCAATTATGGGAGTTACAATAATAAGAATATAGTATAGTTCATTGATTATAAACTAATAGGGCTACTACCAAATGGTAGTAGCCCTATTTATTTACTGATGCAGAGTAAGAGGGAAAAACTTTACATTCTATTGCTCTTCAGCTTTATTCTCCATATCAGGATGATTTATTTTCACTGTTAATTCGTCTTTACTAGCAGTTTTCCCTAATGTAATGGTATCACCTTCATGTATTTCATCGGAGAGAATACATTCACAAACGCGGTCTTCTACGTACGTTTGGATAGCGCGTTTTAAGGGCCGTGCACCAAACTGTACATCGTAACCCTTAGAAGCTACAAACTCTTTAGCTTTGTTAGTAAGCTGTATATGGTATCCAATATCGCTGATTCGTTTGTATAATCCCTGGAGCTCGATGTCAACAATCTGCTTAATAGCTTCCATATCGAGCTGGTCGAAGGTGATAATTTCATCCAGACGGTTAAGAAATTCTGGAGAGAATTGCTTACTCAAACTTTTCTGAACAACAGACCGTGCATATTGTTTGTCTTTATCATTCATGTTGTTGGTGTCGGAAATTCCTCCAGCATTGAAACCTATACCACGGCTAAACTCTTTAAGCTGGCGTGTTCCTGCATTCGACGTCATGATGATAACCGTGTTTCTGAAGTCAACAAGGCGACCGTTTCCATCGGTTAAACGTCCTTCGTCCAAAACCTGAAGCAGGAGGTTAAACACGTTACCGTGTGCCTTTTCCAGCTCATCAAGCAAAACAATAGAGTAGGGATGACGGCGCACTTGTTCTGTAAGTTGTCCACCTTCTTCATATCCAACATATCCGGGAGGGGCGCCAATGAGGCGTGATGTGTTAAAGCTTTCAGTATATTCACTCATGTCTATGCGAATGAGTGCGTCCTGAGAACCGAACATAATCTCTGCCAACTTCTTGGCAAGATAGGTTTTTCCAACACCTGTTGGTCCAAGAAACATGAAGGCTCCAATAGGATGATTGGGAGCTTTTAGTCCGATACGGTTACGCTGTATGGCTTTTACCATTTTCTCTATGGCCTGATTCTGGCCTATTACAGCCTTTTCAAGATTGGCAGCCATGTTTTTAAGACGAATACCTTCCGACTCTCCCATACGTTGAACAGGGACGCCCGTCATCATAGATACGACGTCAGCAATTTCATTTTCAGTAATAGTTTGCCGGTTTTTTGAATCGTCATTCAGCCACTGGCTTTGCAAATGGTTAAGCTCTTGTTCCAGCTCGGTCTGTTTATCACGATAGCCTGCTGCCAGCTCAAAGTTCTGATGACGTACAGCTGCTTGCTTTTTTGCTTTAACTTCCTCTATTTCTTTCTCCTTGTTTGTTACCTCCTGTGGAATCCTTACACTCTGCAAGTGCACGCGAGACCCCGCTTCATCCAAAGCGTCAATGGCCTTATCGGGCAGGAAGCGGTCCGTAATGTAGCGGTCTGTCAATTTGACACATGCTTTCAATGCGTCGTCCGTGTATGAAACATGGTGGTGTTCCTCGTAGCGATTCTTTATGTTTGAAAGAATCTGAAGTGTTTCATCTACTGATGTCGGTTCCACCAAAACCTTCTGGAAGCGTCGTTCCAATGCACCGTCTTTTTCGATAGAGTTACGGTATTCATCAAGTGTTGTAGCACCAATACATTGTATTACACCACGTGCAAGAGCAGGTTTCATGATGTTTGCAGCATCCATACTGCCAGGAGTAGAGCCTGCACCAATCAGCGTATGGATTTCATCTATAAACACTATAACGTCAGGATTCTGCTCAAGCTCCTTAAGAAGCGCACGGATTCTTTCCTCAAACTGTCCCCGATATTTCGTTCCGGCTACAATTGCAGTCATATCTAAGCTTACCACCCTTTTGTTAAACAATAGAGGTGACGTCTTACGATGAGCGATAAGTTGGGCTAACCCCTCAACGATAGCACTTTTACCTACTCCAGGTTCGCCAATAAGTATTGGATTATTTTTCTTTCGGCGACCAAGGATTTCGATAACACGCTGAATCTCTTTTTCCCTTCCAACAACAGGATCCAGTTTGCCTTCTTCGGCCGCATGTGTAAGATCGACCGAGAAATTGTCGAGAACGGGAGTCTTCTTACCTTGTTGTTGTGTTGCCGTTGCAGCATGATGAGTCGTTGCAGCTTTTTTTGAAGTCTCCGAATTTTCGTCAAACATAGAATCCTCCTCTTCGTCAGGAAGCTCTAAAGTATCTGTTGTAGTTGGCTTTTGCAATAATTGAAGTGCAGTCTCATAGTTTAAATTATAAAACTCCAGCACTTCTTTGGCACCGTTATTAACCTGATCATGCAGAATGGCTAACAGTAAATGCTGGACATCTACTGTTTGTGTATGTTGAATACGAGCTTCAAGTACAGAAAGTTTTAAGATGTTACTTGCCTGATTATTCAAAACAAGTCCGTCTGCATGATTAAATTCTTGTTCTACATTTTCACGAATACGACTCTCTAAATTTTCCTTAACACTCTCTATATTGATACCTAAACGGTTAAAGACATCGATGATATTGTTGTTCTTCTCCCTAAGAATAGCCAAAAGCAAATGTTCAGGACCCACTGAGCTACTGGCCAGACGGGTCGCCTCTTCCCGGCTAAAAGCGAGAACTTCAGATACATTTGGTGAGAACTGACTGGTCATTATTTATTACCCCTTTCTTATAAAGTTATGATATTTCTATACTATTTATTTCATAATATGAAAGCAAGTAATATGCCAAAAAGATATATAGGACCAGTTATTTGCCGCAAAATGAAGCATAAGGGCAGTTGGTACACCTGTTCGTATCGTCGGTTGGCATGAATGGAATGGCAGGATTGAATATTTCTTCCAATAATTTTTTTAGTGCGTTCCAAAAATCATCGGCCACATCTTCAATGTCATTTATAGGGTAAGATTTCCCTGTTTTACTGTCGGAAGAAGTGTAAGTCTTTAACGTGAGTGTAGGGTCGTAATCCTTAGCAGCGACTTGACGAATAAATAAAAGGGCAGGAGATACTGGCAGGTGCTGTTTATTAACTAAGGCTTGTGAACCCGGATCACGGCGTATACTATAAGCATAGAGAAAAGCTTGCAGGTAATAAGCAGAATGTTTTTTGTCTATATTTTGTGGATCAAAAATTTCTTCTATGCTCGAAGGCTTCGATATAAGCGGACTACCAGTCTTGTAATCTACTACACGAATGGTATCAACTCCGTTTCTTTTAACTTTATCCAAACGATCGACCTGCCCTTTTAGCGTGATTTCTTTTTGCCTTCCGCTGGCATTTATCGTCATTTTGGCAGAGAAATCCTGTTCTAAAGCCAGTATTTTTAATGGAGTAAGTTGTAAATCGTGTTTAAGAAGGTTTGTAAGATATATCTTTAATACTTTTCTGTTTAGCAGTTGAAGCCCATTATATTTAGGTATAAAGTGTGAGTCGTCAACATTAAAAAGTTTTTCCCTGAAAGCCTGATCGAGACATTCTGAAATCATAGAACTATGCTTTAAACAGTTCTCTATCTGTACGTTTGTAATGGGAATATCAGGATTCGAAGACGAAAGCTTTTCATAAATTAGCTGTGCTGCACGGTGAAATATATTACCGAAGGTTGGACTGTCAATCTCTTCGGCATCGTCTATATCGGCTTCCCGTAAATGGCATATTGAATAATAGAAGAATTGTAAGTTGCATCTTAAATAACGACTAATGGCCGTGGGGGACAGAGCTGTTATTTCGTCCATTATTTTTTGAACAGTAACGGTCTTGTGAACAGGTCGTCGTACGGTTGGACTTACATCTTGTCCGGACAATAATGTTTGCCGGATGATATTATGCTGACTTTTATTTTCAACCATAAACTGGAGCATGAATCGGCTCATTTCATGCTGATTACCATCATCGGTAGCATTATTATAAACAAGAGTTATGTCATATGCCCGTTGTAATAGCGAATAAAAATAATAAGCATAGATAGCTATTTTATTCTCTACTGTTGTAAGTTCATATCCCTTTCGTATAGCATGAGGAATAAAAGAAGCGTCATTAACGTTCTTGGGTAAGTTGCCTTCGTTACAAGAAAGCAGCAATACATGGTCGAAATCGAGGTTGCGAGTCTCAAGAACTCCCATCATTTGAATACCTATTGCTGGTTCACCATGGAAGGGGATACTTGTTGAATTGATAAGCTGATTAAGCAGACGCTGGAAGATAACAGTGCTTACAACCTCTTTATTATCTATATTTTCGTATACGCTTTCTTTGCTTACAATCATAATATTATCAAGTCGTTGCATGAGCGTATACATACGAAAGATTGATTCATGCAGCAGTGCATCTTTATTTTCCCTGGCTCTTAGTCCTACTTTCTGCAGGATATGAGCTATCCATGACAATATTGGAACAAGATTATTCTGGATATTCATGCCGTCAAAAAGCATGATCATATTCTCATCCTGTCCAGAAATAAGGTATTCTATTGATGGGTAATACTGTTTGTGATTGTTCAAATTGTCGTATAACAACTTGTAATTATCGGATATGTATTTAGCATAAGGGTGGGCGAGTATGCGGTTAACATATTTCAATCGATAATGCAAGCCGTCATCAGTGCGTCCTTTTAGTTGTAACTCAATGAGTGAATTTACCAAACTACATATTGGTGAAGCTGCCAAAGGATAGCCTGTTGTGATGTTAACAGCTGTTGTATCGTCAGGAAAACAGTGAATAGCACTCTGAAGTAACAGCTCATCACCCAACACGATTGCTGTTTTACTTCCACCTGTTTTGCGTTTGTTCTCATTTAGCCAGTGGGCTATATATCTTGCCTGTATGTTTTCAGAATGTGCTGATATATAGGTAATATTCTTCCTTCTGCTAAAGTTTTGATATATTTCACCGACATCTATACCTTCAGATGCTCGCTCAACAGATAGTTCGTTGGGAAATTTTCGGAGATTCTCTGCGATATAACGTCCCGCTTCATGGCCGTTATTGAGGTAATAATTATCATAATCCCAATAAAACTCGGCTTTGTCCATGTCCATTAATCGTGCAAAAAGCTTTTTCTCAACCTTTTGCAAAAGATTAAATCCTACAAAGATATACTTTTTATAATGAAACTCTATCTGTTCTTTCTGACATACTTCTCGATACAGCATTCCTTCATATGCTTCACCCCGTAACTGAAGTTTTGTACGGAAAGCATGATATACAGGCCCGAGATTTTTCCAAATATCATTGAACCTTTGTTGTAAATTGGTATCGTCAATAACAGTTCCAAAGAAGTCCTCAAGGCTTTTTCGTTGCTCCTCACTCAAAAAGGAGAAGTCTCTCATATTCTGCCATTCTTCAAGATGTACAAAAAGTTTATCGGCGTCTACCATGTTTTTGTCGATGTCATCAAAGTCTGCTAACATAAGCTGCCCCCAAGAATAGAAGTGGTCTAAGATTTCAGTTGAGTTTGTTAGCTGTCGGTAAATATCGTACAACTGGAAAATAAGTGAAATCTGATCTGGAATGATTAAATCACTATGTTTTCTGAATAATTCACTTATTGTGATATACGAAGGGCTCCATAACGGGTGTTTGGTCTCTTCATATAAAGCCTGATTGAGGAATAATGAAGCTCGTTTGTTTGGAAAAACAATAGCAATATCCGATAAATTCTGCTCACCGTGTTTTGCCAGTATGTCTTTAGCTACGTATTGTAAGAATGTCATAGTTCAACCTTTACGATATTATGTTGTTGAATGTACCACAAGTAACCTGATATGTTTTTATATCCCATGTCATGAAGAAGACTCATATATTCGCGAACTTGTTCCTGATGACGCACTAATTTCCTTCCTGTTTTAAAATCGATAACAGTTATTTCATCATTATTATAGATAACTCTATCGGGACGTCGTTCGCGTACCTGTCCTATTTCTGCGTCATAGAAGAGTATAGAACATTCAGTGAAGACTTTCATCTCAGGCGAGAACCATTTTGCAATTTGGCTGTCATTCAATTCGTGTTCAATATAACTTTTAAGTTGCTGACGTGTCATAGGCTTGTTATAAAGCACGCCATCAAATTCAAGCAAGTCAATAGCACGATCAATATCATTTTTATTTTGTATCGAAGCAAGGAGAGCATGAAGAATATTTCCCGTTTCAATGTAGGAATCTCTTTTTTGTTTTTCTTCTAACTCGTCATCAGGAGTCATGAAGTCTTTGCTTGCATTGCTCTGTTTAAATTGTGGTTCGCTGTGGTTCTGTTGTATCTTAATGGGTAATCCTTCTTCTGGCTGGAGAAAGATATTTTTACTTTTTTTCTTCTTTCCCATGTCAGAGAGACACAGGTTTCCATATTCAAACTGTATAGTACCATCTTCGTCTTCTGTCAGTTTACAATCACCTATTTTTTTCAAGAATGTTGTATTGTTTTCTTCATGGCTCAGGCAACTGCTGCCAATTACATCGTGTAATAATTTGGAAGGAAAGCCAGGATCATTTGCTTTACCTATAATAAAAAGGTTCCTGCCTGCGCGAGTAAAGGCAACATACATCACATTAAGGTTGTCTACCATATTGTTGATGTATTCATTTTGGTAATGATGTTTGAATATTGACTTCTTTAATTTCTTTGCTGATAGGCTGACCGGAATAACGGGAAGTTCATTATAGGGAGCATATTCTGTTTGCATCCATAGTATATTGCGTTTGTCTTCAAGATCCCAATCACAAAAAGGTATGATTACATGGTCAAATTCCAAGCCCTTACTCTTGTGTATCGTAAGCATCCTGACGCCGTTAACTGCATCGCTGTGTATTGATTTTCCACATAAATTATCATTCCATTCTTTCAGGAAATCGTCAATTCCGGCGACATGTTTTTGAAGAAAGTCAGTCATTTGGTCAAAGAAAGCACAAATATATGCACTTTGATTGTTTAATTGTTCCAACTCAAATATTGAGAAAAGACGTTCTGCAAGATTAATCAATGGTGTTGATAATAGTTCATCCCATGCCTCAACCATTTCATTAGGTAACAAAAGTTTTAATTGCTCTTTGTCCTTTCCTGCCAGCAGGTTGGCATCATCAATATTGCTATTTTCAGGTGTTATGCTTCTGCTTAGTTTTACCAAAGTGGCCAGTGAAAGCTTGTCATCAGGATGTGTCAGAACGTACATGGCCGTTATAATAATATTTATAGCCAAAGATGAATCAAGGCGAAATGCTTCGTCCGATACCATATTAATCATCATTTGCTTTCCATTAACCAGAATAGGATTTTGCTGAAAGTATGACGCTAACAATTTAATATGTTTATTCTTCCTTACTAGTATGGCTATCTTGTTGGTTTCTATGTTATTAGTTAACAGGTATTCAAGCTTGTCTTTTACACTTTCTACCATCCTGTTTTCATAATCATCTTTTGGGATAAGTGTAATTCTTACCAGTCCACAAGGTTGTTTGTCAGCAGGAATAAGCTGTGAGACATCTTCGTATGCCGATTTAATTTCGTCAGCTCCGGCTAATATATCTTCCGAAAGTTGAGCGTCATTTAGCTCATTTTTTACTTGTAACGATAACAGTTGAGCTGCTGAAGAAAAAAATGTATTATTGAAATGTATGATATTCCGTTGTGAACGATAATTGGTATTTAAGTGTTTTACCTGTATTTCAACATGTGTTTTTTCATTTAAACTATTTAATAGATGCCAGTCACCATCGCGCCAACGATAAATACTTTGTTTTACATCGCCTACAATAAGACTGCCATTTTGATGAGCGATACAATCATCGAGAAGAACTTTAAAGTTCGCCCATTGCATAGCACTTGTATCTTGAAACTCATCAATCATGATGTAACGAAGCTGTCCTCCAATCTTTTCATAGATGAAAGGAGAGTCCTGTTCATCTATTAACGAGTTAAGAAGCTTTTGCGTATTGCTAAGTGGATAAAGGCAGTTTTCGTCGTTTATATTCTGTACTTCCTTTTCAATTCTTCCTAATAATCGTAACTCATTGATATGTTTTAGTGCAAGTTCAACCGAGTTTACTGTTATAGCAGCTTCTTTTCGATGCTCTTCAGCTTTGCGTAGTAGCGGCCCAACCTCCCTTATGATAGTCTGGCTCTCTGTGGTATTTATGTCATCTTTCTTAACAAGTGCATCTGCATTGTCAATGGCTGCCAATACATATTTGTTGGCTGTATCTGTTGGTACTCCAAGAAAATCACCTTTTTGTAGTTTCTCAAAATACCCTATAACACCACGTTTGCCTTGATAAAAATGTTTATCAGTTAGTCGATAATTTTCCATGATGCTTTTAAAGGTAGTGGCATATTTAGCCATTTCCATGATAGCATCGTTTTTAAGCGTTCGTAATTTCGACGTATAGGCTTTAAAAAAAGCCGGGTCGTTCATAATGGCATGCAGCTCTTGTTGGTGGTTCCGGTAAAAATCCTTAAAGATATTCTTTCCAAATTCTTTTATCTGCGCAATGACATTCCAGCTTTTATCTTCGGCAAGTCGTTCCTGAACAAAGTCCATTATCCAGTTTAATAGCGGGTCATCTTCT
>JABZLB010000040.1 GCA_015256945.1 Prevotellaceae bacterium | reverse complement strand
TCAGTTTACACTAACTTCGATATTTCTTCATTTTCGTTGATTAATTGCAGTCTAATTAGGAAACCTTTATGCCGTAATGTCGAAACCTTTACGCCGTAATTAAAAAAATTCATGATTCAGACAACAAAATGCCCGAATCATGAATTAAAAAATCCTACTCAGAAATAAAATAATTCTGATTATATCATATTATAGACAATATCCATCAATGATTTGCCTAAAGCATCAGCTTCACCCATGGTTGCAGCCTCACTATAAACGCGAATGATAGGCTCGGTGTTGCTTTTGCGAAGGTGAACCCACTTATCAGGGAAGTCGAGTTTAACACCGTCAATGTCGGTTACCGTCACATCAGACTCACTTCCATACTTCTCTTTCACCTTCTCAAGAATGGCATCAATATTGGTCGTGGGCTTCAGGTCGATACGATTTTTTGCAATTGAATAAGCCGGATAACTGGCACGCAGCTGGCTTGCCGTGCATCCCTTCTGTGCCAAAGAGCTTAAAAACAACGCAATACCAACAAGCGCATCGCGGCCGTAGTGGCTTTCAGGATAGATAACACCGCCATTTCCTTCGCCTCCGATGACGGCACCAACCTCCTTCATCTTCGTTGTTACATTCACTTCACCCACTGCCGACGCATAGTATTTGCAGCCATGCTTCTCGGTTACGTCGCGTAAGGCACGTGTAGAACTTAAGTTACTAACCGTAGCACCCTTGGTATGGTCAAGGACATAGTCGGCAACGCTAACCAGAGTATACTCTTCACCATACATCTTACCATCCTCTTGTATGAAAGCTAAGCGGTCAACATCAGGGTCAACAACGATGCCAAGGTCGTATCCTCCCTTAGCAACCTCACCCATAATACCGCCTAAATTCTTCTCCAATGGCTCAGGATTGTGGGCAAAATCGCCCGTTGCATCACCGTTAAGTACCTTATATTCAACACCCAATGCTTTTAAAAGTTCAGGCAAAATAATGCCGCCTACGCTGTTTACTGCATCTACACATACCTTAAAATGGCGCTTTTTGATAGCTTCTAAGTCAACTAATGACAGACCCAAAACAGCATCAATGTGTCGCTTGTCAAACGTATTGTCATCACGATAATGTCCCAGATGGTCAACATCGGCATAGTCGAAAGCCTCCTTTTCTGCAATATCAAGCACCTCATTACCGTTTTCCTTTGTCAAAAACTCACCTTCATGATTCAGTAATTTAAGTGCATTCCAATGGCGTGGATTATGACTTGCCGTGATGATAATGCCACCTGCAGCCTGCGTCATGCGCACAGCCAGCTCGGTTGTAGGCGTTGTTGCCAGACCAATATTGATGACATCATATCCCATTCCCATCAGTGTGCCGCAAACAACATTCTTTACCATTTCGCCCGAAATGCGCGCATCACGACCAACAACAATCGTATTGCTGTTTGATTTACCGCTGCGACGAATAAACGTTGCATAAGCCGACGTGAACTTTACAATGTCAAGGGGATTAAGAGTATCACCCGCAGCTCCCCCAATTGTGCCGCGGATTCCAGAAATAGATTTAATGAGTGTCATGGGTTCTTGTAAAATTAGGTAAGACTTAAACATATATTCCAATTATGGAACCTTGCATATAAGCTTTATTTCATATGTAAATGGTTATCTTCGTTGGTAAGTAATGTCATACAAGCACGGATAAACGGCCGAAACAGCATTGCTTTGTCCTACATCGTGAGGCACAATAACGCGCACCTTTGCTATCTCATGGCCGGTATCATCCCATCGTCCTATATTGAGATAGGTTAAAGGAGCCAGCCAGCCCGTAGGCACAGTGGTAGTGCCATAAAATGTATACATCAGGCTGCTTGTTTTGTCAAAGCTGCCCGTCATCGTACCAGAGCGGTTAACAATATCCATCGTTTCGACGAAGCGTGTGTAAAGAGGGTACAGCACATTCGACACCTGGACGGAGTCGGTAAGCAGATTTCGTTCTGTAAAACGGCAAAGTACGCGAAGATGTTCACCCTCTCTGATGGGGCGTCCACTGCCTTTACGTACAATTTGCATATAAATACCATTCGACTGAAACAGCACAAACTGATTCTTGCTAACGTCAGTTGTATAATTCTGCGCTTTGAATTGATCTTCACTTATCACGTTAACAGCCGAATCAACAAGGTATTTATTGATAGCCGCACGCTCACGATTCTTTTGGTCTGCATACGTTTGCTGGTCGCGACAAGCACTGAAAAGCGTTACGCCTACAACAAACAGAAAGAGGTAAGTCAGTTTTTTCATAACCTGTTTATTTTCTATACAAAGATAAGAAAAAAGATAAAAGAAATATATATACGAAATTATGTTTTAAAGTTTATTGGCCATCATTTCTTCAACTCTTCTGCATAATATTGAAAAGCCTTACGTGTAATGGCTACGGCTTCGTCGAGCGAACAATCCAATTTGCCCCCACTGGCATTGAAATGACCTCCCCCATTAAAGAACTCTCGGGCCATTTCTTCTACTGAGAAGTCATCAACCGAACGCAAACTAACCCATATACGGTTGTCGATACGGTCGTCTTCACGCAGCGAAACCGATACCTTCATGCCTTTAATTCGCAACGGTTCGTTAACCAAACCTTCTCCATCGCCACGCTTATAATGGAAATTGCGCATATCCTGACGTGTCAATGTATAGTAGGAGGCATGAATATCTTCGAAGACGTTAAGCCTTTGTGACATCAGATAGCCGCGCAAACGTATGGCCCACTGGCTATAATTGTTAAACACGTTGCGGTAAATTTTGTCCTTATCAATGCCTTTTGTCAGTAGCTGACAAATGATAAAGTAAATTTCGGGGCGTGTAGAGTTGTAGGTAAAACCGCCTGTATCGGTCATCATACCACAATAAACACAGCTTGCAAACTTCGACGAGAGCTTGTCAAAACCACCCAACTGCCATACAACGCGGAAAACAACCTCAGATGTTGAGCTAAGATCGGGAAATGAAATACATAAAAAGGATTTGATGTCGGGTCCGATATGGTGGTCCATCAGCACCCGTTCGGCCTTACATGAAGCCAGCGCTTCCTCCATATCCTCGGTACGGAGAAGCTGGTTCAAGTCTAAAATAAAAAGCAAATCAGCCTCATCAAGTACCGCTTTTATCTCAGCAGGATATTTGTCATAGCGCATAATACGCTCACATCCCGGAAGCCAATGCAGGAAGTCGGGGAAAGCATTGGGCACAATTACCGCCGGTTGTTTGCCATAATGAGATACAAGATAGTCGGCCCACGCCAATGAAGAGCCGATAGCATCACCATCAGGTCGGGAGTGGGCAACGATGACAATATGCTCCGACTGCACAATCTTTTGATCAAGCGCCTGTGCTTCTTCTACACTTAAAAGGTTCAAATCCATATTAGGTACAAAGGTAAGAAAAAATATATTATATATATATCCTTGCACCCATAAATCGTAATATCAACAGGATAACACTTTTAAGCCATAACGATAAAACTGAAAAGGGATGCAGCCTCTGGCATACATCCCTTAATTTTTCAATATAACAAAATACCTGTATTAAAATAGTTTGGACGGATAAACGCCTTCATCTACAAGCTTTTGAATCTTTTCAACCACACTTGGACGGTCTGCAGAATAGGTTACACCGAACCATTTGCTGGTAGTATCAAGCACTTCGCATGTGGCTTTACCCTCTTTTATCAGCCTGTCAACAACCCATGGTATAAGATATTCTGCCTTTAAATTGGTCTTTGTCTCGGGCGAATTGAGAAACTCTGTGAAGAATTCGTTGCTGTATTTAAAGTAATCGGGAGTGAAACCCCACACATTCATTGATACGGGTGTGGTGTCAGGGATAGAGACCCATTGGTCATTCTCATCCAGATAAGCCACTTTTCCGTCTTCCTTACGCTCAATTTTCGTACGCTCTACACAGCTTGTCAGGAAGCCGTTAGCATCTTTTGAGCATACGCCACGGCTTACAGTGCCGTTATCTGACAGCGTATTGCTAACACGAAAACCAACCATTGCATACTTGCCATGGCTGTTTTCAGGAAGTTCTGAAAGGAATTTTCCAATTACTTTAAAGCAGTCACGATTATAGAAATCGTCGCAATTGATAACGCAGAACGGCTCGTTGATGGCACCTTCAGCCATCATTACCGCATGGTTTGTACCCCATGGTTTGGTACGTCCTTCAGGTACAGTATATCCTTCAGGCAATTTGTCAAGTCCCTGAAAAACAAGTTCGCAAGGAATTTTGCCTTCATACTTCTTCAAAATTTTATCACGAAAGTCCTGTTCAAAGTCCTTACGGATAACCCATACAATCTTTCCGAAGCCAGCTTCAATGGCATCATGTATGCTGTAATCCATGATAGTTTCGCCACTTGGCCCAAGACCGTCCAACTGTTTTAAGCCACCGTAACGGCTGCCCATGCCGGCAGCGAGCAATAATAATGTAGGTTTCATGTTTTGTGTTTAGTTTATAGTTTTGCTATTTCTTACCATTTTAATATATATGCAAAGGTAATAAATTAAACAAAAAGGGCGTAAAGGCCCTTCCGTTTTTTTAGTTTTTAATCAGTTCGCCATGAAAATTCTCACATTGTACCATGCAAAAGTTATTAAAACGGATAGCCAATGGCAAAATGAATACTCTGGCTGTCACGGAATTTACCAACGTTATAGAACCCTGATTTGTACGGAACGTGAAGGCCTACACCCCAGTCAAGGCGGATAACAAGGAAGTCCATGTCGTATCTTAAGCCAACCCCCGTTCCCAGAGCCAGCTCTTTTGGCAGGTTCTTAAACCTGAAAACAGCCTGGCTTCTGCTGTCTTTTCGCATAGTCCATACGTTGCCGGCGTCAAGGAATAATGCTCCATAAAGATTACCTATTAACCGTGGACGGTATTCAAGATTAGCCAAAAATCTAACATCTCCCGTCTGATCAAGATAATAAATACTGGCCGAAGCGGGGTCATGATAAGCACCAGGACCAACCGAGCGCACCGAAAAGGCACGTATACTATTGGCTCCTCCTACATAAAACTGCTCGCTGTAAGGGGCTTCTGTTGAATTGCCATAAGCCCACATTGCACCCATACCCACATGCCCTACCAACGAACTGTGGTCAGAAAGACGCCACGTCTTAACTACCTCAGTTTCCAATTTCAGAAACTGTGCATACCTGTTGCGGAACATTTTCTTACCATGACGGTTCCACTTCATTCCTGCAGCCATGTAACCTAACGACAAAAGGTTACCCGCTTCACTTACTGTTGTCTGCCACCATATTGGGTTACGATAATCAGAAGGGCTTGTAAACGTATACACATATTGCATCTTTGGGATAAACTGATTGCGCATAGTGTATGAGAGATAAGGGTTGGCTTGCATTATACTATCGAAGGCATGCGTAGAACTTCTCATATAATCGAACGAAAAGATTAGGGGACTGAAACGATGCCGTGACGTTGTTGACGTCTGGATTTCGTAGGTCCATTCGCCCGATACAATATGGCGTTTGAAGAAGTTTGCACGGCTAATAATATCGGAAGATACCTTTACTGTGGTTGTGGGAACAGAATAAAAATTGTGTTTTATAAAGCTTCTTGTAAGTCGTTCCCTGAACATTTCGGCAAAGGGAATGACAAAGCGCGGGAACTTCAACGATACATTGAATCCATATTCATAGTTGTCAAAGCGCGACGAATGGCCGCCGGTCTGCTGTCCTGTCTGCCATTCGTAATTGCCTTTCAGATTAATATCAAGCAGTTCACCACCGCGAAAGGCATTACGGCGTGTAAGGCCTACCACCACTCCTGGCCCAATACGGTTATTTGTTTTGCCGGTAACGTTGCCCTGTACATAAAAATCGTAAGGCTTGTCAAATACACAATTCAGCTTCATATCGAGCGTATCACACAACCCTGTCGTATCACGCGGCGTGAAATTAAAGTCAACATAGCTGAACAAACCGCTGGTAGTAATCTTGGACAGCGTTTCCTGGTGGTCGCGATAACTATACAACGAGCCTGGCCGGAGCCTCATGTCTTTCAGAATTACAGGCACGCGCACGGGCGTTCGTTTGCCGTTAAACCATACGGTAAGCCTGCGACGGCGTACCGAATCGGCCAATTGCTCGTTAAGCTGGTGACGCATTTCAATATCCAAATTGCCTATATACCATTTCCTTCGCGCTGATTGCGGAATGTTTTCAGCCTCCTGAAGCCTGAGCCATACCTTACCAGGGTTCGATAATGTATCGGCAAGGTATGAGGCATAACCCTGTTGATAGTAATAATATCCGTTATTACGAAACAGATTACTAATGCGCGTCCGCTCTGCATCCAATGTAGAAACATCAAAAGCATCACCTGTTTCCAACTTTGATTCTGATGCATGGGCATGTATAAGACTGTCACCTTCAGCAGGGAAACCCGCATATTGTATACTGTCAATTGTAAAAAGATGCCCCATATTTACCTGATATGCTATCTTGGCTTCTTTGGGATTGTGTTGTGTTATCACATCATAGCCCACATTACCATGAAAATATCCGTGTGCCTTTAATACCTGTCTGGCTACCGATGCCCTCAATTGCGGATTTACCCAACTCATTAAAACCGGACGAGAACCAAAGGATTTAAGCAGCCACTGGCTCACAGCGTCACTGTCGTTTACAAACGCATTCCATATCCAAAGCCCGACAGGGAACGGCGATCGCAGGCTACTACTACCAAATAATGCTCCATTAGGAGCTGTGGCAAGGGCGGCTTCTACCTCTTCCTGCACTGCAGAGAAATGTTTTCCACGTTCAGGAGCATCGTAACTTATTTTGGCAAGCCCTGTAAACAACTGGTCGTTCTCAGGAATACTTTTGGTAGAAGAGCATCCGGCAATGATGACAAAGACCAGGCAAAACAATATAAAAGAAAGGAAACAACAAGGTTTTCTCATGGTTTTACAGTTTTTTTCTTCGTAGTATCAGCAGGTATTGCTGGTATCTCATTTGTGTTATCATGCAAACTAAACAGGTCCTTAAGCCTGCTTAGCTTACGTCGCCACATAAAGCCACCGCCAAATTTGCTCACATTTCCTTCAAGCCAGTCGTAGCTGTCACGCTGGTAAAACAGGTTCAAATACTTGTTTGACGTAGAGCTTAAGCGATATTCGAAAGACACATTATCGAAGAACGTTTGTTCCTGTGGCACAACATCAGCACCCGACGACAACTTACCTCCGATCACAATACGTAACCGGTTATTCCAAAAACGCTTGGCAAACTTAAACGAATAGTCGGTATGCAGCATTCCATTACCGTTAAACGAATTGTCAACGCCAAAGCTTACATCGAGCGATCGCAATGCTTTTCCTGATATTTGATTGATTTGGCTGTTCAGGAATGCGCTCAAAGCCGAGTTCATAGTAAAGTTTTTTGTATTGCCGTCGGCTAAATACATGCCCGTCGTTAACATCGTTACGGCAAGCTTTCCACGCTCTTCTTTCGTCATCGATTGCAGCTGATTGTGTATCGACATGTCTTCAGGGGCATCAATTGTAAACTCTAATCCCATATCCTTCAGGCGTTTGGTTACCACCACGCCACACGTAAAGTTAACCGACCTGCCGTTATTTGAACCCTCCCCGACGGTCGATTTGGTTTGCTCCGTTGCTGTAAGATTCAGACGGGGATTGTACGGATCGCCGGTAAATTCAATATAGCTTCCCTCGGTTATGGTAAAGGTTTTCAACGGAATAACGGGTAACGAGTATTTCATTTCACCACTACTCATCGTATATCGCCCTATTAAGCTAATGTCATCAGCCACATTATACTTCAACCTCATGGTGCCACCTCCTATCACATCCACGTAATTGGAGTGATCGGCATTGAGGAAACATTCGGCATGGGCGCCCTCATCAATGTTAATTGACAGGTCAATATTAAAGCCTGTCAAAGGCGGACGCTTTACCACATCATTTAAAGTATCCTTTAAATTCACAAATTCTACAAGCCCGTTCAACTGATCATCAGTAGACAATGGCGAATCTTTCAGATTATATTTCAGGTTCGTGGTACCCAGAACATCCAATCGTCCATTCATGTTCAGGTCGTCTAGGGGTCCCTTTACAGCTCCCATAAAGTCAACATAAGCCTTTCCAAAAGCTTCCGAACGTCCGTTTTCGCGCGAATCAATAAGCAGGAAGTTCTTGGCTTTCATACGTACATCAAGCATCATTTTGCTCATATCTGAAAAGTCGAACGACCCTTCCACATTCAAAGGACTGTCATTATGCGAAAAAATTTCAAAGTTTTCGAACAGCAAATGGCTGTTAGTGATGGTTACCGGGTCGTTGGCAAAACGAACTTCTACACCATAAGGCTCACTATACATAAAGGTAGAATCGAGGAAAACCTCACCGTTTACATCGGGCTTTCCTAAAGAACCCTTAAGCGACAGCGTCCCTTCGGCATAACCTTTAAAGCCTATCAGCTTATCGGGTACAAAGCCATTGACAAGCTCCATCGGCATACGTTCCAGCCCTAACCGGGCATCAAGATAACCGTTCCCTTTTGAAATGTAAGTTCCCGACAATGTACCAATCTCTCTTCCATCCTTTGTAAGGATGCCGTCTACATAGTGACCGCCTTCCTCTTTTGGCATATAGGTAAACTCGGTTCCGACGTTACCCATCATGCTTCCTGCATAAGACATCTTCCCAATATTAACGGCTGAAGATACCGTTAACTCTTTTTTCGTCTGTACAAGATGAAAGTCTCCATCCAGTATTCCGGTTACAGGGGGCGCATAGGGTATAACCGACATGAGTTGTCCCAGGTCAAATCGATGAAGCCCGATGGTTACATCCTGCAGTGCTTCTGTATTATCGTCGTTCGAATAAACCTGTAATCCCATACCGTTCTGGGAACGAAGGTCTACGTTTGCGCTCACACGACGGTCGTCACCAAGGAATATATAATTGCTGTCATTGACGGCAAACTTATTATATCCCAGAACCGGGTCGTCATCAAAAAGCTTAATTCTTATACCGTTACTCTCCATGGTTCCTTCCATGGCCAGGCTTAACCCGAGCTTATTATTCTCATCATAGACACGGGTTTTAACATAAGCACCCTTGTCTATCAATGCACCGTCAACAAAAGCATTGAATACATACCTTGGGTTATCTTTGCCATTGCGCATCTGTAAGTGATAAACCATGGCATTATTCTCTGACGAGAGGGCCAGCCGTACGGTATCAACCTGGAAGCTGTCAACCACAAGCGAGTCAATTTCAGCAAATCCATTTAAGCCCTTTATGGCAGACGACTCCATATCAATCGACATTTTGCCTACCTCAAAACCAAAGTGTTTCAGAATACGATAAACCAAATTGTTACATCCCGACTTCACATACAGTTTCATTCCGGGCAGGCATTCGCGCAGCCTGACCTGGTTAAGATGTCGGCTTTTCAGCTGATGCTGCAACTGATTCCAGAAGTTACCGCCTCTCTTTAGCAAATGCTGGTATCCTCCTCGTCCTTCCATCCTCAGTTTAAAATCGGCACAATCAGCTACCAGATGGGTAGTATCTTTCGATGTGAACAGGTCAAAAACAATGTTATCAGGACGCAGGGCACGCTTCTCACGCCAGGCAGTCATATCGCTTAACAGCCCCTGCACCTTATAATATTGTTTAAAATTGGTGGTTATATCAACATGGCCGCACAACGATACTGTAAGTGGTTCGTTAACCAAATGGAGCTTAAAGAGGTCGGCTTTTTCCAGATCGCAGCCAAAAGTACCTTTAAATAGTCGGCCTTTGGTGAGTGCATCTACCGTCAAGACTCCTTTTAACAGTTTGTTTTTACTGTTTATACGGGCCATGACATGGCCGTTAGCTACCTGTGACGTAAACGTAATGCCACTTAAATCATATTTGTCATAGCCGAAGCTGTGCATCTTTACGTCGGCCTTCAAACGTGTATGAGGCGACATAATATCGGTACCCTGGCCCGTAATATTAGCTGTTCCCGTAAAGGGTCGGAGCCCCATCCGGGGCAGAAAATGATGCAAAGGAAGCCGGTTTGCCGACAGTCTGGCCTGATAAGCCATGCGCTGTGCATTGAATTTCACATCGCCACGCAAAGTTCCTCCGCCTTGTGTGGCGACAAAATTACTGCCGTATTGGTTGCCGTTTACGTTTACACGACCTTTGAACGCAATACCTTCAGGTATACGCACCATGCTGGTAACCTCACGCGGCAGCACAGGCAAGATAAATCCAAGATTTTGTGTTCGCGCATGCAAATCAATGTCAGCCCTCAAACGGTTTGTCGACATGAGGTTTTCTACGAACCCGTCACCAGTTACATTAAAGCTGCCGGGCAACTTCAACGTAAGGCCCGAAAGGTGCATTTTTTGTAAGTTTCCTCTTATTTTTCCGTTGATTACCAACGGGTATTGTGGCCACGACTTCGCTAATTTTCGCGGCAGAGCACCACCCATAAAGAGCATCAGGTCCTGACGTCCTATCGCACCGTGCATCTCCATGGCCAATATTCCCGGACGAACATTGTCGAAAGCATTCATATCCATCGACATATTCATCGCCACTTGCGAGCCTGGTGTTCTCAGGTTTAAGCGGGGAAGCGACAGCCTCAGGCTGTCCATCATGAACCGTCCCTGAAGGCTATCGACCGTCAGTCCGCTTTTTTCACGAAACCGTCCTTGCCTTACCTTCAAATCAATACACGAGTTATAATAGTAAAATGAGTCAGCATCCAGGGCCAGTCCCGTCAACAACAGGTGATTATAATCAAATCCTCGCACGGCCGGTACAAAGTTCTGGTCGTATCTTAAGCCCCCACTCTCCCAGTTGATATGCCGTACTGTGTACAGCGCTTTGTACAAATCGAGGTATACTTGTGTAGCCTGTGCCTTATTAAATAAGGTATTAACCGACAGCGTATCGCCCGGCATGCGTACAGTTAAAGCCGCATTTCGCAACTTTAAACGGTCGAGACTGATTTTCCAAAAGTTTTGTGAGGGCGTAGTATCAGGCGGTACAGTATCGCTTAATTCAACCGTCAGGCTGGCATTGCTCAACAGCGCGTCGTTTAGTTTTACATGTTCTTTACTCAGGTCAATGCCGTGCGCCTTCAGGCTTAACGTCCCTACATCGCCCTTAATACACACATTATCTATAAAATGTGTGGTGTTAACCTTCATGTCGCTCATCACAAGCCTGTCAACCATCACCTGTTTTCGCAACAGCGGAAGCAGCTGAACGTCGGCCACCATGCTCGTAATATCGGCCACAGTATCGGTTAAAGCCTTATTCTTGCGGTTAGGTTCCAACACTTTTACCTCACGCAAGTCGAGGTCGAACGGGAACGAAAGCCTCACACGGCCCACACTAATCTGCATACCTGTTTTCGCAGAGGCATAGGCAGAAGCCTGCCTTACCGCCCAGTTTTGGAAAGGCGGGAAATAAAAAAGAAGTGCAAGGAGCGTTATCAACAAGGCTGATGTGAGAACAAATATACCACCCCACTTGATAACTCTCTTCATAAACGCTTTGCTAAAGATATGCAGATGCAATGTAAATTAAACTAAACCAATAAACAATGATGATATAAAAGTGATATTGCGATGCCTATTTCGTCACCTTTTGCGCAATATCACGCCATAGATTATCGTCAGGAATAAACGATTCTGCTTCTATTGTCTTCTTTGAAACAGGATGTATGAATGTTATCTTATGCGAAAGCAGCGATATGCTTCCGTCCGCATTGCTCCGCGGAGCACCATATTTAAGGTCGCCCTTAATAGCGCAACCTATGTGTGCCAGCTGGCATCTTATCTGATGATGACGGCCTGTAAGCAGCTCTATTTCGAGCAAATGATAGTTATCGGTATGTGCAATAAGCTGATATTTAAGCTCTGCACGCTTTGCTCCGGGCACCTCTTTGTCGTAAACATAGCTCTTATTCTGCTTTTCGTTACGCACTATCCAGTTTACCAGTGTGCCTTTTTCCTCAACAGGCTTGTTCCTTGTGACGGCCCAATACGTCTTATGAACCTCTCCCTTGCGAAACATATCGTTCAGCCTTGACAGTGCTTTCGACGTACGTGCAAACACTACAAGCCCCGCAACGGGCCTGTCCAGACGGTGCACAACACCAAGAAACACGTTACCCGGCTTATGATATTTGTCACGGATATAATCTTTAACAGTCTCCGATAACGGTTTGTCTCCCGTTTTATCGCCCTGCACAATCTCACCGCTTTCTTTATGAACGATAATAACGTGGTTGTCTTCGTATACAACTTTCATGGTGTCATCACCTGTTTAAAATTACATCTACACGATACAATACCGCCGGCATCTACTGCTCCCGGCAGCCTTTGTACCGTGCAAATGCGAGCCTTTTATAACATGTTTTACATGTTCATACCACCGTCTACCTGAATAACCTGACCCGTTACATAGCTTGAAAGGTCAGAGGCAAGGAAAGTAGCCACGTTGGCTATGTCCTCAACCTGTCCGGCACGGCGTAGTGGAATATTCTCAATCCAGGCCTTACGAACATCGTCTGGCAGCGCCTGGGTCATGGCAGTCTCTATAAATCCGGGGGCAATTGCGTTGGCACGAACACCACGTCGCCCTATTTCCTGCCCGATACTCTTGGCTAAAGCTATCAACCCTGCCTTTGAAGCGGCATAGTTACACTGGCCTGCATTACCGTGAACACCCACTACTGACGACATGTTAATGATTGAACCACCCTTCTGGTGCATCATAATGGGCGTGCAGGCATGTATGTAATTGAACGCGCTTTTGAGGTTAACGGCAATCACTGCGTCCCATTGCTGCTCGGTCATCTTCAACATCAGTGTATCCTTTGTGATGCCGGCGTTGTTAACCAAAATATCAATCGAGCCGAAATCAGCCTTAATCTGGTTGACGGTTGCTTCGGTTTGTGCAAAGTCGGCAGCGTTGCTGGCGTAGCCTTTAGCCTTGACACCTAAGGCAGCTATTTCGCGTTCGGTCTCCAATCCGCCATGTTCCTCATCAATAAAAAGGTCAGTAAAGGCGATGTTTGCTCCCTCTTTTGCGAACTTTAAGGCAATAGCTTTGCCAATGCCGCGTGCTGCGCCTGTAATAAGCGCTGTTTTACCTGTTAATAATCCCATTTTCTTTATGATTTGAATAAATATAAATACTGTTTACGTTACGATGTTATTTCAGTGCAACATGCTTGTTACCCAGTGCACCATACACAATTTTCGCGATCAGAGGCTTGCTGGTTTCCTCAGTCAAACCGTGGCCAAGGCGCCCGTAAATAAATGGTACTTCGAGGCCCTTAATACAATAATGTGTAATGTCGGCCACCAGTCCTACATTATCAATATCAAACTCTCCATTGGCTTTTCCTTCGGCATACACCTTGCGTAAAAGTTCCATTTCGTCTTCATCAAAGTTTTTTCGCACCTTCTCCACGGTCCAGATGTTACGGAAAAATTCAGCACGGAGGTTGCCATTACGCACTACGGTCTCACGAATCATGCTGAGATGGGTGTAGATTAACGCAATAATCTTATCCTGCGGACACGCGCTACGACTGGCCACTTCGTCCAGTTTGTCACTCAAACGCTCCAGTTCCGATTCAATAACGGCGTAATAAACGTCTTCCTTACGTTTAAAATAGGTATAGAGGGTACGGCGTCCCTTGCCCGAAGCTACGGCAATATCGTTCATCGTGGTGCCGTTAAGCCCGTTCTTTGCAAACAACTGTCGTGCTACGTCTACTAACTTTTGCCTGGTTTTAGAAATTGACATAATCTGTTTTTTATTAAATATCAATTGCACAAAGGCACTGTTTGTGCAAATTTATTGTTTTTATCTGGAAATGCCAAAGCTGCAATAAAATAAATATGTTTTTATGGCTTTATGGTAATTTTTTTGGCAAAATATTTGGTTATTCTTCAAAAACTATATACCTTTGCACTCACTAACGGAAACAACCGCTGGCAGAAACATTTTAATATCGCGGAGTGGAGCAGTTGGTAGCTCGCCAGGCTCATAACCTGGAGGTCGCATGTTCGAGTCTTGCCTCCGCAACTATTTAACATCCGGAACAGCTTAAATTCAGCGTTTCGGATGTTTTGTTGTTCCTGAATTTAATCGAACTGTTTATAGAATTACGACGTTATTGCAATAGCTTCACATCATATTTGAAATATCCTTACATCGCAACCCGTGTGGGATAAGGCCAGAATGTTCGTTGTTTGGCGGCCGTCAACAGTGCGTACGACGACCGTCAAACCATGTGTATGGCGGCCGTCAACAGCATTGCTGACGGCCGCCATACAACGAATCTGCCACCGTAATCTGCCAGTCCTTACCCTTAAAAGGCCCGTCAAAGAGAGGCTATAAACGAAGCTATTTCATCGCAACGGTGCTGCGACGGCGCAAAGCCCATGGCAGCCGAACGCTGCCAAAGCCTTACGGCACGTACGGCATCCTCAGCTACTCCCTGCCCACGCCAGTAGCACCAGCCCAGCAAATACATGGCCTCCGCATGCTGGTTGGCTTCAGCATAACGAAGTATACGGTAAGCCTCTTCATAGTTTTCTTCGTCAAAAAGCCTGCGCGCACGTCCTGCTGCATGCTCATAGGTTTCGTTTTCATCGTCGTCGGCAAAACCGAAAAACGTTCTCCAGAGTTTACTCATATTATTGAATGTATCTGCTTCATAGACCCTGAAAAACGCCGATTATTGCGTTCAGGCAGCGGTTTAACATTTAAAAATACACGCCTGCAAAAAACATTTTCGCAAACGAAAGGTTCTGCAATCTTTTCTATATCTTTGCACTATCATACGAATAACATAACAAATGAAGGAATTTGTAATCTCTGAGGCCAAGGCCGAAACCGCTGTTCTCGTGGGCCTTATTACGCCACAGCAGGACGAAGCCAAAACAAAGGAATATCTTGATGAGCTTGAATTTCTGGCCGATACGGCAGGAGCCGTTACCGTCAGGCGCTTTACGCAGCGTGTAGGAGGGCCAAGTCAGGTAACCTATGTGGGCAAAGGCAAGCTTGAGGAGATAAGAAAATACATAGAAGATGAGGAGGATAACGAGCGCGAAATAGGCATGGTGATATTCGACGACGAGCTGTCGGCCAAACAAATGCGCAATATTGAGAACGAGCTGAAAGTTAAAATTCTCGACCGCACCTCGCTTATTCTCGACATTTTTGCCATGCGTGCACAAACGGCAAACGCCAAAACGCAGGTAGAGCTGGCTCAATATCGCTACATGTTACCACGTCTTCAGCGCCTCTGGACGCACTTAGAGCGACAAGGTGGCGGCTCAGGCTCGGGCGGTGGTAAGGGTTCTGTGGGGCTCCGTGGGCCGGGAGAGACACAGCTTGAAATGGACAGGCGTATTATATTACAGCGTATGAGCCTGCTCAAAAGGCGGCTGGCGGAAATAGATCAGCAAAAAAACACACAGCGTAAAAACCGCGGACGTCTTATCCGTGTGGCGTTAGTGGGATATACTAACGTTGGAAAATCGACCTTAATGAACCTGCTGGCCAAAAGCGAAGTGTTTGCAGAGAATAAGCTTTTCGCCACACTGGACACCACCGTACGCAAGGTAGTAATACAAAATCTGCCGTTTTTGCTGGCCGACACCGTAGGTTTTATTCGGAAATTACCCACCGATTTGGTCGACTCGTTTAAGTCGACGCTCGACGAGGTGCGCGAAGCCGACCTGCTTTTACACGTGGTAGACATCTCCCATCCCGACTTTGAGGAACAGATAAACGTTGTAAACCACACGCTGAAAGACCTGGGATGTGCCGACAAACCGAGCATGATTATCTTCAATAAAATTGATAATTACCACTGGATAGACAAAGAACCCGACGACCTGACGCCCGAAACAAAGGAGAATATAACTCTGGACGAGCTGAAAAAAACATGGATGGCGAGGCTCGATGACAATTGTTTGTTCATATCTGCACGGCAGAAAGAGAACATCGATGAGCTGAGAGACGTGCTCTATCGCAAGGTAAGGGAACTGCATGTACAAAAGTATCCGTACAACGATTTTCTTTATCCCGTTGACGATTAAACGGCATAGCTCTCAGGCTGCCTATTATAATAAGGTGTAAAAATGACGTATCGCAAACTAACCGACGACGAAATTGCCCTGCTTGAAGACAACAATTGCAGGGCCGATGACTGGGAAAGCGTAAACGTAAGCGACGATTTCAACCCCGCTTACCTGCGTGATGTTGCATTCTATGGCGAAGTAAATCTTGGCGATTTTGACCGTAATATCGAAATTTCACCCGGTTTTCTAAAGCACTCGGGCATATACCGGGCCACACTTCGCAACGTAACGGTAGGCGATAACTGTTTGATAGAGCACGTAAACAACTACATTAACAATTACACCATAGGCGATAATTGCTACATCTCTAACGTTGCAACCATCGAAACTATTGAAGGAACCACCTACGGACAAGGCAATATTATATCGGCAGGAAGCCCGTCGGGTGAAAGCAATTTGATGCTTTTTACACGGCTAAACAGTCAGCTGGCTGCCCTGATGGTGAAATATTCACACGACAAGGAGCTGCATACAACTCTGCGAAAACTTATAAAAGACGACGTCGATGCACAGCAACCCGAACGCGGTACCATTGGTGAGGGAGCGAAAATAGTAAATACGGTAGAAATAACAAACTCCATATTGGGCGACTATTGCGAGGTAAACGGAGCCTGCAGGCTAAGCGATGTAACCATTATGGGGACGGCAGATACGAGCGTTTTCATAGGGACGGGCGTTATTTGTGAGAACTCTGTCATCGGCGATGGGGCGAGCTTGCTGAACCATGCCATCGTACAAGATTGCCTGATAGGTGAGGAATGCAAGATAAGCAACGGCTTCACGGCTGCAGAAAGCGTAATATTCGCCAACAGCTGCCTGAGTAAAGGTGAGGCCACTAACGCATTCTGCCTGCCGTTTACCACAAGCCACCATAAAAATTCGCGGCTTACTGGTTATGTCACAGGGCTGTATAATATCGGTGACAACGATTTTGAGCAATGCTCTGCACTCCGTCTTCTGCCCTATTCGAGCCTGATAAGGCAGGGTAACAACACTTTTCTTGCACCAGGTGCATATATTACAACGGCGGCACATTACCGCAATATTCGCCAGTGGGCACGACGCGGTATGCAGATAAAAAGCGCATCGGGCAGCATCGTCAACACTGCATGGCTGTCGCCTTTTACGGTGAATCAGATAGCAAAAGCCCGACAAACGCTTGAGAATTTACATGAAATCTCGGGCAAGGATGCACCTTATTACAGTTTCAACGGACTGATTATCCGCCACGACGACCTGCTGAAGGGCATACAAAACTATGATATGGCCATGCACATTTACATGGGGACGATGTTCAAAAACATCTATAAGTATGACCCTGAACTTGATGAAACCACAGGAAATGCAGGCCAGGGCGAGTGGGATAACCTCGCAGGGCTGTTGCTTCCGTTTTCTGAAGAACGGCAGATTACAGAAGATATTAAGGACGGTTCACTCGAAAGCATTGATGCAATATTACGCCGTTTTGACGAAATGAATGCAGAATATAGTGACTTTCAGCGGGTATGGAACTGTCAGTTTACTCTTAATTATTACCAATTGACAAGGCTCACCCCTACCGACATCAGCATGATTCACGACGATTTTCTAAAAGCACGTCAGGCCTGGACGAACGAAATCAGGCAGGATGCCGAAAGAGAATATCAGGAAAATAAAATTAATCGGGAAACGCTGGAAGCCTTATCGGCACAGCTCGACCGCGAAACAGACAATGAAAACTAAAGCATAACACATGAAACAAAAGTTTTTTTCAGCTGCCATAGCCCTGTTATTATCAACAGGTTTCGCCATGGCGCAGCTGCCTCGGTACACTACTGTGCCGGGCGACCCGATGAAAACCCGCATCTATACGCTCAGCAACGGACTGAAAGTATATCTTAGTGTGAACAAGGAAAAGCCGCGTGTACAGACCTATATTGCCGTAAACACGGGTTCTCGCAACGACCCTGCCGAAACAACAGGCCTTGCACACTACCTCGAACACCTCATGTTCAAAGGCACAAACCATTTTGGAACATCAAACCTTCAGGCTGAAAAACCACTGCTCGATTCAATAGAGAGCCGGTTTGAACAATACCGTCACATCACCAATCCGGCAGCACGCAAGCAGTGGTACCACAAAATCGACTCGCTTTCACAGCTTGCTGCCAAATACAATATACCGAACGAGTACGACAAAATGATGGCATCCATCGGTAGTGAAGGCAGTAATGCCTACACCTCTGAAGACCAAACGTGCTACGTTGAAGATATACCAGGCAACGAAATTGCGACGTGGGCGCGCATACAAGCCGACCGTTTCAGGAACATGGTAATACGTGGTTTTCACACCGAACTGGAGGCAGTGTACGAAGAATACAACATAGGTCTGTCGCGTGATGAGGATAAAGAGTATGTCGCAATGAATAAAAAGCTCTTCCCAAACCATCCGTATGGCACGCAGACTACAATTGGAACACAGGAACATTTAAAGAATCCGAGTATTACAAACATTAAGAATTACTTCCACAAATACTACGTTCCGAACAACATTGCCATCGTTATGGCCGGCGATTTCGACCCTGATAAGGTTATCGCTATTATTGAAAAGTACTTCGGCGACTGGCAACCGGCTCCCAGAATAGACCGTCCTGAATATGCCCCTGTGCCCGATTTGACCCACCATACCGACACTACCGTTGTGGGACAAGAGGCCGAAAATATCATGATGGCATGGAAATTCGACAAAGGTGCCAGCATGCAGGCTGATACTTTAGACGTGATAAGCGACATCTTAAGCAACAGAAAGGCCGGACTTTTTGATGTCGACCTCAATACTCCACAAAAGGTAATGCAAGCCTCGGCAGTAGTTTACCCGATGCACGACTATTCTATCCTGATACTTTCAGCCATTCCCAATGAGGGACAAAGCCTTGAATCGGTACGCGATTTGCTGCTTGGTGAGATTGAAAAATTGAAGAAAGGTGAGTTCAATGAAAGCTTAATCAAAGCGGTTATTGCCAATAAAAGACGAGATTTTCTTCAGAAAATCGACATGAACAGGGCCAGAGTGGAACTGATGAAGGACGCTTTCATCCTTGGGAAAGACTGGAAACAGGAAGTCGAGAAGTTTGAAAGAATGGATAATATCACCAAAACGCAAATTACAAACTTTGCCAATCGTTACCTCAACGACGGCTATGTGTGCGTATTTAAGCGCATGGGCGAGGATACAACCATACATAAAATAGACAAGCCTGCGATTACACCTATCCCTGCTAACGCTGACAAGCAGAGCGATTTCCTTAAGGAAGTGGTCAACACAAAGGTTGAACCTATCCAGCCTCGTTTCCTTAACTTCAACACCGATTTGGCTAAAGCCGCCATCAATAAGCAAACGAAGCTGCTCTACAAGCACAACGAGAGCAACGATTTATTCCGTCTTGAGCTCGACTTCCCCGTGGGAAGCGAGGCCAATAAAAAGCTGACCTACGCTGCCGACTTATTCAATTACGCCGGCATTAAG
>JABZLB010000058.1 GCA_015256945.1 Prevotellaceae bacterium | reverse complement strand
TTGGTATCAATAATTTCCTTTACCTTCTTAAAATAGGGAAGATAACGACGGTAATAAGCCACGAAACACGGAACGCCTGTTTCTTCACTGATACGGTTTATACGAATACAGTCTTCATAACTGGCCGCAAGAGGCTTCTCAACATAACAAGGTTTACCACTTCTCATTGACATAATGGCAAAGGTTGCATGGCTGGAAGGCGGCGTCGCTATATATATTGCAGTGACGTCTGGGTCGTCTATTAGTTGTTGAGCATCGGTGTACCACTTCTTAATATGATGCCTTTCGGCATAGGAACGAGCCTTATTTTCACTTCGGCTCATAACGGCTTCAACACGCGATCCCGCTACTTCGTTAAAGGCTGGACCCGACTTTTTCTCGGTTACTTCGCCACAACCAATAAAGCCCCACACAATTTCTTTCATGTCAATTATTGATTTTCATGCAAAGTTACTAAAATATCTCAGTATATATATCCTCATAATTAGGTATTATTTATAATGTAAAGCCGTTTGCAACACCGTTGCAAGATTATATTAGTAAATTTGCATGAAGAAAAAACATTAGCGTATGAGATTGTCTGATTTACATACAGGAGAAAGTGGAATTATCGTAAAAGTACTTGGACATGGCGGTTTTCGCAAACGTGTTGTTGAGATGGGATTCATCAAAGGCAAAAAAGTTGACGTACTTTTAAATGCTCCGCTTAAAGACCCTGTGAAATATAAAATCATGGGGTATGAAGTCAGCCTCCGGCACAGTGAGGCTGAAATGATAGAAATAATTACAGAAGAAGAAGCCCTCAAAATAGAAAAGGAGAGACGGGGAAAAAATAATGGCGAAAGTCTGCCAGGCTTAGAGGTCGACCAAAACGACTGGATATCGGAAAAAGAATTAGAAAAAGTTGCCGTTGAAAAGATTAAAACAATTAACGTTGCGCTCGTAGGTAACCCCAATTGTGGCAAAACTTCGCTCTTCAATTTTGTGTCGGGAGCACACGAACGCGTTGGAAACTATTCGGGAGTTACGGTTGATGCCAAGGAAGGTCACGCCACATTTGACGGATATAAATTTAATATTGTAGACCTGCCGGGGACGTATTCTTTGTCAGCTTATTCGCCAGAAGAGCTTTATGTTCGTAAGCAATTGGTTGAACAAACACCAGATGTAATCATCAATGTTATCGATACCTCAAATCTCGAACGCAATCTTTATCTTACCACACAGCTTATTGATATGCACATGCGCATGGTTGTAGCTCTCAATATGTTTGATGAAACAGAAAAGAGAGGAGACCATGTTGACTATGATAAGCTTTCAGAACTGTTCGGAATACCAATGGTTCCAACTGTATTTACAACGGGCAGAGGCGTTGACAAGCTCTTTAGGCAGATTATAAAAACCTATGAAGGCACAGAAGATTCGGACGCACATTATCGTCATATCCACATAAATCATGGCCATGAAATAGAAAATGGTATTACTGAAATACAGGAACATCTTAAGAAAGTACCTGATATAACTAATCATTATTCGACCCGCTATCTTGCCATTAAGCTTTTAGAGCATGACGATGAGGTAGAGAATATGGTGAAAGCTTTACCTGATTCCTGTGAGATTATGCAGCATCGTGACAATGCCGCCAAAAGAGTAAAGGAAGAAACTGGTGAGGATTCGGAAACCGCCATTATGGACGCCAAGTATGGTTTTATACATGGAGCATTAAAGGAAGCAAAATATAGCACAGGCAATAATGCTGATACTTACGAGTGGACACACTTACTTGACGCCATATTGACAAATAAATTCATAGGCTTTCCTATATTTGTACTGGTGCTCATGGTAATGTTTGCCTCAACCTTTTACCTCGGTTCTTATCCACAAGACTGGATTGATGCCGGCGTAGCATGGCTGCAAGACACTATCGGACAGCACATGATTGACGGACCTGTAAAGGCTATGTTAATTGATGGTGTGCTGGGAGGAGTTGGCTCAGTAATTGTTTTTCTGCCACAAATACTGATTCTCTATTTGTTCATTTCGTTTATGGAAGATTCAGGATACATGTCGAGAGCCGCATTTATCATGGACAAACTTATGCACAAGATGGGCTTACATGGAAAGTCGTTCATCCCTTTGATCATGGGATTTGGATGTAATGTGCCAGCCGTAATGTCAACTCGTACGATAGAAAGCCGCCGTTCGAGGTTGGTAACTATGCTTATTCTTCCCCTCATGAGCTGCGAGGCACGCATACCTATCTACATTATGATTATCAGTACATTCTTTACTCGAAACATACAATGGTTGGTAATGCTGTCACTTTACTTAATAGGCATTGGTATGGCAGTATTGATGAGCAAGCTGTTTACAAAAGTAATGGTAAAGGGTGAGGATACGCCTTTCGTAATGGAATTGCCTCCTTATCGATTCCCTACAACAAAAGCACTGCTACGTCACACTTGGGAAAAAGGCAAACAATATTTGAGAAAGATGGGAGGAATAATCCTTGTGGCATCAATAATAGTATGGGCTTTGGGATACTTTCCACACCCCGAAGGATTAGATAACCAGCAACAGCAGGAACAAAGTTATATTGGACGTATCGGAAAAGCGGTGGAACCTGTATTCAAATTGCAGGGATTTAACTGGAAATTAGATGTGGGATTGTTGGCCGGCGTTGGCGCAAAGGAGATAGTAGCTTCAACAATGGGTGTGATATACTCAAATGATGAGAGCTTCGGAGAGGACAATTCATACAACGATGAGGGTGGAAAATATGAACATCTGCATCAATATATTACAAACGATATTGCAAAAATGCACGGTATTAATCCTGTGGATGCAGTACCACTAGCTACACTTACAAGCTACTGCTTTCTGTTGTTTGTATTACTTTATTTCCCGTGTATTGCAACAATCGCAGCTATCAAGGGGGAAACTGGGTCGTGGAAATGGGCTCTTTTCGCAGCCGGTTACACTACTTGTCTGGCCTGGGTAGTATCAGCTATTGTGTTCCAGGTAGGGCATTTATTCCTATAAATTTGCAATATACCTTATAAAGAAAATGAAATGCTTCTGCAGATATAACAGCTTTGCAAATCGATGATATTTGAAAAATATCTGAAAGATTATAAGATATAAGGCTACGGCTACTTTCAATATTATGGGAGTAGCCGTTTTTTATTTCGCAAATGTAAAGTAATTACAAGAATATGATTATTCCATACAGGTATAATCACAAAATATCAATCATCAATTCGCGATATAGTAGTAGCGAAATTAATAGCGGTCTACAAGTGAAAATTGCTTATCGTATTATATTAAGGTAGAAAAATAATTACACCAGGCAAGTTAGCTCACATCATTAAAGGTCATCGAATAAGGTTCGCTTCGTAATCCCATCCACCGTCGGGGCAACTGGCTCATATTCTTGTTGATCCTCTTCAAAACTTAAAAGAAGCTGGGATTTTTTGTCAGAATTGGGATTCAGACGATAAATTCCCCGCGATATTCTTTGAATAAGTGAACCAGAATATTTTGTATTTTTACGAAGATAACGTATAACATACCT
>JABZLB010000039.1 GCA_015256945.1 Prevotellaceae bacterium | reverse complement strand
CATAAACTTTTTATACAATAACAATGATCAATTCACAGGACATAAAAATCGGAACTTGTATCCGTATGGACGGTGGAATCTGGAAGTGTGTCGACTTTCAACACCGCAAGCCAGGCAAAGGCAACACCGTTATGAACACAAAGCTTAAGAATGTGGCCGACGGTCGTGTATTGGAGCGTACCTTCCAGGTAGGCTTTAAACTTGACGACGTTCGCGTTGAGCACCGTCCTTACCAGTATCTGTATGAGGATAGCACGGGCTGCATTTTCATGAACCAGGAAACCTTTGAGCAGATTCCAATAGCCAAGGATATGATTACCGGTGGCGAATTTATGAAAGAAGGCGACGTTGTAGACGTGCAGACCGATACGGCTGACGGAACCATTCTTTCGGCCGAAATGCCTATGAAAACCAACCTCGTTATCACACACAGTGAGCCGGGTGTAAAAGGCAATACAGCAACAAACGCTACAAAGCCTGCAACACTTGAAACGGGTGCAGAGGTGCGTGTACCGCTCTTCATTAACGAAGGCGAAACCATTACCGTTGATACACGCGACGGAAGCTACGTAGGACGAGTTACTGAAAAGTAAAAAAGTAAAAGGGTAAAAAAGTAAAGGGTAATGCCATTTCGTGCACCTTTTTTACTTTTTTACCCTTTTAATTTTTTACTTTTTTAATTTTTTACTCTTCAAACATGAAATATTCTATCATTGTTCCTGTATTTAACCGCCCTGAAGAAGTAGACGAACTGCTTCTGAGCCTTACGCAACAAAGCTATGCTGACTTTGATGTGGTTATTGTTGAAGACGGTTCACAGAGGCCCTGTAAAGGCGTATGCAACAAATACAGCGACAAGCTAAACCTGCAATATTTCATGAAAGAGAACAGCGGCCCGGGACAAAGCCGCAACTATGGCGTTGAAAGGGCAACGGGAGAATATGTGATTATTCTCGACTCTGACGTCATTCTTCCCCCAGGATATTTAGCTGCTGTTGATAGCGAACTGGCACAAAAGCCCTGCGATGCCTTTGGCGGACCCGACAGTGCACATGAATCGTTCAGCAACACACAGAAAGCAATATCCTACTCTATGACCTCTTTCTTTACCACAGGAGGTATAAGAGGTGGCAAGAAAAAGCTTGACAAGTTCTACCCTCGTTCGTTTAACATGGGCCTTCGGCGTGATGTTTATGAGAAGCTCGGAGGCTTTTCAAAAATGCGTTTCGGCGAAGACATCGACTTTTCCATACGTATTATTAAGGCCGGATATGCTACACGGCTGTTCCCTGACGCCTGGGTGTATCACAAACGGCGTACTGACTTCCGCAAGTTCTGGCGACAAGTATACAACAGTGGCATCGCACGCATTAACCTTTATAAGAAATATCCCGACAGCCTGAAGCTGGTACACCTGCTGCCAATGGTGTTTACGCTGGGTGTTTCTCTGTGTTTAGCAGTGACTTTCTTGGGGATACTCATTTTTATCTTAGGGCTTTACGGCATGCTTAATCCGCCTGCAAACGGGTGTGTTACAGGGCCTTTCAGTGCCATGGCCGGCGGTTTATGCATTGGGTTTACAGGTATCTTCCCGCTCTTGCTGTACGCTTTAATCATACTTATTGACGCAACGGTACGCACAAACAGTCTGAATATTGGCATTCTGGCCGTGAGAGCGGCCTACACTCAGCTTACAGGCTATGGATGTGGCTTCCTGAAAGCCTGGTGGAAACGGTGTATTTTGAAACGCGGTGAATTTGAAGCCTATAAGAAAAACTTCTATAAATAACCCGCCACTACTACTAACCTGAAACACATGACAAGCAATATACCCGGCACACAAAAAAATAAATTAAACATCAACGAATGGGCAGAGGAAGACCGCCCGCGCGAAAAGCTTCTACGATTAGGTGCTACGGCACTTAGCGATGCCGAATTACTGGCTATACTTATCGGCTCGGGCTCGACACGTGAAAGCGCTGTTGACCTGACAAGACGCATTTTAAGCGACTGCAATAACAACCTTTACATGCTCGGGAAAAAGCAGATTGCCGACCTTGTAAGCTATCACGGCATGGGACCTGCCAAAGCAATAGCTATTGTTGCAGCCTGTGAACTGGGACGGCGGAGGCGGGAATCAATACGCGAAGAGCGGCCTAAGCTGGGGTCGGCAACGGCTATTTACAACTTCATGCACCCTATATTGCAAGACCTCGATGTTGAGGAGTTTCATGTTTTGTTGATGAATCAGCAATACAATCTTATTCGTGAGATTTGCGTCAGTCGCGGAGGCATTACCGAAACAGCAGTAGATGTGCGCGTCATTATGCGCGAATGTTTGTTCAACAATGCCACCACACTGGCCGTAACCCACAATCATCCCAGTGGAAATCTGACACCGAGCAGTCATGATGACGAAGTAACGCGTCAGATAAAAAAGGGTTGTGACATGATGCGAATTTACTTTGCCGACCACGTTATTGTAACCGACGGCGGTTATTACAGCTATCGGGAAGAAGGGCGACTGTAACATAAATGGTGTCATTTTGCCAATGAATACACGCGATATATTGCGCATCTCGTTTTTTTTAAGTAAGTTTGCAGAAAAAGAAACAAGCTATGACACAAGAAGAAAAGACGAAAATAGAAGAACGAATCGTCGATGTGCTGAAGACTGTATACGACCCTGAGATTCCCGTTAACATATGGGATTTGGGGATGATCTACAAAATTGATGTGCAGGAAGACGGTAATGTAAACGTTGATATGACCTTTACGGCTCCAAATTGTCCGGCAGCCGACTTTATATTAGAGGATGTCCGCACAAAAATTGAGAGTGTAGAGGGAGTCAATACAGCCAATATCAATCTGGTTTTTGAGCCTGCATGGGATCAGAGTATGATGAGCGAGGAGGCTCGTGTCGAGCTTGGGTTTGATTAATAGCTCGCTGTTGACGCTCTGCAATAAACCTGAAGCAGGTGGTTCCCTTGTTGTTTGAGGGCATGTCTTTTTCCTAATCAAAATACCGCCACATGAGAAAGAATGTTTATTTTTTATCTGATGCACATCTCGGTTCGCTGGCCATTGAGCATCGTCGCACGCAGGAACGCCGCCTTGTACGCTTTCTGGATAGTATTAAAGAGAAAGCATACGCCGTTTATTTACTTGGCGACATGTTCGATTTCTGGAACGAATACCGGTATGTTGTGCCCAAAGGGTTTACTCGTTTCCTCGGAAAGCTGTCGGAATTAACCGATATGGGTGTAGAGATTCACTTCTTTACGGGTAATCATGACATATGGACATACGGATATTTAGAACAGGAATGTGGACTTATTGTGCACAGGAAGCCGATAACTACTGAAATATATGGCAAGGAATTCTACCTTGCACACGGCGACGGACTGGGTGATCCGAACGTCAATTTCAAGCTCCTCCGGAAGGTTTTCCACAATCATGCCTGCCAAATTCTGTTTAATGCTGTCCATCCGCGTTGGGGAATGGCCCTGGGATTAAACTGGGCAAAGCACAGCCGTATGAAGCGATTGGACGGGAAAGAGCAGCCTTTTATGGGAGAAGATAAGGAATATCTGGTAAAGTGGACGAAAGAATACATGACAACTCACCCCAATATCGACTACTTTATCTATGGCCATCGTCATATCGAAATTGACTTAACACTCGAACGTAAGGCTCGTTTGCTGATACTTGGCGACTGGATTTGGCAGTTCACTTACGCGGTATTCGATGGCGAACACGTGTTTCTCGAACAGTATATTGAGGGCGAAAGTAAACCATAGACGGCCTTACAAACGAAAAAGTTACCGCTATTCATGACACGTTTTCAGGCTGGAGATGGGCCGTTAACAACTTGTTCAAAGGACTGAAAACATATAAAGCTGTTCTCAATGATACAAAAAAAGCTTCCCGTTACTACGTAATGCAGTAACGGGAAGCCTTGTTTTAACCGGTAATTAAATCTTAATCGTCAAGCGGCTGGCCCGTAACCAGGGCAAGCGTATCGCGTGCAATGACAATCTCTTCATCGGTAGGAATCAGCACTACTTTCACTTTTGAATCGTCAGCAGAGAGTATTTGCTCCTTGCCATGAACGTGATTGCGTTCCTTATCCATCTTAATGCCGAGATATTCCAATCCTTCACAGCTGTCCCAACGGACACCTTCCTGGTTCTCTCCCACGCCTGCAGTCCATACAATTACGTCTACTCCGCCCATGGCAGCAGCGTAAGCACCGATATATTTCTTAATGCGGTAGTTGTACATAGCCAATGCAAGGTGAGCCATTTTGTCGCCATTGTCATCGGCTGCTTCAATTTCGCGCATGTCAGATGAGATGTTTGTAATACCCAGCACGCCGCTTTTCTTATTCAAGAAGTCAGCCATCTCCTGAGGTTGCATCCCTGTCTTCTGCATTAAATAGGTTACTGCTGACGGGTCTATGTCGCCACAGCGACTCCCCATCATCAGTCCTGCAAGCGGAGTCAAGCCCATTGATGTATCAATTGCCTTGCCATTCTTAATGGCTGAAATCGATGCTCCGTTACCGATATGACATGTAATGACTTTCGTTTTGCGGTAATCGAGTCCTAAATATTCGCATGCACGCTTAGAAACATATCGGTGAGAGGTTCCGTGAAAGCCGTAACGACGCACGTGCCAGTCTGTATACCACTTATAAGGTATGGCGTAAAGATAGGCATAATCAGGCATAGTGCTAAAGAAAGCATTGTCAAAAACAGCCACCTGTGGCGTGTCAGGCATCAGCTCATCAACCGCTTTTATGCCTGCAAGATGTCCTTTATTATGAACGGGTGCGAGGTCAATCAGGCTCGCTATGCCTTGTTCTACCTCTGAATTAATTAAGCAACTCTTCTCAAAAAGGTCGCCACCCTGCACTACTCTATGGCCTACTGCACCTATCTCATCGAGGTTTTTGATCGACCCGAATTCTGGATCAAGAAGGCATTTAAAGACTAATTGTACACCCTCCTTATGAGTAGGGAGGTCAGCCATAATCTGTTTCTTCTCACCATTATTCAGTTTTACCTTAATAAATGCTTCGTCAAGCCCGATACGCTCAACGCCACCCTGTGCCAAAACAGCTTCATTATCCATGTCATACAACTTGTATTTGATGGAACTGCTGCCACAATTTAATACCAATATGTGCATATTCTTTTTCTGTTTTCGATTATATTCCGTTATTTATACGTTGACTTTGGCTTCCTGTGCCTGGCAACTTGTAATGGCTACCATATAGTAAATGTCATCGATTGAGCAACCACGGCTCAGGTCATTCACCGGACGGGCGATACCTTGCAATATAGGACCAATGGCGATTGCGCCGCCAAGTCGTTGAACTAACTTGTATCCGATGTTGCCTACATCCAGGTTTGGTACGACAAGTACGTTGGCTTTGCCTGCAATTTTGCTCCCGGGAGCCTTCTTTTCACCCACTGAAGGCACGAGTGCTGCGTCGGCTTGCAGTTCCCCGTCAACCTTTAAGCCGGGATATTTCTCATGTGCAATCTTTGTCGCTTCAATCACCTTGTCGATGATATACACACTTTTTCCCGTAGCCCTATCAATAGCATCTTTTGCCGATCCTTTCGTTGAGAAGCTCAGCATAGCCACACGAGGGTCAGCAAAACCAGCCACACTGTGGGCCGTTTGCGCCGTAGTGTATGCGATTTGTGCAAGCTGATCGGCCGTTGGATTAGGTGTAACCGCAACGTCTCCCATCACTACAATACCATCCTCACCATAAGACTTCTCTTCAGATATTAACAGCATGGCACCACTTACACAACTTACACCCGGAGCACATTTGATGATTTGCAAAGCCGGGCGCAATGTATCACCGGTGGTTGACAAGGCTCCTGAGATCTGGCCATCAGCGTCACCTGTTTTAATGATCATGCATCCGAGATACAGATTATTCTTAGTTACCAGTTCCCTTGCCTGCTCGAGAGTCATCCCTTTGGCTTTACGAAGCTCTGCAAGCAACTGTGCATACTCTTCCGTTTTGTCGAAATGAAGCGGATCTATAATCGTAGCCTTCTCTACATTACGTAAATTCCAGCGTTCCGATTCTTTCCTGATATTCTCAGGATTACCAATGAGTATCAGGTCGGCGATGTCGTCGGCCAGCACCCTGTCAGCTGCCTTCAATGTGCGTTCCTCCTCTGCTTCAGGAAGAACAATGCGCTGCTTGTCTGCCTTTGCACGCGCAACAATTTGCTCTAATAAACTCATATTCGGATTTTAATCAATTAAAACTTCTTATTTGATAACCACAAAGTTACTTATTTTCTGCCATGCAGCAAAGCTTATCATGTACTTAATTCGGCATCTCTTTGGCCAGAATGCCCTCCAGTTCTTCGGCCGACAGCCTAAGACGAAACTCTCCTCTCATTGCGATACTGATGCCACCTGTCTCTTCTGACACCACAATAATAATAGCATCAGAGGCCTGCGACATGCCCATGGCAGCGCGATGCCGAAGCCCTAACTCCTTAGGAATATCCATACTATGGCTCACTGGCAGAATACATCCGGCAGCTTTTATGCGCCGTTTCGAAATAATCATCGCACCATCGTGCAATGGCGAATTCTTAAAGAAGATGTTTTCTATCAGCAATTTATTTACATTGGCATTGATTTTCTCACCTGTTTGTACAATATCATCGAGGGGAATGCCCCGTTCTATCACAATAAGCGCGCCCACTTTACCGCGTGACATATCCATACAAGCCCAGACAATGGGCATGATTGTTTCCTTATCTTCAGCATGTTCACGAGTTTGTTTCCTGCCAAACAGCCTGATAATTTTTCTTACCCGCTGCCTTTCGCCAAGCTGATAAAGGAATTTTCGGATTTCATCTTTGAAAAGAACTATCAGACCTATAACGCCAACGCTCACCAGTTTATCCAATATGCTGCCCAGCAAACGCATTTCAAGCACCTGTGATACAAACAGCCACACCAGTATAAACACCATTATTCCGATGAAGGCATTGAGCGAACGGCTCTCCTTCATCAGCTTATAGATGTAGTATAACATCAGTGCAACAAGGAAAATATCAACAGCATCTTTTATTCCAAATCCAAAAAACATAGTTCTTTTCTTTTTATTTCTCAGGAGTTAAGGAGTTAGAGGGAGTTAAGGAGTTAAGACAAATGTTTATACATAAACTTGCTGTCGACCTGTAAATATTCCCTACTGTTTATAATATTATAGAGGTAACAACCGACAATTACATAACCCGAATGCTTCCTTCGAATTATTAACCATCCGCTAACCTTTCCTTATGGCCTCAACTAACTTCACTGCCTGCACGGCCTCTTTGACATCGTGCACGCGCAAGATGGATGCACCCTTCAGCAGTGCTGCGGTGTTTATAACCGTGGTTCCGTTGAGAGCCTCATCGACCGTAACGCCCAACGTTTGATGAATCATACGTTTTCGCGATACACCAACGAGCAAAGGCAGTTCCAATGCTTGCAGCTTGTCAAGCTCTTTAAGCAGTTTAAAGTTATCCTCCGCAGTTTTTCCGAACCCGAATCCCGGGTCAAGGATAATGTCTTTACAGCCTTCTGCCCTGAGCTGTTCAACCTCACCTGAGAAGTTTTTCAGCATATCTTTCAAACTTCCCTGCACACTCATCAGGATGTAAGGCACCTTAAGGTGCCCCATCATCGTAAATATGGCAGGAACATTACCCTGTGAAGGCTCCAGCGGTGTGTCCACAATACCGGTCTTGCCTCCTTCTGAAACATCGTTGATTATATCGGCACCATACTCCTCTACAACCATACGGGCAACATCAGGACGATAGGTATCAACCGACACTGCCATGTCAGGCTGTTCGCGTTTCACCACAGGCAGCGCACGTCGCAGACGCGCCATTTCTTCCTCTTCGCTTACTTCCTGTGCTCCCGGTCGTGTAGAGAAGGCGCCTACATCTATTATTGTTCCGCCTTCGGCAGCAATCTGGTTGGCACGTTCCGCAATTTCGGCTTCACTCTGCTTACGGCTTCCTGCAAAAAAACTGTCGGGCGTGCAGTTTAAAATACCCATGACCTGCGGATGCTCAAGCGACAGCAGGCGCCCTTTTATATTTAAAGTGTAATTCATTATCTGTTTTTCCCGTCCGTCAGCCTCTTCAAAACCATCTGCGTTTATATACACAAGTTACCCGTGTTACGTAAAGTCTGTATCGGCCTTGCGGACCTGTTTAACCCTTCTGCAATATATTCTGTCAGCACATAGCAGGCTAAAAATAAGGCAGTCAGGTATTTATCATCTGCCAAACACTCTGAATAAGCCATAGGTTACAAACTTTTCGCTGCTAAGCCATCACAATGCAAAGATATTTGTTTTTATGTGAAAACCCAAGCAAACAGTGGCATAATATATAAAAAACTCCTGTTCCTGCATGCCTTTCCTGCCCTGTCTTCAGGCTACAATGCCAAAGCGGCTGGCCGATGTGTGTTTTAAAAGAATCTAAATAATATATATACGCTCCTCCCTATTTACCATAAATATGTATATTTGTATGCAATAACGAAAGATAAAACTTTTATTTGTTATGGATATTAAAGCGTTATACGAACTGTATAAAAGCCATCCTGTGGTTACTACTGACAGTCGTGACTGCCCTCCAGGCAGCATTTTCATAGCCCTCAAGGGTGCTTCGTTTGATGGAAACAAGTTTGCCGGGGCTGCACTGGCAAAAGGATGCAGCTATGCTATTGTTGACGAACCCGAATATGCAAAGAACAATGACCCTCGCATTATTTTGGTTGACGACTGCCTTACAACCTATAAGGAACTGGCACGTGAACACCGGCGGCAGTTCAATATCCCGGTAATCGGCATCACCGGCACCAATGGGAAGACCACTACCAAGGAGCTTCTATCGGCCGTACTGGCTGAAAAGTATAACGTAATGCACACCGAGGGTAACTTTAACAACGATATAGGCGTGCCCAAAACGCTGTTACGTCTGGCTCCCGAGCATCAGATAGCTGTTATCGAAATGGGGGCATCACACCCGGGCGACATCAAAAAGCTGGTAGAATATGCCGAGCCTACCTGTGGCCTTATTACGAATGTGGGGCGCGCCCACCTGCAAGGGTTCGGATCGTTTGAAGGTGTAATGCGTACGAAAGGCGAACTATACGACTTCCTGAAGGCTCACAACGCGCTCACTTTTCTCAACACAAGCAACAGCTATCTGGTTGAAATGGCACGCCAGCGCGAGCTTGAACGCATAGTAAGCTACGGTCAGGACAAGCAGGCTAACGTATGGGGACATGTAGTTTGTGCCGACCCGTTCCTGAAAATAGAGTGGAATGCCGACACACTTACCTCCAGGCTGCAGGCCGATGACGACCTCAAAGACAATTCCGATGCAGACAACAACGGCACGATGATACAGGTACAAAGCCACCTTATAGGCACATACAACTTAGATAATATACTGGCAGCCATCACCGTAGGACTGCATTTTGGCGTTACTCCCGCACAAATCTGCCATGCCCTGGAACATTATATACCTGCCAATAACCGCTCACAGCTCACCACTACTGCCGACAACTGGCTTATTGTAGACGCATATAACGCCAACCCTACAAGCATGGCGGCAGCCATTAGCAACTTTACCCACATCAGTGTAGCACAGCCAAAAATGGCCATTCTGGGCGACATGCGCGAATTGGGCGATGTTAGTGCTGAGGAACATCAAAAGATTGTTGACAGCCTAGCATCGGCAGGGTTGGACGAAGTATGGCTCGTGGGTGATGAATTTATGAAGACCCGATGCAACTTTCGCAAGTTCAATAACGTAGAAGAAGTAAAGAACGCCATACGTGAACAAAAGCCACGCGGCCGCTATATTCTGGTAAAGGGTTCAAACGGTATCAAACTTTTTGAACTTCCCGAGCTGTTATAATAACCCTTTATAAGGGTATCATAAATAAATAACGGGAGCAAGAGGATAACTTTACATCCTTTTGCTCCCGTTTTTATGTTATTATGATAAAGGCCCTACGCGGTAATACTCATTGTTCGGCGGCCGTCATAAACGCTGCTGACGGCCGTCATACGCATTGTTCGACGGCTGCCGTAAGCGTTGCTGACGGCCGTCGAACAACAACCTTACCATTGTAACAATTATTCAAAATGGTCGGTAATGTAGCCACTTTGTGGCGCATTCTCTAATTCGTTATAGCCTTGAGGCACTACCTGCAGCCCGCCATTTCCCGTTCCCGACGTGCCACTGTTGGTACGTATAAGGTCGCCACAAATGGCAATATCCCAGTCGGTACGTTGCTTCCACTGGCTATCGGCTGTGCTGTCGCCAAAAACACTCGTACCCATAACCTTATTTTGTTCTATCGAATAATATGTCCACACGCCATTGTTAGCCGTTACATTCATTTCGCCGCTTTTGCCAACGACCTGTCCCGATGCTGAATTGTCGGCCCCGTCAGAGCACGAAGCCAGCAGCACAAGGGCCGCAAGTAATGAAAAAATAATATGTTTCGTCATTATTTTATAATGGTATAGGTGAGCTTCGGCGCTTCAGGCGTGCCGGTAAAATGCAATTTTGCACAGCGCCCCGAAGCGGTACGAAGCACAAATGTGCGCGTATCCATACTGCCTTCGGCCGTTACATAGCTCAGCTTATTGGCCGAAAAGTGGCCTTCGTGGCGCATCTGTACACCAAATAAATTGCGTCCAAGCGCAAGGGGTGTGCCGGCAATGTTACGGCAAACATACTCTTTGGGACGGGTTGTATTGCCCCGATAGTCTAATACCGAGAAGTATTCTATAACCCCTTCTCCGTATTTCTGCCCATATTGTGAGCGTATTATATTGAGGAAATACTTTTTAAAATTGTGCGTTGCCGAAGGCAAGAGGTTCGAACAATCGAGTGCAAACTCAATCTCTCTGCCGTCAGCCGACGAATAAGCTCCCCGCATGGCATAGTCACCGCCCTGATTATACATAATAACGCTGTTGTAACGTTGCAACATTGACTGTGACCATGCATTATCAGAAGCACCGTATGCCAACGACAAATCGTTGCGCGACGAGTAGTTTAAGCGCACTTTGTAAACAATAGAAGGCTGGCGAACATAAACATCACAACCTGTCATGGTACTGCCTAACACCAGTTCGGACGTTGTTTGCCGATGGGTAAAGAACCTGTAAGGCATGTAAAAGCGCCCTCTGTCGCCCCAGAATCGTCCCCACGAATTGACGACAATGAACGCTCCCTTGCGCAAAACACCATTCTCATCCCGATATTCAACTCGGTCGTCGTAACCGGCAATGGTCATGGCATGCGCCCCGTCGGTAGCCAGTTTCTTTAATAAACAGTGGTAGCCTGTGGCACTGGGACCCTGGTAATTGTCGTCAAACACCCAGCCCCGGCTGCGTGTTGAGAATGTCAAAACGCCACCAGGTGATGTTCCTTCACCTTTATTGTAGAGATATTGCTTAATGTTTTCTATATCGGCATCGGTAGTACAGTTGAACGTATTAACGCGAAGGACGCGATAACGGGAGGCATTAAGATATTTATCAAAGCCCGAAACCCACTTAAACTGCGATGCCAGGGTATAGCCAAAATCGGCATTTGTCATGACGCCATAGTTCTTGGCTATACTCAATCCTTCATCAACAAAGCCTCCATTATCAGCTCCTCCGTTAACGAAATTCCAGGTAAAAAGATACGAAAACGTGTTGGCGTCGCTGGCAGAAGCATTGCGATGGAGCAACGTATTAACCTCGTAGGTGAACATATAGCCAATACCCGATGCCTGTGCACACGAGCCTCCGGTTTGGTCAATGATGGGAGGAAAAGCCGTTGACGTTGAATTGTCGACCGATACAGGTAACGAAAAAGCTGGGAGCACTGGCGCAACAAGCGTCAATGCCCACAGCATGACAAAGACAAAATGTTGTTTCATTTAAGCCTGTTGTATGTCTTCAGCGCTTCTTCACGCACATCTTCAGGATACTTGCTGTCCTCGCTGCAAGCTTTTGCAAAGGCTGCAATGCGTGGAGCCATGTAAGAATTGCGACGCCATCCCAACGATTCGAAAATGGCTTTCTGCACTTCGGGGTCGTTACTTGTCTTAATATAATCCATCATTTGTGGAATATAATAAGGAGGACAATAGTTGCGTGACGTCCTGATACTCATGATACGGCGTTTCTTTGGCGTTGCAGGACCGATGATATTCTCCATGTATTCGGTCCACTTACCGGCATTCGAATCGATTGCCTTTGCAATAGCCTGCCCTACTTTCTCCTTATTAAAATACTGTACATCAGGATTATTGAACTGCTTTTTAAACTCGCTCATGAGCACATCCTTCTTAAACATGGTCATCGCATTCATAAGACTGAAGTTGCATCGTTCCGAAGTGTTGTTCGAAATACTCTTATGAATAAGAGCGGGAACAAGGCGTTCATCTCCGCTTTTTCCAATAAAATTAATGGCAAAACGCTGTACAAGCTCGTAGCTGTCGTCAACACCCAGCTTCACAGCTTCAATAAAGTTGTCGTCATGCTTCTCAGAAAGTAATTCCAAAGCTTGCAAACGAACAAGAGCTGACGTAGACGTGCGGAACATATTGAGCAGCTGTGATGTTGAAAGCTGGCCATTATCGAAAAGCTTTTCCATCGCCATCGACTGCATATCGGGTAATTCTTTATCCGACAAATAACGCCTCCATACCTTCGAATCGGTCGATGAGAGCATCTCATTTATGCCGTCTATCTTCACCGCAGGGGCGAAAGCGAACGTAGGATCGCCAATACACTGCGACTCTAAATAGCCGCTAAACTTTACGACATTGCCGATATAGGCACCCAATCCCAACAGACCCACGTAACGATCGGCCCATTTATCCTGCAGCACATTGACCGAATTGGCGATACATGCAATTGTTTTTCCATCGTTAAATATGTATTCATCGGCAATGCAATCGTCCAGATGGAACGAACCATTGTAGCAAGCGTCGAACAAAATAGCACGACAATTGGGGTGAAATTGATAAATGCCAAAGTCTTTTAACACCAAATCCTTGTTGGCATCGTTGGTTGAATCGGCAGCAACAACATCCTTGTCAAAAGCCTTTGCCAGCCAGCTTTCAGGAATATCAAAGCGCTTACACAGCACCTTTGTTACGCTGTCGCGGTTCTTTCCTTTTGCAACCTGGTTACGAAGATAGCTGCGACAATAGTCGGCCATCATGTCTTTTGCCTGCTCTGCCGACTCTATCTGCGGAGCACCGTTTAAGTATTGCGTATCAGGAGCACCGTGATGATGAAGCATGGCAAAGTCTAAGTCGGGACGTTGCAGCTCATTCATCAACAGAAATTTTACATCTTTCTGCTGGCTGTGGTCAATATAGCCAATGCCTTCGCGTTGTGTTTTAAGCCAGGGGAAATGCTCATACCATCCTAATTTCTCGTCCATCCGGGCTACCATAGAGGCTGAAATATAGCCGTGACCGCTGAAATACAACAGCTGATCAAGCTTGTTGACACGACGTTTTTCAGCCGTAGCCTTGCGCAGATAAGCACGAAGTTTGGCATAGCGCGACGTACCGCCCACATCAGTAGGACGTATTCGGCCGAGGAAAAGCTCGGGTTCTACCTTCTGTGCCGACTGTGCTGTGAGTGAATAATAGAAGTATGGCGCGTCGTCATCCTTGCCTATGTATTTGAATTTCAGGTCAAAATCGTCATAGAATCTGTCGGAAGGTACCGACGATTCTTTCCTGTCGTGGCGCTGATCCATCTTAAAAGCGCTCGTAAGATGCTGGGCATCACGAATCATTGCCACAGGAATATCGCCTACCAATACGGCTCCTTCAATACCGTTTTTTTGATAATAAAGGCGCTTTAGTTCTGCTCTTATCGAATCAGGAACGCCCCATTTATCAACTACAATGCTTACTTTCATGCCCTGTAACGTTTCAATGGCGCGGGCATATTCGTCTATTTCGGGTCTGGCTTCGGTGTAACTTTTCGGGTCTACCACAATAGCAAACCCGCGTTTAGCCAATGCAGCCTGCATGCTGCCTGTTACAAACAGGCATAACATCAACAGACTGAAAAAGTGTTTATTCATATTTTGTTTTTGTTTTATGTTGTTTTCGAGGACTCGTTATTGTATAAACTGTCTGTAAATATGGTATGATTTACAGTGTTAAACTTAGTCCTGCATCAATCAAACTGCGCGATGTATCTTTATATAATGACGAAAAGCGGTTGCTATCCGTATAGAATGTATGACGGTTTTTTACATAAACGTTAAGCCACGTCGGTGCTGCATAAAGGCGCAGAGGCAATGAAACCATTAGCTGCGTGTTGAAACCTATACGCGATGCCGTAGAATACTCGAATGCCGGACGCGAATAAGCATCGGCCAGTTTGCCACGAACCGACGTATAAACAGGCGTACCAAGGGGTGTTGCATACTGTGTTCCTGCTGTGGCTTCAACGTAACAGGTATTCCATTTCCAACGTCGGGTAAAGTTAATTTCAGCGTTAAGCGCATTGAATTTTTGCTTATAGATGTCGGCTTCATAGTGTGTAGTTTGTTGCGAAACAACGCCACCGTTCACACATGCCGTCCATACTGGTGCATCTTCGCCATGTCTTTTATCAAGACGATACTCTAAAAGAGCCTGTGCATACGTTGAATTTTGCACCTTCGACTTATTGAGAACTTCATAATAAACCCTGTTGGCATGCTGTGTATCAACCACACGGCGCTGATCATACCAATAGCCATCGTCACTGATATAGGCAGCACGCATCATTAATTGATGCCAGAACGTATCAGAAGTCTTAAACGAAAATCTGTCGTATAGAGCGATTTGCCGGGCCGAATAGTCGCCACCCTTAAATGTATAAGCCGCTCCTCCATCTGTGGCTGTTTCGTTATTAGCCGAAAAATTCAATTCTATGAGATTGGAAAAACCTCTGGACAGTGTATTCCATTGGGCAGAACCAGCGATGCTTGTACCTTTATAATCGCGCGGATAACTCAACACATCGCTACTGGTAAACTGCATGTTGTCGCCCATTCCTTTCATCAGGAAATAAACATTATTCACCAAATTGTTTACAATGGTGTGGGAAATGTCCGACCTGTACATACCCATGTTACCCGCAATACCTAAGTTATTGCGGCCGTCGATACGCCAAACTACGCCCGGTTTAGCTTCAAAGCGCATGGCATTTGTCTTGGGACGCGGGTCGGTCTGGTCAGAAAGGCTGGTCGTTACAAACTGCAACTTCAAGGCCGTATACAGTTTTTCCGTCATCTTAAGCGAAGCAGCTGCGTGCATTGAAAAGCTTTCCTGGTTGACATTACTGGCTATTGAATCGCCCAGAACAAACGGATTTCGCGTCGTTAACAATGCAGTATTGTTCCAACGATGGTCAAAAGCCTTCGAATTAACATAAGTAATGTCGCCCGAAAGACTCAGTTTGCCCATACGTTTCAAACCTGAAATATCAACCGAAAAGTCGTTATATCGCGGCGATTCATCCACAAAGTGGAAACCGCCACGTTCAAAATGCGTATTCAAAGTGGCGCGAGTAAGCGTTTGAACCGTGTTAAACGATAGTGCTGCAGGATTGGAAGTACCCGTAAAAATGTTGTCAAGGAAGTTTATTTCCCTGTCATTCAAACGGTCTTTTAATTGTATCTTACTGCTTTCCTGGGCATAAACTTCGTGTCCGAAGGCGCTTAATAAGACTAAAAACAAGAATCTTCTCATCGTAAATAAAGTGTGAATTGCCAATCGTTACTGTTCATTGCTTCCATCGTTATGGCATAACCTGCGCCACAAATTGTTTATTGGTTGTCGGCCACAGCAGGTGTAACTCCCGGCTTAAGCTCCTGATTGTTCAAGAAATCGTTTACCGAATTGTTGGTATCCTGATAATAAGCCCTTCCGTTTACAACCTTTGTTACCTTACGGCGCACGCATTTGCCTTCCCAGGCCTTGCTTGCAAGCACACCCTCTGCATCGTCTTTTGCCAGGAATGTAGGATAGTGATTAGTTGTCTGTGCGTCCCAAATGTCAACCGCATCAAGCACATACTTACTTGGAATAACCAGATATTCCATTGTCGCAGCAGCGTTACCCGGTTCCTTTTTTATGTTACTGTGGTCGGCAGCAAAGGCTTCAGGCGTCATGCCCTGGGGCAAACGGGCCAGCACATATGCCCTGCCGAAGAAACCTAAACCAAAGGCTTTCATATACTTATTGTTTACAAAGATTACATCTAAGTTCTTAGCGGGGTAGTCAATTTCGCCATTTACATAACTGAGATAAACCTCCCAGTCGGCCTTTGACAGGTCAGGGCAGTGGTTTCCAGCACCTGCAAGGTCCTTATGATTGGCGCCATCGTTGGCAATTAACACGCTTTGGCCAGGCTGTAATGGATAGTCATGTCCTGAGCCTGGGAAAGCAAGCACCTGTCCTTGTCCGCAAGCGTACAGGTCTTCAAAGCCATTTGCCTGCCACGCATTTTTGTTTTGCTGTTTTCCTGCTGGCGCAGAGAGAATCAGTCCGTCGAGATATTGTACCTCGTCGCTGTTGTTAACTATCTCAAAATAGCCATCCTTCATATAGCCTTGCTTGCCTCCTGTGGTATAGATAGCTTTGAAGATGAGCGAAGAACGCACTACCTTCGACAAAGCTACATTAACTGTTGCATTCTGGAAAAGGTTTGCACCGGCCGTGCCCTGCACGTAAGCGGCAGCCTCATCCTTTACTTTTCCGGTTACAACAAAGTTGTATTGTCCTTGTACAAACGTAATCGTTGTATCGCCTTTAATACTGATTGTATCGTGCAAACCCTTGTCGTTGCTTACAATAAGTTTAGCATCGGTAATATTATTCCATGCCAGTCCGTCGTTCAAAGCGAACTTAACTTCCATAGGATACGACTTTATCTTTACGTCGTCATCATTATTACATGAGAAAAATGCTGCTGAACCCACTAATAAAAGTGCCGCAGCCAATAGTTTACTTGCTAAGTTTTTCATTTCGTTATCTGTTGTTAGTTAAATAATTTATTGTCATTAATTGATACTTCTGTTCTGTATTTCATGAACCCGGCTGAAGCCATCACGTTAGAATTTCAACTTTATTTCGGCACCGAAATAGCTATCGGGATGCAGCTTACTTTTGGCACCTGAGTTTGAATTAACATGATACTTACGCATATTTAAGAAGTTATTGGCCATAAAAGAAAGCTCAGCTACCTTGCCCAACTCCTTTGTGAAGCGGAAATTCAGCATGGCCCACGGACTGATATTGTCGGCCTTGAAGGCATAAATCATAAAGTTTCGGGCTATATTGCTATATCGCGGATCGTTGTCATAGCTGGTTTGCCATGGCGTCCACTGTGCCTGACGGTTATAAAAACCCGATGGAGACACCACGTAATGCGTGCCACCGGCCGACAAATGATAAAGCGAAGCTCCTGCCTTATCTTCATAAATAATACGCGAACTTTCGTACCATACCACCTGCAATGTTGTCGTGAATATCATTTTTACCTGTGGAATATGGGTAATAAAGCGAAAATTGGTGTTAAACCGGTCACTAACAGAACCTTCTCCGGCAGGTAAGACAGAGGCATAATCGTAATCTTTCTGGATGAAATATACCGAAGGTGTTTCCGACTTACGCTTAATATGGAACCAGGCACCGTCCACATTGAGCGACGTACGCAATGGGGAGAACGTACCAAAATCCCACGAATACTCTATGCCATGCTTGTCAGTGCTGCCATTATTAATAGGGAAGCTCCATGTTACCATCTCACTTTTCGGTGTAACAGTGGCGGTTTGTGTTGCTCCGGCATACATATAGTTTACAACTCCATGGTTGTAACTCAGGTCGGATGCGCCGACAGGTACATTGTATCTGTTATAGTTGAGCCAGGCTAAACGGCTGTCAAAGCCCAGCTCATGGCGGTGACGCTCGCTGAAATACGTAATATAACCTTTCATTTTACCTGTTCGTGCATTGAGCCCTATTTCCCATTTGGTGCTCCGTGCCGGCATTAAGCCGGCATTCTGCGTATCCGAAATAACCTTTGTTGTCATGATAGCCAACGCCGAATTAGCTCCTGTTCCTCCCTGATAACTTAAGCTGTTGCTGTCGAAATAAGCATTATCGGGATACAGATATAACAGTGTGGGCAATTTATTAGATATACCAAAGCCTCCGCTTATGGCCAATTTATCGAACAAACTGTTGTTTTTCTTCGTAAGAAATGTGTATTCAAGGTTAGCACGTGGCTCGGCAACGAATATCGATCCTTGTTTTGCCTTATCCTTATTTAAGAATAAATTGCTTATGCGAACGCCGGCAGCAAACTGCAATGACGTTGTACCAAGGCGTAAAGTAGAATTGTCTTCTACGAACATTGACAATGCCTGCATGGCAGGAATATCACGATACGACCGCGGCCTTAGCGTCTGTGCGCTGCCTGCTTGTGGCGGATTGCTCATGTCAAACATCAATCCACGACCGCTGTTACCATCTAAACGATAGTCGAAGCCCAGTTTAATATTCGTAAAATTGCTACTGCCAAGCTGCACATACTTATTTGTTTTAACCTGTGCATAAAAGTTATAAGGCTTACCCTCAATGCGGTAATCGCTGTAATAAGCTCTTGTAAGGAACTGTGCCTGAGCCTCACTATTCACCATGCTGTTGGTGATAACACCGTCAGGATTCGACACCCAGTCGTGGTGAGTATCGAGCATTCGGGCTATCTGCGCCGAAAAATCATAATCGATGGCTGTCAGGAAGTTGTTCACTTTTATATTTCCCCGAACCGACAAACGGCCGCCAACATTCTCGTTTTTGTAGTTAAGCTGCAGCTGTTGTAACTGCGGATCACGCTTATACGTATTGATATTGCTGTAAAACGAGCCGTTAACATGAAATGTAACAGGGTGTTCGCTCCCGGCATTAAAGATGTTGGAATAGCCTGCCGAGGCTGTTATGCGGTCGTAACCCTGATAGCGTTTCCGCACATCGGCATACGATTGCGACCAGTCAATACCTGCATTGATTGTTCCCCCATGCTTAAAACCAAAGCCCTTGCCCACGTAAGCGAGCTTGGAAAACGGGTCGGCTTTAAGCTTTACTTCGAGCGGACTGCGTCCGGCTTTCGTTTTAATAACAACTACTCCTGAGGTTAAGTTGCCATATTCAACACCGGGAATACCACGTATTACCTCTACCGATTCGATATTATCAGCTCCCATTGTGCGCAGGTCTACACCGCGCCCGGCCGTAGTTTGCTGGCTCATCCCGTCGCTTTGCAAGCCCGAACGCACACCTGCCTTCGACGTAGAGACAGCCTGTAAATTGGCATCATTACTCACGGGTACGCCATCAAGTATGACGGCCGTGCCCAACGCGTTACTGGCATTACCGTCAATTTCACGTATATTAGCCTGTCCAAGATTGTTCAATGACGGGTTTACGGTTAGTGCACCAGGCAATAACTGAAGCATATCGGCAACGCTCTTGGGCTGGATATGGCGGATAGCGTCCTGCCCGATTACCGATTTTGAGCCCATGCTTTGCTGGCGGGCTGTAACCGTTACTTCGTGTAAGGTAAGGGCAAGAGGCTTTAATTTAACGTCAAGACGGTCGGTTCCATCGCCCTTAAATGCAGCCTTGCCGCGCACTTCCTCATAGCCAAGGCACGATACGCGGTAGTCGTATTCGCCACTTTTAATACCCATCAGGGTAAAACGCCCCTGTTCGTCAGACAGCGTTACGAGCGAATTGTTGAGCGATACCGATGCGGTTTCAACGGCATTGCCCTTTGTGTCGGTTATCACACCAGTAAGCTTACCAGCCGTTTGTGCCACTGCATACGAACAAAAAAGAAAAAGAAACAGAAAGACACAAACACTTTTTTGATACCCGCTAACCTGACTTATCATACCTTGTTAAGATATAGGAACTTTGACTTTTTAAATTTAAACTCTCGATTGGCTCGCAAAGTTATAAAAATTACAATTACAAAACAATACCTAAAAATGGGTATTCACGTTACAAAATGACTGGGAAATGGCTGTTCTCGCATAATTTCTGAACACAAAACAGGCTTTTTACCATACATTGCAACATCATGATTTGAAAAACAAAAGCTCCGTGGGAAAATTTCAACAAGGTGCATCCCTTACAGTTTAAAGGGCTAATGGCAACCCGAAACAGCCTGTTCGTCAGGGGCTTTATGGCAACAGGTTTCAGCATTTACAACGTTAAGTTGATTGTACGGCGGCCGTGAGCAGCGTTGCTGACGGCCGTCATACGCATTGTTCGACAATCGCCGTAAGCGTTGCTGACGGCCGTCGAACGATGACCTCAACACCATAAAGCCAGCACCATAACAACAGAAAACGTGAAACTTCAGGCCACAAAGAAAGGAATAAATAAGCTGAAAATAAAAAAAATCCGGCCCCGCATAACACGGAAACCGGATTGAATGAAAGGAGGAAGTGGTACCTCTTGGAGTTGAACCAAGGACACATGGATTTT
>JABZLB010000038.1 GCA_015256945.1 Prevotellaceae bacterium | reverse complement strand
AGACGGTTGCTTATTGGATTAACTTTCTGTCCCATTCTATTTATTATTTTTCGTCATTAGTTTTGGTGTCTACAAACAAAGTAACATGATTAGATCGCTTACGGATCCTATAACCACGTCCTTGTGGTGCAGGTCTCATACGTTTCATAGTAACACCTTCATCAACGAAGACTTTACTAACAAACAATTCTCCATTTTCCGCTTTCCTCTCATTCTTAACTTCCCAATTTGCAACTGCAGAACGTAATAATTTTTCAACATCAACAGCAGCATGCTTTTTTGAAAACCTAAGTACCCCAAGGGCACGGTTAACTTCCATACCACGTATCATATCAACTACATATCTCATCTTACGCGGTGATGAAGGGACTCCATTGAGTTTTGCGAAGTAAAGATTTTTACGGGCTTCTTTCAATTTTTCAGCCGCAATATGTTTTCTTGCTCCCATTTTATACTACTTAATTAAATGGTTGTCCCGATTACTTCTTATTATTGCCTGAGTGGCCGCCAAAACGACGAGTAAGCGCAAATTCGCCAAGGCGATGTCCTACCATATTCTCAGTAATGTAAACAGGAATAAATTTATTTCCATTATGAACAGCAACAGTATGTCCCACAAAATCAGGGGAAATCATTGATGCTCTAGCCCATGTTTTAACAACAGTTTTCTTACCACTTTCATTCATAGCAAGAATCTTATTTTCAAGCTTTACGTTAATATATGGACCTTTTTTAAGTGAACGACTCATAATTTGTTCTAATTAACTTAACTACTTCTTACTAGCTCTTTCAATTATATACTTGTTTGAGAGCTTCTTAGGTGCACGAGTCTTAAGACCCTTAGCGTATAAGCCCTTACGAGAACGTGGATGACCACCTGACTGACGGCCTTCTCCACCACCCATTGGGTGGTCAACAGGGTTCATTACAACACCACGGTTATGAGGACGACGACCTAACCAACGAGAGCGACCAGCCTTACCAGACTGTTCCAAAGCGTGATCTGAATTACCAACACTACCAATTGTAGCTTTACAAGCAGAAAGAATCTGACGAGTCTCCCCAGAAGGAAGCTTAATAACACAATAACGGCCCTCACGAGAGGTTAACTGAGCAAAATTACCAGCTGAACGAACTAATAGAGCACCCTGACCTGGACGTAACTCTATATTATGAATTACAGTACCAACAGGAATATTTGCAAGTGGAAGTGAATTTCCAACTTCAGGTGCAGCTTCTGAACCTGACATCAACGTAGCACCAACCTGCAAACCATTTGGAGCGATAATGTAACGTTTTTCACCATCCACATAGTAGAGAAGAGCTATACGAGCAGAGCGATTAGGATCATACTCTATTGTCTTTACTACAGCAGGAACACCATCTTTCTCACGTTTGAAGTCGATTAAACGATACTTTCTCTTATGACCTCCGCCTATATAACGCATAGTCATTTTACCAGTATTGTTTCGGCCACCAGTAGAGCGCTTACCGTAAACGAGAGACTTCTCTGGCACAGATGCAGTAATCTCTTCGAACGTGCCAATAATCTTGTGTCTTTGCCCTGGAGTAACAGGGCTGAATTTACGTACTGCCATTTTTTATATTAAATATTGCTGTAAAAATCAATTACTTCACCTTCTTTTAAAGTGACGATAGCTTTCTTAAAGGACCTCTTTTGTCCCTTAACAAGGCCTGCCTTAGTATAACGGCTCGACCGCTTTCCAGCATAACGGAGCGTATTCACATCCATTACCGTAACGTGATACAGGCTCTCAACCTCACTTTTAATTTGGAGTTTATTAGCTTCTGGACGAACAACAAAGCCATAACGATTTGGCCGTTTGTCAGTAATCTTAGTCTGCTTCTCAGTGACCAAAGGTTTAATTATAAATACCATATTCTAATTCTCCTTAATTACTTATTTAAGATATTCTCAATTATTGGAAGAGAACTCTCTGCAATAACCAAGACTTCTGCATTTAAAATCTTATATGCATTAATTGCATTCGCTGTCATAACTTCTGCACTCTGTATATTACGAGCTGACAAATATACATTTTTATTAATATTTGGCAAAACAACGAGAGCCTTTTTATCTACAACTTTAAGATTTTTAGCAAAATTTACAAACTCTTTAGTCTTTGGAGCCTCAAAATTAAAGTCTTCAACAACTATAATATCATTATCTTTTGCTTTATATGAAAGTGCAGACTTACGAGCAAGAACCTTAACTTTCTTGTTCAGTTTGAAACTATAATCACGTGGCTTTGGACCAAAAACACGTCCACCTCCTACAAGGATAGGTGAATTAATATCACCTCGGCGTGCTCCGCCACCACCTTTCTGACGACCAAGTTTACGTGTAGAACCCGCATGCTCACTTCTTTCCTTTGACTTCGCAGTCCCCTGACGTTGATTAGCAAGATATTGCTTAACATCCAGATAGAGAACATGATCGTTAGGCTCAATCCCAAAGATAGCATCATTCAAAGTTACCTTTTTCCCAGTCTCCTGACCGTTGATATTTAAAACGCTAACTTCCATTACTTCTCAATTAAAACAGTTGAACCATTGCATCCAGCAAAAGAACCTTTCACAATAAGAAGATTCTGCTCTGGAATCACTTTTAATACTTTAAGGTTTTGGGTTGTAACCCTATCACCACCCATTTGGCCACCCATACGCATTCCCTTAAATACCTTTGCAGGATATGAGCAGGCACCAATTGAACCTGGCTTACGCAGACGATCATCCTGTCCATGAGTAGCCTGGCCAACTCCGCCAAAGCCATGACGTTTAACAACGCCCTGAAAACCTTTACCTTTAGAAGTTCCAACTACATCAACGAATTCAGCGTCATTAAACAATTCAACTGTTATAACATCACCGAGATTATACTCGTTCTCAAATTTGAACTCGGCCAAGTGCTTCTTTGGTGTTGTACCCGCTTTCTTAAAGATTCCGGTCATAGGCTTATTAGTTCTTTTTTCCTTTGCCTCACCGAAACCCAGCTGAACAGCTTTATAACCGTCTTTCTCAATGGTTTTAATCTGCGTTACAACACAAGGACCAGCTTCGATAACAGTGCACGGTACATTTTTACCGTCGGCACTGAAAACGGATGTCATTCCGATTTTTCTTCCAATTAATCCTGGCATTTCAATAAATATTTAAATAAAATGATAATTTATTCGTAAAACAACTGATAATCTAATTACACTTTGATTTCAACTTCTACACCTGACGGAAGTTCCAATTTCATCAAAGCATCAACAGTCTTCGGTGTTGCACTATATATATCAATCAGACGCTTATAATCTGAAAGTTGAAATTGTTCACGTGCTTTCTTATTAACGAAAGTAGAACGATTAACAGTGTAAATACGCTTATGCGTGGGCAATGGAATAGGGCCACTCACAATTGCATCTGTTGCTTTTACTGCTTTTACGATCTGTTCAGCCGATTTATCAACGAGCTGATGATCATAGCTTTTCAGTTTAATTCGAATCTTTTGACTCATATATTTTAATTAATTTAGTTATTAAAGTTAGGATTAGGCATCTACTTAAGAGTCATATACTAAGCAGACGCCTACTCCTAAATTACAAATATCTCTTATTTCTTCAACTCTTCAAGTACAGCATCTGCAAGATTCTGTGAAAGAGGTGCATGATGATCATATTCCATTGAACTTGTAGCACGCCCAGAAGTAATAGTACGCAATGCAGTTACATATCCAAACATTTCTGCAAGAGGAACCATAGCCTTAACAATACGGGCTCCACTACGTGCCTCTTCCATTCCCTGTACCATACCACGACGTTTATTCAGGTCACCAATGACGTCACCCATATTTTCTTCTGGAGTAACAACTTCAACCTTCATGATAGGTTCCATCAAAACAGGACCTGCTTTCTGGCATACATTTTTAAATGCGGCACGAGCAGCAAGTTCAAATGAAATTTGGTCAGAGTCAACAGGGTGGAAACTACCGTCAGTAAGTACAACTTTAAGATCTGTCATAGGGAAACCACCTAAGACACCATTCTTCATAGCATCTTTAAAACCTTTTTGAACTGAAGGAATGAACTCCTTAGGAATATTACCACCCTTAACCTCGTTTACAAACTGCAAGTCATCTTCTGTAAAGTCTGGATCCTTTGGTCCAACGGTAACAATAATATCACCAAATTTACCACGTCCACCAGACTGCTTCTTGTAAACCTCACGCCAGTTCTCAACTGTTTTGGTAATTGCTTCCTTATAGTTAACCTGTGGCTTGCCCTGATTACATTCAACCTTAAATTCCCTCTTCAGACGGTCTATAATAATATCAAGGTGAAGCTCACCCATACCTGATATAATTGTCTGTCCGCTTTGCTCATCTGTACGAACAGTAAAGGTTGGATCTTCTTCTGCAAGTTTTGCAAGTCCATTATCGAGTTTTGCAACATCTGCCTGACTCTTAGGCTCAACCGCAATTGAGATAACAGTATCAGGGAATGTCATCGATTCGAGTACAATTGGTTTACTCTCGTCACAAAGCGTATCACCTGTACGAATATCCTTAAATCCTACTCCTGCACCAATATCTCCAGCATCAATACTTTCCATAGGAATCTCTTGATGCGAGTTCATCTGGAACAAGCGACTAATACGCTCTTTCTTACCAGAACGAGGATTATATACATATGAGCCTGCCTGGACCTTACCTGAATAGACACGGAAATAAACTAAGCGGCCCATAAATGGATCAGTAGCTATCTTAAAGGCAAGTGCTGATGTTGGTTCATTCTCATCGGGCTTACGATCTACTTCTTCACCTGTTTCAGGATTAAAACCTATAACATTCGGCGTATCAACAGGTGAAGGAAGGAAAGCACATGTATAATCAAGCAAAGGCTGAACACCCTTATTCTTATAAGAAGAGCCTAACAACATTGGACAGCACTCCATTGCAATTGTACCCTTACGCACAGCTGCAATAACTTCTTCTTCCGTAATAGTTGAAGGGTCCTCCAAGTATTTTTCCATTAAGGCGTCATCGAAGTTAGCTGCACCTTCAAGCAATTTATCGCGCCATTCCTCAGCTTCATCAACAAGTTCTGCGGGAATTTCCTCAACGTCATATTCAGCCCCCATGGTTTCATCATGCCATACAATGGCTTTCATCTTAATAAGGTCTACCAAGCCCTTAAAGTTTTCTTCTGCACCAATAGGGATCTGAATAACAATAGGATTAGCACCAAGTATTTCATTCATCTGGCGGACAGTTTCAAAGAAATCTGCTCCAGACCGGTCCATTTTATTAACATAACCAATACGTGGCACATTGTATTTATCAGCTTGACGCCATACTGTCTCCGACTGAGGCTGAACACCGTCAGCAGCCGAATATGTAGCAATAGCACCATCGAGCACACGCAACGAACGCTCTACCTCTGCAGTAAAGTCAACGTGTCCCGGAGTATCAATCAAGTTAATTTTATAAGTTTTGTTATTCCATGTCCAGTTGCAGGTTGTCGCAGCTGACGTGATAGTAATACCACGTTCCTGCTCCTGAACCATCCAGTCCATTGTGGCCGCTCCATCATGCACCTCACCAATTTTATGAGTTTTACCTGTATAAAACAAGATGCGTTCTGACGTAGTTGTTTTACCGGCATCAATATGAGCCATGATACCGATATTACGGGTCAAATGTAAATCGCGGTTTGCCATTTTTTAATTTCCTTTTTATAAAAGTGTTGTAATAAATTAGAATCTGAAGTGAGCGAACGCACGGTTTGCTTCAGCCATACGATGCATATCTTCCTTACGTTTAAAGGCACCGCCTTGATTATTGAACGCATCCATAATCTCTGCAGCCAATTTATCTGCCATGCTCTTACCACCACGCTTACGGGCAAAAGCTATTAAATTCTTCATCGCAACACTTTCCTTACGGTCTGCACGGATTTCAGTAGGCACTTGGAAAGTAGCACCTCCAATACGACGGCTCTTTACTTCCACCTGAGGTGTAATGTTATCAAGAGCCTGCTTCCAGATCTCCAATGGAGCTTTTTCTTCTTTCGCAGCCTTCTCTTTTACAATATCAAGAGCATTGTAGAAAATAGTGTAAGAAGCATTCTTCTTACCATCGTACATTAGGTGATTAACAAACTTAGATACCTTCTGATCATTGAAGACGGGATCCGGAAGGATCACTCTCTTCTTTGGTTTTGCTTTTCTCATTTTTAAATAAATTATATTCTGCGTGGGGCTGTCATTATTTTGTTCTTCAACGCTTACACCTAAGCATTTACTCAACCTGTCCTAACTTCTCCAGCAAAACGTTTAAATTGAATTTTTCAAGTCAGGCATGAGCCCCTGGCTTTGAGTATAAACTCGCTGCCCTCGGCTCATTGCATTGTTTCTTTTACTTCTTTGCCTTTGGACGTTTAGCACCGTATTTTGAACGACGCTGTGTACGGTTGGCAACTCCTGCTGTATCCAGCGTACCACGAACAATATGATAACGCACACCAGGAAGGTCCTTTACACGACCACCACGAACAAGAACAATCGAGTGCTCCTGCAAGTTGTGTCCCTCTCCAGGGATATAAGAGTTTACCTCTTTTTGATTTGTCAAACGAACACGTGCAACCTTACGCATTGCTGAATTAGGCTTCTTAGGAGTTGTTGTGTAAACACGCACGCATACTCCGCGACGCTGAGGACATCCGTCCAAAGCTGGTGACTTGCTTTTTTCTGCAAGCACTCTCCTGCCTTTACGTACTAACTGTTGAATAGTAGGCATAATTTTACTTTTTAAATTATATATTATTTGTTTATAATCAATGCTTTTACGGGTAAAACACACCAAGCCACATGAGACTAAAGGATACACTAACCCGTATCGGGGTGCAAAGTTACGAACTTTTCGTTAAAATACCTAAGTTATTAAGCTATAAAAAAAATGATAGGAAGCGAATTATATTTAATTAACGATTGTTTGTTTACTTTATTATGATCTGCAAATTAAAGCTTCGTATCAAGTAAATTAAAATTTCATGTTTATTACGTCCTGTTTTCTTCTCAATGTATGGATAGCGTATACCCATGAATTATTAATTTACGATGTACAACCATTAAAAGCATATTATAAGAAAAGCCTGACCAAAAGGGTATTACAACTCCTTTAGTCAGACTTGTCATAATGAACAGGAAGATACTTCAGAGTATCATAACTGTATATGTTTATAATTTATTCCCAAATATTATTGCATTCATCGGTCGAGGGATTCATATAATTACCCTGCAACTCTCCTTCGCCCATATCGTCAAAAGTATGTTGTTTTGCACCTGCCACACCTGGACCAGGAACACTAAAGTATACTGGAACACCACAAGTTTCACCTTCTGGTATTACACGCATTACTTTTATCCAAGGCTCTGTATATTTGTTTTTTTTCATGATGTTCTTCTTTATTTTTCACCTTAATATAATTTATATCATAAATAACGCCTGCTTGTCTCCGACACTATTTAATTATAACTTTCTTTCCTCCATGTACAAAAATTCCCTGAACCGCAGGCTTAGCCGACAAGCGCGTTCCCGAAATTGTATACCAATCATTATCAGCGTTATCGGTATTATCAATATGAGGAGCAGCTATATTTGTGGTATTACCATCACGGAAGAACATGCGGAAGCTCTTGGCATTGGCAGACAGCGAAAGAGGAATTGCCAAATAAGCACGAGCCTCAGGTATTGTAACTCCGCGACTTACATAGAATCCTTCGTTATACGCAGCATCGCCCGGGTGCCAGTAGAAACAGTGATTTCCATTGGTTTTTGTAGTTACAGCAGTTCCTTTTCCAGCCTTCAAATAATTGGTTGCAGGAGATGTCACAGATGTGCCCACATAAGGAGCATACAGGGTAGTGAAAGCATCAGTATTGCCTTTGAACAGAAAACCGTCAATTGCACCATTTAGTCCCGTATACAAACTTGCAGCTGAGGTACCGAATCCCTGTACCGTTCCAGCGGCAGCAGGTGTTACTGCATCAAGCGTAAGTTCACCTACTGATGGCGTTGACGTATCAGCATAGGCACCTGCCGTATAAATTTGACAAGCATCCATCACAGCAGTCCGCTCACGAACAGGTAATGCTGCCGATGATGCAAAGCCTGCATCATTAGGTCCAAGCACAGCACCGTCTTCACATTCGGCTGGTAACATGGCATTACGCAAGTCGTAATAATTTACATAGGTGTTACCATCTTGTGCCGTTAAGCTTTCAGTCGCAGTTATACTACCCGATGCATATTTCGCAGCACTTGTTGTTTTTGAGAGCTTCAACGGCGTATAGACCATTGTTTTATTTACATCTATATTCCATTTATCAACACACAGAGCTGCCTTTCCTGCGGGAACAATAATACGTCCACCTTTTATATCCGCGAATATTGTTGTATTATCTACAACTGGTCCCCGGTCAAATACTTTTATCACCGTTGGATAGTTCGTCAAATGTAACTGGCCATCACCCTTAATCGTACTGCTTACTTTCAATTCTTTTACTGAAGTACTTGCAAACAATTCCGAATTAGTAATCTCAGACAATTCGCCTGTAATAAACTCCTTAAACGAACCACTGGCTGGATCAAACGTTGTATTTTTAATCACAGAAAGCTTAGGAGCTTCGAAACGTTGAAGGTCACTACTTGCTAAATAAACAATCATCGCATCGGATAAAACCTGCAAATCGGGCATAACTATCTCACGCAAATTCGTGTTCCATACAAAACTATACGATCCACTAAACTCAGTTGCTCCATTGATAGTTATGATACTGCCTGTTAATCCCCTAAACAAGGAATTACCTTCCAACTTACATCCTTGTGCAAAATTAAATGTGTTTATGGATAAACTACTAAGTGTCGAACCAGAAGATACTTTCTTCAATTTGGGTGTATTAAGCGTAGACAGCTTATCCAAATAAATAATATTATCACTAACTAACACAGGATCTCCTACCAAGCTTTCAAGATTAGGAAGATCCAGTACCTCCAAATTTGGAAGGGAAGAACAAAATTCCATACCCAGAACAGAGACAAGAGACGGAAGCGATACTGAAGTAATGGCAGAACATTCACTTAAAAAACGCACCTTATCCAAGGTTTTTAGTTTAGGGAGATTGACAGAAGTAAGACTATTACAGCCTTTTATAAACCCACAATCTTTTATTAATTCCAGGTTAGGGAAATCAATAGAGACTATTGGTATCCCATAGAACATAATTTCTGCATTCTGTGGTTGAAATTGTATTAAATCATTAATTGTATGTCCTACAATACGTTTTATGGAAGGAGCAGACATAGACGTAGTGGAAGAAGCATCATAAAAAGTCTTATATGGTGAAACACATAACGGGTCATTCCATGATATAGTAGTTACATCATAAGTGGTTCCACCATGTTGCATGGTCGAAGGAACAACCACATCACCACTTGCAGGGGTTAATGCACCGATGAGCGTTGCCTCCGTTCCTGAAAGTGTATAAACAAAATTACCGTCTTCAACAGCCTGCCCAAAAACACCAACCGGTAATAATAGCATCCATATTAGCAATACCGGTGCTATAAACAATCGTTTCATAATCATACAAACTTTTATTTAACTTTCTTTTATCTCAAAATCAAATGCAAAGGTAATTGTTTACATATATTTGTAATTACCCCCCCGGAAATTAAATATAGTTAACTTAATATGGTGGTTTTTGTATTTTTATAACGAAAAGAATGTGGGATTATATGTATAAATAAACACCATCAGGCGCTTTGGTATATTTCAAGACGGGAAGAAGATGTTATCCTGAAAATAGGAGGAGCACGGTTATGCCTTTAAAGGCAGGAATGTTTCTGCCGTATTTAATGCTGGTTTATAATATATTGGACCTGGGTGTATGGCGATATGCAACAAACATGGCAGGCAAAGAGTGATGGTTCGGCAGCCGTCAACAGCGCGTACGGCGACCGTCGAACAAAGGGTGTGACGGTCGTCAGCAGCGCTGCTGACGGCCGCCGAACAATAAACTTTACAGCACAAAGGCCGGGACATTGAAATGATTAGCAGAGCAGATTACGGGTAATTATTGGAATCTTATGCGCCTAATCTGTAACAGCTTGTGACGATTGGATGCTTCTCATGCTCTTATGTGCCAGATCCTCAAAAGTTCTGGCAACCCATTATTGCGTATGTGTACAATGCTGTTTACCAGGACAGAAGTATATCGTTCTGATAAATTGAGAATACAGCAATCGCACATTCTGCCTCGCTTTTCAATGGTAATTCTCCATAAAATAGAATTTACAACAACTCGCACAGCTTGTTTTTTTCGCATATTGAATAGCTTTTTCACGAATGCAATCTCCATAATTCTGCCTGGTTTACAAAAGTATGGATGGATTTTTCTGGTATAGCGTTTTCACTCTCCATACTTCATCTTATCGGTTCCCTGCCCTTGCTTGTATCCATTGTCACAGTATTGCCATAGTTATATTAGCACGAACTCTCTGCGCCATAAGCTATTATCCCTTAGCATCCATACATATATCTCTTACAAGTACAATGTGAACCCAACCGACATACAGCCCATTCTTTCTGTCGTTTGAAAATAGCTCCATGCTTTATATTTTTATGATTTGTTACATTGCTGGCCTGTAACCAGACGCGCATTGCGGTAATAAAAATGATTAACAACCGTCCGGCAGCTTCACTACCGACCGGGAATATTGTATATCACGATAATTTGTACCCTGAAAAACGATATTCTGTAATATCAGTAATTCCATTATCCAATAGCCTCACGCCTGATATGAGATATTGATTTTCCTTGTTTCTGCCCGTTCGCTGAACACAAGGGCATAACTTTACCACCTATATAAAACACACTTCCCCCACTCCGCTTTGTATCGGAGTGGGGGAAAGTTGTGTCGTGACAAGCTACGGCTTATGCCTTGCCCGTACCAAAGGGAGCAATAGTACGGCCTTCTTCCTGAGGAGCCTGAGGCAACTTGATGGGGCCGAACTCTTGCTCGTAACGTCCAATGTTCTCCTGAAGAGCCATCAGCAGGCGCTTGGCATGCTCGGGAGCCATAATAACCCGGCTGAAAATCTGTGGAGGAGCAATGGGCAACATGTGAGCAAAGTCGATAACAAACTCGCTCGAAGCATGATTAATCATTGCCAGGTTCGAATACTCTCCCTGTGCAACCTCGGGTTTTAACTCTATTTTAATTTGCTGTTGTTCGTTGTTGTTCTCTGCCATAATTCAATAAGTTTTATTTATAAAAGGTTTAATTGTTATTTAAGACAAAGATAAAAAAAACTGCTTATACGGCCAAATTTTCAATTTTATTTTTTAAAAGTAATGGTATTATAAAACCAGATAAAGCCCCATTAGACAAGCAGGAAGCATAAAAGGCGTTATGTTTGTTGCGAAACAAAACAGAAATGGGAAGCAAAAATATTCATCATGCCACAGGGGCTTCTATGTATAACACATAATATTATTTATAAAATTATTCCGCTCCAAAAATATAAGATATTTATCTTTTATTCTGGAAAAACAAGATTTATGGCGTAGCAGGGACAGAATGATGATATAAAGGACTGATGTTCATAGCGTAAGGCCTCAGTAATTGAGATATGAAGAAAGATAAATTACACTGTAAAGATAATGCGATTGCGCAGTAAAGAGGCAGAAACACAAGCAGCAGAATAATTAAAAAACAGGATAAAGCAAGACAAAATACCAAAGATAAGATACGCATAAGCCCTGTTTTCCAGACATGGATTGTATTAAAAAAGGCCGTAAACCCTTTTGGATTTACGGCCTTTATTATTAAAAGGTTGTTATAACCATGCTATCAGCTTATTCAGCCGGCACCTGATCGGCAAAGTCGAGAACATTTTTCTTATTTGCCTCCATGCGCTCATACTCCTCCTTAGAACCTACAATGAGCTTATCCCACTGACGCATACCAGTACCGGCAGGGATGAGATGTCCGCAGATAACGTTCTCTTTCATACCCTCCAGACGGTCTACCTTTCCACGGATAGCAGCCTCGCAGAGCACCTTTGTCGTCTCCTGGAATGAAGCAGCACTCATGAAACTCTTTGTACCAAGGGCAGCACGTGTGATACCTTGCAACACCTGGGTAGAGGTTGCAGGCACTGCATCGCGAACCTGTACAGGACGAAGGTCACGGCGTTTGAGGCTCGAGTTCTCATCACGCAACTTGCGAGCCGAAACAATTTGCCCCTTAACGAGGGTCTCTGAGTCGCCAGCGTCAGTGACAACCTTCTTACCCCATATACGGTCGTTTTCGTCAGAGAAGTCGAGTTTGTCAATAAGTTCCTGCTCAAGGAATATAGTATCGCCCGGGTCGTCGATGCGAACCTTGCGCATCATCTGGCGAACGATAATCTCAAAGTGCTTGTCGTTGATCTTCACACCCTGCAGACGGTAAACGTTCTGCACCTCATTCACAATGTATTCCTGTACAGCCGTAGGACCTTCGATTGCCAGAATATCAGACGGTGTAATCTCACCATCCGATAGAGCCGTGCCTGCACGGACAGCATCATGCTCCTGAACGAGGATCTGTCGCGACAACGGAACAAGATATTTACGCTGTTCACCTGTCTTCGAGGTAATGATAATTTCACGGTTTCCACGCTTCAATTTACCCATGGTAACCTCACCGTCGATCTCAGATACAACAGCAGGCGTAGACGGGTTGCGAGCTTCGAAAAGTTCTTGTACACGTGGCAGACCACCGGTAATACCTCCGGCGCTGAACACAGAACGTGGAATACGTACAAGCGTTTCACCAGTAGGAATGCTTTGTCCGTCTTCAATGTTGGCAATATGGCCGCCCACAGGGAAGTTGTATGTACCAAGCACGTTGCCATTTTCGTCTTCAATGTCGACCGTAGGAACTGTATTATGATCTTTCGATTCGATAATAATACATTCGGTCATACCTGAAGTTTCATCAGTTTCTGTTTTGTAGGTAACGCCTTCTACAACATTGTGGAAACGCAATTTACCTGCATACTCACTGACAATAACCGCATTGAACGGGTCCCAACGACAAACAATGTCACCCTTTTTCACCTTATCATCGTTCTTAAAGAACAAAGAACTACCATAAGGAACGTTCATCGTTGCAAGGACAATGCCAGTATTAATATCGATAAACTGAACTTCAGCAAGACGACTTACAACCATCTCACAGTTAACTTCAGCATCACCGCTCTTGTCAACAAACGGTACTGTACGTAAACCATCGAACTTAAGGCGGGCATCATACTTCGACTTGATAGATGCGTTTGCCGTAGCATTTTCAGCCACACCACCCGAGTGGAACGTACGAAGTGTAAGCTGTGTACCTGGTTCACCAATAGCTTGTGCGGCAATAACACCGACAGCTTCGCCTAACTGCACCATTTTTGAAGTGGCAAGGTTGCGTCCATAACACTTACGACAAACGCCCTTCTTGCTTTCGCATGTAAGAACTGAGCGTATTTCAACCATTTCTACACCAGCATCTTCGATAGCTTTAGCCAGATCTTCGGTAATTTCTTCGCCGGCCTGACAAATCACTTCATTGGTATGTGGGTTTATAACATCGTGAACTGATACACGACCCAGGATACGTTCGGCCAATGTAGAGATTACTTCATCGCCATCCTTAAGGGCGCGACATTCAAGACCACGAAGGGTTCCACAGTCGTCCTCAGTAATAATAACATCGTGTGAGACGTCTACCAAACGACGTGTAAGGTATCCGGCATCGGCAGTCTTCATAGCCGTATCGGCCAAACCCTTACGGGCACCGTGTGAAGCAATGAAGTACTCTTGCACCGACATTCCCTCCTTTAAGTTATTAAGAATAGGGTTCTCAATAATGGAATTACCTTCGGCTCCCGCTTTCTGCGGCTTGGCCATAAGGCCACGCATACCTGCAAGCTGGGCGATCTGATCGGCACTACCACGGGCACCAGAGTCGAGCATCATAAACACAGCGTTGAAGCCTTGGTCGGCTTCGGTCATGTGTTTCATAACAGCTTTCTTCAGGTTATCGTTAACATGCGTCCAGGCATCGATGACCTGATTATAACGTTCCTTATCAGTGATAAGACCCATATCGAAGTTGGCTGTAATTTCATCAACCTCATCCTGACCCTTCTTCACAATAGCAGGTTTTTCTGCAGGAACAATAATATCGTCGAGATTAAATGAAAGGCCAGCCAGATATGACATACGGTAACCCAAATTCTTAATACCATCAAGGAAAGTACAAGCACGCGCCATACCTACCGTTTTAATAACAGCTGAGATAAGATTACGGAGTGACTTCTTGGATATAATGCCATTGAAGAAACCAAGTTCCTCAGGAATAATCTGGTTTACGATAATACGTCCCGGGGTTGTTTCAACAATGTGTTTAACAGGCTTGCCGTCAACAACATCGTTAACAAGACACTTTACAAGGGCATGTTCGTCACAACGTTTCTCGTTAAATGCAACAATAGCCTCTTCAGGACCATAGAAACTTAAACCTTCACCCTTTGCTCCGGGACGAATCTTTGTAATATAATAAAGACCAAGCACCATATCCTGTGACGGAACTGTAACAGGAGCACCGTTAGCGGGATTCAGAATGTTATGGCTCTGAAGCATAAGGACCTGTGCTTCGAGCACGGCCTCGTTGCTTAACGGGAGGTGAACAGCCATCTGGTCACCGTCAAAGTCGGCATTGAACGGTGTACATGCCAATGGATGCAGCTGCAATGCCTTACCCTCAATAAGTTTAGGCTGGAATGCCATCACCGACAAACGGTGCAATGTAGGAGCACGGTTCAGCAAGACTGGGTGACCTTTCATCACATTTTCAAGAATATCCCAGATTACTGATTCACGGCGATCAACTATTTTCTTGGCACTCTTTACAGTCTTAACAATGCCACGCTCAATAAGCTTACGAATGATAAACGGCTTATACAGCTCGGCAGCCATCAGTTTTGGCAAACCACATTCACCCATCTTCAGCTCAGGACCGACAACAATTACAGAACGGGCAGAATAGTCTACACGCTTACCGAGAAGGTTTTGACGGAAACGTCCTTGCTTACCTTTTAAAGAATCGGAGAGCGATTTCAGAGGACGATTCGACTCACTCTTTACGGCACTTGCCTTACGACTGTTGTCAAAGAGAGAGTCAACAGCCTCCTGAAGCATACGTTTCTCATTGCGAAGGATAACCTCAGGAGCTTTTATCTCTATCAATCGTTTCAGTCGATTGTTACGAATAATGACACGACGGTATAGGTCATTGAGGTCAGAGGTAGCAAAGCGGCCACCATCAAGAGGAACTAATGGACGAAGTTCTGGTGGAATGACAGGAATAATTTTCATCATCATCCACTCGGGACGATTCACATCCATAGACGAACGGAAAGCTTCTACAACCTGCAAGCGTTTCAATGCTTCGGTTTTACGCATCATACTCGTGTCATTATTAGCACGATCACGAAGCTCATAGCTTAAACGATCAAGTCCGGTAAGACCCTTGTCATCAGCTTCTGCAAGTCGGTGCAGCAAATCGAGAACTGCCTCTGCTCCCATTTTTGCGACGAACTTATTGGGGTCGGTATCGTCGAGTAGATCATTATTAGGGTCCAGTTTATTGTCAATAATGTCAAGATATTCCTCTTCCGACAACAAATCAAGTGCATGAGAACCATTCAAATCGCCAACACCTTCAGCATCTTTCATTCCTGCAACAACTCCAGGCTGGATGACAATATATTTCTCATAATAAATAACTGCATCAAGACTTTTGGTTGGCAAGCCAAGCAAATAGCCTATCTTGTTGGGCAATGAGCGGAAATACCAGATATGTGCAACAGGTACAACAAGCTCAATATGACCGCTACGTTCGCGGCGAACTTTTTTCTCGGTAACTTCTACACCACAACGATCGCAGACAATACCCTTATATCTTATTCGCTTATATTTACCGCAGGCACATTCATAATCCTTTGTAGGACCAAAAATGCGCTCACAGAAAAGACCGTCGCGCTCAGGTTTGTAAGTACGATAGTTGATGGTTTCAGGCTTGGTAACCTCACCATACGAATTCTCCTTAATCTCCTCAGGTGAGGCGAGACTAACGGTAATCTTCGTAAAATTAGTCTTTACCTTTGTATCTTTCTTGAAAGCCATATTTCTAACTGTTCAATTTTCTTTAATTAATCCAACTTCACACTAAGTCCAAGACCGCGAAGTTCATGGAGAAGTACATTCAGTGACTCAGGAATACCAGGTGTTGGCATCGGGTCTCCCTTTACAATAGCCTCATAGGCTTTTGAACGGCCCGTAACGTCATCACTCTTAATAGTAAGCATCTCCTGAAGCACATGGCTTGCACCAAAGCCTTCAAGAGCCCAGACTTCCATCTCACCGAAACGCTGTCCACCAAACTGAGCTTTACCACCAAGCGGTTGCTGAGTGATGAGAGAATACGGTCCGATAGAACGAGCATGCATCTTATCCTCAACCATATGGCCAAGTTTCAAGAAGTAAGTTATACCTACTGTTGCTTTCTGGTCGAAAGGCTCGCCAGTCTCTCCATCATATACGGTAGTAGAACAAAGATTGGGCAGACCTGCCTTATCAGTCCATTCTTTAAGATCCTCAAGTTTTGCACCATCGAAAATTGGGGTAGCAAACTTTACTCCAAGATTCTTACCGGCAGCACCAAGAATCGCTTCGAAAATCTGTCCTAAGTTCATACGTGAAGGCACACCCATTGGGTTAAGAACCAAATCAACAGGACGTCCATCAGCAAGGAATGGCATATCTTCAGTACGTACAATCTTTGATACGATACCTTTGTTACCATGACGTCCGGCCAACTTATCACCAACCTGAATCTTACGTTTCTTTGCGATGTATACCTTAGCCATCTTAAGAACACCAGAGGGGAGGTCGTCACCAATAGTAATAGCAAATTTACGACGACTCTGCTCTGCCAAAAGATGCTTATCCTTACGGATATAATTCATAATTAACCGCTGAATAAGATTATTAATATGAGCATCGTCTGTCCAATCGCTACTCTGAATACCATCGTATTCAAGATTCATTAAAGCAGCAACTGTAAACTTACTACCTTTCGTGATAATTTCAGCATTAGTATAATCTTTTACACCTGCACAAACTTTATCCTTTGTAAGGGTTAGCAACTTATCAACAAGCATGCTCTTAAGTTCTTGTGCCTTTGCCTCATACTCTTCATCAATATGCTGCAATGTAACTTTATCCAGCTTCTTCGACTCACGATTTTTAATTGCACGAGAGAACATCTTCTTATCAATGACTACACCACTTAAAGATGGATTTGCCTTCAAAGAGGAATCTTTCACATCACCAGCTTTATCACCGAAGATAGCGCGGAGAAGTTTTTCTTCAGGCGAAGGATCGCTCTCACCCTTTGGTGAAATTTTACCTATCATGATATCACCTGGCTCAACACGTGCACCAATACGAATAACACCGTTGTCATCCAAATCCTTGGTAGCTTCTTCGCTGACGTTAGGAATATCGCTGGTAAACACTTCCACACCACGCTTGGTTTCTCGAACATCAAGAGAATACTCATCAACATGGACAGAGGTAAGCACATCTTCACGTACCATACGTTCGGAGATTACCACAGCATCCTCATAGTTATAACCTTTCCATGGCATATATGCAACAAGAAGGTTACGTCCAAGGGCAAGTTCTCCATTTTCAGTAGCATATCCCTCCGTCAAAATATCGCCTTTTTTCACACGCATACCTTTGTTGCAAATAGGACGAAGGTCAATTGTCATATTCTGGTTTGTGCGGCGGAACTTAGGTATTCTGTATTCCTTCAATGCCGGTTCGAAACTCACAAACTCATCTTCTTCAGAACGATCGTAAAGTATTCGGATTGTAGTTGCGTCAACATAGTCTATAACACCATCACCCTCAGCAGTAATCATAGTGCGACTATCTTCACAAACTTGTTTCTCAAGACCTGTTCCTACAATAGGAGCATCATTGTGAAGCAAAGGGACTGCCTGACGCATCATGTTACATCCCATCAGCGCACGGTGGCCGTCATCATGTTCAAGGAAAGGTATAAGACTTGCAGAAACTGACGCTATTTGCTGTGGAGATACATCCATCAAACTAATATTTTCAGGAGCAACAACAGGGAAGTCTGCAGCCAAACGGCAATGTGCAAAATCACGTTTGAAAGTACCATCCTCGTTTAATGGAGCATTGCCCTGTGCTATAAGCTTACCATCCTCTTCTTCTGCTGTCAAGAAAACAACATCTTTGTTGTTCATATCAACCTTAGCATCGGTAACCTTGCGGTAAGGTGTCTCAATAAAACCAAGCTCATTAATGGTTGCATAAGTACAAAGTGATGAAATAAGACCGATATTTGGCCCCTCAGGCGACTCAATAGGACAAAGACGACCATAATGTGTATAGTGTACATCGCGAACCTCAAAGCCTGCACGCTCACGAGAAAGACCACCAGGACCAAGAGCTGAAAGACGACGCTTATGCGTAACTTCAGCAAGCGGGTTGGTCTGATCCATAAATTGGCTCAAAGGATTTGTACCAAAAAATGAATTAATTACACTCGAAATTGTCTTTGCATTAATAAGGTCTGTCGGCGTAAACACTTCATTATCTCGTACATTCATACGCTCGCGAATCGTACGACTCATGCGCGCAAGGCCGATTGCAAACTGATTACTTAATTGTTCGCCGACTGTACGAACGCGACGATTTGACAAGTGATCAATATCGTCTACCGTTGCGTTGGAATTAATCAACTTAATCAGATACTTGATAATCTCAATAATATCTTCTTTTGTGAGAACGCTGGTATCAGATGCTATATCAAGACCTAATTTCTTGTTTATACGATAACGACCAACCTCTCCAAGGTCATAACGCTTATCCGAAAAGAAAAGATTTTGAAAAACTTCGCGTGCACTTGCATCGTCAGCAGGGTCTGCATTACGCAGCTGACGGTAAATATAACGGACTGCCTCTATTTCAGAATTACTCGGGTCCTTAGCTAAGGTATTAAAGATAATCTCATATTTACTAGCAGAATCTTCATTCTTATGAACAAGAACAACTGAAGTACCACTCTCAAGTATAGCTTCAAAATTATCTTCTGTAATTTCTGTCTCGCGCTCTAAGATTACCTCATTGCGCTCAACTGTTACAACTTCACCGGTCTCTTCATCAACGAAATCTTCATTCCAGCTTTTTAAAACACGAGCTGCAAGTGTTCGGCCAATAAGCTCTTTACGATTACGTTTGTTAACCTTTATTTCTTCAGCAAGGTCAAATATTTGAAGAACATCCTTGTCACTTTCGTAACCAATAGCACGCAGTAAAGTCGTAACAGGCAATTTCTTTTTACGATCAATGTAAGCATACATCACATTATTAATGTCCGTTGCGAATTCAATCCAAGAACCTTTGAATGGTATAATACGGGCACTATATAATACTGTACCATTAGCATGAACGCCCTGTCCAAAGAAAACACCAGGAGAACGATGTAACTGAGCTACAACAACACGCTCTGCACCATTAATTACAAATGTACCATTATCAGTCATATACGGGATTGTTCCCAAAAAAACATCCTGTATAAAAGTACCAAAATCCTCATGATCAGGATCAGTACAATAAAGCTTCATCTTCGCTTTTAATGGAACACTATATGTTAATCCACGCTCTAAACATTCATCTATCGTGTAACGAGGTGGGTCAATATAGTAGTCCAAAAACTCAAGTACAAAGTTGTTACGTGTATCGGTTATTGGAAAATTTTCTGCGAAGACCTTATATAATCCATCATTTTTACGTTCTTCGGGAGGTGTGTCTAACTGAAGAAAATCACGGAAAGACTTCAACTGAACATCTAAAAAATCTGGAAAGGGGTAAGGATTATGGACGCTCGCGAAATTAATTCGGTTATTAATAACGTGTGACATAAATTATTGATCTTATATCTTAATACCCAAAGGGCGATAGAAAATGTGCCAAAAGACACAAAAAGGTTAGGACTTACCGACTGGGCAAATCCTAACCGTTTAACTACTATGTATATTCAGTATCGTATTATCCATACGACTACTAAATTACAAGTAAAGTTTATATTACTTCAACTCTACCTTAGCGCCAGCTTCTTCGATAGCCTTCTTCAAGCTCTCAGCTTCGTCCTTAGAGATACCTTCCTTAATTGTTGCAGGAGCACCTTCTACAAGAGTTTTAGCTTCTTTCAAACCAAGACCGCAAGCTTCCTTAACAGCCTTAACAACCTGGAGCTTAGTTGCACCAACATCAGTGAGGACAACATCAAAAGATGTCTTCTCCTCAGCAGCTGCACCTTCGCCAGCGCCAGGAGCAGCAGCCACAGCAACAGCAGCTGCTGCAGGTTCAATACCATACTCGTCCTTCAGGACCTGTGCCAACTCATTAACTTCTTTAACAGTAAGATTTACTAATTCTTCTGCAATAGCTTTTACGTCTGCCATTTTATTCTAAATTT
>JABZLB010000037.1 GCA_015256945.1 Prevotellaceae bacterium | reverse complement strand
TACATCAGCTGTGCAGTAGCAGTGGCAACGCATCCAGTAGGCGTATTTACCCCATCGGGAGCAGGGGTATACAGGTTAAAGGGATAATTTTGCTCCCAATGACAGGTAAGTAACGGCAATACTTCACGTTTTTGAGGAAGCTTCACTGTGGGTATTTGGGCCTTTTTTGCACGTACAGCTGATACCACGCTTTCATAACGTTGAAGCATGGCTTTAAATTCTTCGGGAATGGAATTCTTGGCGTTAGCTGCGCTCATCGTTCCATAACCCACCAACTCGTTCAATTGACTTTCGCCCGAAATAATAACAAATCGCTTCTCGTTGGCGTTTGTAAAGAGATAATAAGCAGGTTGCTTACTTGCTCCCGTTGCACGTGTAGGGGGCGTCGTTGCCCGTAATTCGGGATTTGCAAGATACTTCGATGCTATCACTTGGGCTGTATTTTTGTCTACAGGTTCTCCCCACACGAAAGAAGTTGCTGCGCAGTATACGGCAACTAACGACATTTTAAGAATGTAATTCGGTTTCATTTTTAATATTCAGGCCTAATGAATTAACTCTTTATTTTCACTAATAAGGTAGACCGATTGCAAAATTACTTAATCTTTTGTAAAAAATAGATTTATTTGTCCTAAAGTTAAGTTGGATGATTTAACTACAAAATACAATTACATTTAAGAATATAAAATGTCTTTTATCAACCACAATAGTCACCAAGTTAAAGCCTATTATCTGTGGTAATAGTCTCTACCTTATAATTATAAGGCATATACATACGACTCAATATTTTAGATTAATAGCCTATTGGAACATTTAAGAAGTAAATGTCAAACAAAAAAAACATCACCTTTCAACATCCAATAAAGAAATGAAAAAATCATATTGAGAAGCAATCTCAAGCACAAATCATTTATTACTCCAACTTATGCTTGTTGGTTCATACTCTACATCTACCCTTGAGTTTTACTGGTTGTTTCAGATGATACAAAAGAAAATCGATAATCGCAGCCCTCATGCCAGCGCGAACAACCATAGGCCGTTTTTCCCTTTATTACATGTCCCTGTCCACACTTCGGGCAAATATCGCCTTCGTGAGGTCCTGAAGTATTTGCGGTTGCTGCAATATTTGCAGTAGTAGGTTTTGTTTTCTTCTTTGCAGAAGCACATCGTGGCTTTGTCTTCCCCGTTGTCTTTACAGTGGCTGTACCCGCCGGCGACTTGGGCTTTACAGGAGGTTCATCAGGCGTAATGCCTTCAATAGTGCGGTTACTATTGTCGTGCATCACATCGGTTACAATTTCGTTTACCTGTTGTTTAAGCTCTTCTATAAACTGTGCAGGCTGATAACGGTGGTGCTCTATATCGCGCAGCTTCTTCTCCCAGATGCCTGTCAGTTCTACACTGGTCAATAATTTTTCATGAATGGTATCAATAAGCTGAATACCCGTAGGCGTTGCCACCAAGTTTTTACGCTGCCGACGGATGTAATGACGCTTGAAAAGTGTCTCGATAATGCCCGCCCGCGATGACGGACGACCTATGCCATTCTCTTTCATAGCAGCGCGAAGCTCGTCGTTATCAACCAGTTTGCCCGCTGTTTCCATAGCCCGTAGCAACGAAGCCTCAGTATAATACTTGGGGGGCTGCGTCTGTTTTTCGGTTAGTGTAGGCTTGTGCGGGCCCGATTCGCCACGCATAAAGGACGGCAATACAGCTTCTTCGCTATCCTGCTGATGCTGTGTTGCCGTGGGGTTATCGGCATTGTCGGAATGGTCATCTTCGCTTTGTTCGGCCTTTGTAAATACTATTCGCCAGCCCGCATCAATGATTTCCTTGCCCGTTGCCTTAAATTCGATGCCTTTATCCTCGTGCTCTTTGCCTGGCTCATCAGCCGTTTCGTCCTCTTTTACCACGCCAATAACCGTTGTTGTAGCAAACTTACAGTCGGGATAAAAGGCAGCTATGAAGCGGCGTGCAATCAAATCGTAAACATGTTGTTCATTGTCTGTCAGGCCCGATGGGGTTTGTCCCGTAGGTATTATAGCATGGTGATCGGTTACCTTTGAGGTGTCGAACACACGCTTTGACTTTGGTAACTTCGGACTTATGGCAGCCAATTGTCTGATGATTTCGAGATAAGGCTTCTGCCCTGCCAGTTTGGTTTGGCTTACACCATTAAGTATTGACGGACATTTAGGATAAATATCGTCTGACAAATATTGTGTATCAACACGTGGATAAGTGGTTAGTTTCTTTTCATAAAGGCCCTGAATAAGGTTCAATGTAAGCTCGGCCGAAAAGCCGAACTTGCGATTGCAGTCGACCTGCAGCGAGGTAAGATCGTATAATTGGCGCGGAGCTTCTTTACCTTGCTTCTTTTCAACACTCTTCACCGTGAAAGGGCGTCCTTCGATTAACGCAAAAGCCTGACGTCCTTTATCCTCCGAACTAAACTTGCCTGCGGTGGCCGTGAAAAGCGTATTGCGGTAAATAGTAGAGAGAACCCAATATGGTTCGGGGTTGAAATTGTCAATTTCTTTCTGCCGTTGTACAATCAGGGCAAGCGTTGGTGTTTGTACACGTCCGATGGAAAGTACCTGACGGTTACGCCCGTACATCAGCGTATAGAGACGTGTAGCATTCATGCCCAGGAGCCAGTCGCCGATAGCGCGACACAATCCTGCAAGATACAGGCTCTCATAATTATCTTGAGATTTCAGCTTTTGGAAGCCTTCTGTGATGGCTTCATCCGTCATCGACGATATCCACAGGCGTTTAACGGGGCATTTTACATGAGCCATCTGCATTACCCAGCGTTGAATAAGCTCGCCTTCCTGCCCTGCATCACCACAGTTTATAATTTCGTCGGCACCGGCATATAGTTTTGAGATGACGTTAAACTGCTTTTCTATGCCCTGGTCAGGGATGAGCTTGATACCAAAACGTGACGGAACCATAGGCAGTGCAGCCAGTGTCCAGTAGTGCCAGTTGGGCTGATAGTCGTTAGGTTCTTTCAGTTCGCACAGGTGTCCAAAGGTCCATGTTACCTGATAACCGTTGCCTTCCATGTACCCGTCCCTTGATGTGGTGGCACCTAATATACGTGCAATATCACGGGCTACGCTTGGTTTCTCTGCTATGCAAACAATCATCTCTGTATATATATTGTCCTAAGCTGCAAAGGTAACAAAAAAATCATGTATATACTTGGACGTTTACTTTTTTCGTTTTATATTTGCTCCACCTATCTTTACTTTATATTATGAGATACCTGCTGCTAACTTTGCTCTTTCTCTGCATGGCAACAATACATACTTATGCACAGAACGACCGATCGTGGGAAGAATGGTTGGAAACGATGACCAACACTGACGATGCCGAATCAGGCCGTTTGGAGATGACCTATGAAGAGTTGAGCGAACTGGAAAACCACAAGATTGACCTTAACCGCTGCACACGTGACGAGCTGTTGCAGCTGCCTTTTCTGTCGGCCCAGCAGGTAATGGACTTTATAGAATATCGTGATCGTCACGGCCGTATTGAAACGATGGTTGAACTTTACATGATCAGGTCAATGGAAAAAAGCACCATTGACCTGCTCTCTCACTTTGCAACCATCTATCCCGAGGTTGTAAAGGATACGCTTCCGTCGCTGAAAAACCTCATCAAATACGGGCGACACGAACTCCTGGCCACCCTTAAGGTACCGTTTTATAACCGCCGGGGCGATGAAAACGGGTACTTGGGCTATAAGTATAAGCACTGGATGCGCTATACTTTTACATCGGGACAGCACGTAAAACTGGGCCTTGTTGCATCACAAGATGCCGGCGAACCGTTCTTTGCAGGGCAGAATAGTATGGGCTATGACTTCTATTCGTTCTACCTGATGTTGCAGAAATGGGGATGTGTAAAGCGCATGGTGGCGGGCCGTTACAGGCTAAAGTTCGGACTTGGACTTGTGATGAACAACTCGTTTGGGCTGGGGAAAATCAATACTCTCGCTACAATGGGACGTTCAATTAACAATATTACACCACACGGCAGCCGCTCAGAGGCTAATTATTTACAAGGTATAGCAGCCACTTTTAAATTGTCTGGCGTTCTTTCTGTTACACCTTTTGTCTCATGGCGTACCATAGACGCCACACTAAACCGTAATTCTTCAACCGTTGCCACACTGCTCCGAACAGGCTACCACCGTACGAAGAGCGAAATGGAGCGACGCCGAAATACCTCACAAAGCCTTTTCGGTACCAACATTACCTTTTTTAAGAATGGGTGGCATGTGGGCATAACGGGGTTCTACACAGCTTTCAACCGTGAACTTCAGCCCACAACAACACAGCTTTACCGCCGCTGGTACCCGCGAGGATCGCAATTTTGGAACGCAAGTATTGATTATGGCTACCTGAATGGACGACTAAATATATCGGGCGAGACGGCAACAGGAAACTGTAAGCATATAGCAACCATCAATACACTAAGCTATCAACTAACCCCCATACTAACGCTGATAGCCCTGCAACGCTATTATCCTTACCAATATTACTCACTGTTCAGCCAGACCTTTGCCGAAGGAGGGGCGGCACAAAACGAAAGTGGCATATACATTGGAGGCAACTTAACTATCGGCCGTTGGACACAATTGTTGTTCTATACCGATTACGCATGGTTCGCGTGGCCTAAATATCGTATATCGGAATCGTCAGGAAGCTGGGACAATATGGCACAGCTGTCATGGCAAAAGAATCAGTGGGGCTGGGCCATCAGGTACAGGATAAGGACAAGGAAAAGGGATATTACAGGTAAAAAAGGTACTGTTCCATACACCGAACAGCGCATACGGGCTGCCGCTACTTACAACAACAACGGATGGAACTTACAAACACAGGCCGACATGGCATTATGCCGGTTTACCCAAAACAGTTTCGGGATAATGCTTACTGAAAATGCAGGCTATAACTATAAACGCTTAAGAACGAATCTTACCATAGGATATTTTCATACTGACGACTATAACAGCAGACTATATACGTATGAACGGGGTGTACTTTACAATTTGTCGTTCCCCTGCTTCTATGGTAAAGGTATACGAATGGCATTGAATACGCGCGTTGATTTCACAAGCCATCTGATGTTAACAGGTAAGATTGGTATGACCAAATACTTTGACCGACAAGTAATTGGTAGCGGTTTGCAACGGATAAACGGTAGCTCGATAACTGACCTTGAGGTACAATTGCGCGTAAAATTATAAACAAAGTCGCAGAAATTAAAGCATTATTGTTCACTGATGCCACATAAAGTGCTGCACCTCCTCAACAACCTGACAAACCTCTTCATCAGTCATTGTCTGGTTACAAGGCAGGCTAAGTTCTTCGCGATGGATACGTTCGGTAACGGGTAATGACATATCGGTCCACTCTTTATAACATGCCTGCCGGTGAGGGGGGATGGGATAATGAATCATTGTGCCTATACCCTTGTCGGCAAGAGCCTGCTGAAGCTCGTCGCGACGAGCGCAAAGGACAGGGAAAATGTGGTAATTGCATGACAGATCATTATGTCCTGATTTACGCCATACGTCCTTTCCCGGGAGCGACAGCCCTGCCATATCGAGCTGAGAATAATAGTAAGAAGCTATGTTTCTGCGACGGGCATTTTCACTATCTACGTATTTCAGCTTTACAGAAAGCACTGCTGCCTGAAGCTCATCGATACGACTGTTTCGTCCTTTATACGGGAAGACATACTTTTTACCAGAGCCGTAATTGCCCAAAGCTCTTACAAAGTCGGCCAGTTCCGGGTTATTGGTTGTTACTGCACCTGCGTCACCCAACGCCCCAAGGTTCTTGCCCGGATAAAAAGAGTGGGCAGACGCGTCGCCTAAAGCCCCAGTTCGATGACTTGTTACGCCTCTATGGTTATTCGGTGCTTTTATAAGTTTATCTTCATGGTGTAAAGAAGACGATAAATGTGCATCGTTCCACAAACACCCTACCGATTGTGCATTATCCTCAATCAACAACAAATGATGTTGTTTACAGAGGTCAGAGATTTGCGACGTCATAGCACAACGGCCGTACATGTGCACTAAAAGTATAGCCTTTGTACGAGGCGTTATAACCCGTTCAATCAGTTTGTCGTTTATTTCCAAGTTTTCAGGCTGTGGCTCTACAAGCACAGGGGTAAGTCTGTTTTCTGTAATTGACAGTATTGAAGCGATGTAAGCATTGGCAGGCACTATAATTTCATCGCCAAAATGCAATATACCCATTTCGAGATAAGCACGAAAAATCAAAGTCAGGGCATCAAGTCCGTTTCCACATCCTACGCAGAAACGGGTACCAATATAGCTGGCATATTGTGCCTCAAAGCCCTTGGTGGCGTCACCTTTGAGGTACCAGCCGCTGTCTATTACGCGATTAGCTGCGGCCTTTATTTCGTCGGCGTGCTGTGCTGTAATTTTTTTTAGCGATAAATAATCTATCATAAGTTGACGAAAAACAATGTATTCCACCCGAAAAGGCTATGCCTTACAGGCCCCATTCGTAAGTATCGTACACCACTGCACGCCCTCCGAAGCCTTCCTTAAAACCAATCAGACCCTCGTTTATGACACTACATCCCTGTTCGGTAGAGCTGCCAAGATCGAGGTAAGCGTAATCAGGATAATCCTCGCACATAATTTTGTCATAGATAATCTCCATAGCACCTGATGCCATTCCTTCGTCATTACCCGAACTATACTGCGCATGCACAACTTGTTGGGACAAATAAATGGTTACTCCCCCGACAATATGGCTGTCCTTATAGGCGTTATATTGGATAATATTTTGTGGGAAATTTGACTGTAACAACTGCATCTCAGCCAATGTGTGTACAGGTTTCGACTGGTAACGCTGATGTAAATGTTCTTCCAAAACAGGCCAAAACTCAGCAATATCAGCACCACGCTGTACCGAAATACCGTTTAAACGTGCCTTTTTCAGCTGACGAAGATGGTTTCTCCGCCATTTTAAATGCTGCTGAATAAAGATGGTTGTACCTATGTTTCTTGTATAAAGTTTTGCCCCGCACTTCCAAAAAAGAGCATATAAATCTTCTTCTGACGGCATCTGATGGTATATCCAAGGGATGGCTTTATACAGTACACGTTTGAACCCTTTAAGGCGCAAGTAATCGCCAAGCTCCTCAAAAAGATGGCAGGTTTCAACGGCAGTAACATGCCTGTCCATGATAAGTCCGCCATAAGTAAGACCGAAATGAGAATAGAAAACATCGTCTGAACAATGTGCCGGCAACAGAGAATGGAGCTTACCATTCCTGTAAAACATAAGACTATAATCATGAAACCGATCAGAATGATAATCCATGTAGTTGCGATAAAACAAGAAAGTAGCGTTTCGGGCCCTGCTCACGTATTCGTCCCATGCAGCTTTGTCATGAGGAGTATATCGTTTAATTTCAAACATGCAAACGTTTATTGATACCCATTTTTCTTAGTTTCTCTTATATAATCAAGAAAAACATCATAATCTCGTATGTAATCGGCTTCTTCAAAATAATCTTCAGCAAGTACCAAACAAACTGCTCCTGAAGAGAAATCTTCAAGAGTTCGCCATACTCCGACTTCAACAAGCAAAGCCTGATAAGGGCGGTTAAGAAGATAAGTACAACGTATTTTCCCATCAGTAAGAACAACCGTGAAGGAACCACTCGCCGCAACAATCAGCTCACGACATTGTTTATGCGCGTGTCCCCCCCGGTGTTCGCCGGCAGGAATATCGTAAGTCCAATATACTCTACGTATTTCGAAAGGGATGCTTTTCAGCTGTTCGGCTACTGTTAGGTTACCACGAGGGTCAGCTATTCGGGGTAAATCGATGATTTTTCCCAACATAAAGATTGATACTAAACTTCTATATTAATTTAATAAAACATGTTTTCACGAATGCCCGTCAGATAACATGGTATTTACCTTTTCATGTAAGGGTCAGTACCTAACACGGTTTTTGCCAACCGCTTAGCTTTGTTGCGCAGCGAATCCATATTGCAATTGACATCGTCATAACACAATACTACGCCCATTCGTCGCCCCACATGTGCTTCCGTCTTACCAAAGATTCGAACGCGAGCACGGTCTTCACTGCATACATCTGCTAAATTATAATTTAAAGATTCATAGCTTTCGACAGGCGATAAAACCACAGCAGACGCACCGCTATGCTCAAGATGAATGGCAGGAACCGGCAATCCCATAACGGATCGGAAATGTAATTCGAACTCATTAAGGTTGGTACAATGGCTCAATGTAACCATACCCGTATCGTGAGGGCGCGGACTAAGTTCAGAGAAAATAACCTCACCTTTCTTCGTTAAGAAAAATTCAACACCCCATATACCATATCCTGTAAGTGCCTTAGTTACCTTATCGGCCATATATTGTGCCGACTTTAATGCTTCTTCAGATAATTTATACGGCATCCAGCTTTCGCGATAATCACCTCCACGCTGTACATGACCGATGGGTGGACAAAAGATTGTCGGGCCGTTTTTCTGCGTAACGGTAAGCAAAGTAAACTCAGACTCGAAGTCGATAAACTCTTCTATAATTACTTCCTTTACATCACCGCGTCCCTCTTCCATAGCTTCGTGGAACGCATGCTGAAGTTCTTCATTATTATAAACATAACTCTGACCATGCCCCGACGACGACATCAATGGCTTAACGACACATGGAAAACCAATTTCGTCGGCAGCACGCTTAAACTCCTCATACGTTTTTGCGTAGAAATATTTGGCTGTCCGCAACCCTAATTCGTGCGCGGCAAGGTCACGAATAGCGCGCCGATTCATGGTATAATTCACCGCACGCGCAGACGGTGTTACCTGAATGCCCGCCTTTTCAAAGTCGAAGAGACGCTCGGTACGGATAGCTTCAATCTCGGGAACGATAATATCAGGATGATATTTTTCAATAGCGTTTGACATAGCCTCACCATCAAGCATGGAGAAGACATCATACTCATCGGCAACCTGCATAGCCGGAGCATTAGGATAACGATCACATGCTATTACATACTGGCCGGCGCGTTTGGCAGCAATTGCAAATTCTTTTCCTAGTTCACCTGAGCCTAATAATAGAATTCTTTTCATAAGTCTTGGGCTTTGATATTTAATTAGAGTGGCATTTTATATTAAAGAATACAAATTACCTTAGGTTTCATCGTTTATTAATCGTTTTTTCACCATTGGTGATAACCGTTCGTATAGCATCTGCCATTCAGGAGTGATAGACAATTTGTGTAAATCTTTATGAATAATATTCTGTATGACAGTTGTTGTTACATGATACTTATCAGCAAGAGCCGACAAAGGCATATGGCGATAATCTAATATTCCATAGAACGATGCTATAATATCTTTATCTATTTCACCAAGCATCGTCAGCAGAATATCTATATTTGCTTTGTCGCTCTCGCTGAAAAGAAGCCGAGATTGGCTTATTAATCGTAAATAATTACTTAACTGTCGAGAAAGCTTGTCCATGGCGTCTATCTCCGTACATCATGCTATAATACTTCTGATAATCGCCTGAAGTAACTTCCTCTATCCAATGCTGATTGGCAAGATTCCATTTGATCGTTTTAACTATACCCTCTGCAAACTTTGTCTCTGGATACCAACCTAATTCCTTTGTAATTTTAGACGGGTCAATAGCATAGCGGGCATCATGACCGAGACGGTCGGCAACGTACTCAATTAAACTATTATTAATCCAGCTAATATCAATGTCGCCATTAGCATCGTGTACCTGTTTTTTAAGTACCTTACGTAATTCTTTGTCTTCGGACATCATATCATAAATAGTCTTAATGGTAAGTTTTACTATGTCGATATTCTTCATTTCATTATGCCCGCCAACGTTATAAACCTCACCTTCACGACCTTCACGCACTACAAGATCAATAGCTTTACAATGATCTTCCACGTATAACCAATCACGAACGTTTAATCCTTCACCATAAACAGGTAGCTTTTTACCCGACAATATGTTATTAATGATTAATGGTATGAGCTTTTCAGGGAAATGGTACGGACCATAATTGTTAGAACAACGTGTAATTGTTACTGGCATATGATAGGTATCACGATAGGCCTGTACAAATAGATCAGCACTGGTCTTGCTCGCCGAATAAGGACTGTGTGGACATAAGGGTGTAAGCTCCGTGAAATAGCCTTCAGCTCCAAGTGAGCCATAAACCTCGTCAGTAGACACTTGATGGTATCTCTTTCCCGCCTTCCATACAGGGTATCCTTGTATATCTTTGCCTGTTACCCATGCACGACGTGCTGCATCCATAAGATTTTGTGTCCCTAAAATGTTTACACTAAGAAAGAGTTGTGGGTCTTCAATAGAACGATCAACATGACTTTCTGCTGCAAAATTTACTACATAGTCAATATCGTTCTCTGCAAACAATCTATCAGCAAGTTCACGATCACGAATATCACCTTTAACAAAGATACAGCGCTCATTATCAATATCATCTTTAATAGTGCCGAGATTCCCCGCATAAGTAAGTGCATCAAGCACAATTACCTTAATGTCTTCGTTTGCATATTTACGATGAAGCAAATACTTAATGAAGTTAGAACCGATAAAACCAGCCGCTCCTGTTACGAGATATGTTTTCATATTCTTTATAATTTATAGTTATTTTATTTTTTGTTTCTTTTAAAAATAACGATTCTTGACCATATAGCACCCCCACTAAAAAGCTTACGGATAAAATAATAACAATAAAAACATGAAATGTTATCATACTATTCATATATAAAAAAGCCGTTATCACAAAACACAGAAGTTCAACGAGGCTTAAATATCTAATCAACGGAGTCTGCTCCATAAGGTTTTAACGGTTATCAGTTTTTATACGTTTTCCTAATGTTATAACCTCACAATCGGTAAATTTATTGCCCTCAATGGTAAGCCTTACGATGGTTCTTTCTTTATGCCATCCTGTAACACCAGCTGCTCCGGGGTTTATATGTAGCAGGCCAAGCGACTTATCCGTCATCACTTTCAGAATATGCGAATGACCAGATATAAATAGTTGTGGCGGACTTGTGTAAATTAGATTACGTACAGAGGCATCATAATGTCCAGGATACCCTCCAATATGTTTCACCAAAACATCAACATCTTCTACTTTAAAACGCAGAATCTCGGAGTAACGCTCGTGTATATCCCAATCATCTATATTACCATAAACAGCTCTAAAACGCGGTTTCATAGCCTCAAATCGGTCAGCAATATCATTTCCGCCGATGTCACCCGCATGCCATATTTCGTCACAGACACCCAGATATTCTTCATATTTATCGTCCCAAAAACCGTGGGTATCACTGATTATACCAATCTTCATCATACCAATTGCTCCTTAAACATAAACATTGACTTAGAATTGGAGACAGCACCTTATACATTATTTCGTAAGAATTAGCCAATATGTTCTAATCCATCTCCAAACTTTTCTCTTATAAAAGAAGCTATAAGATCAACGGTTCTGTCAATATTCAGGACCGAACTGTTCACACAGAGATCGTAACTCTCGGCTTTACCCCACTCTTTACCTGTATAATAGTTATAATATGAAGCTCTGGCCTCCTCACGTTTACAAATATATTTCCGAGCCTCATTACTTGTCAGATTATGTCGTTTACACACATTCTGTATACGTTGCTCCATATTAGCCGTGATAAACACGCTAACGGCATTCCTGTATTCTCTCAAAACATAATCGGCTGTACGCCCTACAAACACACTACTTCCTTCGTCGGCAGCCCTTTTTATTGCATCACTCTGGAACTGATACAGACTTTCCTGCGATATGTTATTTCTATAAAAGTTATTCTCTCCCACCAATGGTACATGCACATGAAACAGCGATTTAAAGAACCCTTTCTGCTCATCGTTTTGCTCAAACAACGCTTCACTGAATCCACTCTCACGGGCAGCAAGGTTTAAAAGTTCCTTATCATAAAGCTTACAGCCAAATTCGTCTGCCAGCATACGGGCTATCATTCCACCCCCTGAGCCTATTTGGCGTCCAACATTAATAATAATAGTCTGATCATTCATGATTCATCTGCTTTATCTGCTTATTAAATTTCTTCAGGAAAATAATCATCATTATCCCTGCCATAATCGATGCGACGAGATCGGATGCAGGTAAACTATACCAAACACCATCAATTCCGTAGGACAAAGGTAATATATAAAGCAAAGGAATAAGGAAAAGGAGCTGACGAGAAAGTGAAAGAAAGATACTTACCTTCACCTTTTCAATACATTGAAAAAAGTTTGTTATCACCATTTGAAAACCAACAAATGGGAAAAAGAACATGTCTATCCTAATAGCCCTTGCCGACATATTGGCTAACGTTTCATTGTCAGTGAAAATACGTGCACAATGGTATGGAAGTATCATTGCTATAAGCCATCCTATTGTCATAATAGTTACTGCAGATATTAAAGCCAACTTTAACACACGCTCCAACCTGTCAATCTGCTGACTTCCATAGTTATATCCTGCGATTGGCTGCATTCCTTGATTCAGTCCCATGATGAACATAAGAAATACTGTGCCAATAGCATTAGCTATTCCATATGAACCAACAGCCCAATCACCACCGTAACGTACAAACTGATTATTCATAAAAATAACGACCACACACGCACACACATTCATCAAAAAAGGAGAAACGCCTATACCTATAATGTTTTTTACAAGATCACCCTTAAGACGATATATTCCTCTTTTGAGATGAAGCAGTTCATTACTGTTCATAAACAGCTTAAGCTGATATACTAAAGCCAACGACTGTGAGATAACTGTCGCCAAGGCAGCTCCCCTTATCCCCCAATGCCACCATCGTATAAAGATAACATCCAGGATAACATTCATGATCACTGTAAAAATAGTGGCATACATTGCCTGGCGTGGTTTAGATGCAACACGTAACACAGCATTCAAACCAAAGTACATATGGGTAACCATATTTCCCGCCAGAATTACCTCCATAAAACTACGAGCATAAGGCAAAGTTTGACTACTCGCACCGAAAAAACGAAGTATTGGATCGAGAAATATTAAACAAACAACTGAAAAAACAAAACCTACTATCAAATTCAACGTAACGGTATTACCTAACAACTCCTCAGCTGTTTTATAATCTTTTTGGCCTAATCGTACTGATATAACGGTGGAGGCACCTATACCTATTGCTGCACCGAAAGCACCTGAAAGATTCATGAAGGGAAATGTAATAGCTAAGCCCGATATACCCATGGGACCAACTTCATGACCAATAAAAGCTCTATCAATAATATTATAGAGTGAAGAAGCTATCATTGCAATAATTGCTGGCATTGCATACTGAAACAACAGTTGTCCAACAGGGCGGTTACCGAGTTCTAAAGTAGCCTTCTTGTTTGTATTTTCATTATCCATATAACTTTTGCAAAAGTAAGAAAAACATTTGGGATTCAGAGCTTTTCAACTTACTTTTGCATGAAATTAATAAAGAACTCCATCATAATGGATATACCTTTTCCTTCACCAACCACAGCTTTTACCCTCTTCGAGTTGAACAATATGGTTCAGAAAGCCATAACCACAACAATGAATAAAGACTACTGGGTTGAAGCAGAACTCTCGGAAATTAGGGAGATAAGGGGACATTGCTTTATGGAATTGATTCAGAAAGATTTGTTATCTCCTACGCCAATAGCACGTGCTTCGGCAAAATGCTGGAAAGCAACGTGGAACCGAATACGTCCTCATTTCGAGAATATTACAGGAGAAATACCTCATCAAGGCATGAAAGTAATGCTCCTTGTGCATCCCTATTTCCACGAGGCTTACGGTTTTTCTTGGATTGTTTCAGATATTGACCCAACCTATACATTAGGTGACATGGCACGTAAGCGAATTGAAATCATCAACAAGCTAAAAGCAGAAGGTGTATTAAACTTACAAAAGGAACTGACCATTCCACTTTTTCCACAACATATTGCTGTCATTTCCAGTGAAAATGCAGCCGGCTATGGCGATTTCTGTAACCAGTTATTAAATAACGATTACGGTTTCTCATTCATGCCTGTTCTTTTCCCATCTATTATGCAAGGCGACATGGTTGAGCAGAGTATTGTAGCTGCTCTCAATGACATAAATGCTGAAGCAGACAAGTTTGATGTTGTTGTTATCATACGGGGCGGTGGTGCAACAGCCGACATGAGTGGCTTTGACACCCTCTTACTGGCTGAAAATGTAGCCAATTTCCCTTTACCCGTTATCACCGGTATTGGGCATGAGCGGGATGAAAGCGTGCTCGACATGGTATCACACACCCGAGTTAAAACCCCGACAGCGGCGGCAGCTTTTCTCATTGACTGCCTTACGCAGGTTTGGTCACACATTACCAACTGTCAAAATATGATTATACAACTTGTCCGTCAATACATTAACTCCGAACTTCCACACATAGAACACCTCTCCTCTACCCTAACATCACTCACACACGACCGTCTTACACATGAGCAATTTCATCTTTCCACTATCAACGCAAGCCTTAAACCAGCTGTCGAACGCATAATAACAACCAATAAGAATTGTATAGAGCAACTATCCATAAGAGCTAAATCATTAGACCCTAAGCTGTTATTAAAACGTGGTTATAGTATTACAACGGTCAATGGAAAGGTTATACGAGAAGCTTCAATGCTAAAACATGGAGACGAAATTGAAACTCTATTGAATAAAGGAACTGTACGTTCTCTTGTAAAATAGAAATTAAGAAATAAAGCCAGAAGCTCTATTCCCCGATAATTAATAATATCTTATGAAGATAAAATAACCATCCCAAACATTTCACTATCATGATAAAAGAAAATATAAAATATGAAGAGGCCGTTCAGCAACTGGAAAATATTGTCCAGAAATTAGAAAATGGAGAGCTTAACATTGATGAGCTGTCCAATGAGCTTAAAAAGGCACAAAAACTTATATCATTATGTAGACAGCGACTGACAAAAACCGACGAAGAAATACAAAAAATATTGAATGATAAATAAAAACAATAGTGATCAATTTGATTTATCAACAAACAAGGAGTATAAAACATAACTGAAAGGAGTACTATTTTTATATGGATTAAGTATCTGGAAGATATAATCCAACTTTCGCTAAAGAAGACAGAAGACACAATTATCTTTCTTTTCTTATTTTTTTATACCTTTGCGCATAAATTATCTGGAAGAATATATTATATGGGAAAAGGCAAACTGGCAAAATTTGCAGAAATGGAAACCTTTAGAAATGTTTTCCAATATCCTTACTCTGCAATTGAAAATGTCCCCTTCGACATGCAAGGGCAATGGCGAACACGTTATTTTCATAACAACAATCCTATTGTTCTCGAGCTGGGATGCGGCAAAGGAGAATATACCGTAGGATTAGGAAAGCTCTTCCCTAACATCAACTTCATTGGTGTAGATATTAAAGGAGCACGCATGTGGACAGGAGCACGTTTAGCCCTTGAACAGGAAATGGAGAATGTTGCCTTTCTAAGAACCAACATTGAAATTATTGATCGTTTCTTTGCTAAGGATGAAGTGCAGGAAATTTGGCTTACTTTTTCCGATCCTCAGATGAAACACCCTCGCAAGCGTCTCACCTCAACCTTCTTCATGGAACGCTACCGCCGGTTTCTCATTAATGGCGGATTGATTCATCTTAAAACTGATTCAAACTTCCTATTTACTTATACCCGGTTAATGATTGAGAAGAATCGTCTGCCTGTTGATGTCGTTACCGAGGATCTTTACCATCACACTCCTTCTGTATTAATGGGTTCTCCTTTGCTCTCAATACAAACTTATTATGAATCCATGTGGATTAACAGAGGACTGAATATTCACTACATCGGCTTTCATCTTCCTCACGAAGGACAACTCCAAGAGCCGGAAGAAGAAATACCATTAGACGAGTACCGCTCTTATCATCGTGATAAACGCAGCAGTAAAGAAGCGGCACGATAACCATCCTGTATCTTCAAAGTGTTACCTTAGAGGCGTTATTGTATGTCCTATTCTTTTGAAAGGTGTATAATGGGCTTGTAGTTATATAAGGCCTTTACGTACGTTTTTAAATTATTTTTTATTGAAAAGCAATTTAAAATACGGTACATTATAGTTGCGAAAAGAGCTTTTTACCTTTAATATAATATTGCCATAGAATGCTGTAATTAACACGTTCAGATGGATTTATAGAACGTAACTTAGCAATTTCCCGACGTTCACTATCAAAGTTATGCCTCCAATGATAGAATGCTTTTCGTGCTTTTATCACAGCTTTAAAGTTATTCCAGCTCCTGCCAACAATGAGCATTTGAAAAGCTGCTACGTAATCGAGCACACAACGTACACGCATTACATGCTTCAGTTCGTCGTCAGGCAGATTTTTATAAAGCATAGTCAGATTGTTCCTAAAATTGAGAAACGTTTTCATTGGGTTACTTTTGGGAAGTGTACCTCCTCCTACATGATAAACTTCGCTCTCTGGTACACATACAATTCGTCTGCCTTGCTGTCGTAATCGCCAGCAAAGATCAATCTCTTCATTGTGTGCAAAGAAACGTCCATCAAGGCCATGCACTTTATGATAGTCGGCAGAACGGATCATTAAACAGGCCCCTGTTGCCCAGAGAATATCAATAATATAATTGTATTGCCCCACGTCTTCTTCTACCGTATTGAATATACGCCCACGACAAAAAGGGTAACCATATCGGTCAATAAAGCCACCAGATGCACCAGCATATTCAAAATAATCATGATTTACTTCTGAAAGCAACTTAGGCTGGCATGCAGCCACATCTGGATAAGCATCCAGATATTCAATGAGTGGGGTGAGCCAATGATGTGTTACCTCCACGTCTGAGTTAAGTAACACATAATATTCAGCCTCAATTTGTGCCAAAGCCCTATTATATCCTTCTGCAAATCCATAATTTTTATCAAGCAGAATTAGTCTCACAGAAGGAAAATGCCTACGCAACAGCTGTATGGAAGTATCGTCCGAAGCATTATCAGCCACCCAGATTTCGGCCTCATCACACGAATATTGGATTACAGAAGGCAAAAATCGACGCAACATTGCCTCACCATTCCAATTCAAAATTACGATCGCTACTTTCATATATTATTTATAGTCTGTGTCCTTTATCATAAAAGGGTTGCTTTTAATGCACTCTTATCAAAATTAAATTCTCCAAGACGTACACGCATAAGCTGATTATCATACTCTTCTTTGGCAAGCTGTGGGGGCAATTCAACACGAATATAATTTCTGGTAAATCCATGCATCGACTTACCCATTGTTGCTTTTTCAAACAACACCTCAGCTTCCTGGCCGATATAATTAGCGTAGAAAGCCTCCGTTTTCTCATCTGAAAGTTTTAACAAACGGCGCGTACGCTCTTTCTTATCACGATCAGATACTTTATATTTGATTGAAAGAGCTGATGTTCCCGGACGTTCCGAATAAGGGAAAACATGGAGTTGTGTTACAGGAAGGGAATCGATAAAATTAAAGCAGTCTTCAAAATATTCAGGCTTCTCCCCTCTGCATCCTACCATTACATCAACTCCAATAAAGGCATCAGGCATTACTTTTTTAATAAGGTGTATTTTATGTGCAAACAGTTCACGGTTATAACGTCGATGCATTAATTCAAGCACTTCATTACTTCCACTCTGCAAAGGTATATGGAAGTGAGGCATAAAAGCACGACTCCGGGCACAGAACTCTATTAAATCATCACCTATCAAATCAGGTTCGAGCGAACTAATTCGGAATCGACGAATTCCCTCTACTTTGTCAAGGGCTTTAACAAGGTCCAGAAACTTCTCTCCCGTAGTCACACCAAAGTCACCAATATTAACGCCCGTCAGTACAATTTCTTTACCTCCCTCATCTGCTGCCTGCTGTGCTTGCCCAACCAAAGAGGCGATAGAGGGATTGCGTGAGAAGCCACGGGCAAATGGAATTGTACAATAAGTACAGAAATAATTGCAGCCATCCTGTACTTTCAAGAAGTAACGCGTGCGGTTTCCTTTTGAACATGAAGCCTGAAAACTCTTTATATCCTTTGTCTTCACATGGTGGAAACGGTGTAAATGTCCTTCACGAGGCTCACTCCAAGCCTCTGAGAGATACTGAATAAGATTAGCCTTTTCATTCGATCCCAAAACAAGGTCTACACCTTCTATCTTACTAACTCTCTCGCTTTCGAGCTGAGCATAACATCCAGTAACAATAACGAATGCTCCCGGGTTCTGTCGAACTAACCTATGAATGGCCTGACGACATTTATGATCAGCCATTTCCGTAACCGAACAAGTATTAATAAGGCATATATCTGCTTTCTCATCTTTGCCAGCTACTGTCACTCCCATCTCAGAAAGAAGTTTGCCAAACGTCGATGTTTCACTAAAATTTAATTTGCATCCTAATGTATAATATACAGCTTTCTTTCCCTGAAATGCACTCGTATCAATCATTTTGTCATTTCTTTTCCTGCAAAGTTACTCTTTTTCATGGAATTATGGCTTATTCTATACTCCCATTTTGGGTTATATTCTGACAGGATAATAAATTTAACTTTTGTTTATTATTTATAATCGTTTAATAATCAATGGTTTACGAAAAAGTTACAATCAAAGTCAAAAAAAATCATATTAAAAGAGAACAACCTATTGAAAAAATATATACCTTTGCAGTGTTTTAATAAACAACTGATTGTTTTACAGATTTTAAAAAGCAAAGAAAATGAAGAAATTAGTTTTAATGTTCGTAGCTATTGCAGCTATCTCTTTCGCATCTTGTGGTAACAAGAACACTACTGCAGCTTCTACAAACGATTCTGACACAACAGCAGTTAACGATTCTGCTGACACAACAGCTCAGGATACAACAGCTCACGACACTACAGTAATGAAGTAAGTTTTAGTTCGTTAGCACGAATTGAAAATTGAGAGACACCGCTTTGGGTACTACCCGAAGCGGTTTTTTTGTGCTCTTAAAATTGTAAACAATATCGGTCTCGGCAACAAAAGGGTGCGGTATATACAGAAAAAGAAGTAGCATCATACTACGAATAGTTGTGCTCAATAGCCATAAGACTCTTTTTCTCCGCGCACAACTATCTTATTAGAAACAAACATTATTTCTATTTTATACCCATAAAGACTATGGTTGACACAAATATCAATTCTAATTCATACAAATATAGATTGAGGTTTTCGCATATAGGGTTCACACTCTATACACATAGAAGGAAACAGACAGACAAAGATATTGAATACTAAACCAAATAAAAGCAAATATACAACATGCATCCCCTCTCCTTCTTTCCTCTATATTATATTAACAAATAAAAATTGCTGTATGACGATTCTGTTATCATACAGCAATTTTATTATTTATGAAATGCCACCATTAAAATGGTGTTGTCATGTCAGTTCTGCCGAGAGGGTCATCATCTATTTGTCCAAGGCGCGAGCTAATAATCTCACCGCCTCCCATATCGTTCGGTAAAGGTGCAAGCATTGCATCTTCAGGATTGGCAAATCGCGTGTATTGGCCCTGGAAAGCAAGCAATACATCGCCCGTCGCACCTTTACGATGCTTGGCAATTATAATTTGTGCTTTACCTCTAAGATCGTTGCCCTTTTCATCTTCATACAGGTGATAGTACTCGGGACGATGTACAAAAAGCACCATATCTGCGTCCTGTTCAATGGCTCCCGATTCGCGCAAGTCGCTTAGTTGAGGACGTTTTCCCTCCAGTCCGTCACGGTTTTCTACCGTACGATTCAGCTGTGACAATGCTATCATAGGTATATCAAGCTCCTTGGCCAGCCCCTTAAGCGACCGCGAAATTGTCGATACCTCCTCCTGACGGTTACCAAAGCGGGCGCCATTGGCGTTCATCAGCTGCAGGTAGTCAATCATAATCACTTTCACTCCCTTCTCACGAACCAGACGCCGTGCCTTGGTACGCAGTTCAAAAATCGACATACCCGGAGTGTCATCTATATATAGAGGTGCACCTGTAAGCCTCGAAAGATTCTTGTCCAGGCGCTCCCACTCATCACGAGCCAGCTGTCCATTCATTATCTTTTTGCCTTCAATTTCACAGACATTCGATATCAAGCGGTCAACCAGCTGTACATTATTCATCTCCAAAGAGAAGAATGCTACGGGCGTTTTAAAGTCGACGGCGATATTTTTAGCTATGGAAAGTGCAAACGATGTTTTGCCCATGGCCGGTCGACCTGCAATAATAATAAGGTCACTCTTTTGCCATCCCGACGTCATATCATCGAGTTTGGTAAATCCCGACGCAATACCTGTCAAACCAGATGAGTTTGCCGACGCCTTGGAAAGAATGTCAATGGCCTGCCTGATAACCGGATCAATCTGAGTATAATCCTGTCGCATATTCTTCTGCGAAAGCTCAAACAGTCCACTTTCTGCCTCTTGCATCAGCTCATCGGTATCTACTGTGGGGTCAAAAGCTTTTGTTTCTATGACACTGGCAAACGATATGAGCTGGCGCGCCAGGAATTTTTGCTGCAGAATTTTAGCATGATACTCAATGTGTGCCGACGAAGCCACGTGCGATGTAAGGTCTACAACGTAAGTCGGACCGCCCACATCGTCGAGCGTTCCTTCCCTTTGCAGCTCGTTTGTAACGGTCATTATATCGACCGGATTTTCGTCAAAGTTCAGCTTTTGTATCGCCTGGTAAATTTTTTGATGGCGTGGTTCATAGAAAGTTTCAGGCCTGAGCATTTCCGAAACAACCGAAAACGCATCCTTATCTATCATTAAAGCACCCAGCACTACCCTTTCTATATCGGCTGCCTGCGGTTGCAAGTGGCCATAAGCAGGGTCAATAGGAGCAGTGGCTCTTTTACGACGAGAGCCTGTATTCGAT
>JABZLB010000057.1 GCA_015256945.1 Prevotellaceae bacterium | reverse complement strand
ATCACCATCAGGCCGCTTGTTGCCATGTCTAAACGATGCACAATAAGCGGATTTTCGGCATCAGGATAACGCTCCTGCATCATACTCTGTACACTCTCGCGATTGCTTTTCCCCCGAACGGCGAGCATACTGGCCGGCTTATTCACCACGCAGATGCTGTCGTCCTCATATATTATTGTCAGCTTTTGATGCTTTTCATCCTCTAATTGATTCGATTCCACATCCAGTCCACGAAGCATCCATCCCATGACAGGCTTACACTTGCTGTTGCATGCCGGGTAAAAGTGAAGATGATGGCGCACTTCTTCCTTCGGGCTTTCGCCCCACCAGAACATCGCCATGCACAGCGGGTGCCAGCCTTTACGAAAGCAATATTGCAACAAACGAGGCTCACAACATTCTCCTGCTCCTGCAGGAGGCAGCTCATTCTTCCATATTTCAAGCAACGAACGGCTCTCACCGCGTGCATTTAACATCATAAACTGTGCAAAAAGCCACCGTTGCAGCTCATCGCTCATGGCGTGTCGCTTCTGTCTAAGCAATTTTAACCGCTCATCAATCTCCCGCAAGCTATCTTCGGCAAGATCTATTTCACCAGTCCATCGCTTCTTTATCCGTCTGAGTTCAGCCTTTTGAAACTGGCTTTCACGAATTATTTTTTCTTCCTCTTCTGCCCGATTTTCCGAATCATGCAAGGCTTCTCGCCGCTGGTTACGCTCGTTTTTTGAACGTTGCATCACCATTTTATAATCGGCTATCTCACGTTCGGCCAGCTTCCTTACATCGTCTAAACGCCTTGTAGCCAGGCTATATTCAGAAGAATTTTCCAATGAATGTATCTCCTCGCTAACGCCAACTATCTCTGCCTCTTGCCGTTTGAAGTAGCCATCAGGCTGCAGATAGTCGAAAACGGCGGGAACAAAGCCCTCCCAATCTGCCCTTCCGGTTATCTGTCCGCTATATCCTGCCAGATAACCGATTTCGTTATCTTCCCCGCTTTCAGCTTTACGCTCAACCACCAATACGCCAAACATCTTGCCCTTACTGATGTCGCGCAGAAAACTTTCGTCCACTTTCGCAGGCTGAAAACGCTGTGCCGTGTCACCTTTCAGAAAAGCAACAACCTCATCCACTGCCTGAAGGGCCAATGGATGAGGTTCATAATAAAACGGATTATTCATGCGCTGTGGACGCTCTAAGTCCTTTTGTAGCGGATGAAAAAGATGTGAATTCAACCTGATAAAACTATTTTTTATTTACAAGTTCAGATAAACAACCACGCATTAACAACGTTTAAGCAACAAATTGCCTTATGCTTCTATCAGCCCTAAGCGACAAAACTCGTCGTAAAGCGGACGTGCAAGCACCTTCGCATCAGGGTGAGGGGCACCCGTTGTGCCCAGAGCGCGCAGGTCAAAAAAGTGTTTCCAGTCGCTCACAAAAGCGGTATGCACCAGCTCAGTGTTCGTATCGAGGGGCAGAATTACGCGTGCTTCCTGAGGCTTACGGCCAGCAGCTATGAGGTTCATATACGCACGCTCGGCAGCAATATTGCCAAAAAGCCAGTTCTCATAATCGTCAGCACTACCCTCTTCCACCTTTTTCGCCAGCTCCATAAAGTTGATTTCTGACGGCTCCGTGGCAGAAAGCTCTCGCACCCACTCCGGAAGGTTTACCGTTATCTCCTTACCAAACTTATCCTTTGAGTAATTACAGTATCGCGTCGACTGCTCAGCCATCGAGTTTGCACGATGCCGATTAAACTCGCGCGTGATGGCAACCTGTGTTGTAAAGTGCACGGTTACACGGCGTTCATGGTGTGCAAGCGGTTCGGTAAGATGGTCGAGGTCGTCCATCCACTGGTTTTCGGCCAGCACACGCAGGTTGGTTGTTATGTAATGGCAGCCGTCAACCGTTGTCACTTTCGAAAATTTGTTGCGTTCATATCGCTGCCAGGGCATTACCTCTACATTGTTTCCACAAGCAGGGCACGTTGTTTCGGCATCGCGATAAAGCAGGTAAACCGTTCCGTGTTCGAGCATAGCAGTATGCTGGCTCTTAATCATCCGCTCCACAAAAGGGCGTGCCGACGATTCGGTACGGTGGTCTTCACTTTTATAGCATACCCTTCCGGCGCGTTCAACCTGTTGGTATATGCCTTCCTTTCCAGGCTTCTGGGGCCATATTTCAAATGTTGGAGAGATTACTTTCATGCCTTTTGAACTTATGATTTGTCGTAAATACAAATTAAGTGCAAATGTAATCAATCTTCTTTAATATATATAAGTCGTTGTCAATATTCTTTTGTATTTTTGCCTTTGTATGGACAAAACAACTTGTATTAAGCTACTTGAACAGCACGGCATTAAGCCAACGAGCAACCGTATTGTTGTTGTTAAGGCGCTTGCTGCCGAGAAACACCCGTCGTCGATGACTGAATTGGAAGAAGCCATTGTCACTATCGATAAGAGTGGCATATCACGAAGTCTGGCCCTTTTCCGCAAATGCCATCTCGTTCATGCCATTGAAGACGGCGATGGCAATGTAAAATACGAACTTTGCATGAGCCACAGCCATAGCGATGGCGGCGATGACGACATGCACGTACACTTTTATTGCGAGCACTGTCACCAGACTTTCTGCCTCTACGACACCGCTATCCCTCATGTACAGCTGCCTCATGGTTTTGTCATGAACTCGATAAACTACATGGTTAAAGGCATTTGCCCCTCGTGTGCACGCAAACAAATGATATAGCATGCCCCATAACCATTTTACCACCACACTTATAAGCTGGTACCACCAGCACGGTCGCGACCTGCCCTGGCGTCATACTCACGATCCCTATGCCATATGGCTTAGCGAGGTTATCATGCAACAAACGCGCATTGCACAGGGCAAAGCCTATTGGGAAAGGTTCATGAGCCGTTTCCCCAACGTTGACAGCCTTGCCTCAGCCAGCGAAGATGACGTGCTTCGCATGTGGCAGGGACTGGGCTATTACAGCCGTGCACGCAACCTTCATAAGGCAGCACGCCAGATAGTTAGCCTTGGCCGTTTTCCCGATAACCTTGCCGACATTACCCGTTTAAAGGGCGTTGGCACCTACACGGCGGCGGCTATTGCCTCGTTTGCCTTCGGTATCAGGGCAGCTGCAGTTGATGGAAACGCCTACCGTGTGTTGTCACGTGTGTTCGGAATAGACGTACCCATCAACTCTACGCAGGGTAAACATTTCTTCCAACAGCTGGCTGACACGCTTATTGCCGACCTTCCTGCTGCCGAAGAAGCGGGTAATTTCAACCAGGCTATGATGGATTTCGGAGCCACTTGCTGCACGCCGAAGGCCCCTAAATGTCCCGAATGTCCGTTCATGGCGACCTGTGAGGCTTTACATACCAACCGCGTGGCCGAACTTCCTGTAAAGAATCGTACCATAAAGGTGAAAGAACGGCATTTTTCATACGTTCTTATCAGCTGCCAGGGCTATTGTGCACTGCACCGCCGTGGCCCGAAAGATATATGGCAGGGCCTTTGGGAGCCGTGCCTTTTTGAGAACGAACCCCTGCCCGACTGGCAAGGCACGCTGACACTTTTAAACAGCCATGTAAAGCATGTATTGACCCATCGCATTATCATGGCTAACTTTTATCTGCTGCAAACCGACATCCGGCCCGAGCTTCCACCCGATTATATCTGGGTAAAACAGGAAGATATAAACGGCTATGCCGTGCCCCGGCTGGTTGAGCTGCTGTTTGAAAGTATGGAGAAAAAAGCGTTGCTATAATATTATAACATCGTAATTATTAATCATTTACCTTTATTTTACAACCCCTTTACCACATAAATGTTACCCGTTTATGTGCAAAAGGTCATTGTTCGACGGCCGTCAGCAGCGCGTACGACGATCGCCGAACAATGGGTG
>JABZLB010000056.1 GCA_015256945.1 Prevotellaceae bacterium | reverse complement strand
CAGTCGCTTTATGATGGTAGGCGAATTAGGACTCGATGGAAAACTTCAGCCCGTAAAAGGTATTCTACCCGTAGCTATCAAAGCAAGAGCCGAACATTACGAAGGCATCATCGTACCCACAGCCAATGCACGCGAGGCGGCCATTGTGAACCAGCTCAACGTTTACGGCATGGACAACATGGCCGACGTTATATCTTTCCTCGATGGAAAAAAACAATGCCAGCCCGTTATTGTTGATACTCGTAAGGAATTCTTTGAGCATCAGTATAACTTTGACCTTGATTTTTCTGACGTCCGCGGACAGGAGAATGTCAAACGTGCCTTGGAAGTGGCAGCCGCAGGAGGCCATAACCTCATCATGATCGGCCCTCCCGGGTCAGGAAAAAGTATGATGGCCAAGCGCTTACCATCTATTTTGCCACCTCTTACCCTTGCCGAGAGCCTCGAAACTACACAGATTCATTCGGTAGCGGGCCTCTTAAGTCGGGGCTCTTCGCTCATATCGCAGCGGCCTTTCCGCTCTCCCCATCACACCATTTCAGAAGCAGCCCTCGTAGGTGGCGGTACAAACCCTATGCCCGGAGAGATTTCTCAGGCTCATAATGGCGTGTTATTCTGTGACGAATTGCCCGAATTCAGCAAACATACATTAGAAGTTCTCCGACAACCATTAGAAGACAGGGTCATCACTATAAGCCGTGCCAAGTATACAGTAACCTATCCTTGTTCGTTCATGTTTGTGGCATCCATGAACCCTTGCCCTTGCGGATACTATGGAGACCCCACGCATCATTGCGTCTGTACGCCGGGACAGATACAGCATTACCTCAATAAAATATCAGGACCATTGATGGATCGCATTGATATTCAGTGCGAAATACTGGCCATTCCTTTCAAAGACCTGTCACAGGCACAGCCCGGAGAGCCATCGTCAGCGATACGCGAACGTGTCATTGCTGCCCGTGCCATACAAACCGAACGCTTTAAAGACAGCAAGCTAATTCACTGCAACGCCCAGATGACTGAAAAAATGATTCACCTTTATGCCAATCCCGACGAAAAAGGTCTTGAACTATTGCGCATAGCCATGGAGCGTCTCAGCCTCTCGGCGCGTGCTTATTCACGTATATTAAAGGTAGCACGAACCATAGCCGACCTCGCAGGAGCGGTACATGTATCACAGGAACACATAGCCGAAGCCATAGCATACCGACAGCTCGACCGTGGCGACTGGGCCGAAAGGGGAGCTTAGTCTCGCATCTTCAAAACACACAGCATTTTCATTACTAACAGGATAACATAAAAAAAATGAAGAAAACATCACGACTTGCTGCTACTTTCATGTTCATAGCAGCCGCTTCTCTCTCCATTTCAATTACAGGATGTGGTACATCCAAACAAACAACAGCAACGAAACAGCAGGCACAACAACAATCCGTGCCACAAGAAATCAACCCGGCCGTTGCTGCCAATGCCGACGTTTTAAGCATTAAAGATGCCGCCCTGCTGCTGAACAATCCCGAAAAAGCCGACTCTATTGCTCGCGCAAATGGTTATACTGTTATTAACCGATACGGCGTTTACCGTGTTGAAACCTACGCAAAAATGCTCTATAAAAACTGTACTCCTGCCAAAAGTGTGGGCAAAAACCTTTACGATGATACGCCCAAACCTCGTCGAAAAGGCACATCAAGCTATGTGGCTATGATGCCCGACGGTGCCGAAAGCATCATTATCGGTGTATTTAATACGGCTACTTACCAGAACCTTGTTGAACAGGTGAAGACCGCCGGCTTCAAACTCGACATGCCTGGTGATGAGGATGCCTATACAAACGGCCGCTACAACATATACTGTTACAGCGGCCGCAAGACAGTTCGCATTGAGAAAGTGCGCTAAAAACTTATTTTAACGCGCGTGTTGCATTGAGCACACACAGCACCATCACGCCCACATCTCCGAAAACGGCAATGGGCATGGCCAAACTTCCCAGCAGTCCGATCCCAACAAGTACAAGGATAAGTATCTTTGTTACAATGGCAAACCATGCATTCTGGTGGGCTATGGCTATGGTTCGGCGGGCAATATCCACAGCCATTGCTATTTTATGTGGTTTGTCATCCATCAATACTACATCGGCTGCTTCAATGGCAGCGTCGCTTCCTAACGCCCCCATGGCTATGCCTATATCGGCACGAGCCAGCACAGGAGCGTCGTTAATTCCATCACCTACAAAAGCAAGACGGTCCTTAGCCGGCATATTCTGCAGCAAACGCTCAACATAAGCTACCTTGCCGGCAGGCAAAAGGCCGGCACGATACTCGTCAACGCCTACTTCGGCAGCCACTTGTCGGGCAACGTCTTCGTGGTCGCCTGTTAACATAACTGTTTTCGTTACCCCCTCTTTCTTCAATGCAGCTATCGCCTCACGGCTGTCGGCCTTTACCTTGTCGGCAATAACCACATGGCCTGCATAAACTCCTTCAATGGCAATATGGATAACAGTACCTGCATGTCCTACGCATTTCGTACACGCATGTAAATGTGCACCCGCACGCTCCATCATTTTTTCGTTACCTACATACACCCTCCGTCCGTTTACCAAAGCCGATATTCCTTCGCCGGCTGTTTCCTCAACGTCTTCTATCTTGCAGCTGTCGTGTTCGGCAGGATAGGCTGCACGCAGGGCCATGGCTATGGGATGCGTGCTGAAACGTTCAACATGGGCAGCCAGATGCAGCAGTTCTTGTTCGTCAATATCATCAGGATGAACAGCTTCTACTGCAAATATACCTTCGGTAAGCGTACCTGTTTTATCAAAAACTACGGTCGACAGGTGTGACAGAGTGTCCATATAATTTCCTCCCTTTATAAGTATTCCCTTTCGCGAAGCACCTCCAATACCCCCAAAGAAGCTTAATGGAATAGAAATAACAAGCGCACAGGGACAACTCACAACAAGAAAACTTAATGCCCGATAGGCCCACACAGCCAGTGCGCTTCCATAGTTCTCACTGAATAATGGCGGAACAAATGCAAACACCAAAGCTAGCAAAACCACCACTGGCGTATAGATACGGGCAAAGCGCCGTATAAAAGTTTCGCTCTTCGACTTGTGTTCCCCCGACTCCTCTACAAGCTTAAGAATTTTTGAGCACGTTGATTCGCCAAAGCTTTTATCTGCTTTTATTCTCAGCACCCCATTAATATTTACGCAGCCACTGATAACCATGTCGCCGGGTTTTACCTCACGCGGCATGCTCTCTCCAGTCAAAGCCACAGTGTTCAGGCTCGAACGGCCGTCAAGAACAGTACCGTCAAGCGGTATCTTTTCGCCAGCCTTAACCACAACTGTTTCCCCAATCATTACATCATCAGGCGCTACAATAGTCACCTTACCGTCACGTTCTACACAGGCTGTGTCTGGACGAATATCCATCATAGCCGCTATTGAACGTCTGCTATTGTCCTCAGCATAGTCTTCAAACAGCTCACCCACCTGAAAAAACAGCATAACAAACACCGCCTCTACGAACTGAGGCTCGGCTCCTGGCAGAAATCCGATACCCAAAGCACCCAGTGTAGCAATGCACATCAGGAAGTCTTCGTTAAATGGATTACGCTCTTTGATACCCTCTTCCAGGGCTTCGCCCATAACATCGTAGCTGATAATAATATAAGGTACCAGATAAACGACAAGCTGTGCCCACAACGGTATATTGACCGTTCGCACAACAAACCAGGCCAGGGCAAGCGTTGATGCTGCAAGAATAATTCTGAATAGTAGTTTCTTATCCATATTTTAATTGATGTTTTGTTTTCTAATGGCAAAGTTAATACATCGTTGTTGCAACCAGGTTGCAAAGCAACACCTGCATGTTTATTTCCTTCTTCTCATCGTACGGCGACCGTCAGCAGCGCGTACGACGACCGTCATAC
>JABZLB010000009.1 GCA_015256945.1 Prevotellaceae bacterium | reverse complement strand
CGGCGGTCGTCAGCAGCGCGTACGGCGATTGTCGCATAACGTGTATGACGGCCGTCAACAGCGTTGCTGACGGCCGCCATACAGTTGACAAAACGCTGCCAGAGCAGTGCCTTATCAGGCCTGATGTGGAAACATTAAGGCATAAAGCGTGAAGCTCAGGGCCGTTATGTGTTATGGCAAAAGCGGACGGGGAGCGGAATATAAGAAAAATGGAATCATGACAAGGGTTATTGGTCATGATTCCATTTGCTGTCCGGGGCTACCTTTTGTACCTGATTTTCCAGCCTGTCCACAGGCACCAGAATACGGCTATGCCCATGAGGCAGATGTATAGCACCGTAACGCCTCCGAGGAAAGTGTACATTCGGCCCGTGTGTATTTCAAGACAAACGTTGCGCAGCGACATAGGGAGCACTTCCATCCGTTGTGGCATGGGGAGGGCTGTGGTGCCTTTGCCGTAGTTAATGACAATAGGGCCTTTGCCAAAGTGGGGCGAATAGCCGGCAATGGCGTTGTCGGTGACGGGGATTCCCTTTGCAGGACGGGCGGGCTGGCCTGTAAAGTAGTCGGTAACACGGTTGTTTCGCCGGTCCCATCGGTACATACCGTTGAACGATCCTATCAGCCATGTGCCGTCGCTGTCCCTTTCTTCTACGTTAATTCCCATTACACTTACAGGAGGCTGTGCCGCTGCGGCTGCGGGTTTGTCGCCAAGCTGTTTCATCGTATAAAAACCGTCTGACGAATACATCAGCCATTCGCCGGCCGTATTATCATACCGTAGCGAGCGAAGTTTGTCGTGCCAGGCATTGCGGCTGTCCATTGTGCTGAACGGTACAGGCGGTATTTTGCCCGAGGCAATGGCTATAAGGGCAGGCGGTCGCAGCAGCCAGCCGGTTATACACAAAAATAATGTAAGGGCGATGGTGAGCTTGCCTATGCTGTTATGCCATGCAGAGAACATGCGCATGGCACGGCTTCCCGGGCGTTTGGTGATGATAGGTACAAACCAGTACACAATGCCCGACAGGGATAAAAATATGAGAACAATGGCGATGGCATCGACAATCATGACACCTGCCGTGCCAAACAGCTCGCCGCTGTGCAATAACCATATCGTCCGGAAGAGCGAAACCTTGCCGTCATTATTCTGTGAGGCGGGCAGGGTTATTTTGTTAAAATGGCGGTAGGGCGGCAGGGAGAGGTATACATTTGAGCGACTTGTTATAACTATGCTGTCGCCCTTTACGGTGATGTCAGTCAGTCGGTCGCCCTCATCGTTGGGTAACGAAACCTCGTGCCAGGTGTTGTTGCCGTGCAACTGGAACAGGGCGTATTGGCCAAGAGCAAACAATTGGCCCTGCCTGGTTTCGGCAAGTCCGCGAATTTGCAGGTTGTCGGCACCTTCGGGCAGCCCATTATTGAAAGCGGTAAAGGCCGAAGCCTCACGGTTGGTAAGCCATATACCGTTGTTTCCATATAACAACACCTGCTTTTTCCATACAATACTTCCTTTGATTAACCCTTGATTCCAGTTATGATAATGATAGGATGGCGGGAGGATGGCCCGGCTTACGTCGAATCTGGCAAACAGTGAGGGATGGTTTAACACCAGTCCTGACAGCGAGAACATGATAATGAAGAAAGCCAGTATCAGTCCGAACCATTTATGATGCTTGCGCCATGTTGATTTTTTCATGTGATATGTTGGGATGGTTTAGTTGGTTGGAGTCTGTTATATATGTGTTATGCAAAGGTAGTTAGTTTTATAAATAAAAGAGAATAACCTGATATGAATAGTTATAAATTTATATATAATGTAGCGGCTTATACTTTTAAAATACATGATTTTAAATGATTATTTATACATTTTTCTTTGTTCTTTTCAAAAGAATATCTAACTTTGCACACAATTCAACAGAGAGATGATTAGGGCATTAGAACAATTCTGTGGAAATTTATTGTATATAGCAGCATACTTTTATGTTGCAACACAGGAATTGTTATCAGAGTTACGTTTTTTTATTATAAATTATTTGGCAGTTTCAAATAATTTATTAACACACACACACACACACCTATAATATAACTTATAGGCTTCTAACAGTATGGCAACGCTTAAGCGCTGACATGCTGTTGATATTACAACATCGTTTTTTCTTTAATATTGCCTTGCATGCGTTTTATAAACGTATGCTTGTATTGTATTCTCAAAACTGTTCTTGTTTGAGAACGGTTTAGGTATGGATAACTAATTTTAATTCAAAATAAATATGCAAAAATTTAAACTTTCTTTATGTCTTGCTATTTCCATAGTTTTATTTGCATGGGCTGGCAAAACAATGGCACAAACGCCTACACCTGTTAAGGTGGGACATTTTTCGTATACCTTTTCTGGTACAGAAGCGACAGTTGTAGCTACCGATTTAACTTCGGGAGCAGCTGTAATTCCGGAAACAGTTCTTTATAATAGCAAGAACTATGATGTAACAACATTGGAAGTTTATGGTGGTTCGACAACGGGGTTTACTTCACTTACAGGAAATTCTATAAAGCATGTTGTAAGTGGATATCAACCTATTGGCTCATCGTTGATAGGAGGTCAGCCTGTACTTACAAGTATTTCCTTCCCAAAGTTACAGGATATTGATGCTGCTTTTGCGTTTTCTAATCTTCCTTTACTCACAACACTGAATCTTCCTTTACTTGCAACCATTAATGGTACTCCTTACCCTCATGAACCAGGTTTTTCTAATCTAGGTTCTTTACAAATACTTGAATTGCCATCATTAAAAGCGATACATTGTTGTGATAATATCTTTAATGATATGCCAGCTTTACAAACTTTAAGCCTTCCAGAATTAGAAGTTATTGAAAGTGGGCAAAACTTTATGAGCAACTTACCATCCCTTATTTCTTTGAATCTTTCAAAGGTTACTCACATTAAAAATGTAGGTTTCTCATTTATGAACATGCCCTTAATGTCGGTTATTAATTTGGGTGAGGGTTGTGTGATTGAAGGAGGAACTGCTATATTCGCTGCTATGGGTTGCGCAAGCCTGACCGTGACAGGGCTTACTAAATTTTCGCATTCAGGCTTCATAGCTGCGCATGGAGGAACGACTCTCGTGAAGACGACTCATATTTCCTTTCCAGACTTAAAAGAAATGGTTGATTATAGTAGTATAGGCGAATATTATGCACCGCAGCTGGAAAGGTTTGATGCTCCGAAACTGGAAAAAATAATTTATTCGAGTTTTTTCAATGGAAGTGCTACGTCATTGTCATATGTCAATATTCCCAATTTGAAAGAAGTATCAGGGTCGGAAATGTTCACCGGCGCTCCAGTTAAATTTTTGAAGTTGCGAGGTGATCTTAAGGTCAGTAGCTATTATGACGGTTATCATACTTATGATTCCCATATCTATCTTAATACCTATCCTACTGTGGTGAGTTTGACAGATGAGGAAACCGTGAATGAAATACCAGCTACATCTCTTGGTAATAATATTAAGGGCGGACGCTTTATTGTTCCTGAAGGAAAGGCTGCATTGTATGCTGCAAAATGGCATTTACCTTTGGATAAAACAATGGTTTATTCGCCAGTGACGCTTAGTAAACAGACTGATGGAACAAAATATGCCTCAGGAAGTATTCCTAAAACAGCAAGCGAAAGCGTGTATGAAGGAACTACCTATACTAACACTTACGACCTCATGCACGGCATGACAAAAGCTGATTGTGAAGATCCAGAAGCACTTGGTATTAACGATATTGGCTTTACGCCAAGCCTGTCAACCCTTAATGTACATGCTGCCGCACCAGATCCTTTGGCTAACATAACGGCCTATGCAGCTAAAAGCTATGTTGACAAGCACCGTACCTCGTCCACTGAAGCGAAGGAGGGTGTACTCACACTTGAAGATTTGTCACTTTCTGCGGGCACTACGACCGTGAAAGGTTTTGGAACATCTGCTGCAACTTATGGTAAACCCGTAGGTCGTGCCACCGGAGGATTCCTTTTTAAAGGTAATACATCTGCCTTTTCGGAGGTATACCTGCCTTATATTAATGCTGCAGCAACAACCGCTACAACTAATTATCTGAAGCCTGGTGAAGGTACAACGGTAGCCGATGATGCAAGCGGTGACCGTAATTTCTATTGGCATCCGGGTGGTAGTGGCTTCGATACAGGCTTTTATCATAGCGAGAACACACTGGTTCCTGACGGCCGTGCTTATTTGTGTCTGCCCAATGGTATATCATCGTATGCTTTTGCCAAGATTAATATCCAGTTTGTTGACAGTCAGACAACAGGTATAAGCACTATAAATAATCCTGTTGAAGCTGCCAGCCAGCCATGGTATACGCTAAGCGGTATACGCCTTGTGGGTAAACCTACACAGGGTGGAATTTATATCCACGGGGGACAGAAAGTTATAATAAGGTAAGCAGTTCTTATAATATACAATCAAGAAAAATCCGTAAAAGAATGAAAAAGATATATCAAAGTCCACGCATAGACGTGGTACAGCTTGGAGGAAAAGGCAAAGTATGTGACGACAGCGTTATTGTGTTTTACAGTCGGGTAGGTCCAGGAGTTGCAGGAGCCAAGCAAATGGACTTAGGCATGGAGGAAGATGAAGAAAATTTTGACAAGAATCCGTGGAAAAATTAAGGTTTCTCTTCTTACGAAAAAATGAAATAAGATAAATGAAATCCCCGAAGGTTTGACGAAAACTTTCGGGGATTTATTATGTTTTAGTTATGCTGCAATTGGTTTTTCAATATTTGTAATATAATGCAAAACGGTGATAAAGGCAATAATGAGGTTATGCAGTATGATATAATAGAGATAGAAAGTAAACTGATTACAATGCATTCTTAGCGTTTTAAAATAAGAAGACAGGAATTAGTATACTATAAATACTGTTACACAAGCTTGCATATGATACAGGGAGTATGCCAGGTGCTTAGCTTTTTATGGCGTTAAGGCAGTAAAGGCATGTGGGATGTATCATGCCATTACGGGAGAAGATGGCAATAGAACACACTTTCCCGTAAGGATGAAATATAATTATGTGTACTGTTTCCTCCCGATAAAATAAGGCGAAACAGGAATAGCTTACTTTTGCTTCAGCAAGTCTCTGATTTCTGAAAGCAGCTTCTCTTCGTTTGAGGGTTCTGGTTCAGGTGCTGGCTTTTCAGGCTCGGTTTCTTTCTTTGCCGAAAGCTTATTGATGCCCTTGACCATGAGGAATACACAGAAAGCTATGATGATAAAGTTCAGTGTAGTTTGCAGAAAACTGCCATAATTAATGGTGGCAGCCTGCGTTTCCACACCCTCTGCAAGCTGTTTTGCAGGAAGAGTAATCTTAAGATCAGAGAAGTTTACACCACCAATGAGCCATCCTATGGGCGGCATGATGAGGTCATCAACTATGCTGCTGACAATCTTTCCGAAAGCACCGCCGATAATTACACCCACAGCCATATCAACAGCATTGCCTTTTACAGCGAACTCTTTAAACTCGTTTAGAAATTTTCCCATAATTTTTTAATTGTGATTGAATAATCTTTGTTCGTAAAGAAAGGAGTGATAACGAAGCCGTTTTGACAAGTCGATATTACAGAAGCCTCCTTTTTATATTATTTAATATATGTATCGATTGCAAAATTAGAAAATAATTTGTAACTTTGCTGTGCAATAAAGGAAAAAAGTAACACGAACATCTTTTATAAACACTTATAAAAAAACTAAAGTAAAATGGTAAATGTAGCTATTAACGGCTTTGGCCGTATTGGTCGTCTGGCCTTTCGTCAGATGTTTGAAGCAGAAGGTTATGAGGTAGTTGCTATCAACGACCTTACAAGTCCTAAGATGCTTGCACACCTCTTAAAGTATGATACGGCACAGGGTGGCTTCGCTGGCAAGTACGGTGAAGGCAAGCACACCGTAGAGGCCACAGAAGATTCTATCATTGTTGACGGCAAAGAGATTAAGATTTCTGCAGAGAAAGACGCTGCTAACTGCCCATGGGCTGCAAACAAGGTAGACGTTGTTCTCGAGTGCACAGGTTTCTATACATCTAAGGAAAAAGCTTCAGCTCACCTGAAAGCAGGTGCAAAGAAAGTTGTTATCTCTGCTCCTGCAGGTAACGATCTTCCTACTATCGTATTCAATACCAACCACAAGACTCTGACTCCTGCTGATACAGTAATCTCTGCTGCATCATGCACCACAAACTGTCTGGCTCCTATGGCAGCAGCTCTTAACGCATATGCTCCTATCCAGAGCGGTATCATGTCAACCATTCACGCTTATACTGGCGACCAGATGATTCTTGATGGCCCACAGCGTAAGGGCGATCTTCGTCGTTCACGTGCAGGTGCTTGCAACATCGTTCCTAACTCAACAGGTGCAGCTAAGGCTATCGGCCTGGTTATTCCTGAACTGAACGGCAAGCTCATTGGCTCAGCACAGCGTGTACCTACTCCTACTGGCTCAACTACAATTCTGGTTGCTGTTGTTAAGGGTAAGGACGTAACTGTTGAAGGTATCAACGCAGCAATGAAGGCTGCAGCTACTGAAAGCTTCGGCTATAACGAGGATCAGATCGTATCTTCTGACATCATCGGTATGCGTTTTGGTTCACTCTTCGATGCTACTCAGACAATGGTTAGCAAGATTGACGACGATACTTATCAGGTTCAGGTGGTATCTTGGTACGACAATGAGAACTCTTACACATCTCAGATGGTACGTACAATTAAGTACTTCGCAGAACTGAAGTAATACCGTACGGTAATTGAGATTGTAAAATCTTGAAATAACAGGTGTGCAATACAAAAGTGTTGCACACCTTTTTTTATTTATAGGAATTTGTCTACTTTTGCTGCTATGAAGAAGATGATAACCATTTTGGGGCCCACTGCAAGCGGAAAGACACAGCTTGCTACACGTTTGGCAGCAGCAATAGGAGGAGAAATTATCAGTGCTGATTCAAGACAGGTTTACCGGAAAATGGATATTGGCACGGGAAAAGACCTTGCTGAATATGAGGTTGACGGTGTAGAGATTCCCTATCACCTTATTAATATAGCTGAGCCTGGGACGAAATATAATCTTTATCAATATCAGAACGACTTCCATAAGGCATATAATGATATAGAGGAACGAGGGAAGACGCCCGTGCTGTGTGGTGGAACGGGACTTTATATTGAGGCCGTTCTGAAAGGATATGCCTTGTCGCCTGTGCCGCAGAATGATGTCTTAAGGAAGAAATTAGAGAATAAAACGCTTGCTGAACTGACGCAGATGCTTGTGGATTTAAAGGCACAGACGGGGACTGTCATGCACAATCAAACCGACGTTGACTCGTGTCAGCGTGCCATTCGTGCCATAGAGATAGAAACCTATAATATAGAACATCCCGTAGATTTGCGTGCCATGCCCGCGGTTAACTCACTTGTTGTTGGTGTGAATATTGCACGAGAGGAACGCCGAAAGAAAATTACCGGGCGGCTTCGACAGCGTCTTTCTGAAGGAATGGTAGAGGAAATCCGCTCGCTTATTGATAACGGGGTAGCTCCCGATGACCTGATTTATTATGGGTTAGAGTATAAATATGTTACCGAATATATCATAGGCAAGCTGACATATGATGAGATGTTTAGGCGGTTGGAAATTGCTATTCATCAGTTTGCCAAGCGCCAGATGACATGGTTCAGAGGTATGGAACGTCGGGGTATTGCCATTCATTGGCTGGATGCTGCACTGCCAATGGATAAAAAACTATCTGAAATAAGGCTGTTAATGGAATAGGAAGACAAATATCTTACGTGTATTCTTATTCATTATAAATGATAACCTCTTGCATAAATTTAGTGTAAGAGGTTAAATTGTTTACATTTTTTTTTGTAATAAAAAAATTTATCTCTAACTTTGATGGGAGAAAATAATGCAAACGTTAACTCTGTTTAACCGCCTTTCTTGCATATAATTGACGTAATTTTTAAGCCTAAATAACAACTATGAGCTATATCCGGTTTGAAAAAGCGCTGATGACTAACCTTCAGGAGTCTCTTTCGAAGGAGCTTCTACGAACTAATCGTTCAGGCGCATACTCATATTCAACTATCGTCGATTGCAATACGCGCAAGTATCATGGGCTGCTTGTGGTTCCCGTACCAGCATTGGACGATGAAAATCACGTTCTTCTTTCATCGTTAGACAGTTCTGTTTTACAACACGGGGCAGCGTTTAATCTGGGACTTCACAAGTATCAGGGCAACAATTTCAGTCCGAAAGGTCATAAATATATTCAGGCTTTCAACTGCGATAAAGTACCAACTACGGTGTATCGTGTGGGAGGAGTGGTGCTGAAAAAGGAAGTGGTTTTCCAGCATTATGAGGATAGAATCCTGATAAGATATACATTGGTTGATGCTCATTCTTCAACAATCCTTCAGTTCCGACCCTTTTTAGCTTTCAGAAGCGTACGGCAGTTTACACACGAAAACGGTGTGGCCAGTCGCGATTACCATGAGGTAAGCAATGGCATACGTACGTGCATGTATGCAGGGTATCCTGATCTTTACATGCAATTCTCAAAGAAAGCGCAGTTCGTTTTTCAGCCCGACTGGTATCGTGGCATCGAATATCCCAAAGAACAGGAGCGTGGCTATGCTTCGAATGAAGACCTTTATGTGCCTGGTTATTTTGAATTGCCTATAAAAAAAGGTGAGAGTGTGGTCTTCGCTGCATCAACGTCCGAATCGAGTGTACGCACATTGAAGAAGCTTTTTGACGAGGAAGTAGATAAGCGTTCGCCGCGTGACAACTTCTTTCATTGCCTTGTTAATGCGGCTCATCAGTTTCATGTTCGCGGAAAAGGCAGCGAACGTTATCTTCTTGCAGGTTATCCGTGGTTTAAAGGACGCGCCCGTGACACTTTTATTGCATTGCCGGGACTGACCCTTTCAATCGAAGAAAACGATTATTTTCAGGATGCAATGGCTACGGCGGCAAAAGGATTGCGCGAGTTTATGGACGGCAAGCCGCAAACGGTTAATATTGCAGAGCTGGAACATCCCGATGTTCCCCTGTGGGCAATATGGTGCGTTCAGCAATATGATAAGAAAGTAGGTACAGACGACTGTATCACAAGGTATGGCAAATTAGTATATGATATTATTGATTATATATCAGCCGACAAGCACCCTAACCTCAAACTTGACAGCAACGGACTGTTAAAAACCGATGGTCGTACGAAAGCAGTAACGTGGATGAACTCCACAGTGAACGGCCGTCCAGTGGTTCCTCGCACAGGCTTTATAGTAGAATTTAATGCTCTCTGGTATAATAACCTGATGTTTGCAGCACATCTGGCCACTGCAAAATGCGAGAAAAAGCGTGCTGCCTGTTACGAGGAGATGGCTGAAAAATGCAGAGAAGCTTTTCTAAATACCTTCATAACTCCCTATGGTTACCTTTTTGATTATGTAAGTGACGGCGAGCAAGACTGGAGCGTCAGGCCGAATATGATATTCCCTGTGGCTTTCGATTACTCCCCGTTATCGCCTGATCAAAAGAAAACTGTGCTTGATATTTGTACACGTGAGCTGCTTACGCCGAAGGGATTGCGATCTTTATCGCCCAAGAGCAGTGGCTATAATCCTATGTATACCGGCCCGCAAATTCAGCGTGATAACGCATATCATCAGGGAACAGCGTGGCCATGGCTGGGTGGTTTTTACATGGAAGCCTGCCTGAAATTATATAAACGTACACGCCTTAGCTTTATCGAGCGACAGCTGATGAGCTATGAAGACGAAATGTTTAATCGTTGTCTGGGAACCATTCCAGAACTTTTCGATGGTAATCCGCCTTTCTACGGACGAGGTGCCATCTCTTTTGCCGTGAACGTTGCAGAAATTTTGCGGGCACTTGATTTTCTGGATACTTATAAATATAAACAATAGGAGGGCTGTTTATGAAAGTTCTGATGTTTGGATGGGAGTATCCTCCACATGTTTATGGCGGCCTGGCTACGGCCAATTTCGGCATTTCTGAAGGCTTGCATGCACAGGGCGATGTTGAAATAACGCTTTGTCTGCCTCGCCCTTGGGGCGATGAAGACCATACCTTTGCACATATCGTGGCAATGAATAGCGTGCCCATTGTTTACCGTGATGTTGATAGCAGTTATCTTAAAAGTCGTATCGGGCACGTTATGGAACCGTCCGATTATTACCGTTACCGCGATCACATCTATGCTGACTTTCGTTATATGAACGTCAACGACCTGGGATGTATGGAGTTTGCCGGCGGTTATCCTTCTAATTTAAATGAGGAAATCAACAACTATTCGGTTATTGCCGGGGTTGTTGCCCGTGCAGAGGAGTTTGATATTATACATGCTCACGACTGGCTTACGTACCCGGCGGGTATACATGCCAAGCAAGTGAGCGGCAAACCCTTGTGTATTCATGTGCATGCTACCGACTACGACCGCAGCCGTGGCCGCGTAAACCCTACGGTATATGGTATTGAAAAGGATGGAATGGACCATGCAGACTGTATCATGTGCGTCAGTGAGCTTACGCGAAATACAGTTATTAATCAGTACCATCAAGACCCGTCTAAGGTTTTTACCGTTCATAATGCAGTGTATCCGCTAAGTGAGGCAAACGCATCCATACCGCGTCCCGACCATCATGGCCGCGAAAAGGTGGTTACTTTCCTTGGTAGAATCACAATGCAAAAAGGGCCGGAGTATTTTGTTGAGGCTGCAAACATGGTGCTTCACCGTACGCATAATGTAAGGTTTTGCATGGCAGGCTCGGGCGATATGCTCGATCAGATGATATATTTAGCTGCTGAACGTGGCATTGCTGACCGCTTTCATTTCCCCGGTTTCATGCGTGGGAAGCAAGTTTATGAATGTTTAAAAAGCTCGGATGTGTATGTAATGCCATCGGTTAGTGAGCCTTTTGGCATCTCTCCATTGGAGGCAATGCAGTGTGGTACGCCAACAATCATCTCCCGTCAAAGCGGTTGTGCCGAAATTTTAGACAATTGTATTAAGGTCGATTACTGGGATATTCATGCACTTGCCGATGCCATTTACAGTATTTGCCATCGTGAGAGCCTTTTCAAATACTTGCAAGAGGAAGGGAAAAAGGAGGTAGCACAGATTACATGGGAGAAGGTTGGCGCATGGATAAGGGAACTATATCTGCGTACGCTGAACTGGAAGTAAGCTTGCCGGTGGTGTAGACATTACCCCTTGCCGATGTAAAATATCACAGTGAGAAACAGAAAGCAATTATTTTTCTGATATAAGATAACCCTTTTTCTGATATAATGTAACTTCTTTTCTGGCGTAAGGTTATTTTTCTTCTGGTGTAACACAGTTCCTTTCCTGATATAATACTGTTTGTTTTCTGAAACAATGTCATTTATTTTTTGAACCCCACTAACTCATTTTCTGAACACAATTCATTCCTATTCTAATATCAAGCAGCTTTTCCTCTGATATAAAGTCAATGCTTTTCCGATATAAGGACGATATAAAAATATAAGAACCCTCTAACAAAACAACAATATGAAAACCATCTGTTTGTACTTTGAGATACATCAAATCGTTCATTTGAAGCGCTATCGCTTCTTTGATATAGGAACCGATCATTACTATTATGACGACTATGAGAACGAAAGAACCATCACAGATATAGCTGAACGTTCGTATATGCCGGCGTTATCTACCCTTGGCGACATGATAAAGGAGAACGGACGCTTCTTTAAAGTGGCCTTCTCACTGTCGGGAGTAGGTATGGAACAGCTCGAATTGTATGCACCCCAAGTAATAGAAAAGCTCCAGGAATTAAACAAAACGGGTTGTGTAGAATTTCTTGCAGAGCCTTACGCACATGGCCTGTCAGCTTTGAAAGACCCTGCAAGCTTTGCCGCAGATGTAAAGATGCAGTGCCAGAAAATGGAAGAATATTTCGGCAAGCGGCCCACAGTTCTGCGTAATTCGTCTTTAATTTACAGCGACGATATTGGCTTACAGGTAGCCCAGCTCGGCTTTAAGGGCATGCTTACAGAGGGTGCAAAGCATGTGTTGGGATGGAAATCGCCCCACTATGTTTACAGTTGTGCGCTGGCTCCTAAGCTAAAACTGCTGCTTCGTGACGTTGCATTGAGCGACGATATAAGCCTGCGGTTCAACGACAGCAGCTGGGAAGGTTTCCCGCTTTTTGCCGATCAGTATATCGATCGTATCGCAGCCTTTCCTGCTGAAGAGCAGGTTGTCAACATCTTTATGGAATTATCGGCGCTCGGAATAGCTCAGCCCCTCTCTTCAAATATCCTTAATTTTATTCATGCGCTGCCGCATTTTGCCAGAAATAAGAACATAACGTTCTCTACTCCGTCGGATATTTGCAAGAATTTTACATCGGTGGGCGAACTTGATGTGCCCGATACTCTTTCGTGGGTTGATGAGGAACGCGATGTAAGCAGCTGGTTAGGCAACCCCATGCAGCGCGAAGCCTTTGACAAATTATACAGTGTTGCCGAACGCGTACGCATTTGCAAGGAGCCCCGTATCATGCAAGACTGGAACTATTTGCAGGCCAGTAACAACTTCCGCTTTATGACAACGAAGCCCTCAAACGTTGGTATTGACCGTGGAATATACAGCAGTGCGTTTGACGCTTTTACGAATTACATGAATATTCTGGGCGATTTCATGAACCGTGTTAATGCTCTTTATCCTTCGGATATTGATGATGAGCAGCTCAATTCCTTGCTAACTACGATACGAAATGAGGATGAGGAGCTTGCCATGAAGGACCGCGAGATAGCCCGTTTAAAGGCAAAGCTGTTGAAAACAGAGGCTGCTGTTGATAAGCTCCGTGTGAAATACGAAGGTAAAGAGCGTGCCAGGAAAGCACCGAAAGACCATACTGTCCCGCAAACCGCAGAAGAAAAGACGGCCGGCAACAGCAAAAAATAAGTTTGAATATCACGTTTATAACCAGCAAGATGGCGCTTCCCGAGGGAGCGCCATCTTGTTTTTATATAAAGCTGATGATGGAAATACAATCCGTTATACCTTGTCTTGTACAACAAATGTGCCGGCAGCGCAGTCGGCTAACCTCCTGCCGTCGTCAAAAAAGAGCACCATCAGGGGTTCAATAAGCCAGCCAAAGGCAGGTATAAATGCAATAAGTAAACTTATAATTTGCCGGGCAAGCGATTGCCAATACGTGCAGGGCATACCGTTTTCGATACTTATCACGCGTATTCCCATCCATCGTTTGCCATAGCTTTGTCCGTTTTTCATACCGTCTTTCAACAGCGAGTAAAGTACAGGTATCAGGAAAAGTATGCTGCTTAGCAGGAAATATACAAGGAAAATACTGTTCGTGCTTCTTACGTTGTTGTTGAAAATTTGAGGAAACATGCCCGTTTCAATTAACGTAAACATAAACATCGTCATGCAAGGTACGGCCATTAGCAGCGTTACAAGCATGTCGAGCAGCCAGGCCAGAAACCTGTTGCCCAGAGAAGCCTGCCTTACATCATTAAGATTTACGCGGCCCCAGCGGTCAACGATGTCCATATTGCCTGCACCCTGAATGCGCTGTTGTATTCGCTGTACAAGGTCGTCTTCGTTTAAATTTGCCGTGAAGTTGCCATCTTGCCTCCTGTTGAGCTGACAGCCACAGTTGGGACAGCATTTCTGTTCTTCGTCAATTGGCGCTCCACATTGTGGACAATGATCCATTTCCATGTTGTTGAAAGTTTCGTTAATACTGCAAATATAGGAAAAACTACCTTATAATAAATATTTTTTCCTGATTTTTTCCATCCGTTTCCATTTTCGTCATGCTGTTCCAACAGCCTGTAAACGCTGACAGCCGGCGAGCGAATCATTGCGCTCTCCGGCTGTCATGATATTGCCGTTGCCGTAATTTTTCTCCGGCAGGCAAACGGTATGGTATAGCCCGTATTATCTGTTCATATACTTTTTACCGTTTTTAATTACAACGCCTTTGTAGTTTTTACCTACACGTTGTCCTGCCATATTATAGGTTGCTGCATTGCTCTTCATGTTGTTTTCAACATTTTTGATACCCGTTGTCTGGCCGTTGATTTCCATGATATGGCTCTTGCTAACCTGTATTACGTTCTTTTGTGAATAGAACATCAGCTCACCGTATATGGTTACCTTGTCTCCAACCTTCAGCTGATCGGCCTTAGTAAATTTGGTATTGCCCAGGAAGCGGCCACGATATACTTGTAACTGGTCGTCCTCAGTACCATCGGCAGAGATATAATACGAAGCATTGCCGTATTTTTCTGATACTTCATCAATCTTCGATACAATGCCTGTTACGCATACGTTCTGCTTAAATGCGTGGTCGTTGCTTACCTTTTGCATAGCCTCGGTTACGGTAAGCTTCAGCGTATCGGCTGGTGCAGGAGGTGTTACAGGCACTACGGGGCCGGGGGTAACGGCACCAGGGGTGTAGGTTACCTCAATTTTCGTCATGCGGGCCTGATTGAAGGTTGCTGAGAAACTTACCGAATTTGCCTCGCCAGTCCATGTACCCGTGTAGCCATTGGTATCGAATGTATACGAACCGCTGGTAGGATTTATCAGACAGCCCGGGCCATACTTTATCTTTCCCTTGGCTGAACAGGTAACCGTAATTTTGGTAATGTTGCCTACGGTTGACGAAACCGTGAATGTCGAAGTCTTGTATGTGCGATACTCGCCGCCGGGCTTGTTGTTGTACGTGTAGCCAAAGAGCCCGTCGGTAGTGGCAATTGTAATACCGTCCTTGGTTACCTGGTCGGCTCCGTGGCTGCCAGCGTCATCAATATTGCCCTTGTCAGTACCTCCGATAAAGGTTACCGTGGTTTGTGCAAACGAAATACTGCTGACCAGTGCCAGGGCTGCAACGAGCGAAAAGCGTAAAATTTTGTTCATATAAAAGTTTTTGTTAATAATGTGTTATCGGTGTACAAAGTTACAAAAAAAAGCCTTATTTCTGTGGTAAAACAGTTTTTGTTGCTTCTTCATATCAAATATTTTCGATTTGTTCAGGTCGGTTTTCTCCTGTCTTTTCATTGATTTTCTTCAAACTTTTCAGGCATATGGCAGCTGGTTTATGGTGCAGTGCTTATGGTGCGGCGGCCGTCAGCAGCGCGTACGGCGATCGTCAGGCAATGCGTATGACGGCCGTCAGCAACGTAGCTGACGGCCGTCGAACGATGGTGCTAAGCCTGTAACGATGCGTATTTTTAAATCTTTTAATTCTTTAATTCTGCCATAAACGTAATAAATTACCACCGTAATGCGTTTAACCAGTATCAACAAACCATTAATAAGTATGCCTATGGCAAATTTTACTCCCAACGAACTGAAACCTTCAGAGAAGACATTACGGCTTATCCGCCAGATTGCCTACTCGTACAAGGTGCTTAAAAAGGCCGACAAACCTTGTCCGCTTTGTTTGAGTTAGGCAGTGTGCCTGCATAGAAAATATGACTGATGAGTATCATAATTTCACCGTCGTTACTGTCGGCCGACTTTACCAACCTCAGGTCAGACCTGGATATGATTAACCGCAGTGAGGCCGACTGGCTTCACTGTGATGTAATGGACGGCACGTTTGTACCTAATATTTCGTTTGGCTTTCCGGTTATCGAGGCCGTGAAAAGTGTATGTAAAAAGCCCCTCGATGTGCACCTGATGATTGTTCATCCCGAGCAATATATTGATGCAACAGCCCGTGCAGGTGCCATGATGATGTGTGTGCACCAGGAGGCCGTAGTTCATTTGAACCGCGTTGTACATCAAATTCACGATGCCGGCATGAAGGCAGGTGTGGCCCTTAACCCTTCAACGCCGGTGTGCATGCTTGAGGATGTAATTGAAGATGTGGATATGGTGCTGCTGATGAGCGTCAATCCCGGTTTTGGAGGCCAGCGTTTTATAGAAGGCACTGTTGACAAGCTGCAACGCCTGCGCAGACTTATTGACGAGCGTGGTGCACATGCCCTGATTCAGATTGACGGCGGCGTGAACGATGTTACCGCCCCAAAGCTGGCAGCAGCAGGGGCTGATGTGCTGGTAAGCGGGAGCTACATCTTTAAGTCTGCCGACCCGTTGGCAACCATTCATGGGCTGAAACAAACTGCGAATATGCAGGCTGAAAGATAACAGCAGGGCATACTCGGTGTATAACAAAATCATACAGGCGGTATTTCCCTGCCATACAGGGTAGGGAAATACCTTAGTACAGTTGAAGTTCAACGTTATTGTCGCGTGCCATCCTGCGCATGTTGATAAGGGCATAGCGCATGCGTCCCAGTGCCGTGTTGATGCTTACGTTGGTGGTTTGTGCAATTTCCTTGAACGACATTTGCTGATAAAAGCGCATATAAACAACCTCGCGTTGCGACGTGGGCAGCATATCCATCATGGTATGGATGTCTTTTATTACCTGCTCGTTGACGAAACGGGTTTCGATACACGAGTCGAGCAAATTGTCGTGTGAGAGGTTTGACAGGTCGTTATCTTCGGTAGGCTCTACAATTCGCTCTGTTTTCTGCAGGCGATACTGGTCCATTACCACGTTGTGTGCAATGCGCATGCACCACGCTGCAAACTTACCCGTGGGAGCATATTTGCGGTGTCGCAGCTTTACTATGATTTTAATGAACGTATCCTGGAACACATCGTTGGCTACATCCTCGTCACGAACAATGAAAAGAATATAGGAAAACAACCTCGACTGGGTGTGTTCCAGCAGCAAATCAAATGCCTTATTGTTACCCTCCATGTAGGATAATGCCAGCTCTTCGTCCGACATATCTTTAAGATTCTTCATGTTTTATCTTTACTTTTAATGAAGTAAAAGTCAATCAATAGGCAATATGAATTACTTGTTATAATTAAAAGATACGTAGTGCAAATATATATCATTTTTGAATTTCTGCCAAATTTTTAACAGTTTAAATGCAATAAAATACAAAAGAGGTTGGTGCAGGATGCGACCAACCTCAACAAAGGTTTCGACAAAACGGTACGAAACCTATGAAATACTTTAGCAAATATATGTTTTTGATACGACAAAAGCAAATATTTTGCTTTGTTTTTTTGCTATTTAACATATATAGTGGTATGTTCAATGCAAACTGATGTATTTTTGTTATGAATGGCATGAAAATACAAAATAAAAGTATCGTAGCATACTATTCTGTACATAAAACATATTTTTATGGCCACAGCATACAAAAGTTTGGCAATGTTGGCAGGATAGTTCAGAATATTATCTTTACCTTTGTAACTTTAAAGGAGATAGCATAGAATAATATGAACCTGTAATTGGTTACAAGGATGAATAATAAAAAGTGTGCACAACATGCCCGAAACCGTTCTTTACAATTTTGCCTTTTTGAGTTTGCCGGGAAGCTTTCCCGTAATATGAGCCGCTTTAACAGGCTGTTTGTGCTGGTGTTTTTATGTACAGCCATGTGGAATACTGCCCGTGCGCAGATGCTTTTTACGGAAAACATGACACTAAATATTGACAGCACGAAAACCATTCAGGGCACGCTTAACCCGGTTGTTGACTTTAAAACCGAGCAGGAAAACATTCTAACGGTAAAGAATACGGCCAATCTTAATTTGCTGTTGCATCGCAACAGGGTTATCAACTTAATCAACAAGCTTGAGTTTTCAACTTATGGCAAGAAGATTACAATGAGTGGAGGCTACGTGCATGCTGAATACAGGTATCTGCTTCACCGTGTTTTTGAAGTTTATCCCTACGCAGAATCGCAGTGGGCTGAGAGCCGCGGTATGACCTTTAAGGTTTCAGCGGGTATGCAATCGCGTTATCGTTTCGTCGAGAGTAAGCACTGCCTGTTGTTTGCTGCTGTTGCCTTGTTTTATGAATTTGAGAACTGGCAATATCCCAATCCGCCGGCAGGAGTTGCCTCGCACGCTTATAGCCGTAGCATAAAGAGCCATTTGTCGCTCAGCTTTAAGCATACCATTGGCGACCGTTGGGATTTAACGACAACGGCTATCCATCAGGCCAAACCCGACAGCTATCTTAAAAGTGCACGCTTTGGCGGTGCCGTTGACCTGACGTATCATATAACACCAACGGTTGGCGTGCGCGGAGCCTATCGCATTATTTACGATACGAAGCCCATTGTACCTGTGCGAAAGAATTACACAACGGTTGAGGCTGGTCTTGATATTGCTTTTTAATGCAGAAAAAAGTTGCAGGCCGGGTTAATGTTGTGCAGGGCAGAGGGTAAGGATCATATCATTTCTATCAGATAAAACCAGCAGAAAAGAGCATACAAATCATGATAATAAAGGTAAGTGGCATGCGCGAGGCCCGAAACATTCGCGAGGTATCGGCGTTAGGCATTGACATGATAGGGTTCGATTTTTATCCTTCGAGCGAACGCTTTGTGCAGATGGTTTCATCACAGGCCGGCATTATTCCTGATTATAGCCGGGAGCGTTTCAGGAAAGTTTCGAAGCCAGGAGAGAAACCTGCTGAACTTATCCCTGCTGAGGTATACCGTACAGGAGTTTTCATTGACGACATGCCACAAACCATTATCAGCAGGGTTTACAACTATTCGCTTAATTATGTGCAGCTGAACGGAGAAGAAAGCGAGGTGATGATCGATAATCTGAAACGTAGTCTGGTGCCTGACATAGTGCCAGATATTAAAGTAATAAAAAGCCTTGATATACATTCAGCGGCCGACTTTGCGCAATGTAAGCACTATGAAGGCAGTGCCGACCTTTTTATTTTTAATGTTGACGGCGTTTCAAAAATTCTTGAAAAAAATAACGGTGGTATAGCCTTGATAGAGGCTTATACGGGCAATATACCTTTCTTGCTTGGGGGAAACGTTGTACCTGACGATGCAAAGGCTGTCGGCCTGTTGCGCCATCCACAGTTTGCCGGCGTTGATTTGAACGAACAGTTTGAGGTATCGGTGGGTGTAAAAGATGTTGAACGCTTACAGAAATTTATAGCAAGCGTAAAGCAGTAGTAGGCATTGAGCTGGAAACAATTGTGGTTTAGCCATGGTAGGAAGGCTAAACCTCAATAGCCTTGCAGCACCATCTGGTTACCTTAAGCATAACACCTATGCCCGGAACTTCTTTCAGGAGATAATATTTTCGGTCGGCACGAACGAGCTTGCCCCTTAAACCCTTTAATGGCCCGTGCGTAACAACGACGGGAGTACCCTTTTTAAGCCGGGCCTGTTCATCGCTTACAAACCGCTTCATCAGTATATCGGGATTGCACATGGCCTGAAATTCAAACATCTGTTTGGCTGGAATCTCGTAATATTTCTGGCTGCCATACTCTTTCCTTACAATAGAAACCTTGTAGGGAAGTGATAGTACAATATCGCGAATACCCTTTTCGGTTGTTGTTTTTTTGATGAAAAGCAGGTTTCTTACAACCGGACGGAGTACGCGCCTGATATGTTTTGTACGGTCTTCGACGTCGGCATACTCCATAGGAATAAACACTTCCAGCTTCTTTTCACGCAGTGCTTCGGCAACCTCGCTTTGGCGCATGCTGAAAAGTTTCATGGCATACCACGAACAGTTATCCTGTGGTTCTTCGTCGCTGACGAGAGCTGTACAGGTTGTTTTCTCCACTGAGACAGAATCGGGCTGATGTTCTGTTTCGTTCATTTGTTAGTGGTATAGCTGGTAAAACGTTACTCACGTTTGGCCTTTACCCCACACCCTTGTATAAAAAGAAGTGCAGGGGCAGGCCTGTAACGTTAAAATTCGGAAGTGAAATGGAATTTAATGTGCTCAAAATCTTGCTGTGCCATACTGAGAACGTATGACGAATCGGCCAGGAACACATCGCGACCTTCAATGTCTTTCGCAATATACTGATACTTACGCTTCTTAAAATTCTCAAGCTCGGCAGCGTCGTCCGACTCAATCCAGCATGCCTTGTAAAGATGAACAGGCTCCCAACGGCACCTGGCATTGTACTCATGTTCGAGACGATATTGTATAACTTCGAACTGAAGCTGACCTACTGTGCCGATGATACGACGGTTATTGAACTGGTTTACAAACATCTGGGCAACACCTTCGTTCATTAATTGTTCAATGCCTTTTTGGAATTGCTTCGACTTCATCGGGTCATCATTCTCAATATATTTGAATAATTCGGGCGAGAATGATGGCAAACCTCGGAAGTGTAACACCTCACCTTCGGTAAGAGTATCGCCTATTTTGAAGATGCCGTTGTCGGGAAGGCCTACAATATCTCCCGGCCAGGCCTCGTCAACAGTGCTTTTTCGTTGTGCCATAAACTGTGTAGGGGAGGAGAACCGCACGGTTTTTTCCAATCGAACATGGTAATAAGGCTGGTTCCTGACAAACTTTCCCGAGCATACTTTACAAAATGCAATGCACGACCTGTGGTTGGGATCGATGTTGGCTGTAATCTTAAAGATGAAGCCAGTAAACCTGGAATCATCGGGCATAATAGTTTTTTCTTCGGCCTTTGTAGGCTTGGGACTGGGGGCAATTTCAACGAAACAGTTGAGCAATTCCTGCACACCGAAGTTGTTTAAAGCCGAGCCAAAGAATACCGGTGCGACCTCAGCGTTGCGGTAATCCTGCACTTCGAAGTCGGGATATACCCCGTCAACCAGTTCCAAATCGTCACGAAGTCGTGCAGCTTGTGCCTCACCAACATGCTGATCGAGGTCGGCCGACTGAATGTTGACGGCTATCTTCTCGGTAACCCGTTGTTTATTCGGGGTGAAAAGGTTAAGTTGTTGTTCGTAGATATTATAAACACCTTTAAACTTTAAGCCTTGTCCGATAGGCCATGAAAGTGGTCGGACATGGATGTGCAGCTCGTTTTCGAGTTCATCTAACAGGTCAAAAGGGTCGCGTCCTTCGCGGTCCATCTTGTTGATAAAGATGATAACGGGTGTGTTTCGCATGCGGCACACTTCCATAAGCTTACGAGTTTGTGCCTCAACACCTTTGGCAGAGTCGACCACAATAATCGCCGAGTCGACGGCAGTAAGCGTGCGATAGGTATCCTCGGCAAAGTCCTGGTGGCCCGGTGTGTCCAGAATGTTGACCTTATAAGGCTCACCTTCCTGTCCGTCGGGCAGGTAGTCGAACTCCATAACCGATGTTGACACCGAAATACCGCGTTGTTTTTCAATGTCCATCCAGTCGGACGTTGCTGTCTTTCTAATTTTATTGCTCTTTACAGCACCCGCTACTTGTATCTGTCCACCGAAAAGAAGAAACTTCTCAGTGAGCGTCGTTTTACCGGCATCGGGGTGTGAAATGATGGCGAATGTGCGCCTTCTCTCTATCTCTTTGTTCATTTTTGTGTGGGTAAGGCTTCGTTCATGTTGGCCATACACTTCTTTAAGCTGTCTTCCCAATAGGGTATTTGTATGCCGAAGGTTTCCTTAATTTTGGTCTTGTCAAGCACACTGTATGCAGGACGCTTTACGGGAGAGGGGAACTCGTCGCTGTGACAGGGCAGAATCTGGCATGCTGTGTGGCCGGAAATCTGGGCTATTTTGACGGTGAAATCGTACCAGCTGCAAACACCTTCGTTCGAAAAGTGGTATATTCCGCTGTGTCCTTCAAACTTGTTGTTTTCAACAATGTCGAATATTGCGTCGGCTAAGTCGCCGGCATAAGTAGGTGTTCCAGTCTGGTCAAAGACAACTTTGAGCTGCGGTTTTGTCGCCGTCAGGCTTAACATAGTCTTTACAAAGTTGTGTCCAAACTCGCTGTACAGCCACGCTGTGCGCAGAATGATGTAGTTTCCACCTACTGCTTGTATCTTCTCTTCGCCGTGAAGCTTCGTTAATCCATACACGCCAGTAGGAGTTCCATGCATATTTTCATTACAGGGTGTGTTGTAAGGATCGCCCCCAAACACGTAATCGGTAGAAATATGAACAAGTAATCCGTCAACCTCTTTCATGGCTTTTGCCAGATTTTCAGGTGCAACGGCATTGAGAGTTTCTACAATATCTCCAGCCGTTTCGGCCTTGTCGACGTTGGTCCATGCAGCACAGTTGATAATACACTGAACATGATTCTCCCTTACTGCTTCACGAACAGCTTCAAGATTGGTAATATCGAGTTTTTGATAACCCTCACAAACATCAGTGAAAATGTAATGATTGTTCGACTTTTTACTTACAATCTGAATCTCGTTGCCCAATTGTCCGTTGGCGCCTGTAACTAAAATGTTCATAGCTTTAAGAATTAAGTTCGTATTATTCTTCCTCGCCGAAGTCGAGTCCTTCGTCACGATTCTTAATATAATAATCGCTAAGCATACCGATAAATGTGGTTATTTCTTTAACGGCACGCTCTGTTTCTTCTGAAATTTCTTTTTTCTGCATGCGTAACATCATGATACCGTAAAGGGCATTAAGGCATGTCTCTATTTCGTCTACATTCTTATCGCCTTTGTTACGCAGTTCAACAATGAATGGTAAAACCTTATAATACTCGGCGTTATAAAAGGGAAAGTTGCTGGAAGACAGCAGTTGCTGGTGAAGGTCAGACAAGTCTTGCAGTGTTATGGCATTGATATTGAGGTGCCCTTTCTCACGTTTTCCCTCTTCGTTCATCATACGGACAAGATTGCCGAACCACTCTATTTCTGAAGCTTTCTGTTCTTCAGTATAGTGAAACTTGTCAATATACTCGTCAGTTATTCGATTAATGGAGCAACCGTAAGCCCGAATAAGGTCTTCTAATTGCCACATATACAGAAGATATTCTGCTATCGATGTCTTGCGAATTTGCTGTGCAACAAACATACAATAAAGGTATGAAGCCTGATTTAATAATGTATAGAGTAGAGGTTAAAAACAGTCCCTACCAAAATAATCAATGAAAATATAACAACAACAGCGCCTATTATCTTATTGAGTATGCTTATTCCGTTGATGTCAAACTTCTCACGGATCTTGTCAACAAGCCATGTAAGTCCGAACCACCACATGAGAGCGCCACCGAAAATGCCAATATAGCCTATCGACATCTCCAGGGGATGGTTGGGGATGACAAAATTAAACTGGGCAAATGACGCCATAAACAAAAGAAGAATAAGCGGATTTGAGAATGTTAAAAGGAAAGCCGTAAAACCGTTGTGCGAGTAACTTCCCTTGCTTTGACCGCTTTGATGGACATGGCTGGCGGGGTTGCTTTTCCAGCAATATATCCCAAAGAGCATTAAAACAACGCTTCCAGATATTTGCAACCAGAACTTATTGGTAGGGTTTGTAATAAGATCCATTACAAAACTCATACCTAAACCTGTGATCAACGCATAGATAATATCGCTCAAAGATGCTCCTATGCCAGTGACAAAACCATACCAACGTCCTTTCTTTAGCGTACGCTGAATACAGAGAATGCCCACTGGCCCCATGGGTGCAGAGGCTATAATACCTATGATAATTCCCTTAAGGATTAACTCTAATAAGTCTATTTTTATTGGAAGTGGCATAATTCAGGGTGCAAAGTTACTTGATTTATTTGATAATTTGGAAAGAATGCCCCGATTTTTGGCGTCTTTACGTCGTAAATGTATGTCATTCAGGCAGATAAAAACTATTCAGTAGAATAGTCGGCTACGAACTGACGGTAAACGGTAAACAGCCTCTGGCGTGTGATATAACCTAATAACTGGTTGTTAATGTCGACGACGGGCAGGGCATTTGCTCCTGTTTGATCGAACTTTTTCATGACTTCTTCCATTGGCTCATTTTGATAAAGTATGGCAGGAACTGTTGTCATCAGCTGGCTGGCATGATAGCGTTGATACAATTCAGTGCGGAAAACGATATGCCTTATCTTCATAATATCGATTTCTCCCAAAAGTCGTCCCGCTTCATCGGTGACGGGAAGGAAGTTGAAATCGTTCGATGTCAGCACGTTTACTAACTTGCTAAGGGGCAGGGATGGGCTTACGGTGGTTACGTCTTTCTCTATAACTGAGTCCATATTCATTAAAGTAAGCACACTCCTGTCAGTATGATGGGTGAGCAGTTTACCTTCACGGGCCAGACGCATAGCATAAATACTGTGTGGCTCAAATATAGATATAACCATCACACTTACAACGCTAACTACAATCAATGGTACAAAAAGGGCGTAGCCTCCAGTGATTTCAGCAATCAGGAAAATGCCGGTAAGCGGTGCATGCATCACGCCTGCCATTACGCCTGCCATGCCTAATAAGGTGAAGTTTTTTTCAGGAAGATATACTCCTATTTGCTCCATATTCCATAGTCGTGCAAATAAGAATCCGGCAAAACCGCCCATAAAGAGCGAAGGTGCAAACGTACCGCCACAGCCTCCGGCACCATTTGTAGACGAGGTTGCAAATATCTTTGTCATCATAACAAGAAAGATATATAAGGCCAAAAGCTCGCCATGCCCATAAAATAACGACCCGTTCATTACCTGTTGCCAGTCGGCAGGTGTCTTTCCGCTGATAAGAAGGCCGAGCGTATCATACCCTTCGCCGTATAAAGATGGAAATAAAAAGATGAGAGAACTTAGTATAAGGCCACCAATGCACAGCCTGATATAGGGATGATCCTTAAGTCGTGAAAACTTCCCTTCACACCAATTCATGGTTCTCATAAAGTAAAGGCTCATCAAACCACAGAATATTCCTAACAAAACTGTTCCGGGAACACGATCGATGCGCCACACACCGTCAATATGAAAAGAGAACATTGTAGATGTTCCCGTGAAAAGATATGAGAAAATATCTGCCGTAATGCTGCTGATAAGAATAGGTACAAGCGATGCCATAGTCATATCAATCATCAGCACTTCAAGAGTAAATACCAGGCCTGCTATTGGCGCTTTGAAGATACCTGAAATCGCAGCAGATGCACCACAACCCACTAAAAGCATCACCGTTCGGTTGTCCATGTGGAACACTTGCCCCAATTTTGAACCAATTGCAGAGCCTGTAAGCACAATAGGTGCTTCGGCACCTACCGAGCCTCCAAAGCCTATGGTTATGGCTGAAGCCACTATTGACGACCAGCAATTGTGGCCACGGAGCTTTGAACGCCTCGTAGAAATAGCATAAAGCACACGTGTAATACCATGCGATATATTGTCACGGACAACATATTTAATAAAAAGCATGGTAAGATAAATACCTATAACGGGGAAAACAAGATAGAGCCAGTTGGCACCATACGATATAAAGTCTTCGGTAAGCAGACGTTGTATCAATCCGATAAGATGATGAAGGGCATACCCTGCCACCGAAGCCAGGAAACCAATAATAAAGGCTAATACCAACGTCATCTGACGATCGGTCAGTCTCCGTTCCCGCCAGGCAATAACTTTATCCAGCATTTATTTTCTGATGATAGTTATCTCGCCGTCAGGTTTAAGCCTGATGATGCTGCTTGGTTTGTGTGATTTGTGCTCCTGTCTGCGCGTCCAGCATACATAATCAACGCTATTGAGGATCTCTTGAGATATGTCTTTGTAATTCTGTGCGGCAGGTTCGCCACTGATATTTGCACTTGTTGATACAAGAGCTTTTTGAAAACGGTAGCACAATTCGTGCGAAAACGGCTCCTTTGTAATACGAAGCGCAATGCTTCCGTCTTCTGCAATGAGGTTCGATGCCAGGTTTACAGCTCCGTCTAATATAACAGTTGTGGGCTTGGTTACGGCGTCAATTAGGTCCCATGCCACTGCTGGCACGTTGCGAACATAGCGTTGCAGGCGTGCGTCTGAATCGACAAGACAAATCAATGCCTTTGAATCGTCACGATGTTTTATCTGGTAAACCCTTGCTACTGCTTCAGCATTTGTAGCGTCACAACCGATACCCCATACAGTATCCGTAGGATAAAGAATTACGCCACCTTCACGAAGTACTTTAATGGCGTTTTTAATGTCTTCTTCTTGTGTCATCTTTTCATCTATGTAACGCAAAGATAGCAATTCTTTTATATACACACAAATGTTTATTAAAAATTTAAATTTCAGTTTGTTTTCACAAATGTTTTATTAACTTTGCCATGTTAACATATATAGTTTTCGGTGCTATTGTTCTGCAATTAAGGCTTTAGCGAATTATATGCACAGTTGTTTATAATATGTTTGAAGACTAATAACTGAATAGTAAAAAACATAAACAAAATGGTTCAACTAACTTTAAAACCGTACGTTATTGGCTTAGACCTTGGCGGTACCAATTCTGTTTTCGGAATTGTAGACTCACGTGGCGAGATAAAAGCTACGACAGCTATCAAAACACAGGCTTACGACAATGTAGAAGACTATGTAAATGCTTCGGTCGAGGCTTTGCAGATTATCATCGATCAGGTCGGAGGCATTAATAAAATTAAGGCTATGGGAATTGGTGCTCCGAATGGAAACTATTACCAGGGCACCATAGAGTTTGCTGCAAACCTTTCATGGGGGCGCAACTGTATTGTGCCATTGGCCGACATGTTCTCCAAAAGGCTTGGTGTTCCAGTGGCTTTAACCAACGATGCTAATGCAGCAGCTATTGGCGAAATGACTTATGGCGTTGCACGAGGCATGAAGAATTTTATAGACGTTACATTGGGAACCGGTGTTGGTTCAGGCATTGTGGTCAATGGACAAGTGGTTTATGGCAGCGACGGCTTTGCAGGAGAGCTTGGCCATGTTATCATGGTTCGCGAGAATGGACGTGAATGTGGCTGTGGCCGAAAAGGCTGTTTAGAGGCCTATTGCTCTGCTACGGGTGTAGCCCGTACGGCTCGAGAGCTGTTGGAAACAACAGATGAACCATCACTTTTACGTGATTTGAACCCTGAAGACATTACTTCTTTGGAGGTAAGTCTGGCGGCAGAGAAGGGTGATGCCTTAGCAAAGCGCATCTATGAATTTACTGGAGAGATGCTGGGAGAGGCGTGCGCTGACTTCGCTGCTTTCTCTTCGCCTGAAGCTTTCATATTCTTTGGCGGACTGACAAAAGCAGGAAAGTTGCTGATGGACCCTATTAAGAAGAGCTATGACAAGCATGTTTTGCGCATCTTTAAGGGCAAGGCACAGTTCCTCGTAAGCAGTTTGGATGGCAGCTCAGCTGCTGTTCTCGGTGCTTCGGCAGTGGGCTGGGACCTGTAAACTTGCATAAGGTTTTATAGAAAACATAAGCCTCTCATAGAGTTTATACTCTGTGAGAGGCTTTTTTATGTAGTATACTTTAGATGATAACACTGGTATGCAAATAGCTTTATGCTTTTTGTCTGCTATATTGCAGTGCTATTTTACACAATATTCTTCTATATTTTTGTTACCGTTTAGGAAGTCGCGTGCTGCCATACGCTTTTTACCCGCAAGCTGTAATTCTGCAATTTCTATCCAATTATCGACAGTAGCTATGTAAAGATGACCTTTCTCAGCCCTAATGGTGCCGGTTTTTTCACCAGTTACAGGCTCATTGGTTTTCACCGTTTTGTATATTTTCATCACGGTTCCAGCCACGCTCCCTTTGTCTTCCGCATATAAAGTGGTCCACGCTCCGGGATAAGGCGACAGTCCCCGTACAAAATTGTGTACATCTTTTGCCTGCTGTGCCCAGTTTATCTCACAAGTCTCCTTAAAAATTTTAGGTGCACTGTGTAAAGCCACAGGCTCTTTTCCTGCCATCCATTCGTCCTGACTGGTTGCTTTTACCGTACCATCTCCTTCAAGAACAAGGTCTATTGTCTCAACGGCAATGTCGGCACCGAGCTTCATTAAGCCATTATAAACATATTCGGCATTGGCATCTTCGGGTATCACAAAATGCTTTTGCAGTATGATTCGTCCAGTATCAATGTCCTTATCAAGGAAGAAGGTGGTAACTCCTGTTTCAGATTCTCCGTTTATAATAGCCCAGTTGATAGGTGCAGCCCCGCGATATTGTGGCAGCAGAGCGGCGTGAACGTTAAACGTTCCCATACGTGGCATTGCCCAAACTATTTCGGGAAGCATACGGAAAGCCACCACAACCTGCAGATCGGCCTTATACGATGCCAGAGCCTCTACAAAGTCAGGGTCTTTCATTTTTATGGGTTGAAGTACCGGAATACCGTGCTCTACGGCATATTGTTTCACCGCCGAAGGCTGCAGATGGTCCTGATGTCGTCCAACGGGTTTGTCGGGTTGGGTCACTACGGCTACAACATTGTATCCTCCTTCAACAAGCCGTTCTAATGTGCCAACGGCAAATTCAGGAGTTCCCATGAATATGATTCTCAAGTTTTCCTTCTCCATATACCTTATTATATTATAGTATACAAAATTACAAAAAAGTTTTAATTTTCGCCTTTCCTGCCATTCTTATCATGCGCTGGTATTATTACTTTCTACCGGTATAATCAATAAATAACGCCATTTTCTTCAACTTCAAATTTTATCTATGACAAAAAAGGTGCGCAATTGCTGCGCACCCTCTTCGTTTTTTAATTTTTATGCTGTGTGGTTACTGTGGCTTTTACCACTGCCACCAGTGCTTTTTCTTGGGAATGTCGTCAATAGAGCTTCTGCCAAGAGTCTCTCTAATGACGTCAGCATAGCTTTTATGCTCATTAATCATCCGGTAAATCTGGCCCCATTCAGGCAGTCCGCCGATATTCCTGTCATCAATAAAGTAGTCAGCTTTCAGCTTACGGCTGAAATGATTGTTCTTTTCAGCCTCTTCCTCAGGATAGTCACGGTTTACAGCCCAAAACTCAACACCGTGCTTTTTACACCAGTCAACAGCGTCCTGCAGGAGCTTTCCCTCACGTACCGACCACAGGATGAGCCTGTGATGGTCGGCTATTAACATTCGGAGCGTTTCGGTAGCGAATGGTATTTCTTCTCCTATTTCCGGATAACGGTGCTCTACAATAGTACCGTCAAAGTCTACTGCTATTGTTGCCATTATCGTTTTACTGAATTATCATTAGCGTCACCGTAGTGGCTTTCCTGGTAATTGCCATAGCTTCCATAGTTACCATAGCTCTTGTAACGGCCGTATTTGCCATAGCTTCCATACCTGCCGTATCTTCCATACCTGCCGTATTTGCCATAACCATAGTAGTAACTATGCTTCTTCTTCGACATATCAATACCGTTGATGACGATGCTGACATTTGGCAATTTTTCTTCAGCAGCCAGACCGTTTACCAATTCTATACTCTCCTTTGGCGTATAGTCGGCACGACATACATATACCGTGGCGTCGCAAACTCGACCTATGGCCAGTGTATCGGTTACAAGACCTACCGGCGCCGTGTCAACAATAATGTAATCATACATTTGTCTAAGCTGTTCCATAATGAGGTCAAGACTTGCACGTGCCACCAGTTCGGCCGGGTTAGGAGGTATAGGACCTGCCGTCATTATGTCGAGATGCTTGTTGATTCCTGATGGTAGAATTTGCTGTTTTATCTGCTCTTCACTGGGGCTGTCTTTTACCAGCAAGTTCGTAATACCGCGTGCGGTATCGTTCAATTCAAAAAGTTCGCCTAATCGTGGTTTGCGAATGTCAAGACCGATAAGCAATACTTTCTTACCCAGCAGGGCGAACGACATGGCTAAGTTACCCGCATTGAAGGTTTTTCCTTCGCCCGAATTAGTCGACGTACACATGATAACCTTCTGCCCTTCTTTCATCATGAAGAGCAGGTTGGTACGCATCGAACGGAATATTTCCTCCATCATGTTGTTCTTATTCTCATGAATGACGATGTCAGCCTTATTCTTTGCGGCATCTGCAGCAACAGCAACATCGGCCAGAATAGGTAGTTTCGTAAGACGGGCAACGTCTTCATGTCCCTCAATTTTGTAGCTCAGGAGCTGAATCAGGATAAGAATCACGGCAGGAATAGCCAGTCCGAAGATAAGACCCATACCCATAATATAGGTGTTGTTCGGACTAATTTTTCCACCTGCTGCGGGTGCATCTATCAGCTTTCCTTTGTCGGCCGTTGCCGCTAACGAAATAGAGTTCTCTTCACGCTTTTGTAAAAGCATCAGATAAAGCCCTGATTTCACCTCTTGCTGACGACCAATCTGGTTAAGCATACGCTCCTGAACCGGCGACCTGTCAACCTGTCCCTGATATTTGCCAGCCTGTGCAGCTACCGAGTTACGCAGAATTTCGGCACTGCGCATAGCCTGATTCAATGCACGATTAATGGCTCCTTGCAGCTGGTCGAGCTGCGTAGTGAGAGGCACTACCGACGGCGAGTTCTCACTTGCACTTTGTAGCAGCAGGTTGCGTCTTTGAGCAATTTCATTGTAATCTTTAATAAGCGCAGTGGTTGCCTGGTCAGACAGGCCGACGTTTGTGGGCAGAGGCTGATACCTGCTGGCCGAACTGATGATGTAACCACGCATTTCGTTGAGCAGTGCTAATTGTGTATTGGCCTCCGAAAGCTTTTGTGAATAGGTGTCGGCATTGTTGAAAGCCTGGCTCGCATTCATCTTAAGCTCAACTACACGGTTGCTTTTTTTATAGTTCTCAAGCTGGCCTTCGGTACTGCCTAATTCAGCATTGATTTTCTCTAAACGTCCATTAATGAACTCTTCCGTGCGCACGGCAATCTCGTTTTTGTCTTCGTTGGCCTGGCGATTGTAGCATATTGCCAGCTGGCTGAGGAAATCGATGGCGCGCTGTGGCACCTCATCGGTAAGCACAAGCTGTGCTATGGTAGTGTTCTTATTGGTCTGGGCAACACTCAACCGCGATACATATTTATATGCTTCGTTTTTGGGCGACTGTATGACAACCCTCATTTTCTGTTCGTCCTGCATGGGCGTCATGCCGTTTGTTGTAAAGTAAAGTATGCCGGCACGCGTGTTTATACTGGCAGGGAACGTGGTAAATGTATGGTCAATTGAGTATGGACCGCTTGCTCCGTCATCAGCATGAGGAACAAAATAGGTGCCTGTTACATGATAAGCACTGCCTTCACGCTCAATTAAAAGGTCGACAGGGCGGTTCAGTTTCTCAAGATGAGCCGCATCAACATCAACCGAAATAGGCTGCGTACGGTACAGAATGAGATCCTTTACCTGGCCTACGCTGAAATATTCGGCATACAGTTTCAGGTCTCTTACTGCCTGAATGGCCAGAGAATGTGAGGTTAAAATTTCCATCTCGTTGTCGATACCTGTCGAGTTTGACACAATACCGAGGGTTGCCGAATTCATCATATTGTTCCGGCTGTTCGACCTTCCGTCGTTGTCTTTTATCAACAATTTGGCCGAAGCCTGGTACATAGGAGTGGTGTATCGCAGGTAAATGGCTGCGAACCCCAAACAAATAATGAGTGAGAGAACGAACCACTTCCAGTTCAGAATCAGCGTAGCGTAGATCGCTCCAAGGTTTATGAACCCTTTCTGATCGTCGGCCGTTGCCTGAGAATTTGCAGCCATACTCTCTGCAAGCTTGTTTTCTTCCATTTGTATTTTTATGATTTGTTATTTCTTTTCATCGGCCAGCTGCATGAGATACTGTCCGTAACCGTTTTTTATCATAGGCTGCGCTTCCTGAATCAAGCGCTCGCGTGTTATCCAGTTCTTTTTGAAGGCAATTTCTTCAAGGCAGGCAATTTTCTGCCCCTGGCGCTTTTCGATAACCTCAATAAAGGTGCTTGCCTCCGAAAGACTGTCGTGAGTGCCCGTATCAAGCCATGCAAAGCCGCGCTGAAGGGTTTGTACTTTCAGGTTCTTTTGTACGAGATACTGCTGGTTTACGGTCGTGATTTCAAGCTCACCGCGTGCACTGGGCTTAATGTTTTTGGCAATATGAACCACGCTGTTGGGATAGAAATAAAGGCCCACAACGGCATAGTTGCTCTTGGGTTGTGCTGGTTTTTCCTCAATGCTGAGGCAGTTTCCGTTGTCGTCAAACTCGGCAACGCCATAGCGTTCAGGGTCGTTTACATAATACCCGAAGACTGAAGCCTTGCCCTCTTCCTCTGCCATGCGCACGCTTTCGCGCAACATTGACGAGAAGCCGGCACCGTAGAAAATGTTGTCGCCCAGCACTAAGCATACGCTGTCGTTGCCTATAAATTTCTCACCAATGATGAAAGCCTGTGCCAATCCGTCAGGACTGGGCTGCTCGGCATACTCAAAACGCACGCCATAACTGCTGCCGTCGCCCAGTAACCGTTTAAAGCCGGGCAGGTCATAAGGGGTAGAAATAATAAGGATTTCCCTGATACCGGCCAGCATTAACACCGACACGGGATAGTAAATCATAGGTTTGTCAAAAATGGGTATGAGCTGTTTGCTAATGCCTTTTGTAATAGGGTACAGACGTGTTCCTGACCCTCCTGCTAAAACTATGCCCTTCATTTTACGTAATATTATTGCTTGTACAAGTAGATACTTTAGTATCTCGGATAATAACTCGCCCGATTCTCTCAGATTGCAAAGGTATGAAATGTTATCGAACTTTTGCTTGTTTAACCTGAAAAAATGCTTTTTCTGCTGCATTTTCATGCTAAGGTATGCGGCATGGCTGGCTAATGCCCGATAGTTTATGGCTGTTTGTTCGTTGTGCGGCGGCCGTCAGCAATGCGTACGGCAGTTGTCGTACAACGGGTGTGACGGCCGTCGTACGCGCTGCTGACGGCCGCCGTACAACGACATTTCAACTGTAAAGGCAGCAGAGAAGTGGGCATGAGGCGTTGGCATATAGACGTATTTTGTTGTTGTTCAGGCTGTTTTTGTATATGCGTGTCGCTACGGCGGTGTTTGCTGAATGAGCTGCGGGGCTGCAGATGCTATCGTCTGCCGGCAGATAGCAGATTGTGCTGTTATCGCATTTTACATGCACAAACCTTTGATTTTTCATGATATTGTTGTATTTTTGCAAATATTTATTCACGCACTAAAAATAACGAAATAAAATTTTCACTATGGGATTATTATCAAGGATTTTCAATAAGAAGGAAACAGAAGCCAGAAGTGGAGGCATGGAAGACTACATGACGCTTGTTCGTGTTTACTTTCAGGCATCGCTTGCTGCCCAGCTTGGCATTACCAATCTGGCCATGTTGCCCGACCTGCGCATGTTTAAGACCACGCTGCATGTGCCTACATTGAACAATAAACTGGGCATGGGCGAGAAGAGTCATTGCAGGAAGATGATGAAAGAAATATACAAAACCGATGACGATTTCTTTAAGGAGATTGACCAGAGCGTGCGTCGCAACTGTAAAAAACTGCCAGATATGCAGGTTTATCTGGTGCAATTCCAGAACTTTACGCAGGATTTGATGATGCTGATGGGCAATTTAATGAAGTTCAAACTGCGCGTACCGTCAATATTCAGGAAAGCCATCTATCGCATGACAGCCAGTACGGTGCAGGACATTTTTACGAAAAACAGCTACACCGACCCCAGTGTTATCAAAGCTGTCATGGGTATTCGTAAATACAATACAAAGCTTAATTTCTCGGAAAAGTGGATTACCGACTTCGTGTTTCAGGTAGTAATGCTGGCAAAGAAAGAGCCGGCACCGTCGAAAGAAGAGGCTGCTGCTGCCGAGAAAAAACTGGGAAAGCACTAAAATGCCATAAGCTTTTTGTTGCCGTTCAGGTAAAGAATTAGGCACGAAAGCTTGTTGGAACGATATAAAAAAGTTAAATTTGCAAGCAAATACATCGGTATGGAGGCTAACGAAAGGCTTATCAACACCTTTGCTACCCGCGTAAGGCAGATGCTTCTTCAGTATCAGGAGCTGAAGAAAGAGAATGCAGAGCTTTATGCTATGGTCGACGAGCGCGACCGGCAACTGCGTGATGTGGAAGAAAAGCTTTCGGGCATCCGTCGCGATTACGACAATCTTAAAATGGCTAAAATGCTTGCAGTGAGCGACGGTGACATTGAAACGTCGCGCAAAAGAGTGAATAAGCTCATTAGAGATGTCAACAAGTGTATCACGCTACTGAGTGGAAAGTAACGGAAACAATGCCAGAAGACGAACTGAATAAGATTAACATAAAGCTGAATATCTACGACAGAGTAGTAGAGCTTAAGGTTCCTCGTGAGGAGGAATCGCTGTATCGAAAGGATGCAGAGCTTATTAACGCGCTCTTAAATGTATATTATGACAACTTCAAAGGTCTGAAAGAAGATAAGGAAATTACTTATTTTGCTATGGTAGACCTTGGTCTTCGCTTGCAAAGAGAATTGCAGCGAAACGATACAAAGCCTTATGATGATATTCTCCAACGGCTTACTTCTGAAATTGAAACCGTGTTGAAGGCGGAGTGATACGCTCAACAAGAGAATAACTTATAACCATAAAGATAAATGACAGGTATAATAATCGCAGTCGCAGCAGCCTTAATTACAGGTGGAATTGTCGGCTATGTCGTTTTCCGCTATATTATTAACGGGAAATATAATCAGTTGATGGAAGCGGCCAAAAGGGACGCAGACGTCATCAAAGAGAAAAAACTGCTTGAGGTAAAAGAGAAGTTTCTGAATAAGAAAAGCGAGTTGGAGAAAGAGGTTCAGCAGCGTAATCAGAAAATTCAGCAGGCTGAAAACCGTTTGAAACAGCGTGAAATATCGCTCAACCAGCGCCAGGAAGAACTCGGACGGCGCAAGGAAGAGGTTGAGCAGGAGCAGGCAAGGATAGAGAACGAAAAGAAACTCCTGGCCGTTAAACAGCAGGATCTGGAGAAGATGGTTGAACAGGAGCGCGTGAAGCTCGAAGAACTGTCAGGCCTTTCAGCCGAAGAAGCGAAGAACCGTCTGGTTGAAAGCATGAAAGACAAGGCCCGTCTGGATGCAGCAAGTTATATCAACGAGGTGGTCGATCAGGCTAAATTGGATGCCAATCAAACGGCCAGGAAGATCGTAATACAAACTATTCAGCGCGTGGCTACTGAAACGGCTATCGAAAATTCAGTCAGTGTTTTCCATATTGAAAACGATGAAGTGAAGGGCCGTATTATAGGACGTGAAGGCCGTAACATCCGTGCCCTTGAGGCTGCAACGGGTGTAGAGATCGTTGTTGATGACACACCCGAGTCGATTGTCATCTCAGCCTTCGACCCTGTACGTCGTGAAATATGCCGCCTTGCATTGCATCAGCTGGTAGCTGACGGCCGTATTCATCCGGCTCGCATTGAGGAAGTAGTTGCAAAAGTGAAGAAACAGCTTGAGAACGAAATCATAGAGACGGGTAAACGTACGGCTATCGACCTTGGTATTCATGGCTTGCACCCCGACCTTATCCGTATTATCGGTAAAATGAAATATCGCTCTTCGTACGGCCAGAACCTGTTACAGCATGCGCGTGAAACCGCTAATTTGTGTGCTGTTATGGCGTCGGAGCTGGGACTTAACCCCAAAAAGGCCAAACGTGCAGGCTTGCTTCACGACATTGGTAAGGTGCCCGACGAGGAGAGTGAGCTGCCACACGCACTGCTTGGAGCCAAGATGGCCGAGCGCTGTAAGGAGAAACCTGATATTGTTAACGCCATTGCCGCCCACCATGACGAGGTTGAAATGAAAACCCTGCTGGCGCCCATCGTACAGGTTTGTGACGCAATCTCTGGTGCACGCCCCGGTGCTCGTCGTGAGATTGTGGAGGCCTATATCAAACGTTTGAACGATCTTGAGGCTATTGCCATGAGTTATCCGGGTGTAACAAAGACGTATGCTATACAGGCTGGCCGCGAACTTCGCGTAATTGTAGGCGCAGATAAGATGACCGATGAGGAAAGTACGAAGCTGAGTGACGAAATAGCGACGAAGATTCAAAATGAGATGACATACCCTGGTCAGGTTAAAATTACCGTGATTCGCGAAACGCGCTCGGTAGCTTATGCCAAGTAAAGCAGACGGTCAGGCTCATAACCTGAATATCAAATAAAGGTTTACCCCGCCATACTCTAAGCAGAGAATGGCGGGGTAATTGTTTATTGTGTACGAAAGCAGGCTTATGCGTACGAGTGCATACCGCCTAATATGTAGTTTACACCAAAGTAAGTCATGATGATACTCAGGAAAGCGATAACCATATACAGATGGTATGGTATGGGCTTTCTGAACAAAGGCAGGCTCTGTGTGTGCAGAACAACGGCATAAATCATAAAGGTAATGAGAGCCCATGTTTCCTTAGGGTCCCAGCTCCAGTATGTGCCCCAGCTTATGTTAGCCCATATTGCACCGATGAAGATGCCCAGTCCCATGGTAGTTACGGCAGGGTAGAGGAATATACGGCTAAGCACTTGCAGGCTCTCTGTCTGTATGTCTGTGTTAGAAGAGCCTGTATGGTTCATGCCACGAACACGGTTAACGCCAATGATCATAAAGGCCGTGAGGCCGCATATAAACGTTAACGCGAGTAGTGCATAGCTCATCATAATGATGCTTACATGTATACTTAGCAACGGTGAGTTAAGAACGGGCATCATCGGACCTATGGAAGGGTCCATCTGTGAGATGTGACTCACCAGCAAAAAGAACCCGGAGAGCAGAAAACCAAATACTAAAACAATGTGTGCCTTGCGGTAAGCAATGATACTTAACAGCTGAACGAACCAGGCTACTGACAACATTGATTCGTAGCCATTGCTTAAAGGTATGTTGCCTGATATGAGCCAGCGCAGTGCCAATGAGAATGAAAGGGCAAGGAACGACAGCATAAGCATGCCGGATAAACAGCGGTTAACCCATTTCTGTGTGGCAGAAATGGCAGGAGCATGCACCGTGGTCATTCTGCGTATGGTGAACAGCAATGCTACAAAACCTAACGTAAGGTTTACAATAAACAGAATAGTAGCAAAGGGAATAGCATTATAAATATGTTCGGCCTTGACCTGATTGTCGGATGGTAAGCTGCTTCCGCCATTCTTTTTCTGGTATAAGGCCAGCTTGTCGATAAGCATGCGCGTGGTAGTTTCCTGACCCATGGTAACCTGGCTGTACAGCATTGGGAAAATGTTTTTGAAGAAAAGTATCTTCGTCCGGCCTAATTGCTGTGGCAAACTATCGGACGGTGCATACCACGTTGTTCTGCCGTTGTGGGTGTCGGGCAGCATGGTTAACAAACTACCCTGCTGTAATTGCATGATGAGGGTTATTTTATTGTCCATCTCTGCGCACGCTTTGTGAAAGGCATCGGTTTGTCCTTGCTGGTATTCGGCGGCGTAACGTCCAAGAGTATATTCTCCATTATGGAAGAAAGCATTGAGGCAAGTATATTCGGGGAGTCCGAAACGAGAGCATATTTCATGGCTGTTCACCTTAATAACAGGCTCGTTATTCCATTGACTGGTATAGAAAATCCAGCTCATCAGCACTTGTTCGGCATTGGCATCGCCATAATGACGCTTGCCGTATATTTTCTTTGTAAAGTCGATGGCCAGTGTCTGGAGAGGGCAAATACGATTGTTATAATTGACAAAAAGGTTGCCAAAGCTTGCTGCTGTGGCTTTATCGATAGTAGTTGCAGCGCGTGATGACTGTGGGACGATGCTGAAAAGGGTGAGCAATGCAATACTTAATGCACCTCTTTTTAATAGTGGTGATGTGAGCAAACGGCGAAAAGTGCCTTTAGGATCAATCAGTAACCACAACAGTGTAAGGAATAACAGGGCATAGCCTGTATAGGTAACGGTAACCCCCCACGGGTCACTGTTGACACTAAGATAGCTGCCCATGTTGTCGGTATCGTAACTGGCCTGGTAGAATCGCACGCCACGATAATTGAAAATATGGTTCATTGATACCTTCGCGTGGATGGTATTGCGCCCGTCAATAATTGAAAAATATGTGGCATAATCGGCTGCAGCCTCTGTACCACTGTGGTATTTTACATCAAATTTATCCAATCTAACATAGAAAGGGAGGGTGTGTTTCTCGGTCTTTTCCATTGAAATCATCTCCGAATACTGGTTCGTAGGCTGGTCGCCACGCAGATGAATCATGCCACTATACGACAGCACGTGTGTGAGAAAAGCTCCTCCAAGGATAACGATAAATGAAAGATGGAGCAATAAAATATCCCATTTTCTGACTCTTTGCTTCAATATATACGCAATACCAAAGCCGGCAAGCAAGGCCCATGACAGGTTAAACCACCAACTTCCATATATATATTGATGGGCAAAAGGCGTGCCTTCGAAGTTCTCTATAATAGAGGCAGTAGCCATTAATACGATGACAAGAACGTACAATGCTGCCGAAATTTTCTTAATCATAATGTTTTTATTGATACATAAACAGGCTTTAGCCGGCCATAATTAACCGGCTGTGCTTAATGCGACTGGATGTAATCTCCGACCTCTCCCAGCACATCCGACAGGGCTACAAACTCATCACTTGCAATCTTTACGCTGTTGTCGTGACAATGATTGACAAAAGGTGAAGCAATATTACGTAATGCGCGGTCACACCTCTGGAGCTGTTGTTGTACTTTTGTAGCCAGAGCCAGGTTGTTTTTCAGGAAGTATGCGTCGAGTGATATTTTGTTTTGTACTGGCGCTCCGTCAGTATTGCCATACCATATGGCACAGACACTCCGTAAGTTATACTCTAAATCGATGAGTGACGTTTGGCTGTAAGGCGACTCAATATAGGTAGAGTCGGTAGAGAAAGGCCTTAATAGTTTGGTGTATGCAATCTCATCGGTTTGACCTACGAGTCCGTGATCACCCGATATTAGGGCGGCAGCCAACTGGCGTAAGGTATATTTTGTAAGCATATAATTGCGATATGTCGTTCCGTCAGGAGCCAGATAGGGAACTCCGTTAAGCTTAAGAAGCGTTACATGCCCTTTGCCATTGTCATCGGTCCAGCCACATTCTACCTGAAAAAGTTTTATTCTCAGGTGTTTGATAAGGGCTTTTGCATAGGTCAGTTCCCTTTCGGAGATAGCTGAAAAGCTTCTGATGTGTCCGTCTCTAAAGAAAATATATTCGAGAGCATGGAAACCGACGATTGACGATGACTCGCTTTCGGGGTCGCTTAAACTCTTGTTACTTGCCATAAGCTGGTCGAAACTGTGATGGTCTAACGGCCAGTTGTTAATGTCAGAATCGATGGAATAATTAGCATTTGCACCAAGGAAGAAACCTTCACTTTGTTCATAAGCCAATCGCATATTAAGGAAAAGGTTTGCAGCTTTGTCAATCTGGGCCTGGGTAAAATGGCCATATTGTAAGGCCTCAATGCTGTTATAGGTAGAGTCGGCATACAGTGCCGTCTTTGCATTTAAAGGTATAATGGTACGGTCAATGCAGTTGGTAAGTACCTGTTCTAATGATAATGCGCCACCATTTTGTTTGTTTCCATCTTCTTCGTTGCTATTACATGAAACAAAAATCAATATGAATGATAACAGAAATAAATGTAAAAACTTTCTCATAAGTCAGAAATCTAAATAAAATGGTGTTTTATTGACAAGAAAAATCCACCAGACAAGCTGATACTTTGTCTGGCGGATATAAATAGATAATATTAAATTGCGTTGATGAATGCTACCACAGCATCGCGGTCGGCTTTGCTTAAGTGGTAGAATTTCTGTGCAGCAGCGTAGGCATCGCTTTGCCTGCTGTAACCATGCCACATAATAGCCTCTACCACATTACGTGCACGATTGTCGTGTAAACGGCAACCTTCACCGGTTTCCTGCACTGATAATCCACGACCCCACAGCGGTGTTGTACGGCACCATCCGGTACGAATGTCGTTCTCCATAAACAGACGGTGCTGGACAAGGTCGGTATAAGGCCAGATAACGGTGTTGCTATACTCTGGCATTCCATGGCCTAAGCTGCAGAATTGGCGTGATATTGGGTCGAGCCAGCCCGTGTCGTCTTTGATGGTCCACGACGGGCGGTGGCAGTGGGTACAGCCCATTGCATAGAAGAGTTTTTTGCCACGCTGTACCTCTTCTGTTTCTAAGTTGCGGGCACGAGGCACTCCAAGTCCGCGGTGCCAGACGGCAAAGGCGTAGAAATTGTCATTACTCATTTCCTCTTGATTGTTCCAGGGAGCATTGTGCATGACGTAATTCTCATAGTCTGCGCGGTTAGCGGGAGTATTTGTATTTAGTCCGAGCAGCTTGTTTACCATCTGAGCGATACCAGTATCTGTACCATCAGCATAATAAGGATGCAACCAAGACGTTGCCGATTGGCCGTCTCTTTTGATTTCTCTAATCACATCCTGATCCTCACTCATCTTTTTAGCCCATGCCTTTGAAGTGTAAAGGTAATGGCGGTCGGAGCGTGTTACGTTGGTAATATTCCAGATAGCATTAGCGCCAGGGCCGTCGAGCAGAGCTGCACGCGTCATAGCGTAGGTGAATTTCTTAATGCGTTTGGTACCATCGGCTAAAGTATACCATGCTGTTGGAGCCCAGTCGTTGGCACCTGCATTCCACATTCCTGGATTCAGGGTAGCGTGGCGAGCCTCACGTTGGTATTGTACCTTCATAGAATCCTGACTGATGGCATCTAACAAACCAGTACCATACATGCCGATAGTCGATTCAAGGCGTACGGCATAATTGTCTGGTTTGGGTGACGTATTGAAAGCATCACGATCAATTGACACGTCAGGATAGGTCAGATTATAGGCTTCTCCATCGGGGAATTTATTGCCATGCTCATCGGTTGCTGTTTTCCATGTAATATGAATACCGCTTTCTTCAATGGGTGCCTTGAAAGGATATACTGCCTTTGTCTGTGGCATACCCGTCACTTCACTAATGTAACTGTTTGCGGCATAAGCGTTACCGTTTCCGTCAGTGCCTGCTGTTGGGTGATAAATTACAAGTAAATATCCGTTGCCCATAGTATTGGCGCGGTACTTATCCTGCCTTTTCCCATGTCCATAAGAGGGGTGACAGTATTCGCAACCAGAACGAACGTAAGCAGGTCCCAGCCCCCAGAAGGGCTTTGTAAAGGTATTTGCATCGTGCTCAAAGAACAATTCACCAGTCTTGAACGTTGTATAGAGCTGGGGATTGTTTTCTATTTGTGGAACAGGATTAGAGTAACAGCCCTGTTCGTTGCTTGTAGTTCCCTTTTCTCCACCAGGCAACCATTCTGCCGAAGAGAATACACTGAGCGAATCTTTTGGCCAGTTTGTACGTGCCGAAGGCTCAGTGTTATCGTCAGAACAGGCTGTAAACGATGTTACTGCCAATACTCCGAGAGAGAACATTAAAAGATAATTCTTCATGTTTTTGATTTTAACAGCTCTCCTTTATTGTAAAGGAGAGCCTGATATTCTTGTTTTATTTTTTACGTTGCTGGATATAATCGTTGGCCTGTCCAAGCAAATCAGAGAGTTCAGAACATGCGTCAATGGCAGCCTTTACTTCAGGATGAGTCTTGTCATAGTTTGCAACGAAGGGTTCAGGACATGCTTTAATAGCCTGCTGTGCTTTGTTAATGGCATTCTGAACTTTCGTACCCAGTTCTGGATTATACTTCTTAAAGTAGTTTGCAAAACTGTATTCACCAATCGTCGTAGATGTATTGTCTATATCATACTTTCCATTCCACGTGTTGTTGATGCTCTGGATGTTATGCCAGAAATCGTGTAACGAGTTGTGAGAGAAAGGTGATTCAATGTAGTTAGGGTCAGATTGCTGATTCTCTGGTGTTGTACCCAGACCGTAAGGCTTACCCAGTTTAGTTTGTCCTACCTCGTCACAGATTCCTGCACAGCCTTTATCTCCTGCAATAATAGCCGATACAGCACCCTTAATAGTGGTGTAAGTACTTCCTGGTTTACCTGCATTAACCATGTTCCAGGCATAAGTTTTGTCACTTGATGGCATTGTAGTAGTCCACTCTAAATCAGTCAAAGCCTGCTTGTGTGCTTCAGTACCGCCACTCCAGCATACTTCTAATTGATAGATAGAATACATTAAATCGCCGGCTACTGCTACGGCATATTTCAGCTCATCAATAGGTTTGACATCCGTAAAATCGGCACGATCGTTATAATCGTCGAAAGCATTGTTGAACGATGCCACCGCACGAGGCTGGCCGTTACGGAATATCACAAACTCGATTGCGTGGAAACCTAACAAACTGTTGCCCAGATTGTCGTGTGCATTATTGATGTTGTCGTCATCGTTGTTTGTTGTATACTGTGCCAGACCCGGACCTTTTAACAGTGCGTGCAGGGCAGGAAGAGAGAGAGGCCATGTATCAATGTGCGGGTCAATATTATAGTCGGATGCGGCGCCCATGAGGAAAGCCTCACTGCTTTCATATTCAGCGCGGGCCTTTTTCCATGATTCACATGCAGCCTTTACCTGGTCTTCGGTAGCATTTCCATGCTCAACGGCATCGCGAAGAGTCTTTAATTGTGAATAAAGTGTTTCAGCATGTGATGCCATTGACTTGTAAGTGGGATTAACCGTAGCATCTACATAGTTGCTGAGTACTTTGCCAAGGAAGACTTCTTCTTCCGTAGTACTGTTTGTGCCATTACCTGTTCCTTCGTTGTTATCTGAACAACTTCCGAAAGCTAATGTCATAGTTCCTGCTGCTGCTACGAGCAGAGCGTTCCTGAATAGTTTTTTCATTGTGAATTTATTAATAAGTTTACTGTAATATTTCTAAGGAAAAATATTAGAGGAAGAAGCCTTCATAGGCAACACCTATATTTAAAGAAGGCTCATTGTTGTACATCTTCTTAAAGAAGCGGTGACTGTATTCACATTTCACTACGATTTGTGGTATGGGATAATAGTTCGCTCCGAAGTGTAAAACGTTCTTTTCTTCGTATGTGTAAGCAGCCTGACGGGCATCACGAATATATGGATTGTAATAATCGTAACGACCAAAAAGATACATCTTCTGGTTGTCAGCCCGTAAGCTTTGTATTTGTGAGAACACATCATAACCGGCTTCAATGCCTATGGCTACGGCGTTTTTACCTACTTCTGATGATGAATAAGGACTTGTCTTGGTGCTGCGACCTGACAGATATTTCACGTCATAGGCATTGTCAAGATGACCGTAAGTAGCCTGTCCGCGCACAATCCAGTTGTTCCTGTTCCACGTAAAGTCAACACTCCCAATGCTTACAGCTCCAGTAAGTTTTTCCTGAGAGTCGTTCATTAATGTGTTATTGATAGAATGTCCATAGTATCCACTTATCCCCATACGGAAGCCAGGCATGGCATAATAGTCAATACGGGCTGCAACAGCATATTTGCTTGCCGGTTCAAATTCGAAAGCACTGTGCGACCCTTTCTGAATCCATCCGTCACGATCAAAGTGCATGGCGTCGAGGCCTTCGAGGAATTGCAGTTCATATTTAAACTTTGAGTAGCGGCCCCATAAGCCGATTCCTGTCTGATGCCAGGTTGAAGGCAGTATCGTGTTTTCCCCTTCGGGTCTGTAAACAGTAAAGAAATTCAGTGGCTCATGGTGTGAATTGTTCAGTCCTACTGGCACAACGATGTGACCTACACGTAAGTTCAGCGCACGCGAAAAGCTTTTTTGAAGCCAGAATTGTTCCAATTCAACCTCACCTCCCTTTTCGGTTTCTACTTCCCATTCTCCTCCTTCTTCATACTCTCGCTCGTATGCAGAGCCTGTCCCGCCGTGCTCAAACTCGATTTCTGTGCCCATGCTCCAGCCTTTACCAAAGTCGTATCCTAAGTAAATTACAGCGTGCGGAATATCAAACCGGCCGTGTGAGCCTTTGTTTTTATATTTTGCAGGTTCATAATAACGGAAAACATTGTCGCTGTAAAAGTTCCTTGAGAGAGCCACTTCACCATATCCTCCTACACTAAGGCGATGCCCACCGGCATGACTCATTACCGAATCGGCTGCGTTAACCTGAGCGCAAGCAGTAGAAATGCTTGCCATAGAACACAATCCTAACAGAATGCCTGTTGTTAGATTCTTCATTATTTACGATAAGTTTAAATTGTTCAAAATGGGTAAAGAGTGCAGATTTCTGGTTGCGGTCTCGCCTTCACGTTGCAAAATTGTGACGTAGGAGCTGCAAAATACAATATCCATTTGTTCTTTTTTACGTGACGAACGGGAGTGGCAATCATCACCGCACTCTTTATTTTGGAGCGTTATTTTGTCCTCGTTCCTTTCTGTGTGCAAAGTTAAACAGTATTTATAATAATGGCAATACCTAAAAATTAGTAAAGCGCATCATCACTATTAATAAGTATTTTAATTCATTAGTATATAAAAAACAGGTCAAAAGGTACGCATTTTTCGTCTTTTTTTATTTATTTTGCAAAAGGAAAAACAAAATAAGGAGCGCGCATGAAAAGCCACAAAATGTATGAAGCTACTGATAGTTTAATCTCTATTATACAAGATAATTATAATATTCTGCAAAGCCTTGGGTCGTTTGGTATTAATCTTGGCTTTGGCGATAAAACTGTAAAAGAGGTTTGTGAGGAGCAGAATGTAGACACTTTTACCTTCCTGGCCATCGTTAATTTCACGATAAATGGGTATCGTGAATATGATGATATTGAACGATTGTCCATTCCTACCATGCTTCATTATCTTAAAGCCAGCCACGAATACTACATCCATTTTGAATTACCGTTTATACGTAAGGGGCTTGTTTCGGCCCTTGATGAGAGCGATAATCTGGCCCGGCTTATATTACGCCTGTACGATGAGTACGCACATACGGTTATAAACCATATGCAATACGAAGAGAAAATGGTGTTCCCGTATGTAGAAGGTCTTGAAAAGGGTATTATTTCAACCACTTATGATATTGAGACTTTTTCGCGACATCATGGACAGATTGACAAGAAACTTCGTGAATTAAAGAATATTATCATTAAGTATCTGCCGTCTGACGGCTTGCATAACAACCAGCTTTCGGCTACATTATACGATATTTACAACTGCGAACAATGGTTAGACCAGCACTCGCATGTTGAAGACGAGATTTTTATTCCCGCTATACGTCGTCTGGAAAAGATGTCGAGGCAGGACGATGTAAGCGTAAAGATTTCGAATATGATTAGTCAACAGCCCGACAATAGGGAAACATTGTCGGAGCGTGAGAAAGATGTGATTGTTGCTTTAGTGCAGGGAATGACGAACAAAGAGATTGCAGACCATCTTTGTATTTCCATAAACACGGTTATTACACACCGTCGTAACATTGCAAGAAAGCTGCAAATTCATTCAGCTGCCGGGCTTACCATCTATGCTATTGTCAACAATCTGGTTGACATTTCTAACGTAAAACTGTAGTTTTGCCCTGAAAAATTACACCTATTATAATATAGGGAGTTTCTGTTCATGTGGCTAATCCCTTTACTTCAGGTTAAAAAAGCCCGTTAAAACAAGCGCCACTCCATATTCAATGGGGTGGCGTTTATTGATGATATTTACAGCCAGGCCGACAGAAGGTGGGCAAACCATCCGCGAAATCTTTGCCAGGGAGTACGCCATTTTTTCCAGTTCGCAGGTGTCAGCTTAAACGATTCTGACTTCTGCGAATCGAAAAGCCTGTCGAGTTGTGCTGTAATGCAGGCGTCAATTATCACTGCATTCTCTTCGTAATCGAACCTGAGGCTGCGTGCATCAAGGTTAGACGACCCCACTGTACAGAACCGTCCATCGACCATAATGACCTTGGTGTGATGAAAACCGGGTTTAAACATCCACAAATTGCAGCCTTTTTTCATGAGCTTATGCGCGTTATAGAAACCACAATCGGGCGTAAGCGGCTCGTCACTCCTTACTGAAAGCATAATGTCTACCTTTACACCGCGTTTCACGGCTTCTGCAAGGGCTTTCTTTATTGAGCGGTTCAGCGTAAAATAAGGGTTGATAAGCTTAATGCTGTCTTTTGCCGACTGTATGGCTGATGTATAGAAATCGCGTATGATGGTGTTTGAAATACGAGGCTCACGGTTTATAATGCCAACCTGCTGACGGCCGTGTGAATGGCAGCTGTCGGCCTTTAGTCCGTGGAAATACGATATATCGCCCAGGCCTCTGTAATATTGTGGTCCGCTGATATTTTGCCTGGCGGTTTTGTTCCACGTCCTTAAGAAGATGCGTTGCAGCTCATTTACCGCATCGCCTTCGATGCGACAGTGCATGTCGTGCCACTCACCCACCTGTGCTGTACCCTTAATATAGTAGTCGGCTACGTTCATACCTCCTGTATATGCCACCTTACCGTCAATGACAACTATCTTACGATGGTCGCGCGCCCATACGTGATTGACGAACGGAAAGCGTATGGGGTCGAACTGATAAATCTCTATTCCCTGTGCGCGGATGGCGTCAATATCCTGCTTTCGCATCGGGCTGTTGTTCGACATATTGCCGAAAGCATCGTACAGCAGCCTTACCTTTACACCCTCCTTCACCTTTGGCGCAAGGTGAGATATAAGCAAGCGGTTGATGGAATCGTTGCGAAAGTTAAAGTATTCCATGTGTATGGAACTGCGTGCCTGGTCAATAGCCTTAAAAAGGTCGTCGAATTTTTCCTGACCCGTCGTCAGCAGGGTTACCGTGTTGTTGTGTGAAAAGCGTATGCCTTTGGCTTCGAGGGCGTGTACAATCAGCGTATCGCTTGTTTGTGCATGAGCCTGAAGCGTTGCGACAGCCATGCCGGCTGTTATGAGAACGGCAATAAGCTTTCGTGCAGAACGATAGAAAACTCTCATTCTTATATTGATACCTGTTTAAAATAGTGTTGGGTTATCCTGTTTTTTCCTTTAGTTTGCAATGCCTGTATTACTGGTTTAGCATTGACGATGCGTAGCTGTCGACAATGCCCATCAGCTGCTTTTGGTTGTTGCAAACCAATACCGAGTGTATTTTATGGAGGTGCATGATGCGCTGTATTTCGGTAACTCTGGTTTTAGGACTAACTATTTTAGGGTCTCTTGTCATTATATCGCTTACCGTATGGTTAAAGAACTCGGCCTGCCAGCGTTCCATAGCGCGTCGAATATCGCCGTCGGTAAGTATTCCTTCCACCCTTCTTTCATCGTCAAGAGATACGCCAAGCCCCAGCTTTCCCTTTGAAACCTCAATGATGGCTTCGCCAAGGTGCATGTCTTGCGGTATAATTGGCAGATCGTCGGTGCGCATAACGTCTTCAGCTGTGGTCAGCAAGCGTTTCCCAAGCTCGCCTCCAGGGTGAAACTGTGCGAAGTCACGGGGTCGGAAATCGCGCACTTGCATCAACGCTACGGCCAATGCATCGCCCATGGCAAGCACGGCAGTGGTCGACGATGTGGGGGCAAGGTTCAGCGGACAAGCCTCATGGTCGACCCAGACCTTAAGGTGAACGGTTGAATATTTTGCCAGCAGCGAGTCGGGATTGCGACTTACACCTATGATGGGCACGTTCATATGCTGCAGGATTGGCACAAAACGGAGCAGTTCATCAGTCTGCCCACTGTTGCTCAATGCGAGTACAACGTCGTCGGATGTCATCACACCGAGGTCGCCATGGTAGGCATCAAGCGGATTGATAAAGAAAGCAGGTGTGCCCGTTGACGACAGTGTGGCGGCTATTTTAGCCCCTATGTTGCCACTCTTTCCAACGCCCGTAACAATTACCTTGCCATGGCAATGGTATATCAAACTGACGGCACGTTCAAAACTTTCGTCCAGTTGGGGAATGAGATCGAGCAAGGCTTGTGCCTCGTCGCGAATGCAGCGCTCGCCGTATTTAAGCGAATTTTTCAGTCGGTTTTCGGCTTCCTGGTTCATTATTTTATCGTTTCTTCTCCGTCTTCATTGCGTCAGCACAGGCTCTTGCTGTTGCGACTGTATGCTTGTGGCACCAATGACGGCGAAGCATTTTCCATTATTTTCTGTTTTGAATATACATGAAGGCCGCGGCATTGCCGTGGCATGGCTGTTCCTATCTGCCGGCATCGGGCAGCAATTGTTTGACAAGTCCTTCGAGTTTGTCAAGCTCGAGCATGTTGGCAGCGTCAGAAAGACCGCTGTCGGGCTCTGGATGAACCTCGAAAAAATAGCCAGAAGCCCCGAAGGCTTTGGCAGCAAGGGCCATCGACGGCACAAATTTGCGGTCGCCTACTGTCTTGCCATCGCCTGCCGAAGGGCGCTGGACGCTGTGCGTACAGTCCATGATGACAGTATGTGCAAGCTCTTTCATATCAGCGATATTGCGGAAATCTACTACCAGATTGTTGTATCCGAAGCAGTTTCCACGCTCAGTAAGCCACACGTCGGCGGCACCACTCTCCAACGCTTTCTGCACAGGGTATTTCATATCGCGCCCTGAAAGAAACTGGGCTTTTTTGATATTCACCGTACATCCCGTTCTGGCGGCTGCCACAAGCAGGTCAGTTTGCCGGCAGAGAAAGGCAGGAATCTGCAGCACGTCGCACACCTTTCCTGCAGCTTCGGCCTGCCATGCCTCGTGAATATCGGTGGTTATGCGCAGGCCGTAGCGTTGCTTAATATCGGAAAGCATCTGTAAACCGCGTTCAATGCCGGGGCCACGGAACGAGTGTAACGACGTACGGTTAGCCTTGTCGAACGATGCCTTGAAAATAATATCGGTGCCTAAGCTGTGGTTAATGCGCACAAGCTCGCGCGCTACACAGTCGAGAAGCCCGGCGTTTTCAATAACGCAGGGCCCTGCAATGATAACGGGTTTCTCCATATCGGCTTATGATTATATATATGCAAAGATACAAAAAAGGACGGCAAACGCCAATTTGTTTCCTGCAAAAAAGCGGTTTCTCTGCCTTATTGTTATGTATTGGCAGCGGCATAGGGTTGTAACGCCCATCGTTCGGCGGCCGCCACCAGCGCTGCCGACGGCCGTCATATCATGTGTTCGACGATCGCCGTACGCGCTGCCGGCGAACGCCGAACAATGGGCAATATGCTGTAAACGCTTTTGAACAACATGATAAAGGCACGAAGGAATAAGGCTAAACGCAAAAGAAAAAGCCCTGCACGGGCAGGGCTTTCCTGTTGTATGTAAACGCTGTAAGTTTCTGAGGGCGCAGAAATTATTCGGCAGGCTTTATTTTTTGCATGGCTTCGTCTATGGTCATGGCATGGTCAACGTGCTGCCGCGCCGCCGGTTTGTCGCCCCCTGTAAAGGCTGCCCCTCCGTCAACAATGTGTATATCGCGCTGTGGGAACGGTATTTCAATGTGGTTATCGTTCAGTGCATTGTATACGGCTTCCATAATATCGCTTTCGGCGTATATCTGTTTTCGCGAGTCAACCCACGATAATATCTTAAAGTCGATGCTGTTATCGCCGAACCCTGCAAATACTACTTGTACAAACTTAATGTAGTTATGGCGTTCAACCGACTTCACAGCGCCGGCAATAATCTGGCGTGCAAAGGCCGCGTTGGTGCCGTAGGCTACTCCCACTGGTATAATAGCCATCTCATTTCCATGGTTGCGGGTAAGGTTCTTATAGTTCTTTGAGAAGAGCTGTGCGTTCTGAAAGGCCATCACAGAACCGTCTAAAGCTTCGATGGTTGTTGAAACGTAGGATATTGATTTCACCGTACCGCGCGTGCCTTCAATGGATATAAAGTCGCCCACTTTGATGCGGCCGGTCATCAATGATATGCCATAGTAGATGTTTTCCAGTATGTCTTTCATGGCAAAACCGATACCCGTTGACAGGCCTGCCGATATAGCCACGAGCCATGTGTTGTTGATATTGAAGATGGTCATGGCCGTAAGCAGCCATATTCCCCATACAAGCACCTGTACAACATTGCGCCACATGGCAGCCTGACTGATGACAGACTGATCGTTTGGCTTGCGATTCTCGCTGGCTGCACGTCGCTTTTCCTTGTTGGTAAGGTGGTAACGCATGGCGTTGATGGCTGTATGGTTGAGGTAAGAAAATACATAATACAGTATAATTACCTGCTCAACCCGCAGAATGCTGAGCGTTATCTTGGTGGTATTTATCAGGGGTTCGTTGAAGATATGCCAGGTAGTGTCGCTTAAGTTAAACACATCGGCTGCCCAGTAAATGGCCAGAAGCAGCGAAACGGCGCTCATGGAAGGTAATATTACTTTATAAATGAGCATGAAAAACCATACGCGGCTTACAGGTGTATCGGCGTTGAAGAACTGGCGTTTAGGGTTATTGGCATACTTTTTCAGCATGTTCGACAAACAGGTAATGGTGAGAATACAGGTCAGCTGCATCGTCCACCATATCAGAAGCTCTACTGCAAGCAGCGTGTATCCGGCCAGAGAGGCTGCGTCGCTCGCCAGAAAGACAACTAAAGAAATATAGGCATAGCCTGCATCGCTGGCGGGAAGTTTCCTGTTGCAGCGGCTTATCGCCAGCCATTGCCATACGGTAGCACCCAGCAAAATGGGCGGAAAGGTGAGGTTTACAAAGTCGTTTGGGGCAAGAATTATGCGGAAAGTGATGACCGTAAAGCATACTAAGATGATGGGTGCATAGATGCGATAGCCATACTTTATCTGCTCGCTGTTGAGGCGAATGAGCAGTGAGAAAAGTATTACACCCAACAACCATGCGTAGCCTACGAGCAGGCTGCAGGCCATAATAATAAAGTTCTGGGTCCATGTAATACGCACAATGCCGAGGATAAGGGCAAAGGTGATAACCGTTGCCGTCATGATGATGCACCATCGCTTGTCTTTAAAGTAGTTGCGTGCTTCGATACTGCGCTTGCTTCCCAGCACCCAGTTGAGGGCCTGCTCGGCTTTTTCGCGCTTCATAAGCCAGGTAATTACGAGGCCTATCGAAATATAATTGATGCCTGAAGCCAGAAATCCTACAATGAAAATCATGATGAGCAGGCCTATTATGATGCGGCTGTCCCAGTCGGAATGGTATTTTTGCTGGGGCTTATACTTGTCGATGATGGTTTGTGACGTTTCCTTTACCTGCTCTTTTATCTGGCGTAGTATGCTGAAATAGTTCTCACCGCGGTTCGAGAAAATCGAATTCTGTATGTCGCTGTATCGTTTGTTGGCGTAGTCGTTGAGGTATTTCAGCCGGCTTTCGGTAGTATTGTACAGGTCGATATATTGTTGAATCTGCGTGCGGTTGTCGTTAAGGGTATGCCTTATGTTCACGGCGAGGGTAAGACATACGTTGCGATCAATCTTCGAACGGGTGGAGAGGGCGGCCGTATACATCGTGCTGAGGTCGTTGATTAAGCTGTCATACCGGCTTATTTCGATGTCGGCATTGTTGACGAACGTGCGGAACGGCAGCGCATTTTGCTTAAATTCGCGATACTGCTCGGTGGCTTCGTGACAGGCATAGGTCAAATCGAAGACGTATCCGTTCTTTTGTGAGTAGAGCATAAGCGCGTTCTGCTGGCTCTTGTTCAGCGCATCGACGAGCTGTTTCATCACTTGTTGCTGCTGCTCTTTCAGGTAACCCGACTGCCTTTCGAGGCTTGTGTGGTAGTTTGTAAGCTCAATTCGGAGCATGGCCAGCGTGCCGGCGATGTCGCGTTCTTTAAGAACGGCACGCGATGGCAGCAGTAACATAAACAACAATATGATGGAAAGGACAGTTCGTTTGCTCATATCCCGGGTATTATAAAGATGAAAAACAACGATGATTATTAAAAACAAAGGCATCTGTAACGCCTTTTCCGGTGTCGCAGATGCCTGTATGGGTTTGGTCTAAACGCCACTGACGAAGTTCGTCGTGACCGTATTCGATGTTGCTGAAGCCTGTATTTGCACAGCCTGTACGTACTTATGTGCCTGCAATTTGATAAGCACTTTTAAATGTTTCAATAAGTACCTCTGGACTTTTTAATCAGTGCTCCTCAACCATTTAATAAGCACTTTTGAACTCTTCAAGGAAACGGGTGTCGTTTTCTGAGAATAAACGCAAGTCGTTAACCCTGTATTTGAGGTTGGCTATGCGCTCAACGCCCATGCCAAAAGCATATCCTGTGTAAACGTCAGGGTCGATACCGCATGCCGATAAGTCGTGTGGGTCGACCATTCCACAGCCTAATATCTCAACCCAGCCGGTGTTTTTGCAGAAGTTACAGCCCTTGCCACCGCAGATGTTACAGCTTATATCCATCTCCGCGCTCGGCTCTGTGAAGGGGAAATATGAGGGGCGAAGTCTTATCTTTGTGTCGGCACCGAACATCTCTCGTGCAAAAGTGAGGAGTACTTGCTTTAAGTCTGTAAAGCTCACATTTTTGTCAACGTACAACCCTTCCACCTGATGGAAGAAGCAATGTGCGCGTGCTGATATGGCCTCGTTGCGGTAAACGCGACCCGGGCACAACACACGGATGGGAGGTTCATGGCTTTCCATGTAGTGGGCTTCGTCGCTGGAGGTGTGCGATCGCAGCAAAACGTTCTTGGTTACATCGTGTTGATTACGCGAAATAAAGAAAGTATCCTGCATATCTCGCGCCGGATGGTCGGCGGCAAAATTAAGCATTGTAAAGATGTGGTTGTCGTCATCAATCTCCGGCCCTGTGTATAAGTTGAAGCCCATACGCTGGAAAATATCGACGATTTCGTTCTTTACGAGCGTCAACGGGTGGCGTGTTCCCAGCCCGACAGGGTATGCAGTGCGCGTCAAATCAAGGCTTTCGGTGCCCGTTTCCGTTGTTCCCACCTGCTCACGCAAGGCATTTATCTTCTCGGTAGCAACGGTTTTAAGCTCGTTTATCTTCATGCCGACAGCCTTTTTCTGCTCTTTTGCTACATCCCTGAAGGCGGTCATGAGGGCATTTATTTCTCCTTTCTTGCTGAGATACTTTAGCCGGAGCTGTTCAACATCGTCGGCATTCTGGGCCGACAACGCCGAAACTTCCTTAAGAAGCTCGTCTATTTTGTCTAATATCATCTTGTAAAGTCTCCTTATTTACGTGCTTGCAAAGTTACGAATTTTATCATGAAAAAGAAACTATATATAAAAAATAATGTGTAATTTTGCCTTGGTTTATATGTATTTTATGAGGAAAGTTTTAGTAATTTTTGCATTGTTCTCACTGCTTTTCATGCTCTTTGTTCCTACCGGATGCAACGATCGCAAGCCCCGTACGGTTGATTCGACGGCTTCTGACACCGCTGTCCGCGATACTTCGGCGGCCGATTCTGCCGAGAATCTGATAGAAGCTACGCCCATGCCCAAGGCAGCTGACGAGCTTTTTGACGATTTTGTATTCAACTTTGCGGCCAATCGTAAACTGCAGCGCAGGCGTATTGTGTTCCCGTTACCTGTTTATCGTGACGGGAAGGTGGTGAAAAAGATTGCCGAAAACAAGTGGGAGATGGAACGTTTCTTTATGCGTCAGGAGTATTATACGCTTATCTTCGACAACGCCAAGCAAATGAACCTTGTGAAAGATACCACTATCAGCCACGTGGTTATTGAAAAGATATTCAGCCATAAGAATCTTATCCAGCAATATTTGTTCAATAAGATAAAGGGCAAATGGATGCTGACATCAATGAATTACATGTCTCTGGCCCAGAATAAGAATGCTGATTTCCTGAAGTTTTATAATAAATTTGCCACCGATACCGCCTTTCAGGTAAGAAGTATGGCTCGTGAAGTGCAGTTCTCCGCGCCTGATCCAAACGACGATTTCGCACAGATAAGCGGGGTGATGATGCCGCAGCAGTGGCCCGATTTCAAGCCGGGGCTTATCCCAAATGGCACGCTTTACAACATTATTTACGGCCAAAAGTATACCGATGCGGGGCGTCGGCTGTTCGTAATACGCGGTATTGCCAACGGGTTGGAGATTGAATTGTCGTTCCGTAAGGTTGGCGGACAGTGGAAATTGGTAAAGTTTAATAGTTAATGTGCAGGGCAGAAGCACCTGCCATAGCTCATGAAGAGATTCCCAAACCAGTCGTTATTGCGATACAACACGTTTGGCATTGACCAGAAGTGTGACGAATTAATAGTTTTTGAAAACGAGAATGATGCCGTTATGCTGGCGTCAGAGCTGCACCAACATACCGCTGCGGGAGACCGTTTATTGTTGTTGGGCGGCGGAAGCAACCTGTTGTTGACGCGCGATTTCGACGGCAAGGTGGTTACTCCCAATGCTGAATTCAGCATCTCCGTCATCATGGAGGCCGGCACAAACATACCTTATTTAAAGTGCTGGGCAGGCACAACGTTCGATGATGTTGTTGATTACGCCGTTCGTCATGGCTATTACGGCATGGAGAATCTGAGCCTGATACCTGGACAGTGTGGCGCATCGGCTGTACAAAACATAGGTGCTTACGGTGCCGAAGCGAAAGATTTTATCAGCGAAATTGAAGCCGTTGAGATAGCTACGGGCCGTATTGTGCGCCTGAAACCAACCGACTGTCATTACAGTTACCGCCAGAGCCGCTTTAAAAACGAATGGAAAAACCGCTACCTTATTACGTATGTTACCTATCGTTTGTCGCGTAAGTTTGAACCTATACTCGATTATGGCAACGTGCGCAGCAAACTTTCAGAGGCTCATATTGATGTAGAGGCACTTACTGCACAGCAGCTTCGCGACACCATTATTGAAATAAGGCAGGGCAAATTGCCCGATCCTGCCGTTACAGGCAATGCTGGTTCGTTCTTCATGAACCCGATAATTGACGAAGAAACTTTCAGAAAACTGAAAGAAAAAGTGCCCGATTTGCACTATTTTAAGGTTGATGACCGGGGCGAAGCCATCTGTAACGATGAGACTCCACGTAATTGCCGTTACAAAATTCCGGCAGGATGGATGATAGAGCGTTGTGGATGGAAGGGTAAATCGCTGGGCCATGCCGGCGTGCATAGCAAACAAGCACTGGTACTTATTAACGAAGGGGGAGCTACGGGGCAGGATATTGTAAACCTGATGCAGGCCATACAGCATGATGTAAAGGCTGCTTTCGGTCTGGATATTCGGCCCGAGGTTAACGTGATATAACAATAATGAAGTTACGATTCTTAGGTACAGGTACTTCTAATGGCGTGCCTGTCATAGGCTGTCAATGCAAGGTTTGCCGGAGCAAAAACCCGAAAGACTTCCGCTATCGCACCGCAGCGATGGTTGAAACAGAACGTACACGTGTACTGATTGACTGCGGCCCCGACATACGTATGCAGCTTATGCCGCTGCCTTTCAGGAAGATTGATGCCGTGTTGCTTACGCACGAGCACTACGATCACGTTGCCGGACTTGACGACTTACGTCCTTTTTGCGGCGCGTTTGGCGATGTAAACGTGTATGCCAACGACGAGACGGTTCAGTCGGTACGCCATAATTTCCCTTACTGCTTTACGAAAAACCTGTATCCCGGCGTGCCAACGTTCAACCTTCATACGCTGAAAAAGCACGTGCCGCTGACGATAGGCGACATCAATATCGTTCCCGTTGAGGTTATGCATGGCAAGCTTCCCATCCTCGGATACCGCATAGGCAGCCTGGCTTACATTACCGATATGAAGACTATTGGCGACGATGAGCTTCCGTTTCTTGCAGGCGTGAAGGTGCTTGTCGTCAACGCCTTGCGGTGGGAAAAGCCTCATCACAGCCACATGCTGGTGCAGGATGCCATCGATTTCGCTCATCGCGTGGGTGCACAGCACACTTATCTGACGCACCTTACCCACTTGATAGGGTTGCACGACGAGGCAAACCTGCGGCTCCCAGAGGGGTTTGAGTTTGCCTTTGACGGCCTGGAGATAGAAGTTTAAGACTGTTTTCAGAATATTGCAGCCGCTTTTTATACAATAAAATCAATATCCATGGTACGGGGTTACTGCCATAAGGCAGCAGCCCCGTGTTGTTTGATGGGCGGTTGCGTGTGGCAAAACGAATAGTTTGGCCCTTGTCTGTAATTTCTGTTGAACGGGACATCGGGCAAATGTACATCCGCAGCCTGACAGCTTTACGTTGTTTTTCCGGTCTTTTTACGGGCTGCCGCTGTACCGTTTATAATAGCTTATCCAAAGGTTTGTGGTATAATGTTCATGGTTCGGCGGCCGTCAGCAGCGTTGCTGACGGCCGTCATACACATGGTTCGACAATCGCCGTACACGCTGCTGACGGCCGCCGAACCATAACCTTTAGTTTGTAAACCTCCAGACATCACGACGCAAAGGTATGAACTTTACGACGTTGCGAATGACGCCTGAGGTCGTAAAGACGAAAAGGGAGTGTAGTTACCGGTTGTAACCGGCGGTGTTTACCATTTAAACTTGCGGTAAAGTTTCCAGCCCAGCAGAAAGGCATCAAAGATACCTGCACCAGTGTTGATTATGCTCGAAAAGCGCTGGGCAGGCGTAGAACCGGCCTTAAGGGCAGCCGGTTTCTGAAACAGCGACCGCCACATACTTTCTATCTTTGTGCTGTCTTTTAGAATGTCTTTTCGCAGAAGTGCCTTCTGAAGTTGAATCTCTTCGATGGACCTGTACGGTGAAGAGGTAATATTTTCGTTCATTTTGTTAAGTTTTCGAACAGTAAAAATAAGGGTTTTATACAGGCTGGCTATCCAAGAAGCAATGACGCCAGAAACTTAACGAGCGGGCGTTCAATCCATTGTTTTCTGAAAATCAGGAACAAAATAAGGACAATAAAATAAAATGCTGCCACAATTGCAAATGCTGCCACAGTGCCTGTGCAGGGTATAAGCGCGTAGGCAGCGGCAAAACTGAGATAGATAAGCATCAGCGCGGTAAGGAAACCAAACAGTGCAGCTATGGCAACCGCAGTTATGATACGTACCGATTTCTCTACAATGTCGAGCCTTGCATATTCGGTTTGCAGCTTAATATAATGCTTTACGGTGTCGACAAGCTGTGCGATGGTTTCTATATTATGGTCGTTTGAGAACATAAGAACATCATTATGTAAATGGTTTCCCTGTATATGGCAGGGATGTTGCAAAGCAAATACCGACCCTACACCATTTGTAACACATGACGTGAAGGGTGTAGAACCGGTATAATATAAACGTGTTTAAGCCTGTTTGCAAGCAGCAGGGCCTTTAAGCCAGGTCGTTGTCAACAGCCTCTTTAATGTTTTCAACAAAGTCGTCAGCGTCACGACGGTTCAGCTTAATGTCGTGTTTCTTGCAGAAATCGTCAACAGCCGATGAAATTTTGCTGCGTGTATCCTTTCCGTTTTCAGGAGCCAGAAGCAGTCCTAATGTAGCACCAGTCAGGGCACCACATACAAAAGCGCCAAGATAACCTAAAGTTTTCATAATTGTTCCTTTCTTTTTAATTGTAACTTAATATGCTGCAAATATAGCGATAAAAGCGTGATTACGATATAAGAACATATATATTTTTTGTTAAAACCGGTGTATGGGTGCTATTTAACAAACTTTATGCGGTTGTGTTTATTATTTTTATAGAATTCTTTGTAATTTCGCCCTCATAAGGATTACTGCCTTTTTATATTGAAATATTAATATCTTAATAACTTAATAGAGATGAGAAAATATATGGTTATGGGCGCAGCCCTCTTTGTAGCATTTGCTTTTACAAGTTGTAAATCGCAGGAAAGTGCTTATAAAAAAATGTATGAGAAGGCACAAGCACAGGAGGCTCAGTCGCAGACAGCACAAGCAACACAGCCTGCTGTTGACCAAATCGTATCTGTTAGACCTTTAGTTGTAACGCCCGCTGACCAGTCGACAGTAGTTAAGGCTGACGATACTCCTGTACGTCAGGAGAGTGTAACGCTGATTGATGGGACGGGATTGCAACAGTATAGCGTTGTTGTGGGTTCGTTTGGCTTAAAGACAAATGCCATCGGTTTTCAGGGAACGTTGAAGCAGGCTGGTTATGACGCTCAGGTTGTATACAACGCAAAGGTAAACATGTACCGCGTAATATGCGGCACTTATGCCGACAAGAGTGCTGCCGTACAAAGTCGTAACGCCATCAGAGGGTCGAAATTCAACAAGACCGGCGACGCCTGGTTGTTGTATAAAAACTAATATTGACGGACCGTTTTGGGAAGAATCCTATCCGTTGACTATGGCAGGAAACGTACGGGGCTGGCTGTTACCGACCCCTTGCAGATTATTGCCGGGGCGCTGTCAACCATAGAGACAAAAGATTTGTTCGATTTTCTCTCGGCCTATGTGGTGCGGGAGGGAGTCGAACGAATTGTTATTGGCAAGCCTACACAGCCTGATGGGAGTGCGTCTGAGAACCTGGCGCGTGTGGAAAACTTTGTTAACCGGTGGCGAAAAGCCCGTCCAGAGGTGCCGATTGAATACTATGACGAACGTTTTACTTCTGTTTTGGCCCATCGTGTAATATTGGAAAGTGGCGTAAAAAAGAAAACAAGACGAGAGAATAAAGGACTGGTAGACGAGATAAGTGCTACCATAATCCTTCAGGATTACATGAATTCGAAGAAATGATATTACCTATTTATACTTATGGCCAGCCTGTACTGAGAAAGGTTGCACAGGATATTCCTGCCGACTATCCGGGCTTGAAGGAGCTTATTGACGATATGTTTGAAACGCTTGATGCCTCATCGGGCGTTGGCCTGGCGGCACCACAGGTGGGTAAATCCATCCGTGTGGTAGTGATTGATTTGGATATTCTCAAAGACGATTTTCCTGAATATGCAGGCTATCGTCACGCATTTATCAATGCTCATGTGCTGGAAGCCGATCCGAAGGCAGAGAAAAAGTCGATGGAAGAGGGTTGTCTTTCCATACCCGGACTAAGCGAAGACGTTGTCCGCCCGACGCGAGTGCACGTATCTTACCTCGATGAGAACCTGCAACCCCATGACGAATGGGTTGAAGGTTACGCTGCAAGGGTAATGCAACATGAGTTTGATCATCTCGAAGGTAAGATGTATGTTGATCATCTTTCGCCTTTCCGCAAGCAGATGATACGAAGTAAACTGAAGGCCATGATGCAGGGAAAGTATCGTGCTGCCTACCGTACGAAGCCGCTTCGCAAATAGAAAGCCGGCACGAATATAACAGGGCGGGAGAGATGAAAAGCCGTATCGTGGTGCTTCTGATAGCCTTTATGGCGGTTGTTAAGGCCAGCGCACAGTATAATGTAGACCGTTTGATAACAAGCGGTGAGGTGGCATTACACTATGAAGACTATGTGCTCTCCATACAATATTTTAATAAGGTGCTGGCCCTGAAACCCTATTTGTGGCTTCCCTGGTACGACAGGGCTGTGGCAAAATTCTCTTTAGACGACTACGTTGGGGCTGAATCGGACGCCACGCACGCCATAGAGCTGAACCCTTATATAGAGCAGATATTCGACGTAAGGGCCATTTCGCGCATACATCAGGAAAAATACGCCGGAGCCATAGCCGATTATAATAAGGCCATAGGGCTGAATCCGGGCGTGGCTTCCTTCTGGATGAACAGGGCAATATGTCGTCTGAACATGAAGGATTACGAGCAGACGCTGCTCGATGCCGACACCATTATTAAACGATGGGCCAACATTGCCAATGCCTATTCGCTGAAAGCCGAGGTATATCTCGAAAAGAAAGATACGGTGCAGGCCGACAAATGGCTGGCAAAGAGTCTTGGAATTGACCCCTATAACGCCGATGCCTGGACTACACGCTCGTATATTGCGCTGAACAAAAAGCAATGGAAAACGGCCGATTCTTGCCTTACCCGTGTTATTCATTTGCGCCCAAGGGTGGTGAATAACTATGTAAACCGTGCGCTTGCACGGCTGAATTTGAACAACCTCAGGGGAGCAATGGCCGACTATGACCTTGCCATTGACCTCGATCCACGTAATTTTCTGGCCCACTATAACCGCGGACTGCTGCGCGTTCAGCTTGGCGACGACAACCGTGCATTGACCGATTTCGACTTCGTTGTGAAGATGGAACCGAAGAATTTCATGGCTATTTATAACCGTGCATTGCTGAACGATCGCATCGGTAACCTGAGAGAGGCCATACGCGACTACACAACGCTTATTAATGAATTTCCTAATTTCTGGGCCGGACTGTCGGGAAGGGCACGGCTGTATCGTAAACTGGGTATGACAAATCAGGCCGAAATGGACGAGTTCCGTATCTTTAAGGCCCAGATGGACAAGCATATCGGTATACAACAACGATGGAGCAGAAAGAAGTTGCGCGAAGTAAGACGACGCTCTGAAATTGATTTGAGTAAATATAATGACCTGGTTATTGAGGACAAACCAAAGGTAGACCGCGAGTATAACAGCACCTATCGTGGGGCTATACAAAACAGGGATGTAACGATGGCTTTCCTGCCTATGGTTCAGCTTTCTTATTTTACCCATTCAAATGAGCTGGAAGGCAAGCAGATATTTGACCCGGAGGTAGAAAATTTCAATGCAAAATGTGCGCCTCTGCATAAACTTTATCTTACCTGTAACCAGCAACGCAAAGGACTTACTGATGTGCAGTCGAAACAAATATTCCAGCTTATCGATGCACTTACGGCAGGTTTGCAGGAAGAAAAGGATGCAAAGGTGCGGACATCGCTGCTTCTTCAGCGCGGTATAGCGTATGCCGAAGCACAGAATTACAGTGATGCCATATCCGATTTTGACGATTATGTGGCCCTCGATTCAGCGTCGGCAATGGGTCGTTGGGGGCGTGCTGTGTGCCAACAATTGCTGAACGACTATGAGTTTTCAAAAGGACAGCGCGACAAAATGAAGCTGTCGCAGGTAGAAGGAGACTTTGCAGTAGCTATCCAACTGGCGCCAAAGAACGCTTACATTTATTATAACAGAGGCAATTTGTTTGCTATTGAGAAAAACTTTAAGCGCGCCATTGACGACTATACGCGCGCCATTACGCTCGATTCACGATTGGCCGAGGCTTACTATAACCGCGGACTGGCGCGCCATTATGCCGGTCAGGACCAGGAAGCACTTCGCGATTTCAGCCGAGCAGGCGAATTAGGCTTGTACGATGCCTATGCGCTGAGCAAGAAATTATCAAGTAACAAGTCGGCCAAAAAGTAAAAATCGCACCCTTTTTAGAGCCTTTACTTGGGGCGTCCAAAAAATAATGGTAATTTTGTTGCGATTTAAACAAACTAATTTGTAATATGGTTAAAATCACTTTCCCAGACGGATCTGTTCGTGATTACGAGCAGGGCGTAACTGGTTATCAGGTTGCAGAGAGTCTTTCTCCGGCTCTTGCTCGCGACGTTGTATCTTGCGAGGTTAATGGAGAAACCCGTGAATTGAACCGCCCTATTATGGAAGATGCCAGCATTAAGCTTTTTAAGTTTGATGATGAAGAGGGTAAACATACCTTCTGGCACACGTCGGCGCACCTGCTTGCCGAAGCGCTTCAGGAACTTTATCCGGGTATTCAGTTCGGCTTCGGGCCGGCAATAGAGAACGGTTTCTTTTATGATGTAATGCCTCCAAAGGGCCAGACAATCTCCGAAAACGACTTTTCGAAGATAGAAGACAAAATGAAGGAACTGGCAAAAAAGAACGAACCTGTTGTCCGTAAGGAAATTTCCAAAGCCGATGCCATCAAAGAGTTTGAGGCCGACGGGCAGCATTATAAGGTTGAACACATTAAAGACGACCTCGAAGACGGTACAATCACCACGTATACACAAGGTAATTTCACCGACCTTTGCTGCGGACCGCATCTCGTCAGCACTGGTGCCATTAAGGCTGTTAAGCTGACAAGCGTTGCCGGTGCGTTCTGGAGAGGCGACGCCAAGCGCGAACAGATGACCCGAATATACGGTATTTCATTCCCGAAAAAGAAACTTCTGGACGAGTATCTCGCTATGCTTGAAGAAGCTAAAAAGCGTGATCACCGCAAGATTGGGAAAGAAATGGAACTCTTTATGTTCTCAGATCGTGTTGGGAAAGGCCTGCCTATCTGGCTCCCCAAGGGCACGCAGCTGCGCCTTCAATTGCAGAATTTGCTGCGCAGCGTGCTGAAACCGTACAACTATCAGGAAGTAATTACCCCGGGAATAGGCTCAAAAAACCTCTACATTACATCCGGCCACTGGGCACATTATGGCAAGGATGCCTTCCAGCCTATTGAAACACCGGAGGAGGATGAGGTTTATATGCTGAAACCAATGAATTGTCCTCATCACTGCGAAGTGTATGCCAGGAAGCCGCGTTCGTATAAGGATTTACCGCTACGTATTGCAGAATTTGGAACCGTTTTCCGTTATGAGAAGAGTGGAGAATTACACGGACTGACCCGTGTAAGGACGTTTACGCAGGACGATTCTCACATATTCGTGCGCCCTGATCAGGTAAAAGCCGAGTTTGAAGTGGTTATTGACATCATCCAAAAGGTGTTTTCCATCTTCGGTTTCAACGATTATGAGGCGCAAATATCTCTTCGCGACCCGAAGGATACGGAGAAATACATCGGCTCTGACGAAATATGGGATGAGAGTGAAAATGCTATTCGCGAGGCTTGTAAGGAGAAAGGCATCAACGCCCGCGAGGAAATCGGTGAGGCTGCATTCTACGGTCCCAAGCTCGACTTTATGGTAAAGGATGCCATTGGCCGCCGCTGGCAGCTGGGAACCATACAGATTGACTACAACCTTCCGGAACGATTCCGCCTCGAATACACCGCCGAGGACAACTCAAAACAGACTCCTGTCATGATTCACCGCGCGCCGTTTGGTTCGCTTGAGCGTTTTACGGCAGTGCTTATTGAGCATACCGCAGGCCACTTCCCGCTGTGGCTGGCTCCCGATCAGGTTGCCATTCTGCCTATCTCAGAGAAGTATAACGACTACGCCGAGCAAGTAAAGCGTTACTTCGATTCAAAGGACGTTCGTTCTTATATCGACGATCGCAACGAGAAGATAGGCCGAAAGATTCGCGACAACGAGCTTAAGCGTGTGCCTTACATGGTTATTGTGGGCGAGAAAGAGTCGGCCGACGGACTCGTTTCCATGCGCAAGCAGGGAGGTGGTGAGCAGGCTTCGATGAAGATGGAGGAGTTTGCACAGCGCATTAACGACGAAGTTGCCGAACAATTAAAGGTAGTTGAAAATTAGAATAAAAAGGTTTTATACCTCTTTTATTTGACGATTCGTCAAAATATATTCAATAATGAAAGCTCTGTACCAGAACAATGGTACAGAGCTTTTTTTGTTGAGGCTGCCGGCTGGTGATGCTCTGAAGTATGATTTGTTGTATTCGTCATAAATCCGGGCAGGCAGACTGTTGCTGGCTGGTGATGCTGTGGGTAATGATTCGCTGACAGGCGATTTCTGCATTGTTGCGTACTGATAAGGCCATTTGCCCCATGTTCCTGTCGCATTGTGCCATAGTCCGTCAGGCTTTTTGGCTGTATGTTGGCGTTCGTCGTTCGCCGTACCCGTTGTATGACGCCCGTCGCACCCGTTGTATGACGGCCGCCATACGCGCTGTTGACGGCCGCCGAACCATGAACTTTTTATTGTAAAGAAAGATGATTTGTTACATATTGCCGTTACCTTACCATAGTAAACGCGGTACCATGGCGCCGTTATGTTTGATACAGCTCGTTTTATGCCGGCAATGCAATATCTGTAAACATACTGCTATCAAAAAAAACAGGCCAAAGCCTTTGGCTGTTCAATAGTTTTTTGTAAATTTGCACGCTGTATCGGTATGAACATATCGGTATGTAAATAAAACAGTTACTTAAAATAGTTGGATGAAGAAAGACAATTTAAAGACTCAGTACCGGGTGAATGGTCAAATCCATGCCAGGGAAGTTCGTGTGGTTAGTGACGGAGGCTCAGAGGTGATGTCTGCACGCCAGGCCTTAGATTTGGCCCGTCAACAAGGTGTTGACCTTGTGGAGATTTCTCCCAATGCACAGCCACCTGTCTGCCGAATCATCGACTATAGTAAGTTCCTTTACCAGCAGAAAAAGCGCCAGAAGGAGATGAAGCAGAAGCAGGTGAAGGTTGAAGTAAAGGAGATTCGTTTCGGTCCACAGACGGATGCGCACGACTATCAGTTCAAATTGAAACACGCAAAAGAGTTTCTTGAAGAAGGCAATAAGGTGCGCGCATACGTGTTTTTCCGTGGCCGTTCTATATTATTTAAGGAGCAGGGCGAAGTTCTGCTGTTGCGTTTTGCCAACGATTTGGAAGAATTTGCTAAGGTAGAACAGCTGCCAAAGCTCGAGGGAAAGAAGATGTTCCTCTTCCTTGCTCCCAAAAAGGCTGGTGTTGCCAAGCAGAGTCAGCAGAAGCGTGACCGCCTGGCTGCCGAGGCTGCTGCCAGAGAGAGCAACAAACTACGCGAGGCTGAAGATGCCGAAAAGAAAGGATTGCTCAATAATGCAAAAGGTGCAGATGCACTGCTTAAGCTGAAAGGCGACAGCGAAGAATAAGAAACAACAAGGGTGCGTAACGCCCGGTATATGCGTTGCCACCCATTTGATCAATCAATAAAATATAAAGAAAAATGCCAAAAGTAAAGACAAATTCCGGTGCAAAGAAGAGATTTAGATTCACCGGTACTGGTAAGATTAAGCGTCATCACGCTTATCACAGTCACATTCTGACTAAGAAGACCAAGAAGCAGAAGAGAAATCTTGTTCATCAAACATTGGTAGACAGGACCAACCTGAAGCAGGTTCGCGACTTGCTTTGTCTGCGTTAATTGCTATTTTAACTTTTTAGTCGAACGTTTAAAGAAGAAAAATTATGCCAAGATCAGTAAATCACGTTGCATCAAAAGCAAAAAGAACCCGCATACTGAAGCTTACCAAGGGTTATTATGGTGCTCGTAAGAACGTATGGACGGTAGCAAAGAACACATATGAGAAAGGTTTGACCTATGCTTATCGTGACCGTCGTACCAAGAAACGCAACTTCCGTGCACTCTGGATACAGCGTATCAATGCAGCTGCACGTCTGCACGATATGAGTTATAGTCAGCTGATGGGTGCTCTGCACAAAGCAGGTATCGAAATTAACCGCAAGGTTCTTGCCGACCTCGCTATGAACAATCCTGAAGCTTTCAAGGCTATTGTTGACAAAATAAAGTAAATTTGCCGAAAGTTTAGGGCGTAAGTCTCACCTCTTCTCATTAGAGAGAGATTTCGGAAAAATAATATTGAGCCATTCCTTTCGTTATGAAGGGAATGGCTTTTTTAGTTACATATTGTGACATAATGGCTTATTTATAACGGCAGTTGGCCATACAGATATTTTTTATTAACTTTGCACGTATAGACATATTCAGGTAAAGGATGATTTCTGTTGAAAATTTGACGGTAGAATTTGGCGTTCGTCCACTCTTCGAAAACGTGAGTTTTGTAGTAAACGACCATGAACGCATCGCACTGGTAGGTAAAAATGGTGCAGGAAAATCAACAATGCTGAAAATATTGTGCGCACTTCAGCGTCCTACATCAGGCGCGGTTAATGTGCCCAATGGAACTACAATAGGCTATCTTCCGCAGGTAATGAAACTGTCGGACGATACTACTGTACGTGAGGAAACGCGCAAGGCTTTTGCAGGTCATGTTGAAATGAAGGCGCGTATTGAACGTATGCAGCAGGAGATGGCACAGCGAACCGACTACGAAAGCGAAAGTTACCTGGAACTTATTGATAGCTTTACGCAGGCCCAGGACCGCTTTATGATGATGGGTGGTGACAACTATGAGGCAGCGATGGAACGCACATTGACGGGACTTGGCTTTGAACGGACCGACTTTGACCGCCCTACACGCGAGTTCTCGGGCGGCTGGCGTATGCGCGTTGAGCTTGCTAAAATTCTGCTTCAAAACCCTGATGTGCTGCTCCTTGACGAGCCAACGAATCACCTTGATATTGAAAGTATACAATGGTTGGAGCAGTTTATACAAAACAGCAGCAGCGCAGTGGTACTCGTTAGTCATGATCGCGCGTTCATTAATAATATAACAAACCGCACGCTTGAGATTACTTGTGGACATGTTGAGGATTATAAGGTAAAGTATAATGAGTATCTTGAGCTTCGCAAAGAGCGGCGCGAGCAACAGCTTCGTGCCTATGAGAACCAGCAAAAAGAGATTGCTGACATAAAGGCTTTTGTTGACAGATTCCGCTATCAGGCAACAAAAGCTATACAGGTTCAACAGCGTCTCAGACAGCTTGAGAAATTAAAGCCGATAGAAGTTGACGAGGTTGACAACCGTTCCATGCACTTAAAGTTTCCCCCTTGCCTGCGATCGGGCGATTATCCTGTTATCTGCGAGGATGTTCGTAAGGATTATGGCAGCAAAACCGTGTTCAGCCATGTTGACCTCAGCATCAGGCGTGGGGAGAAAGTAGCCTTTGTAGGCAAGAATGGTGAAGGTAAATCAACTCTGGTTAAGTGTATTATGGGTGAAATTCCGTTTAGTGGAAACCTGAAGATTGCGCATAATGTCCAGATAGGTTATTTTGCACAGAACCAGGCACAATTACTGGATGAACGGCTCACAATTTACGATACTATCGACCAGGTAGCCACGGGCGAGATGCGTTTAAAGATAAACGACCTTTTGGGTGCGTTCATGTTTGGCGGCGAAATATCAGAAAAGTATGTAAAAGTGCTCTCTGGAGGCGAGCGCAGCAGGCTGGCCATGATCAGACTTTTGCTCGAACCCGTTAATCTTTTAATACTCGATGAGCCTACGAATCACCTTGACATGCAGTCGAAAGACGTGTTGAAGGAAGCCATCAAAGCCTTTGACGGCACCGCGATTATCGTGAGCCATGACCGTGATTTCCTCGATGGTCTGGTATCAAAAGTATACGAATTTGGCGGAGGTAAGGTGCGCGAACACCTTGGTGGCATTTATGACTATCTGCGTGCACACAATGCGGAAACCATCCATGAAGCGTTAGGTGAAGTGCAAACAGAAAAAGCTGCTGCCACATCACCGGCTAAACCTGTTGTAACAGCATCGGAACCAAAACAGGTTGCTGACAAGGAGGCAGATAGTAAACTTTCATATCAGGAACGCAAAGAGCAGCAGAAAAAAATACGTAAGGTGCAGCGTGCCGTAGAAGAAGCCGAGAAAAAGATAGCCTCATTGGAAGCTCGTATTAAAGAACTCGACGCATTGCTGATGAATCCTGAAAACGCATCCAACATGGAACTGGTTAACGAGTATACCGCTACGCAGGCTGAGCTCGACAAAGAAAACAATCGTTGGATGGAGCTTTCAGAGTCGTTGGAGACGATAAACTAAACAATATAAATAAAATAGAGTCCTAATTTTAAAATAACCACATCATGAACATGAAAAAATTCCTACCGGTGTTGATGTTCGTTACTGCGCCCGTTATTGGCGTTGACGCACAGAATCAGTCGGGATTAGACCTGTCGAACCTCGACAGAACGGTTAAACCCGTTGACGATTTTTATCAGTTTGCTACCGGTGGCTGGCAGAAAAGCCATCCGCTTCCAGCGGCATACAGCAGATATGGCAGCTTTGATATGTTGCAGGAAAATGTGAATAAGCAGGTTAATTCAATCCTTACAACATTGACAAAAAAGAAGTATAAGGAAGGAACAACAGAGCGAAAACTGAGCGATTTTTATAAACTTGCCCTCGATTCGGCCCGCCGCGACCGTGAGGGTATTGCACCCGTAAAGCCCCTTTTGAACGAAATTGAGGCGGCTGGTAACATGAAATCGCTTCATGAATTGCAGCTGAAATATGCCGATTTTGGCTACGGTGTACCATTCAGTATGTACTTTGCTGCCGACGAAAAAAATGTAACGATGAATATTCTTACCCTTTCACAGGGCGGCCTGACGCTGGGACAGAAAGACTGGTATGTCAATAATGACAAGGCTACCGAAGCTATTCGCGAGGCTTACCAGAAGCATATTGTGCGTATGTTCCGCTTATATGGTTTTACCGAGTCGCAGGCCGAAGCCAGGGAAAAGGCTGTGTTCCGCTTTGAAACTATGCTGGCTCTGGTATCGAAAAGCAATACAGAGCTTCGCGATCCGCAGGCCAATTATAATAAAATGACGTTGAAACAGTTTGAAGAAAATTACCCGAATATTCCGCTCGTAGCCCTTACAGAGGCACAGGGTATAAAGCCAAACTGTATACAGGATATTGATGTTTGCCAGCCTGCATTCTTTACTGGCTACGACCGTTTGCTGTCAATGCTTACCGTTGACGAGCTGAAGGCTGTCATGGAATGGGATGTTATTATGAACTCGGCATCTTGTTTAACGAGTGAAATTCGTGAGGCAAACTTCGACTTTTTTGGCAAAACCATGAGCGGTCGCAAGGTCGACTATCCGCTTTGGAAACGTGCTACATCACAGGTTGAGAAAGCAATGGGGGAGGCTTTGGGCAAAATGTATTGTGAACGCTTCTTCCCTGCTTCGAGCAAAAAGATGATGGAGGAACTGGTTCATAACCTGCAGGTGAGCCTTGGCCAGCGTATTGACGCGCAGACATGGATGAGCGATTCTACAAAAGCCAATGCACATAAGAAGCTTGATAAGTTTTATGTGAAGATTGGTTACCCTGATAAGTGGACCGATTACAGCAAACTCACCATTGATCCTTCAAAGAGTTTCTATGAGAACGTGCTGAATACACGCCACTTTGCCTTGCAAAAGATGATAGCTGACAAGGCTGGAAAGCCTGTTGACAGGGACGAATGGTACATGACTCCACAAACAGTGAATGCCTATTATAACCCTACAACCAACGAGATTTGCTTCCCGGCAGGCATCCTTCAGCGCCCGTTCTTCGACCCTAAAGCCGATGCAGCCTTCAACTATGGAGCAATAGGTGTGGTGATTGGCCACGAAATGACTCATGGATTTGACGACCAGGGCAGGCAGTATGACGCTGATGGTAACCTGCATGACTGGTGGACGGCATCGGATGCAAAGGGTTTTGATAAGCGTGCTAAGTTGTATTCCGACTTCTTCGACGCTATTGAGGTACTGCCCGGACTGCACTCTAACGGTCGCTTTACGTTGGGAGAGAACCTCGCTGACCATGGAGGACTTCAGGTTGCGTTCAACGCTTTGGAAAATGTTATGGCTAAAAAGCCGCTTCCTGTCAAAGACGGCTTTACCCCCGAACAGCGTTTCTTCCTGGCCTATGCAGGTGTATGGGGACAGAATATTACCGACCAGGAAATACGCAATCGTGTAAAACGCGACCCGCATGCACTGGGCAAATGGCGTGTTGACGGTGCGCTGCCACATATTGATGCCTTTTATAAGGCTTTCGGTGTGAAGAAAGGTGACAAGATGTATATCCCCGAAGCAGAGCGTTTGCAGCTTTGGTAAATTATATTTAACCTGAAAATACAGACCAGTCAGAAGAACACGGCCAGGAAAAACCGTTGTTCTTACACAAATAAGGGTGCAGAAAGGTTTCTGCATCCTTATTTGTATTTTATATGCTTATTTCGTAACTTTGCCAGAATAAAAGCTAAAGAGAAAGATGCCCTTACGCTTACCCGATAAACTTCCAGCTATTGAGCTGCTGAAAAAAGAGAATATCTTCGTCATGAACGAGACGCGGGCGCATACCCAAATGGTGCGTCCGCTTAGAATTGTAGTTCTGAATTTAATGCCCCTGAAGATAACTACTGAAACCGATTTGGTAAGACTGTTATCGAATACGCCTCTTCAAATCGAAATCAATTTTATGCGGTTGAAGAGCCATACACCCAGAAATACTCCGGTAGAACATATGCAAATGTTCTATAAAAGCTTTAAAGAGCTGAGCCTTCAGAAGTGGGACGGCATGATTGTAACGGGTGCTCCCATTGAGTTGATGCCCTTTGAAGATGTTGAATACTGGCAGGAGATACAAACGATATTCAATTGGGCCCGTACGCATGTTACGTCAACGTTATATATTTGCTGGGCAGCGCAGGCTGGGTTATACCATTTTTATGGTATCCCCAAGCACGAATTGCCACAAAAAATGTTTGGTGTTTTCCGCCAATATCCCCTTATTCCCGATCTGCCTATTTTCAGAGGGTTCGACGATACTTTCATGATGCCTCATAGCAGGCATACTGAAGTTTGGCGGAGCGATATAGAAAAGGTGCACGAATTAAAAATTATTGCCGAGTCACCAGATAGTGGAGTAAGTATGGTTATGGCGCGGGAAGGACGCGAATTTTTCATAACGGGGCATCTTGAATATGCTCCAGATACGCTCGATAAGGAGTATAAGCGTGATAACGGTAAGCGTAATGACGTTGTAAAACCATTTAATTATTACCGCGATGACGACCCTGTAAAGGGACCTTTTGTATCGTGGCGTTCATACGCTAACCTGTTTTTCTGCAACTGGATAAACTATTATGTTTATCAGGAAACACCTTATAATATAGAGGAGATAGAATAAACAGCGTAATCTTACATGAGAACATTAGAATTATTAGCCCCTGCAAAAAATCTCGAATGTGGCTGTGCGGCCATAGATCATGGTGCCGATGCCGTGTATATAGGTGCTGAACGTATGGGTGCAAGGGCGGCAGCCGGCAATTCGATAGATGATATACAAAAGCTTGTAGCCTATGCTCATCAGTATGGTGCGAAGGTATATGTTACCGTTAACACCATTATCTATGAACAGGAATTGGCCAGTACGCAGAGTTTGATTACAGAATTGTCCCGGATTCATGTTGATGCCTTGCTGGTTCAAGATATGGCAACGCTTGCCATGCGCCGTGTAACCTTGCATGAAACAGGTTCAGCTCCTGTGCTTCATGCGTCAACACAGTGTGACACTCGCAGTGCAGATAAGGTGCGATGGCTACGTGATTTGGGTTTCAAACGGGCAGTTCTGGCCCGTGAACTTTCCATTGACGAGATTGCTGCAATTCATAAAGCCGTTCCCGATATTGAATTGGAGGTATTTGTGCATGGTGCCTTGTGTGTGAGTTATTCGGGTGTTTGCTATGCCTCACAGTTCTGTTTTAATCGCTCTGCCAACAGGGGCGAATGTGCACAGTTTTGTAGAATGAAGTTCGATTTGATTGATGCAGATGGTCGTCAGATAGTACACGACAAACATTTGTTGTCGTTAAAGGACATGAATCAGTCGGATAGCATTGAAGCACTTGCCGATGCAGGAGCCGCTTCATTTAAAATAGAGGGCAGGTTAAAAGACATATCTTATGTAAAAAACGTTGTCTCGGCTTATAGCAAACGTTTGGATGAGCTGATAAATAAGCGGCCTGACGATTATTGTCGTGCCTCATTGGGACGAGTTGAATATGGATTTGATGCCGACTTATGCAAGACTTTTAACCGCGGCTACACCCATTATTTCCTGAAAGGACGTCGTCCTGACATCTCTTCGCCAGATACACCGAAGGCACTTGGTGAGGCAGTAGGGCATGTAAAAGAGATAAGAAAAGATTCGTTTAATGTTGCAGGAACGTCATCATTTAGTAATGGTGACGGGCTCTGTTTTTTTAATTCTGAACACAAATTAGAAGGCTTCCGGGTAAACAGAGCCGTAGGAAACAGATTGTTTCCGTTTAGAATGCCTCGTGATTTAAGGCCGGGAACAGTTTTGTACCGTAATCATGATGTTTGTTTTGAACGCCAATTGGATGGCGATCATACCGTAAGGAAGATTCCTGTCCAGATTATGTTTGAGACGGTAGACGATGGTTTCAGCATGACAATGAGTTTGCAAAACGAGGTATTTACATCTGAAGTTGAGGCCAGGGCTGTCATTAAGTTTGAACATCAACAGGCTCGAAAGCCTCAGGAAGAGAACATACGACAACAGCTTGGCAAGCTTGGTAACACACCATTTAAAGCTGATGCCATTGACATATCGGCTGATGCCATTAGTCTTTTTATACCATCGAGCTTGCTTTCAAACTTGCGTCAGAGTGTGATAATGGCTTTTTCACAAAAACTTTCGGCAGTTATTGCAGAAGCATATCATGTGGAAAGTAGTGCTGATATGGTAGAAAAGACAGAAACTACCGCCCGTTTCTGGCAATCAGAATATCGGAAGCATCCATACCTGTTTAATATATCGAACCATCTTGCCCGTGAATTTTATGAGGCTCACGGACTGAAAGTTGACCGGGAGGCGTTTGAAGTGAAGAGCGATAACAGCGGGCCGCTGATGCAATGTCGTCATTGTATACGTTATACTATGGGTTTCTGTGTACGGCGTGGCGGCCAAAAGCCTCAATGGCGTGAGCCTTTACAGTTACGCTTGGGGGATGGAAGGCGGTTTCGTCTCGATTTTAAATGTGACGAATGCCAGATGAATGTTGTAGCTATACCTTCTGATGGTACGGTAAAATAACGAATGATTATATTCAGAACAATATGAAAATGGAGAAGAAAATAATGGGTAAGCTTAAACCGTATCATGGTTTCGTATTAGTTGCCGCATTGATGTTGTCCATGGTATTAAGCGGTTGTTATCAGCATGGAGCCAGAAATTACAGGCTCCCAAGTTCGTTTCATATCAGCGAACGCCTCATCGACTCATTGTCATTCTTCTCTACTCATCATTATACAAACAACTATAATTTTGTTGTCAAGGCCGATAGTTTGCAGCTTATCCGTCAGTTTCCGGAAGAAACGCTTAGTGGTGTTAAGGCCGATACTTTCAGTGTGAAGAAAGGAGAGCATCTTGTTGTATCTGACATTCGTATTGTCCCGGCCGACAGTATCGATACTGTCTGGGTACAATTGGCTAACGATACGTCGGCTTTTGGGTGGAGCAGGGAAAACAATATGCTTCAAAAGGTAATGCCCGATGACCCTATTTCCCAATTTATATCAACGTTCTCGGATACACATACCCTTGTTTTCCTGGTTATTGTAGTTATATTTGGAGCGAGCTATCTGTTGTGGTTACTGTTTCGTAAGCACGCCTATATTGTACATTTTCATGATGTTGACTCGTTCTATCCTACGTTGTTGTGTCTTATTGTAGCTTCATCGGCTACGTTTTATGCCACACTTCAGATGTTCGCGCCACAGTTATGGCAGCATTTTTATTTCCATCCTACACTTAATCCGTTTAGTGTTCCATGGGTGTTGGGTACCTTTTTGCTTTCAGTGTGGGTTATGTTGATAGTGGCAATTGCTGCTATTGATGAGGTGAGGAAGGCGTTGCCTTTTGCCGAAACTATACTTTATCTGGGCGGGCTGGCAGCCGTTTGTGCGGTTAATTATATCGTTTTTAGTGTTACAACACTCTATTATGCAGGCTATTTACTGCTTATTGTCTATTATGTTTTTGCCCTTCGCAGTTATATTCAACACAGAGTTCGATACACCTGTGGCAACTGTGGGGCAACGCTTCATCACAAGGGGAGATGTCCTCACTGTGGTGCAGAGAACGAATAAAGAGCTGTTACGTAATACAGATATAATGTGGTTATTATATTTTATAAATGTATTTATGCCGGAATAACGGCGTCAGCCCTTGTTCTTACTTCTTGGAATATGCCGCCTTCCAGCGCCGGAACTCGTTTTGGTAGCCGTTAAACACGTTAATATCAACATTCCCATGTATACCCTTTACATGGCCATCGGGGGCTAATTGCCATACCCACAGTTTAACATCGGGCTTATATTCGCCATATCGTGCTATCCAAACGGGATAGCTATGCTTAATATCCGGAGCGGCATTTAAATACCTGTTAACGAAAGTCTGGCTTATATATAATATAGGTCGCATTCCTGTTTGCTGCTCAACTATCTGTAACCAGTTCCTCACACGACGCCACATGGCAACGGGTCCGCCCATTTTCTTCACCTGGCTGGGTAATGGTTCAAGGTCGAGAACAGGGGGAAGGTCACCCTTTTTAAAATGACTGTTACGTAGAAAGAAAGCTGCTTGCTCGGCTCCTGTTGAACGATGTGAGAAGAAATGGTAGCTTCCAACGGGATAACCATGGGCGCGTGCTGCAGCATAATCGGCAGCATAGTAGGGATTTAGCATTGATTTCCCCTCGGTCGACTTAATGAAAATGAACGAGATATTGTAGTTAATCTTTCCCATTATGTTCTTTTTTGATAGTGAACCTAAATGGGTTATCCGTAAATCGCTCCAATTAATGCCATACCTGTTGCGCCCTTTTATGTGCTGATGCTTACTGATGTCGATGCCGTAAATGCGCTGTGAGGTGTAGTTTAAGCGTTCGCCTTTAAATACATCGTGTTTCCATTCACCCATTCTGAAATAACGATGCTGTGACGAAAAGCCTATACCCGTACGCTCATCGTCTTTCCATTGTCCTTCATAACAAGTGCCGAGGGTATCGCGAAAGTGCCCGTAACCGTTGGCTTTGAGGTGTTGATTGAACTCACCTGTGTAGGTACCTGTTGAGTCACACCGTGTACCCGTAACGAGAGTATCATGATCCCACCATCCCGTTACCTTGCGTCCAAGTGAGTCTGTAACCCATCCTTCACCCTGTCGTAAGCCTTTATACCAGTGGCCTGCATACAAAATGGAATCACCTTTATACAAAACTCCAAGTCCTTCACGCTTACCGTTGACGATTTGTCCTTGATAAATAAGACTATCGGACGATGTTATGGTACTCACATCAGACGGTCGGTTGGAACAGCTTCCGAGAATAATCAACGATGTAAATGCTGTGAAGGAAAGAAGATAAAAAGAAGTAAACAATTTCATAACGATGTAAATTGTTCTTATTGTTTTACTTGTTTGCCTGACACAATGCCGATAAAACGACCATGTAAGGTAAATACCGGGCTGCCGTCAACGGCAAAAAGCTGAGGTAAATTGTGCTCCTGGTGGTTCTCGTATATCCCTTTTGCTAAAACTGCACGATATTTCTCAGCTGCAGCAGAAGGCGAAAGGGTAACGGTAATCACTTTTTTGTGTTGCGATACACCCCATGGAACGTTTCTCACAGCATAGACACCCCAGGGCTTTATCAACCGGAAGGTATGAAGAATAATGGGTTTATGCAATTGTGAAAGGTCAATATCGACAGGCTTGCAGCCCGTACGCTGCAATTCTCCCTTTGAATTAAACCATGACACGCTGTAACAACCTTTATAAAATACTTTTGTGCTGTTGGTATAATGAAAGGCTTTTAGTTTGTTTACTACTCGTTTAAGCGAGTCGGTTTCGCGGCTCTGTTTCCCCGCATAAGCAGCTATTTGCATGTATCCCTCGTCAACAACTCCATGGCTTCGCAGATAATAGGCAAGCTCTTTACGCTCTATTATCTTGCGATTAAGCAAACGGTTTATCGAGTCGGAAACCTGTTCTATGAATCTTTTTAAATTGTTTTTCCCTATGGCCTGCCCGTTAAGCGAAGGATAGCGGCCTTGCATGATGGTCAGAACACGCCCGTCACAACTTGGCCACCACCAGTGACGGTTTATCCAAACTCCTTCAGTATGTATTGAATCAGCAGCTAAAGCAATGGTGTCGCCGTTGGCAAGTATGCACAAAGCCGTTTGTCCGTCAACGAAACAAGCCGAGCGACGTATTTCATCTTCGCTGGCAGGTGAGGCTCTTACAATAAGCCAGCCTGCCACAAGGGCCAACAAGAGGAATGGAACAATGACGAAACGGTATCTGAATAACTTCTTGCGCATGATACAATAATGCCTTAATAAAGATGTCGCAAAATTACAAATTTAAGGTAATATAAAGTAAGAAAAACAAGAAAACAGTTTGTTTTTTCCTTTTTACTCGGCCTTAGTTTTCGTACCTTTGTATGCCATACCATGTTTATGATGAAACAAAGCGATCGCGAAATCATGCGTCTTGCCCTCCCTTCCATAGTGAGTAACATCACTGTACCTCTGTTGGGACTTGTCGATTTAGCCATTGTGGGTCATCTTGGCTCCGAGCGTTATATTGCGGCTATATCGGTAGGAAGCACCATTTTCAATATTATTTATTGGTTAATGGGCTTTTTGCGTATGGGAACAAGTGGCATGACGTCGCAGGCTTTAGGGCGTGAAGATTATTATGATGTACGTAAACTCCTGAAGCGGTCGGTTTTATTGGCCATGGTTATTGCAATAACGTTTTTGCTTTTTCAACTTCCCTTAGGATGGATAGCGCTTGAATTAATTCATCCTTCAGTGCAAGTGTGGCCCCTTGCACACACTTATTTCAGTATAGTTATATGGGGAGCACCCGCCATGCTCGGGCTTTACAGCCTGAATGGCTGGTTTATAGGTATGCAGACAACGAAGATACCGATGGTAGTTGCTATATTTCAGAATATCGTGAATATCGTGTGTTCACTTGGTTTTGTTTATGGCCTGGGAATGAAAATAGAAGGTGTTGCCGCAGGAACATTGGCGGCACAGTGGAGCGGTTTCTTCCTTGCCATGATACTTCTATGGCGTAAATTACACACGTTACCCCAGTCGAGGAAGAAATATGACGGTGACAAAAAGTTGTCATGGCGTAGTTTTTTCACGGTAAACAGAGATATTTTCCTGCGCACTTTATGCTTGGTGAGCGTTAATTTATGCTTTACTTCTGCCGGTGCAAGGCAGGGAGATATGGTGCTTGCCGTCAACACGCTGCTGCTTACATTCTATACTTTGATGAGCTATGTGATGGACGGCTTTGCCTTTGCAGGCGAAGCACTGGCAGGAAAGTTCTACGGAGCTGGTGACAGTACAGGGTTGAAGCAGCTTGTTAACAGGCTTCTCAATCATTGGGGCGGATGGATGTGTGGAGCTTTTATGTTGTTATACATATTGTTTTCATCTGTTTTTCTTAACCTGTTGACAAATAATGCCGATGTTATTACAGCCTCAAAGCAATATCTTTTTTGGGTTTGGCTTATTCCTTTAGCAGGGGTAGCAGCCTTCATTTATGATGGAATATTCATCGGAATGACTGCAACGAAAGGTATGTTATTATCGTCAGCCGTATCAACCACAGTTTTTTTTGTCATACTTTTGCTTGGCGAGGGTGTACAAGCCCTTTGGAATGATGTGCCTGTAAACCACATTTTATGGCTGGCTTTTGTTGTTTATTTAGCTATGCGAGGTGCTGTGCAGAAGATATATCTGCAACGAAAGTACGGTTTTTAGGTAGTTAAGGGCTTATTATTGTATTTAAAACGAAAAGAAATATGAGTATTGTTTTTCTATTAATTGGCTTTATTGTTGGTTTCATTATAGCCTTCTTCTGGGTACAAAACCAAAAAAAGAGTGTTGAATCAGAATTGCTTCTGGCTCGCCAACAAACGTCGGCAGAAACTCTTGCCAAAGAGGAGGTGCAGCGATTGTTGGAAGACTGTCGAAAGAAAGTTGAGGATTTGCAGAAACAATTAACCGAAGAGAAAGTGAACTCAGGCCGTTTTAAAACGGAGCTTGAAGCCGAACAACGCCGGCATGATGATGAGGCTAAGCATCGAAAAGAACAGTTTGATGCACAGCTTGAAACGGTAAAGGAACAGTTTCAGAACCTTGCGACAAAGGTTTTAAGCAAGACTTCAGATGAGTTAAAGTCGACAAATAACGAATCAATGCGCACATTGACGACACCTTTAAATGATAATCTAAACAAGCTTCACGATGCCATCAGCAAAACAAATCAGGAAACTGCAAGGAGCACGGCGTCGTTGTCGGAACAGCTTCGTGCCATGGCTGAACAGACCGAAAAGATGGATGTAACGGCTACGAGGCTGACAAACGTGATGCGCGGCGGCAATAAAATACAGGGAAACTGGGGTGAACTTATCCTCACAGAGATTTTAGAGCAGAACGGTTTCAGGGAAGGCATCAATTATGATGTACAGCAAACGCTTACCGATGCGCAGGGAAACGTGCTGATGAACGATGAAAGCGGACGGCGAATGATACCTGATGTGGTGTTGCATTACCCGAAAAATGAAGACGTTATCGTCGATTCGAAAATGTCAATTGAATCGTATTATGAATACGTTAATTGTGAAAACGATGCATTAAAAAAGAAGTATGCCGACGACCTTGTGCGCAGCGTGCGCACCCAATTCACCAATCTGGCAAAGAAAGATTACAGTAGTTATGTCAAGCCACCGCGCCATGCTATTGACTTTGTCATCATGTTTGTACCGCACGAAGGGGCTTTACAGCTGGCAATGGCGACGGATAAGAAACTGTGGAACGATGCTTTCGAGCGGAAAGTATTTATCACTTCGCAGCAGAATTTGATGGCAATACTGAAGATGATAGAAATAGCATGGCGTCAATATACACAAACTGAGAATCAGCAACGGGTGTACGGACTGGCCGAAGAGCTGCTGAAGCGCGTGGGAGAATTTATTAAACGCTTCGATAAAGTGAAGAAAGACATTGATGTTTTAAGCAAAGATTATGACGAAGCCTATAATAAAGCTTACACGGGCAGGCAAAGCATTGTTCAGAAAGCCAACGAATTGAAGACCCTTGGTGTTAAGGAAGCTGCCAACCAACCGATACCGGAGGCACAGTTTGGCATTGAAGAAGATTAGCCTGTTTGTTTTTAAAACGTTTAAAAATAAAAGTACAGAGCGGATAACAGCTTTTTAGACACATAAAAAAACAAGGATGCAGAGGAGAATAATTCTTCCTTCTGCATCCTTGTTTATTATATATTAAGGTGTATGTTACCGTTTGGTTATACGGCTTAATAAGCAAATAACGGATAGTTTTTCATTGTGGTGTTCACCTTTTCGCGTACGTTACTAATCACCTTTTCGTTCTCGGGGTCGGACAACACTTCATCAATCAGTTCAGCTACTAAGCGCATCAGGTCTTCCTTTGCACCGCGAGTGGTCATAGCTGCCGTACCCAAACGGATACCAGATGTTTGGAAAGCGCTGCGCTCATCAAAAGGAACTTTATTTTTGTTCACGGTAATATCAGCTGCGACAAGTGCATTTTCAGCAACCTTTCCGGTTAAATCGGGATATTTCTGGCGCAGGTCGAGAAGCATAGAATGGTTATCTGTGCCACCGCTTACAATGCTGAAGCCGTGTTCAATCAGCGATTGGGCCAGCACAGCAGCATTTGTTTTTACCTGCATGGCGTAGTCTTTCCATGAAGGTTGCAGGTTTTCGTAAAAGCCCACAGCCTTACCTGCAATAACATGTTCGAGCGGACCGCCTTGTATTCCCGGGAAAACGGCCGAGTTAAGCAGCTGGCTCATCTTCTTCAATTCGCCCTTTTTATTGGTTAATCCCCATGGATTGTCAAAGTCTTTACCCATCATGATAACGCCTCCACGCGGCCCACGCAGTGTTTTGTGCGTTGTAGTGGTAACGATATGAGCATATTTTACAGGGTTCTTTAGCAGGCCGGCTGCTATCAATCCTGCCGGATGGGCCATGTCAATCATCAGCAAAGCACCCACCTTGTCAGCTATCCTGCGCATGCGTTCATAGTCCCATTCACGGCTGTAAGCAGAGCCACCGCCGATAATCAGCTTTGGTTTGTGCTGCAAAGCCAGCTCTTCCATTGCATCGTAATCAACGCATCCTGTTTCACGGTTCAGCGTGTAGCCTATATGATGGTAGAGGAGTCCCGAGGTGTTTACCTCGCTGCCGTGCGACAAATGCCCGCCATGGTCGAGGTCAAGACCCATAAATGTGTCACCGGGATTGAGCACAGCGAGGAACACTGCCTGGTTAGCCTGTGCACCTGAATGGGGTTGAACATTGGCAAATTCGGCACCAAACAGCTGCTTTACACGCTCAATGGCAAGGCGTTCTACCTCATCAACTACCTGACAACCGCCATAATAGCGCTTGCCCGGCAGGCCTTCGGCATATTTATTAGTAAGGTAACTGCCCATGGCCTGCATGACTTCGTCGCTGACAAAGTTCTCAGAGGCGATGAGTTCCATGCCTCGAAGCTGACGCTGATGCTCCTGTTCAATGAGCCCAAAAATCATAGAGTCTCTTTCCATACGTTTCAATGTTGTTAAGTGGGTGGTATAAAATAAAAGGTTTACACTAATTTTACCATGTTCATATACTGCTCTTTGTCACAGTAATGGCATTTAACAATACCGTGAAGCTTGTCTACAACCGTGAAGTGGGTGTGCATAGGCTCGTTGTTGGTAATACATTTCGGGTTGTTACATTTTATAATTCCATGAAGCTCATCGGGTGTCTCAACGGTCTTTTTTTCTACAACTTCATAGTCTTTTATGATGTTTAGAACAACCTTTGGAGCTACAACCGACAGTTTGCTCATCTCTTCGTCGGTGAAAAACTTATCTGTAATTTTGATGATTCCCTTTTTACCTAATTTCCTCGACGGCAGGTTGAAACCGATGGTTACAGGTAAGCCGAGTGTCTCAAGCTCGAGCAGGCGGGCTACCTGATATGTTCTTTCGGCCGGAATATGGTCGATAACAGTGCCGTTTTCGATGGCGGCAACCTGTAATTCTTTCTTTCCCATGGTGTTGATATGTTTTTCTTGCAGGCTCTTTTCAGAACTTTGAGTTGATGATGGTTGTATCGTTTTTAATATCGTCGAGCGTAATGCCTAAGCAATAGCTGTATATTGCTTCGCGGGCAAAGAGGCCGTTCCTGGCCTGTTGTATGTAATAGGCGTGCTCACTGTCGTCTACATCATAGGCTATTTCGTTTACACGTGGCAGCGGGTGCATAATTTTCATATTGGGTTTTGCACCTTTCAGCATGTCGTTGCGCAGGATATAGACGTTCTTTACGCGCTCATACTCCATCAGGTCTGAGAAGCGTTCTTTCTGAACACGTGTCATATAAAGTATGTCAGCATCTCTTATTTCGTCCTCAGTAAAGCTGGTATGCTCAACAAAATTGATATGGTGTTCCTTGCAATAAAGCTTATACTCGTCGGGCATGGCAAGTTCTTGCGGAGCAATAAAATGGAAAGTAGGGTTGAAATGCCTCATGGCGGTGATGAGCGAATGCACTGTACGGCCATATTTCAGGTCGCCGACCAGATAGATATTCAGGTTTTCGAGCGTGCCTTGTGTCTTGTAAATCGAGTAAATATCGAGCAAACACTGCGACGGGTGCATATGTGCACCATCGCCGGCATTGACAACAGGTACCGGCGCTACTTCGCTGGCGTATTGGGCTGCCCCCTCAATAAAGTGGCGCATGACGATAACGTCGGCGTAGTTGCTCACCATCAGGATGGTGTCTTTCAGCGTTTCGCCCTTGGTGGTGCTTGAGGTTTTGGCATCGGAGAAGCCGATAACGCGCGCACCTAAACGATTGGCAGCGGTTTGAAAACTAAGTTGGGTACGGGTGGAAGGTTCAAAAAAAAGCGTGGCTACAACCTTGCCTTCGAGCAACGCTCTGTTAGGATGTCTTTCAAATTCCTGTGCCATCTCAATGAGATACAGCAACTGGTCTTTGGTCAAATCGGCAATCGTAACAAAATTATGTTTCTGCATTGAAGCTTTGTTTGATGGTTTCGATTCTGTCTGCTAAGTTACTTAATAATTTCTATATACTGCTGTTATTTCGGCAGAAAAGTAGTATTTTTGCAGAAATAAAACGGATTTTTAAAGCGATGAGAAAGTCTTTCATCAAAGTTTTGTGGGCAATTTTAGTAACAGGCATCGGTATTGTTGCTATTTTCTTTTTCTTAATATGGTTTGGTATCGTAGGATACTCGCCCGATATAGAGAATCTTCAGAACCCCATTAGCAAGTCGGCGTCGCAGGTTTTCTCCGCAGACGGTAAAATTATAGGTACATATAACGTCGACCGCGCCAACCGTATTCCCATTCCTTATTCTAATCTTTCGCCCTACCTTGTGCAGGCATTGGTAGCTACCGAGGACGTGCGCTTCTACGAACACTCGGGTATCGACTTCATCGCCCTGACGCGCGCTATCGTGAAGCGCGGGCTTTTTGGCCAGGCAAGTGCGGGCGGAGGCAGTACCATTACACAGCAGCTTGCCAAGCAGCTTTATTCCAATCCGGCCAAATCAGCCTCACGACGCATGCTCCAGAAGCCTATTGAATGGGTGACGGCCATCAAACTGGAGCGTAAATTTACCAAGGAAGAAATTATTGCGCTTTACTTAAACTACTTCGATTTCCTGCATGGGGCAGTGGGAATTAAGACGGCTGCCAACACCTATTTTAATAAAGAGCCGCGCAATTTAACCGTAACCGAATCGGCTTTGCTTATCGGTTTGTGTAAAAATCCTTCGCTTTTTAATCCCGTCCGTTATCCTGAACGCTGCAAGGAGCGTCGCAATGTTGTGCTCGGCCAGATGTTAAAGGCAGGGTATCTTTCGCAGAACGAATACGAAAAATACTGTGCCGAGCCTATCGTTCTGCACTTTCACCGTGCCGATCACAAAGACGGGACGGCGGTTTACTTTCGTGAATTCCTGCGCCGTTACATGATGATGGACCGTCCGCAGCGCGCCGACTACCCGGCATGGAACCAGCGTCAGTATGTCATTGACTCGATAGCGTTTGCCACCGACCCGCTATGCGGATGGTGTAAAAAGAATACAAAGCGCGACGGTACGCCGTATAATGTATACACTGACGGTTTGAAGATTTATACTTCCATTGATTCTCGCATGCAGACTTACGCTGAAGAGGCCGTGTATGGCCATGTAGCGCAGTATCTGCAAAAGGAATTTAATAAGGAGAATGCGCATAAGCCGAACCGTCCTTTTAGCGGTAAGCTGAGCGCACAGCAGGTACAACAAATCATGGCGCGGTCGGTTACGCAGAGCGAACGCTACCGTACGATGAAGGAAGAAGGGGCTTCGGACGAAGAGATAAAGCGAGCCTTCCACACACCTGTCGACATGTCGGTATTTACCTATCACGGTGAGGTTGATACCACCATGACGCCGCTCGACTCTATCCGCTATTATAAGTCGTTCCTTCGTGCAGGCTTTATGAGCATGGATGCGCACACAGGGCTGGTGAAAGCCTATGTAGGCGGTATCGATTTTGAGCATTTCCAGTATGACATGGTGATGGGCGGACGTCGCCAGGTAGGTTCAACCATCAAGCCTTTCCTGTATTCTCTGGCCATGGAAAACGGCTCTTCGCCATGCGATCTGGCCCCCAACGTGCAGAGAACATATATGGTTGCAGGAAGGCCATGGACGCCACGTAACGCCAATCGCCGCCGTTACGGCCAGATGGTAACGCTGAAATGGGGCCTCGCACAATCGAACAACTGGATATCGGCTTATCTGATGAGCCGCCTGAATCCCAGTCAGTTTGTGTCAATTCTTCATAAATTCGGAATCAACAATCCCGATATTTATCCGTCAATGTCGCTTTGTCTGGGGCCGTGTGAGGTGTCAGTGGCCGAGATGGTGAGCGCATACACAACGTTTCCCAATAACGGAATACGTGTTTCGCCGATGTTTGTTACGCGCATTGAAGATAATAACGGCAACGTAATTGCGAAGTTCCAGCCGCGCATGAACGAGGTAATCAGTTCGACAAGTGCCTATAAAATGCTGGTAGAACTGATGGCAGTTGTTGACGAAGGAACGGCCAGACGTCTGCGCTATAAGTTTGACATGAAAGGCGAAATTGGCGGTAAGACGGGTACCACAAACAACAATTCCGACGCATGGTTTATGGGTTTCACACCGCAATTGGTAACGGGCGTATGGGTAGGAGGTGAGGATCGCGACATCCATTTTGACTCGACGCAGATGGGACAGGGCGCAACGATGGCGCTTCCTATATGGGCCTATTATATGAAAAAGGTGTATCGTGACACGCATCTGCCTTATCGCCCGGATGCAACATTCGATGTTCCGGCCGACTTTAACCCGTGTGCGAAAGACGATGGCGGGGGAGGCGAATTCGGTATTGACGATGTCTACGAATAGTTTACACCTGTAAGGTAAGCCGATTTCAAAGGTTTTGTGATGAGTTTTCGCCCTTTTGATACATTCATTGTATCGTGAAGGTCATTGTTCGACGGCCGTCAGCAGCGTTGCTGGCGGCCGTCGAACAATGGGTGTGACGGTCGTCGTATAGTGAGTTTGACGGCCGTCAAACGGCAACATTACGTTTAAAATAATCAGATTGTCTGTTGTAATTGTCGTAGGATAAGGGAAAAATTATTCTGTTATTCTGGCGTATTCAGCAGGTGCGGTCAGGTTGATGAGCTGACGCAGTTCGTGTGAATACTGCACGTCGTAGCCAAAATCGTAATTGTAATAAACTGTTTTTCCGGGCGAATATATGTTGACACAGTATTCGCCGCAATCTGAAGAAACACGGTTGCTTTTTGTTTTAATGATGTCGGGACAGGAGTGAGCAATGAATAATTCGTGGGCAAGATGCTGAACGGTTTGCTGTTTCTCGCCTTTTATTACCTGTATTTTACACGAATCTCCGGCATATTTACCGCCATACCACATGCGTCTTTTTAAATCTCCATTCTTGTATAGCGCCCATTCTACGATGGTATCAGGGGCCGATTCGCCATAATTGAAATGAATAATCAAAGAGTCGAATGGCGCATTTGCGGTGCTGTAATTCTCTTTCACGCTGTAATTCCTGTGGCTTGACGTACATCCAGCAACAAGAATAAGCACAAAAACGACGATTAAACCTTTGGTATTCATAAATGATAACGTTGAGTTTATAAGTACATGATAAAAGAATGTTGCAAATATAATATAATAAGGTGTAAGATAATATGTAATTTTTCATTTTCCTTATAAAAACAAATCATAATCCTTGATTTTAATCAATAACAAGATTAATTTCGATATTTCTTTTAATTTTTCTCATAAAAAGCTTGCGTGAATCTAAAATTCTATATACCTTTGCATCCGCAATTCAGGAAACGAATCACTTA
>JABZLB010000008.1 GCA_015256945.1 Prevotellaceae bacterium | reverse complement strand
CGTCAGCAGCGCGTACGACGACCGTCATACGCATTGTTCGGCGGCCGCCGCACGCGCTGCTGACGGTCGCCGAACAATGAACAACAGCCCGTATTGCCAAATACCATACGCCCTTTCCATACTTTAATAACACCGTATATCTATCATCATTTGCCCGTAAAAGAACAAAGCTTTCCCTATCGTGAAAAGATGATAAAATAAGTAAAACTATATATTTGTATATGTTTTATAGCAAAACAAACATGTAGGAAATACAAAATAATATGTTTCTTTGCATCTGAAAAACAAAAATATGGCTCTTGTGAAAGTCATAAACCCTTAGATAACACATTAACACAATAATAAATTAATTATGGTAAATCTAAATTTAACCTCCCAAATTGTACTGAATAAAGTTCCCAAGGAGTTCTACCAGCCAAAAACAGCGGTAGACCGTACCGAGCTTACTCGTATGGAAAAAATACCTACAAGTATCTTTCCTACAATAGAAGAGGGTGCCCGCCACATTGCCAACGATATTGAAAAAGACATCAAAGCTCGCAGCACAGAAGGCAAATTCTATGTAATTGCCCTCGGAACAGGTACATCGTTAACTCCTGTTTTCAACGAGCTTGTACGCCGCCATAAGGAAGAAGGCTTAAGTTTTAAAAACGTAGTTGTATTTAACGGCTACGAATATTTCCCGTTAACAGCTAAAAATTCAAACAGCTGTCTGAAACAACTAAAGGAGCGTTTCCTCGACAAGGTTGACATTGAGCAGCAGAATATCTTCACGCCCGACGGCACAATATCGCAGGATGCTGTGCAGGAAAGCTGCCGTTTATACGAACAGCGCATACAAACCTTCGGTGGTCTGGATGCTGCTCTCTTCGGCATTGGCCGCAACGGCAACATCGCAGTCAACGAACCCGGCTCAAGTTTAGCCTCACCAACACGTATCATTTTGATTGATCCGCTGTCGCGTGAGGAAATGACGAACAGCTTTGCCAACGGCGAACAGGTTCCTCCATGCAGCATAACCATGGGCATTAACACCATTTTGAAGGCACGTAAACTGTATGTTACAGCATGGGGTGAGGAGAAAGCCGGCATCGTAAAGACAGCTGTTGAAAGCAATACATCAGATACTTGTCCGGCTTCGTTTATACAAACACACGAAAATGCCGATATGGTTATAGACCTTGGAGCGGCTTCGGAACTGACGCGCATTAAACATCCATGGCTGGTTACCAGCTGTAAATGGGACGATAAACTAGTGCGTTCGGCCCTTGTATGGCTCTGCGGCGTTACCCACAAGCCTATCCTGAAACTGACAAATAAGGATTATAACAACAACGGACTGAGCGAACTGCTGGCTCTTTACGGTTCAGCCTACAACGCAAATATCAAGATTTTCAACGACCTTCAGCACACTATTACAGGCTGGCCCGGCGGTAAGCCTGACGCTGACGACACATATCGTCCCGAGCGTGCAAAACCATTCCCCAAACGTGTGCTCGTTTTCTCACCCCATCCTGACGATGATGTGATCTCGATGGGCGGAACAATACAGCGCCTTGTAAACCAAAAGCACGATGTTCACGTGGCTTATGAAACAAGTGGTAACATTGCAGTGAACGACGAAGAGGTAACACGCTTTATGCATTTCATCAACGGTTTCAACCAGATTTTCAACAATTCGAAAGACCAGGTTATCGTTGACATGTACAAAAAAATAAAGGATACCTTTAAGAATAAAAAGTCGGGCGACTTCGATACACGCGATGTACTCACACTAAAAGGCCTTATTCGTCGTGGCGAAGCGCGCACAGCATGTACCTTTAACAACATTCCTCTCGACCATGTACACTTCCTTGACCTTCCCTTCTACGAGAGCGGTAAGATCGAAAAGCTCCCAATGACCGAGAAAGACGTGGAGATTGTACGCCACCTTATTCAGGAAATAAAGCCTCATCAGATTTATGTGGCAGGCGATTTAGCCGACCCTCACGGAACTCACCGCAAGTGCACGAATGCCGTTCTGGCTGCTATCGACCTGGAGAAAAAGGCTGGTGCCGAGTGGTTAAAAGACTGCCGTATATGGATGTACCGCGGTGCGTGGGCAGAATGGCCAATAGAAAACATCGAGATGTGCGTGCCAATGAGCCCTGAAGAGCTGCGTGCAAAGCGTAATTCCATACTGAAACATGCAAGCCAAATGGAGAGCGCGCCATTCCTTGGCAACGATGAGCGTCTGTTCTGGCAGCGTGCTGAAGACCGTAATCGCGGCACAGCGAAACTGTATGACGACCTCGGTCTGGCTTCATACGAAGCTATGGAGGCTTTTGTTGAATACAAGCCGCTGTAACAAAACGCTTACAACATACCCTTCTCCTGTAAGAAGGGATGTCCCTTTGGGACAACAGATGTATTACAGGATAACCAAATGAATCGGGCAGGAGAAAACAATCATCGTTTTCTCCTGCCTTTTTGTTATGTACTACATACCATAAAAGATATTATAATCATTCTTCATATTAATACACCATCATACAATATAACTCTACCTTAATCATTTCATAGTCCTGCCGTTCTTCTTACAAGCATCTCTATTTTGCCCTATTCTGAGTAATAAATTTACAAACTAATTTAGGAAAAATCTTAAATCTAAAAACGTGAATCATTACTCTATATGGGGAATTTTGATTCATAGAAATTATCATAAAACATCCAGAATGTGAAGTTTTTTGAACAAATTTCCATATAAAAAAGACAAATGTATGGTATGGAACGCACAATTAGACCCTATATTTGCACTTGTATAAAGAACCTAAATACGAAATAACTAAAAATTAGAAGCTATGAAGAAAAGCAGAATTTTATTAGCCACAGTACTCGCCTTATTTGCTGGAGATATAACAGCACAGAATGAAGGACAATTAATTGACCTGCTTCCAGATGGTGTTGTACTGAATGTAAATTCAGAGCGCAAGATGGGAAAACAAAAGAATGTGGTAGTTGTAGGAACGCCGCTAAAGGGTTATAAGGCTTTCTTTGCAGCTACTGACTCAGACCATGGCGAAGAACTGTGGGTTACCGATGGTACAAAAGCTGGCACACACATGGTGAAAGACATTGTTCCTGGAACCCACGGGTCTAACCCTTCCTATCTGGGACGATTGAATGATAAAGCACTGTTCTCAGCCTTTACAAACGAAAATGGTCAGGAAACATGGGTATCAGACGGAACGGAGGAAGGCACATTTATGTTAGCCGACACTTATCTTGTAGGAGACGGTGACCCCAAAGGCTTTATGCAGATTAATGAAACGCAGGCTGTTTTCAGTGCAACCAGTGATGAAAGTGCAGAATATGATCCTGACAATGGAATACAACAGTGGGTATGGATAACCGATGGAACGATTGAAGGAACCAAGTTTGTGAAAGACATTAAAGTGGATAATCCGGGGAAAGAAAACACAAACCTCAACTATCCCTATGTACGAGTAGGAAGGAAAGTTTTCTTTAAAGGCGACCTGCCCGATGGTAATTATGGTACGGAACTATGTGTTACTGACGGAACGCCAAATGGAACCTTTGTTGTTAAAGACATCAATACAGAGGCAAATACTGACCATCCCGGATACACAAGAGACTCGGCCATAGACAATTTAGAGAATTATAACAATAAAAAGGCTGTATTTAAAGCCTGGACCATGGACTACGGCAACGAACCATGGGCTTCTGACGGTACTGAAGCAGGAACATATATGATTACTGATACGAACCCCGGCAAAGACAACAACGGCATTGGATTAAGCGGAGATGGGTTCGGTCCCGGGTGGGAAGTGTTTAAAGGCCGCATATGGTGCCGCTGGTACAAAGATGCAATAGGTACAGAATTCGGTGGAACGAATACAGAAGTTGGCGATGAAGTTTTTTATGATGTGAACGACATAGCTCCTACTGCTAACAACAGTTCGTATCCGGATCCAGGCTGTGTTTTCCAAAATAATTACTTTTTCTGTGCTGCTCACGGTTTTGATGCTGCTCAACCAGAAACCAACTGGGGAGGAGAGCTTTGGACTTTTGATGGTATTCATGCTCCGAAAATGCAGAACAATTTCTGTCCTGGCACACAATGCGACTGGGTAAAAGAGCTTACTGTTGCAGGCGGATCTTTATATTGGTACAACGAAGATAACGGTAATCCTTCAGTCTATGGTAATGGCCTGTACCGTCTTGACGACAAAGATGCTACCCCTGTAGTATGTACCCATATTACATCTACGGGTGATGCAGTCCACACTTTACGTAATCTCGGTGGACAAATACTATATTGTTCAGCTACAACAAACCGTCTTTACACCCTTAATTATCATAAACCAGGATGGGATGGAAAGAGTGACATGGGATACCTGGAACCAATATTTGAAGGTGTTACCGATCCTACGGACCCTGCATATGTAGACCCTTATCAGAAAGCTCTGACAGGAATAAGTACCGTACACGTTGCACAACCTGAAACATCCAATACAATTTATACTATTGATGGCCTACAAGTAAAACGAAAAGCAGATAACAATAATGTTACCAAAGGCCTGACAAAAGGAATATATATTGTAGATGGTAAAAAGGTTGTTGTAAAATAATAAAGGATGTCATGTCAACAAATTAAGTGAGAATAAACTATTCTCACTTAATTTGCAGACATTAATATACTATTAAACTTACCCTGATATAAATGAATAGGAAAATCATGCTGAGACATATACATTTTAAATTATTTATGCTCCTAACGGTATCATTATGTGCTCTGGCGGTCAACGGTCAAACTATTACTGTAAAAGGAACCGTTATTGACGGTCAGACAAAAGAGCCTTTGACGGGGGTCACCGTAAGAGAAGTTAACAAAAACACAAACGGAACTGTTACAGATATTGACGGAAACTACACAATAAACGTCTCACCTAAAGCAAATCTTCTGTTCACTTATATGGGATATGCTAACAAACAGGTAGCAATAAACGGGAGGAGAAAGGCAGATGTTGAAATGAGTCCAGAAGCTAAACAGCTCGAAGAGTTTGTAGTCATTGGCTATGGTGTACAAAGAAAGAGCGATGTTACAGGTTCTATTTCTTCCGTATCTGGCAAGGAAATAAATGATATACCAGTTTCTTCTACATTGCAGGCGCTTCAAGGGCGGGCAGCTGGTGTGAATATTATCCAGAATACAGGCGCACCTGGTAGTGCTACCACTATTAAAATACGCGGAACAGGAACAATCAATGATGCCGACCCTCTGTATATTGTAGATGGATTCGTAGTTGGAAATATCGATTATTTAAATCCCAATGACATAGAAAATATAGAGATATTCAAGGATGCAGCCTCCAGTGCTATTTATGGATCGCGAGCAGCTAATGGTGTTGTTGCGATTACCACAAAGAGTGGAAAGGAAGGGAAAAACCATGTTGTTTATGATGGATATATAGGCATGTCAAGACCATGGAGGAAAATTAATGTAATGGGGATTGAAGACTTTGCCCTAATGCAAGATTACATTCACTCTTCTACCATTTATTCTACAAACGGGCAACTATATATGACACGTCAGGCAGACGGAACTTTACTGTACGACAAGAATAAATATAACCTTATAGACACCGTTCGTCATAACGGCGTAAGAGATTGGTGGGATGCCATTATACATACAGGTCTAAAAACACAACACGGTATATCAGTCTCGGGAGGAACCGATAAACTTCAATATTTGGCAAGCGGAAGCTATTTCAAAGAGAACGGTATAGTAAAGACTTCTGAGTATGACCGCACGAACGGACGTCTAAATATAAAGTCAAAGCTATCCACCTGGCTCAACATGAGCACCAACATGGCATTTACTCATGAAGGCAGGAATGGTATTCCCGAAGGATCTTCAAGTATACTCAAACAGGCACTTTATGAAAGTCCACTCATTTATCTTCATGATGCAAAGGGATATTGGTACAGCAATAACCCCCTGGCTGTACTTAATCGCAACATTAATAATATGAGTCGTAACCGACTGGATATGAACTTAAGTTTGGATGCCAAAATACTTAAACTTCTCTCTTATCAGTTTAAATTTTCATATTATACTGTACACGAGACCGACAATAGTTTTACCGGAGTGTGGGGATTAGACGAAGATTTTATAATGCCAGGCTCACTGTCCCAAGTCCATAAATATCAAAATACGGCGAACAAATGGGAAATGAATAATCTCCTAACGTTCAACTGGTCAAATGCAAACCACAAATTAACAGTACTTGCCGGGCAAACAGCAGAAAGCTACAGAAACAGTTGGCAGCAGAGCTTCCGTAGTGGTACTCCAAGCAATGAAAGTATCTTTCATTATCTTTCAAGTGCCTATACCGGCGATAAGACTTATGGACTAGACCGTGAATGGACAGCGTTAGGACTAATTGGACGTATCAATTATAGTTTGCATGATATTTATCTACTGCAATTTAATGTACGCGCAGATGGTTCTTCCATGTTTGCAAAGGGAAATCGTTGGGGCATCTTCCCTTCTATCTCACTCGGATGGCGCTTCTCTCAAGAATCGTTTATGAAAAATCAGAAATGGCTATCAAATGGTAAACTTCGTATAGGATGGGGACTTCTGGGTAACAACCGCATTGACGAACTCTCCAGATATACTTATTTAACTTCTGGTTATAACTACTCTTTTGGTTTAGGCAATGAAACTATCTACGAAGGTTCTACAGCTACCGTATTGGGAAACAATAACATCAAATGGGAAAAGAACGAAAGTTGGAACGTTGGGTTAGACTTAGGCTTCCTTAATAACCGGTTAACTTGCACACTTGAATACTTCAACCGGAAAACAACTGATATGCTATTGCGCGTACCAACCGTAAGCTCTGCGGGCCTTGATGCTTCACCTATGACAAACGCTGGTGATGTAAAGAACTACGGATTGGAAGCAGATGTAAAATGGCAGGATAACATTGGTAAAGACTGGCGTTACCAGATTGGATTTAATATTTCGTGGATTAAGAATAAAGTTACAAAGCTTGGAACAGGTAACGAACCTATTTATGGCTCTTATTTAAGAGAAGGAAGTATAGTAGATTATGTTACCAAGACCGCAGTCGGACAACCAATTGGCTCTTTTTTTGGCTATGTTACTGATGGTATTTTTAACTCTGCACAAGAAGTTAAGAAGAGTGCTCAGTATGAAGTAGGAAAGGCCGACTTTGAACAAACCTATCAACCCGGAGATTTCCGTTTTAAAGACTTAAACGGTGACAATAAAATTACAGCAGAAGACAGGACTTATTTAGGCTCACCATTACCTAAGTTTATCTTTGGCATTCCAATAACAGCAGGATATAAGAATTTTGATTTCGCCCTGTTTTTCCAGGGACAATCCGGAAATAAAATTTTCAATGTAATGGAATATTATCTTAATAATGCCGCATGGGGAAATGTGTATGCAGACTTACGAAAGAAGCATTGGGCCGGACAAATAACCGGACTTGGACGTGAATATTTTCCCAAACATTTAGACGCTACGATTCCTGACTTGTCTGCAGATGACGTACCACGTAACTTCCGAGCAAGTAATTTCTATATTAAAGACGGTTCCTATATTAGATTAAAGCAAGTACAAGTTACTTATTCCTTCCCTCTTTCGATAATACAAAAGTTAAAAGTCAGCAGTTTGTCACTTTCTTTAACAGGCTATAATCTTTTAACACTGACCAAATACAATGGTTTTGATCCTGAAGTAGGCAGAATGATTGGAACGGAAAATAATAATTTAAATATGGGCGTAGATCATGGAAATTATCCTCAGGCACGTTCTTTCACTTTTGGTATAAAACTCGGATTATAAATAAAGATAAACTATGAATAAAATAATTTATACGGTTGCAGCCATATTCAGTATCCTTGTAACATCCGGATGTACTGACTTCCTCGACAAAAAGGTATTGGCCAATGCAACTGATAAAACCTATTACAATACTCAATACAAGATGCAATCTGCTCTTGATGCAACCTATAATTTATTGCAATCAGATGCATATAATGATCAAGAATGGCGTTTTGGCGAAGCTATGGGAGACAATGTGTTCGGGGTTGATGAAGGACGTACAACACAGATGGGACAATTAGTCAACTTTGTCTTCTCAACATCCAACACATGGATACTTCAACGTTGGCAAATAAATTATAAAGGCATACATCGTGCTAACCAGGTTATTAAAAATATAAATCGCGTTAAGATTTCAACCGATTCATATTCCGCATATGAAGCAATCCGAAACATATACGGACAGGCAAAGTTCTTACGTGCCATGTATTATTTTAATCTTGTAAAAACTTTTGGAGGGGTACCGATTCGTCCTGAAGTTGAATCGGTAGATTCGCTTGTCGTCCCACGCAGCACTAAGGAGGAATGCTATGCTTACATTGAGAAAGATTTACGTGAAGCTGCTATCATGCTCCCATCATCTTACGCAGGGGCATCAGATATGGGAAAAGCCACTCGTGGAGCTGCAGTAGCTCTACTTATGAAAGTATTAATGTATGAGGCTAAGCCAGGCGTACTTTCTGACAAATGGGAGGAGGTTGTAAAGTTGGGTAAGTATATGGTTGATGGTACGCCTATGACTTATGCCGACATGATAAAGTGGAATGGAAATGATGATTGGGAAACAATACGAGAACACCTGTGGTTCAAACCTAAAGCAAAGATAATAGGAAATGCAACTGGCGAGTATGAAGCCCCAAACGATCTGTTGCCTGCAGTCAACAACGTATATTCATTATCCTACACCGATTATTATGGGAATCCTTTGCATAATGGGGACAAATGGTCCTACTTATTTCAATTTTACAAAGATGGTGAATTCTGCAAAGGTTCTGTATTTGAAATCGTATTTAAGGAAAGTGCAGATGGAACAGAAGGAGACAATAATCAGGGCTATGGTTTAGAATTCTTCGATGTCGGTCAGGTTAAGATGTTCTCACAAGACGAATTGCTTGATAACATATTCTCAACAGGTGACCCGCGTCGTGATTTTTGTATTCACCATCAGACCACGACCTTTGATGGCGAAAACTGGCAAGGCGGTGAAGGCAGGTATGTTTCACTTAAATGGTATACTCCTAAGAAGGATAAGCCTAAATATGGTGGAGATAATGGTAAAAACCGGCGTGTCATTCGATTTGTGGAAGTTGTTCTTATGTATGCTGAAGCATTAAACGAATGTGGAGCAAGAGAGGAGGCTTTAACAAATCTCAATAAATGTAAAGCACAGGTAAATACAATAAATGGTAGTTCTAACTTATATAAAGCAGGAGGCTATGGATTCATTCGCGACCAAATTTGGCAAGAGCGTCGTGCGGAACTTGCTTTCGAATGGGATCGGTATTTCGATTTAGTTCGTACAGGTCAGGTTACAAAGGTTATGCATGCTTTCGGTGCACGTAGAACCAATCGCAGAGGAGCTTTCTTCCGCGAAGGTGTTAACGAACTCTTTCCAATCCCGCAAACAGAAGTTGACGTTTCACATGGTGTCGTAGAACAAAATCCAGGTTATTAACATTAAAGGACATTACAATAATGAACAATATATATAAAATTATTTGGGTACTACTCTCCTTCTCTATATTTGCATGTTCAACCGATGACAATCAAAAGGGACGACAGCCTATTGCATCCATAAAATCAGATGCAGAAAATACTTTTCTCAAGATTAATCAATCTATGACTATTCATTTTACGGGTGTAGCTGATCAGGTTGTCATTTATCCAGGAGACTATGGACACAACTATGCCCTCCGCGACTCAGGCAATACAGGAATTGTCGTCAACAAAGGACTGTTTACCTATTCATATTCGGTTCCGGGGAAATTCCATGTTGTATGTATTGCTTCCACCTACAATACTTATATGGGAGAAAATTTAAGAACAGACACTTGTTCTTTTGATATTACCGTTGTTGATGACGTTACTACCATTGACAAAATTTACTCCAATATCACACCTAACACATACTATGCGACCCCCATAGACGACGAGAACTGGATATTATGTCTGCCCACGAAGCAAGTCTTTAACGGTAGGGATATTACACTTAACACAACTCGTCAACGTCTTTATTTTGACATTAAGTCAGACTCAACAAAAATATTCGTTGACCTACCTGACAACGAACGAGAATTATTGGCTAATTACAATAACTTAAACAGCGCACAAAAGACCGATGTCAATAGTTTTATAAACACTACCAGAAAGCGTTATAATTTAAGTAAGTCACATGTTATAACCGTAAGGTCTGATGCCGGAACTATCAAAACAGTGCATTTATATTGCATGATATATCCGGAATTTAGAACTGTTTCCCTCAATGGAATAAACGGCGTATTAAAAAGGAACGCATTCGACCAGAGTGCCCAAACTTATGTCTTTACGCTTCCAAGAGGCACAAACATCAGCAACATTCAAATAAATTATACAGTTGATGGTACTGGAGTTCTTGTAGATAATGGGCAAGAAATTCCATCTGGAGCCAATGTAAATCTGACATCCGGTACATTTACAATAATTAGAAAGTCAACTGAAAACGCAAATATCAAAGCCACTTCTAAGGTTAAGTTTGAAATTAATTACATATAATAAGAATTATTTTTTACATTATCAGCATTTTACGTGATATGCAAAAAATATAAGCGAGTATAAAACCCAACTACCGTTTCATTAAAATATTAATAATATAATGTATAGGAAAATACTTTTAGTATTGGGACTTCTCTTCTCCTTTTCGCTATTCTCAATGGCATCAAGGCTTGAACCGTATTCAAGTTCACGCATATTTTGGGACACCGCTTCCCGTAGCATTATCTTCCAAAGCGGAGGATATGCACGCGTTATCCAGTTAAAAGATCACAGATTGATGGCTGTTGCAGAAAATAACGGTATAAATATAGCTTTCAGTAATAACATGGGGCGAACGTGGACCAGTCTCATAAAGATAACTAACAACCCAAATAAAATTTCCGAATGTACTCCCGATTTAATACAATTGAAAGACGGGACTATTATTGTTGCATACAATCCCCGACCATCTGAGCCTTATACCGAGGACCGAAAGTTTGGCATTCGCTGCAAAATAAGTACCGACAATGGGGTAAATTGGAGTAATGAGATATTTGTAAACGATGCCTCTCACCTGTTTGCTGATGGCTGCTGGGAACCCTCTTTGTTAGAACTGCCTTCTGGTGAAGTTCAGATTTACTTTGCTGATGAGGGTTCGTATACTGATTCAGGAGAACAACAAATATCTATGTGTCGTTCTTTTGACAGCGGAAAAACATGGGGATCGGCTCAAAAGGTCGCTTTTCGTAGCAATGCCCGTGACGGAATGCCTTCGGCAATCCTCTTGCATGATCAAAACACGATTGCTTTAGCTTTCGAGGATAGCGGTTGGAGTGGAATCGGAGACTTTATACCAACAATAGGGACTTGTCCGCTTTCTATAAATTGGAGTAACTATTGGATTGATGCAACCAATCAAAAGCGATGGAAAGCTATCGACTACACCTACTGTCCGAAAGCTTTAGGCGGTGCACCATATCTACGCGTACTCCCATGGGGGGAAACTATTCTTTCTCATCAATCGGCATATGGTACTGGGAAAAGTCAAATGTGGGTATATGTCGGCGATGATAAGGCAAGGAATTTTAAGGCAATGTCTTCTCCTTTCAGTCTTGGGAGTAACGACTATGCCCTATGGAATTCTTTAGCAGTAGTGGACACAGGAATAGTAATTGCTGTAAGTGCCATCAATGATAGAACAGAAATGATAAAAGGGTACCCTGTGCGACAATTAGAAGCTCCTTACGGACATCCTGTAATAGACGGGAAGCAAACTGGTGGAGAAGGCTATCTCAAACCCAATGCAACTCAAATGATTTTGGGCAGACAACAAGGTACACGTTTTACAAGCGATTTTGCTTATGATGAAGATTCTCTTTACTTTACATCTCGAGTTTCCGATACAACCCCCAACAGCTCTCATGGTTCTTATAGTGATGGAATAAGTTTATTCCTTGATCTAAACTATGCTTCGGATGAATACCCGGTAAATGGAATGCGCCGCTTTTTCTTTTGTAGAAATAAAAAATATCAAACATGGCATGGAGACAATACGAAATTAAAATGGATTCGAAATGAACTATCTGGTGTCCACATGGAAGTTAAAACAACAAATAATCACTATATCATTGAAGCAGCAATCCCATGGAATGCAATTGGAATAGCACCAACAAATGGTAAGCTAATGCGAGCAAATGTTATGCTTCAAGACTATCGTAATGATAGTAGTTTTGTTACAGAAATGTTACCTGATGCAAAGCGTGATGCCTCCTGGTCATGGATGGATTTTACTTTACTAAATAAACAAACTTCAAATTATATAGAAACTATCCCTTGTAACAAGATCCAGGATAATACTATTGTTAAAATAAAAGATAAAGATATTGAGGTTAAAAGCCATCTGAAAATTTCTCATATAGCAGCATTTAACCCAGAAGGAAAACTTATATGCCAAAGTAATAAACATCATATTCCTGTTGGCACATATACAGGACCTGCGATAATTAACATAGATTTTATTGATGGCACTACAATTAATAAAAAAATACTGATTAAAAGATGAATATAGATAGGGGGCACTATTATATCATTAGTACAGACAGGAAGGTTCTTAGTAAATATCAGTTTGCAATTTGGCTGATCCTATTACTATTCTCTTATCACATAAAAAGTTACAGTACAGAATTTCGCTTTCGTCATATTACAAGTGAACAAGGGCTCCCTTATCAAGAAGTAGAAGCATTACTGCAAGATTCCAAAGGATACATCTGGATTGGTACACGATGCGGACTTTCACGCTACGACGGTTATTCTTTAACTAACTATTTTCATAGGGATGGACACGCCGCATCTCTTATTAACAACTTTATAAAAAAGCTATTTATTGATAGCAAGCACCGTATCTGGATCTGTACCGAAAATGGAATTTGCCGATACCAATCTTTAACTGATAATTTTAAATGCTATAAAACTCCTACTCAAGAAGTGAGTTCCATTGTCGAGTCGCGTAATGGCAAGATTATATGTGGTGGAAAGCATTTATATGTGTATAATGAACAAAAAGACAACTTCGAAATATACCCTTCACTTGACTTCGGTTTTATTCTTTCATTAGCAGTTGACAAAAGTAATAATCTTTTTGTTGCAACCAATACATCTATCTTTCGTTATAATGCGACGATGACAAAGATAACGAAGATACCTTCAAATTACTATTCTGACTTTATCACACGCTCTGACGGCATTATCCCCATGAAGTTTGATTCACAGGGACGACTTTGGATTGGCCGTAATGGAAAAGGGGTTATGTACATTGATTTTAACAAAAAAGAATCAAAGATTTTTTCGTCTAATAAAATATCGAGCGGTATTGTGCGCGCTATCACAGAAGATAAGAACCATAATATATGGTTAGGTACTGAGAAAGGAATTACAATTATCAAACCTGATGGAAACACAGATACCCTGCTCCATTCATTCCAAAATCAGAATTGCTTAAGTGATAACGCCATCTATACAATCCTCTGTGATAATCATAATAATATGTGGATAGGTTCATATTTTGGTGGAGTCGATTTACTGTTACGCCGAAATAAAATGTTACAAAGTTTCGAACCAGGCTATGCCGATCACAATATAAAAGGAAAAGCTGTCCGCATGATGGTAGAATATTCTCCGCAACAATTTTGGATAGCAACAGAAGATGGAGGACTAAACATATTCAATGCAAATAACAGTACATTTTCAGTTTTTAAAGGCATACCAAAATTAGGAACAAATATACACAGCCTATATCATGATATAAAATCTTCCAGACTTTGGATTGGGACTTTTAGAAATGGCTTATTCTGTTACAATCTGAAAACACATACCAGTACTAAATACCTTCCTTCTAATTCTATCTTTTACCTTTGTAAGCAACGTAACGGCAGACTATGGGCTGCTACGACACAAGGCCTTTTCTATTACAATCCTTCTTTTGACAAATTTATCGCTTTTGATTACCCTCCCTTAAACCATGCCTTTATTTATACGCTTTGTGTAGATAACAAAGACAAACTTTGGATTGGAACAACCCTACATGGACTATTCTGTATCAACGATAAGAACAAGGTGGTTGATCACTGGTATAAAGAAGGGAAAAGAAATTTTAGAGATAACTATATAACATCCATTTTTCAAGATAGTAATGGAATTATATGGGTAGGAACTAACAACTACGGAGTTGCTTTTTATGATTCTCAAAAACATATATTTCGTTTTTTAAACGCCAATAGTCTATTAACTCGGAGCCCCATATCAAGCATAATACAAGACAACAGAGGACTTTTATGGATTAGCACGGGAAATGGGCTATACAGTTACAATAAAAATAAACATTTACTTATTAGATATACTGTCGAGAACGGTTTGCCTACTAATCAATTCAACTTTTCTTCATCCCTGCGTTCTACAGACAATCGGCTATTGTTTGGTACAGTCAAAGGAGTTGTTGTTCTATCGCCCAATAAACTAAGCAATAGTGGAAACATACCTAAAGTACATCTTAAAAACCTTTTTATCAATAACTCTGTTATCAATATTGGCTCTTCTAATTCTCCATTAGTTAGAGAATTGGATGCAATGAACGAATTGCATCTATCCTATGAACAAGCACACAATTTCAGCATTGAATACGGAGTGATTGATCCCAGCAATACTACCAATATCATGTATCAGATATTTGTTGAAGGTATTGACAAGGAGTGGCATAGTATGGGACAAGAACGCTTTTTCGTTGGATACAATGTTGCACCTGGAACGTATTACCTTCATGTTAGAGCCTATTATACCAACGGAAAACTAATTCCAAGTCCAATAAAAACAATAAAGATAATAGTTGCTCCTCCCCTATGGAGAAGTATTTGGGCATACCTGTTTTATTTAGGAACCGTCATTATCTCTTTATATATATTCTACCGTTACTCTAAAAGTCGTTTGAAAGCAGAGAAAGCTATTCGGATCGCTAATTTGGAAAAAGAAAAAATAAAAGAGATGGACCAGGTCAAACTCAATTTCTTTACTTCGGTATCTCACGAATTAAAGACACCTCTTTCCCTTATCATGGCACCTTTAAGAAGTATTACAAGGAACAAACTTGATGAGGACTCAAAAAAACATCTGGATACAGCTATAAAGAGCGCACATACACTGGAACTTTTAATCAACGAACTGGTTACTTTCAATAAGGTAGAATCCTCCAACTTTCCCTTTTATCTTCAAAAAGGGAATCCTCTTGAAATGCTTGAACATGAAGTTGACTCCTTTAGAGTTGTAGCGCAAGAAAAACAAATAGAAATAAAGTTTGCCAATGAGGACAATGGTGAAGAGGTTTGGTTCTCTCCTTCCTATTTAGAGAGTATCGTAGGAAACTTATTATCAAATGCCCTAAAATTTACCAACAAAGGCGGTATAGTATCTATAAAAAGTTGTATCATACAAAAAGAAAAGGACCCTTATACTTATTTATCTATAGAAATAAGTGATACGGGTATAGGGATTGCCGCAAACGAACTTGACAATATCTTTGATCGCTTTTACCAAACCAAACGTGGATATAATATAAACTATAAAGGATGGGGAATTGGACTTTCATTGGTAAAACGCCTAGTTGCTCTTCATAAGGGACATATTACTGTAAAAAGTAAAGTTAACCAGGGAAGTACATTTCATATTCTACTCAACGTATCCAGTCAGGCTTATCCCTACAAAAACTTGATTAAGGGGGACAAGGAAATCATTCCCATTGGTTGCTATTGTCAAAACTTTATACAAACACAAGTTAATATTCCATCCGATAAGAATGATATTATCGAATCTGACGATAAACCAACTATCTTAATTGTTGATGACAATTATGATTTACTACAATTTATGAAAGATCATCTTAGTAAAAACTATAACGTATACTCAACCGAGAATGGTTTCAAAGCTCTTGATATTATAAAGGAAAATGCGGTTCAACTTGTCGTGTCAGACATTATGATGCCAGAAATGGACGGAATAGAATTCTGCCATACATTAAAAAGCAATGTACAAACATCACATATTCCCGTTATACTGCTTACTGCAAAGAACGAACAAGACGATATTGTAAAAGGATACCGAAGTGGAGCTGAGGCTTATGTTACCAAACCATTCGACCCGAGTGCCCTTGAATTACAAATCAAGAATATCCTGCAATTAAATAAGTCGCGGCAAAAAGAAGTTGCCAATTCTGCCAACTCAGATATTGACGCTACATCACTAAGCGATGTAGACAAGCTATTCATGCATCGCATTAATGACATTATAGAGAAGAATATAGATAACTGCAACTTCTCCGTATTGGATGTTACAAAAGAAATGTGTATTAGCAGAAGTCTACTGCATGTTAAAATGAAAAGTCTTATTAATATTTCTATGGGCGATTATATCCGTCGTAAGCGTATTAAAAGGGCTTGCCAATTGCTCAGGCAAGGATATAACGTGTCAGAAACTACATACCGCATTGGATTTGCTGACCCCAATTACTTTTCTAAAATTTTCAAAAAACACATCGGGGTAAGTCCTTCCGAATATATCACTAAAAAATAAGAGCCTGGCATAGCAGCTATAAAAAGGCTTTTTTATATTTGATATTAATTGTTATTCGCGAAGCTGTATATGTACAAAACTTTTCCAGCCCTACCTTAAAAAAGTTGTAGGTATCCGAGGTATCGTCTTGAAAGCGGTACCTCGAACACTTCGAAAAGCTGATTACAAGATTCACTCAAAAGCCTGTACCCGATAGCCTCCGCTACGATGAAAAGGATACACTTCAACAAAACCTCTAAGGAACCACAAGTAATACGCACGTCCGTTGTTATCTGGATCAGAAGTAGAAGACCAATAATAGCCTTCAGTACCAACACCGGCCAGCTGACCCGAATTATAGTATCCCAAGCAGGGCAGATAGAAGTATTTAGCAATATCAGCAACTGAGGGGACACCCGACATAATACTACTATTATTGTTGTCATAATGTGCACTTGATTCGCGTAGGTCTGTTGTCATATCTGCTGATTTCTCTGTGTCATAATAACCTTCTGCCACCAACACGGACTTCTTCTTAAACCACATACCACCTTTATATAAGCGTCCCATGGTAGTCCATAGCTCGTCTGCATCCCAACGGGGGTCACCATACATTACATACCAAGACATTTCATTTGCATTAAGTAGCCCTGCACAAGACTGGGTTGCATCAAATCTATTTAATCCTCCCCTACGCCAATAACGCAAATCAGTAAACTCCATTGGGAAATTTAAATTATAATTACCATTCAGAACTGGCTGCCAAGGATCAGCACTTTGCCATCCGTGGTCTGCCCAGTATTGTTCTTTTGCATCCCACATGTAGTAATGGTCACCATCATAATCTCGCACATCGAGGTTAGCAGTAATATTATAGAGCTTGTTCGGTTCGTAATTAGCTGAAGTCAAATCCTTGGTTATTGTTCCTTCTGTACCAGTTACCACATCCTTCACCCAATAACGTATTCTCAAAATGTGGGTTCCTGGTTTTATAACTGCATAGGCTCCGTTTGTAGTTGCATTTGTTGCCTCGTTAGTTAAAGGAAAGCCATTTTGATATACACTTCCTGATTCCCCTTTTGTAGTGAGTACTATCTGATTACCAGTTCCTGTACCTGTTAACTTTCCTGTCACTGGATTAAGGGTATAAGTACTGGTAATATCATTATCAGAATTCACCTCTATCTTCGTCAAGTAGCAGCTCTGTAACATAGTATTGCTGGTACGCGGTAAGAAGAGTAAGTAAGCTGCTTTATGGTCAAGACGGAAGTTAAAGTTGCGTTCCCCCGCTAAGCGTGTTGCTATTGCCATACCACAATCACCTGATACACCAAAATGTACTGTGGTATTAGGTTCTGTCTGGGTTTGAGAAGCTGGAATATTCACCTGATCCTTGTTACCGTTCTTACCTGAATAGTAAACATCGTATGACATCTTAGCTTCGTATGTACCAGGAACTTTGAACAGAAAAGAGGCTGTCTTACCCGTAGGTGAGTTACTGCTTTGTTGCCATGTACCGTTATCGTCCTTTACCCATATTTTGTCGCCTGCTTCCCAATAGAAAGCACCGTTGCTTTCCATCGTTGTGCGTGTTGCTGGGTCTTCGCCAGTAGAGAAGATGGTTAGGTTTTTGTCGTCAGCTGTTCCAGCCCCATTCTGTACTACGTCTTCGCTGGCACAAGAAGCCAGCGCAAGGATTAGTCCACAGAATGTTGCCAGTGACAGCATATGAATCCTGAATATTAATTTTCTCATTGTTGCTTATTGCTAATTTGATATTAAATCGTTGTATGCGGTTTTAACCCACACCGTTAACAAAACTATACGTTAGTTTTTCCAGGTGTTTAACCTATTATTATCTTCGTCACCTGTTTCTTCCCATACAAGAGCCTGTTTGGCATCGCCTAATGAACCACCGGGCTGTGCCGGGTTATGCTGGCCAGGGAAAGATGTATCCAACAAATAAGTGGATTCGTTTACATGAACTATTATGCAATGAGGTGCAGCATAGTTCTTCTTCTGTTTCGTTTTATTCATTGTTCTATTGATTAAAAATAGTTGTTATATCGTTCTTATCTTGCACTTGAACTGTTCAGGAACGGACATAAAAAAGCAAACAAAGGGAACTTCGGAAAGCCCTTTGTTTATTGATAAGGCGACACGCTTCGCGCGCGCGTATGCAAATATGTGTTAGATGATGTTTATTGGTTTGACTTGAGAGAGTAACAAATTATTTGGAATTACCAAATAATTGTCCTTCTTTTTTTCAATTATTTTCAGGAAAGCAGCAGTTTTGTTTCCGTTCTTTGTTAGAGAACCACAGCTGTTTGACGAAACTTTCCTGCTGTCTTTACACAGGAAACCATTTATGCAAAGCCCTGCATCCATACCTCTGTTGCATATGACTGATTGCTGAATACGATTATAATTTCCTGAGACTCTCATTTATGGCTTAATATCAAACGGTTGCAAAGGTAAGAAATAAAATTAAAAGATTAAAGAATTAAAAAAGAAAAGAATTAAAAAAGAAAAGTAAAGGTAAAAGAGTAAAGGATTAGATTTTTATTCAAACATAAAATAACATTTACATACCACAGCATGTTTTCCCGCTTTAAAACGAAATAACCCTGCCCCTTTTCATGAATAAAAACAGGGGCAGGGCATTTATTTTATGCACCTTCTGAAAGGTAGAAACAAGAACTTTATGGTATTATATTTTTGCGTTTATACCATCATTACAAAGTCGTTACTGTGTATCGTCACGACATTTGCAATTACAAAAGTCTGGTATCAGGAAGTATTCACTTTCCCGTTACTTCATTCTTTGCCTCTCCGGGCATCATGATAACGCTAATTTTATTGGCACCAGACAGGAACTCTTTGACGAAATTGCTGATGGTTTGCGGCGTCTGCGACTCAATAATATGCTTGTACATCGTATGGTTATCTTCGTTCATGGTGTAGTTCCGCCACACAATGTTTCGCCAATAATCGTTGCTCTTGATGGCGTTTTCATATTGTTTGAGCATGTATTTCTGCACTTTTGCCAGCATGTCGGCATCGCAGGTGCGTGCCAGATTCTGCATTTCCTCGTTCATAATACGTATAACCGTATCTTTCTTCTCGGGCTTCATGGGGCATGCTGCTTCAATTTCGGCCATGTGATAACCGTCATCAGCAATGCTCATATCGCCCCAAGCACCGCACGAATAGGCTGCACTGGCTTCCTCTCTAATCTTTTTAAGATAGACCATTTTTAGAATCTGACCTGCAATATTCGCCTGTAACGATTTCTCAAGTGTATATGGCGTAGCATGGTTTAGCCAAACCATTTGCGTATTTGCTTTTGGCGTTTCCATCTTTCGTGTGAAGAAAATATCAACGTTTTTGTTGGTAGGCGTTACTGTTCTCAGGCCTTTCGGGTTCTTTCCTTTTGAAGGAAGTGCACCCAAATATTGACAAATAAGCTGTCGTATTGTCGAATCGTTGTAGTTTCCTATCACTTCAAACGTCCAGCCATTGGCATTAGCGGTACGTTCGCGTGCCATATCGAGAATACGATCGTAGTTTACATTCTTAACATCGTCTTTCAAAAATGGCTGATATCGCCAGCTATTGTCGTACAGAGCACGGGTTAAACTATCGCTGAAAGCTATTTCAGGGTTTTGCTCGCGGTTCTGTAAGCCCACCTCATACAGTTGCATCAGGTTATTGAAAGCATCAACATCTTTCCGAATAGACGTAAAACAAAGATAGGTAAGTTGTAACATTGTTTCTACGTCGGTGGGCGTAGAGTTACCCTTTATTGACATACGACGATCGTCCATTTGTAGGTGAGCATCGGCAATTTTGCCAGCCAGAGCCTTGCTTAACTCTAAAGTTGAGAAGTCGCCTAACCCACTATTATCAATAACATTATCGAAAACCTGAATGTTTGCAAAGTCGGCCTTTCCATAATTACTGCTTCCAGAACCTCCCTTGCCGGTTAGTGTGACCTGGTCTTTCTTGTATTCTGTTTTCTTCAAAAGCACGGTAACACCGTTCGACAATTTAATAATGTCATAGTCAAACAGCTTGCTACGCGTCTCCTTTTTAATTCTTCCTGCTTTGGGAAGTTTCTTAATAAGAGGCTCGTTTTTAACGTTATCAGCGTATGCTGACACCTTTGCCGCGCGCCCTTCGTTTACCGCTTGCAGTAGCTGTGCTTCGGTAGGATATACGTTCCCTTCCTTTTCGTTGTTGAAATTCAGTATTACAAGGTTCGAATCGCTTTTGGTAAGAAGCTCCGGCAACACCTCATTGATGGCCTCAAGAGGTATGTAAGGCACAAGCTGTTTCATGAGCGGATAGGTAAATTCAATGCTGGGCATGGCATTATTGTGCAGGAAATTGTCGACGGCCAGGCTTACAAACGAGGCGTTTGTCTGCTTATCGCGGTTCGAATAATTCTTTTCAAGTTCGCTCAATACATTGCTCTTAAAACGCTCATATTCGGTAGCGGTAAAGCCATATTCGGCTGCCTGTCTTGCCACAACGATAGCAGCCTTCAGTGCCTCGGCCGTTTTGTCAACGTCTTTTGGCACTACATTCAGCGAAAAAGCGTCCTTTGTTTTCGACAATAAGTACCCATCGTCCTCGGCATGTGCCATTACAAACGGGCAGTCAGCTTGCTGTGCGGCCTCGGTAAAGCGCGCATTGAGCATGCTTACAGCAGCCTCTTTGGCGTAGTTTTCGATGAAATAGGACAGCTGTTGCTTCAAACTGTCGGGATAAACATCATGCTTTATCATCATCCATACAAACGAGTTTTGCTGCTCTTTATCCTTGTCGATAACTACGATTGGCTTGACATTGTCGGGCACTTCTGCCACAACAAGCGGGGCTTCATGGGCCGGATTGGTTATATTTCCGAAGAGTTTTTTAATTTGTGCTTCTGTTTTGTTGACGTCAACGTCGCCTACAACAATGATGCCCTGATGGTCAGGATGATACCATTTGCGGTAATAGTCGACGAGTTCCTTGCGTTTGAAGTTGTCGACAATTGACATAAGGCCTATGGGAAACCTTTGTCCGTACTTCGAACCCGGGTATAATTTCTCCAGGTTACGCTCGAGCATACGGCTCGAAGGCGATGTGCGCAGTCGCCATTCTTCGTGTATCACGCCACGCTCCTTTTCTATTTCGCTCTGTTCAAGGCTAAGTCCTGTTGACCAATCGCGCAGAATTAGCAGACAGCTATCAATAGTACCCGCATTCGTTGTGGGCACATTGTCAATATTATATACTGTTTCATCGGTTGACGTATAAGCGTTAAGGTCGCCACCGAATTTAATACCGTGTGCGCGACACCATTCTATAAGGTCGTTGCCCTTGAAATGATCCGACCCGTTGAAGGCCATATGCTCGAGGAAATGAGCCAGTCCGCGCTGGTCGTCGTTTTCCTCAATCGACCCTACTTTCTGTGCAATGTAAAAGTTGGCGCGATGTTCGGGCCAGTTGTTATACCTTATATAATAGGTTAATCCGTTCGAAAGTCTGCCCACTCTGAAGGCCGTATCGGCCGGAATTATCTGGGCAGGCATCTGTGCCGACGCCGTGAGAGCCACGGCAAACAGCAGCAGGGAGAAAATAAAATGCTTGAATTTCATGTTTGATTTATTTATTATTGATGTGTAAAAACAATGTGCTTTATCGCTTATAAAGAGGCCCTCAGGCAGCCATTCAGGTATTGTTTCCCTCCTTCTTCATTATATTTCGCGGATGATGGAGCAGTATTTCCTGACGCAGTGTTTCGTCGTCGAGGTGCGTGTATATCTCAGTTGTGCCAATGCTGGCATGGCCAAGCAGCTCCTGTATCACGCGCAGGTCGGCACCTCCGCGCAGCAAAGCCGTGGCAAAACTGTGGCGAAGGGTATGCGGCGATATGGTTTTCCTGATGCCTGCAGCCTCACCAAGCCGTTTTACCATAATAAGAATCATGACCCTTGTAAGGTGATGGCCCCGGCGATTCAGAAATACATAGTCTTCTTCGCCGGGCTTAATGTCCATGTGTCTGCGGTCGTCGAACCACAAATTCAGCTCATGAATGGCACGCTCCGAGATGGGAACAAGTCGCTCTTTGTTGCCTTTGCCGAGCACTCTGATAAAGCGTTGTTCGAGAAAAAGGCCAGAAAGTTTGAGGTTTGTAAGCTCCGATACACGCAAACCACATGAGAAAAACATCTCAATAATAGCGCGGTTGCGGTGCCCTTCTTTCGCAGAGAGGTCAACGGCAGCCTCTAAACGGTCTACCTCTTCGGTACTCAAAAACTCGGGAAGATGCTTGGGAAGGTGCGGCGATACGAGCAATTCAGTAGGGTCTACCTCAATATAACCGTCTAAAACCAGATACCGATAAAACGAACGTACGCCGCTAAGTATGCGCGCCTGCGACTTGGCGCCAATGCCATGCTCGTGTAATGAGGCTGCAAAATGGTCTAAATTCTCGAGCTTTACGCCAAGCGGGTCGGTGCCTTCGCTCTGCAGGTGGCACAGAAGATAGTTTAAATCGTGCCGGTATGCTTCGAGCGTGTTGTCAGAGTAGCTGCGTTCCAAACGCAGATAGCGGACGTAACGCCTTACGATGTCGTCAATATCGGTCGATTTATATTTTTTTTTCGTTTGCATATAGCTCTTTTTACGTATCTTTGCAACAATGGTATATATGGTGCATGCAGCTTTACGGGCCGCTCCGTACAAGACTGCAACCCTATCGGGGCTGTTGAAAAATCAGCGGTTTATGGCCTGCCTGCCTGCACGATGATACGATACTGATACAAAGTTAACTGAAAAACTTAGAAACTGCAAAATATAAAATGAAGAAGATTTTAATTGTCAACGGGCCGAACCTCAACTTGTTGGGTGCGCGCGAACCTGCCATTTACGGGCACAATTCGTTTGAAAGTTATCTTCCACAACTTCGTGCCGATTTCCCCGATGTGAAGTTAAGCTATTATCAAAGCAACGTAGAGGGCGAACTGATTAATAAGATACAGGAAGCCGGTTTTGCCTGCGACGGTATTGTTTTCAATGCAGGAGCCTACACGCATACATCGATAGCATTGCTCGATTGCATCCGTTCAATTGCCTGTCCGGTGATTGAAGTGCACATCACAAACGTGCACAAGCGCGAGGAATTTCGCCATAAGTCGATGATTTCGGCGGGTTGTCTGGGTGTAATTTGCGGCTTCGGACTGAACAGCTACAAGCTGGCCGTAGAAGCCATACTGGCACATATTTCAGAAAGTGGCACAGAAACCACAGAGCATACCACCGTCAGGTAACGATGACTGATACAGAAGCTTTAGACCAATACATCGAACAGCACAGCAGTTCAGAGGGCGATTACCTGTACAAACTGTGGCGGGCAGAGAACATTCACACCATACACGGCCGCATGTCGAGCGGTCATGTAGAGGGCCGACTGCTGAAAATGCTGGTCGAAATGATACGTCCACGCCGCATTTTAGAAATAGGAACATTTTGCGGTTACAGTGCGATATGTATGGCTGAAGGACTGGACGAAATGCTGAAAACCGTCTCTTCTGAAACCCTTTCGGGGCATGGGGCAGATGCTTCGGCCTGTCTGACCGACAGCACCATGCAGCCGATGGTTTACACTTTCGAAATTAACGATGAGCTTGAAGACTTTACACGCTCGTGGATAGAAGGCTCGCCCGTGGCCCGTTACATACGTTTTATCATTGGTGATGCCAGGGTTGAAGCCCCCAGACTGGGCCTGACCTTTGACATGGCTTTCCTTGACGGGAACAAACGCGACTATATTGCCGACTACGAAATGACGCTCAGCATGCTAAAACACGGCGGATATATTCTGGCTGACAATACGCTTTGGGACGGACATGTGGTTGACAGGGATTACGATAACGATGCGCAGACCGTTGGAATACGGCAGTTTAACGATTATGTTGCGCGCGACGAACGTGTAGAACAGGTTATTCTGCCCCTACGTGACGGTCTTACCCTGATACGCAAAAAGTAGCTGTATCGGAGGGTTTATTCCGTTTTGTTTTATCCCTCTTCGTTACAAGTGTATCTTGTTGCCTTGTAACGTTTCGTTCATTATTACACGCAGCCCCCTTCTTTCGTCTGTAAACATTCTTCCTTTACGCAATAAAGGTCATTATGCGGCGGTCGTCAACCACGCGTTTGACGGTCGCCATACAACATGTTCGACGGCCGTCAGCAGCGTTGCTGACGGCCGTCGAACATGAACGTTAGCCTTATTTTGTTGAAGAAAAAGGGACTTTTATAACAGCCTTTTGCTCAGATAGCGGACAGGATACCATACAGAAAGCCATCCGGCAACGATGACAGTAATAAAAATAATCAGCACATCGAGATAATGAACGCTTACGGGATAAGCGTTAACAATGTAGCTGCCGTCGGCATCGCCCATCCTTACAAAGCCAAACTGCTGCTGCAACAGGCACAGCAAAAGCCCCAGACCTATGCCCAGCAAGGCGCCGAAAACGCTGATCATACGCCCTTCAAACAGGAAGATGCGCGTTATCTGGCGATCGGTTGCACCCAAATTGCGAAGCGTTACTGCATCGTCGCGCTTATCAATAATAAGCATCGACAGCGAGCCTATAATATTAAAGCAGGCCACAATAAGGATAAACGTGAGGAAAATATAGGCCATAAGCTTCTCAATCTGCATAATTTTGAATGTGTCGGCCTGTTGTTCATATCGGTCCTTTACGACAAAACGGCTGCCTGCAATTTGCTGTATCCGGCGTTTGGCTGCATTGAAATCGGCATCGGGTTTCAGGCGTAATTCGAGAGCAGAAAGGCGTCCTTGCTGGCCGAATAGCCTGCGCGCAAAGCCAATACTCGTCAAAATATAGTTCTTATCATACTTACCCTGGTTGACGGCAAAGACCACACCGGAGGAGATTAACGAGTCGACGACGAACCCGTCCTGCGGATTACTCATGTCGAGTTGCCCCTCACGGCGCGGCGCATATATCCTTAAGTATCCCTGCCAGTTGGCTCCTGTGCCGAGCGTTTGGGCAAGACGTATACCCGGTGTGCCGTAATCGAGGTTGGCAGTATGCAGCTGAAACTGGCCGTCGCCATAGAGAATTTCGGTAATATGCGTCAGATTGGCGAAACTATCGTCAACACCTTTCACGGTAACCATGGCCTGCTTGCCCTGATAAACAGCCAGTGCCATGTCCTGAAGACTCTCAGTAGCAACATCAACCTGCGGCAAACGGCGAATCTTTGTCAGCACCGGGTCGTCGGCTGCAGCGGTTTTTCCCATAACGGGCATGACCTTAAGCTGCGGGTCAAAGTTGGTAAAGAGGTTGGCAACAAGGTCTTGAAAGCCGTTGAATACTGACATAACGACAACTAACGCCATCGTAGCCACTGCCACTCCCACGACTGAAATCAACGAAATAACGTTGATAACGTGGGTCTTTTTCTTTGAAAAGAGATAGCGTCGTGCGACAAAAAAGGGAAAGTTCACAATTTTATTTCTTCAGAAGTTCGTCAATATGGTCGATATAATCGAGGCTGTCGTCAATGAAGAAACGCAGTTCAGGGATGATGCGCAGCTGGTTACGTACACGCTGTCCCAGCTCAAAGCGTATGCTTTTCTCGTTACGCGTAATGTTGTTTAGTATTTCTTCGGCTTTCTCTGACGGGAAAATGCTGAGATAAGCAGTACATATACTAAGGTCGGGGCTGATACGGACGCGGGTAACACTAACCAGAACGCCGTGCATCTGGCGGGTTTGAAGCTGAAAAATTTCAGCCAGTTCTTTCTGGAGTAAGCGTGATATTCGGTTTTGTCTAGTCTCTTGCATATTGGTATTTGTGTTTAAATGGATAGGAAAATGAACTTTTAAGCCGTAACAATGGTTTAACCTAACTCAACGTGTTCGGCCTGAATGCTTTCGTGAAGAAATATGGAAGCACTCGCCTTAAACTTGTCAGGGCTTTCAGATGTAAGGTAACGGGCTGTTCCTCTACGGGTTAACCGCTGCTCCATATCGGGATGCCGGCGTAGATAATCCTGCAGGCTCGATGCTACATATTCGCCTTGTGGTACAAGGCGTACGCCGGGCCTGGTATACTTTAAAATCTTTGGCATGAGCAAAGGAAAATGAGTACAGCCGAGGATAATGGTATCAATGTCGGGGTCTTTCAGCATAAGCTGGTCGATACGCTTCTTGACAAAGTAGTCGGCACCGGGCGAATCGGCTTCGTTATATTCAACTAAGGCCACCCAAAACGGACAGGCTTGCCCCGTTACTTTGACGCCGGGCCACAGCTTTGCTATCTCTAAAGCATAGCTATGGCTCTTTACTGTGCCTTCGGTAGCGAGCAAACCTACATGGCCGTTGCGCGTAAGGTTTCCGATAATTTCGGCAGTAGGCCGGATAACACCAAGCACACGGCGTGACGAATCCCACAGTTCGAGGTCGTTTTGCTGTATGCTTCGCAAGGCCTTGGCTGAAGCAGTGTTACACCCCAGGATAACCAGCTGGCAGCCCATATCAAACAATTTCTTTACGGCCTGGCGCGTAAACTCGTAAACTACCTCGTAAGAACGCGGGCCATAAGGCGCACGAGCGTTGTCGCCAAGGTAAAGATAATCATACTGTGGCATCAGTTGGCGGATGCCATGCAGGATAGTAAGTCCGCCGTATCCGCTGTCAAACACACCTATCGGACCTTGTTTTACGGCTTTTAATGCGTCAGCCGAAAGCCCCGTTATGGGGCAGTCGACGTTCGGATATTCTGAAATGTGAAAATTCTGATTCATAAAACACACTTTCATACCGGGGCTTGTGATAAAGCAGAAAGAGATAAAAAGCAAACGGTTACCCGGTAAAGCAAAAGGGTTGACGGCTTATTTTACAGCATCAACAACCGTGGCTGTAACGTCAACACCTGATAAAGTGTTGATAAATGGTACAGCGTGATTATCTGTATTGAGAACAAATGCCAGACCCAAAGCCTGTCCTACGCGCTGAATAACAGCGTCAAGGCGCTGGTTTACTGGTGCGAAAGCGTTTGCTTCAGCATCTTTAAGCAGTTGCTGTGCTTTCTGTTTGAAAGCAATATTCTTTTCCATGAGATCCTGAAGCTCGGCTTGTCGTTTCTGCAGAATGGTGGGGGCAAAGTCGTGTTGGCCTGCAAGGAACTGTTCGTATTTCTGGTTAAACTCGTTCTCTACGCGCTTCATTTCGAGGTCGTATTTTGTTTTTAAATCATCGATATTGCGTTGAGCTGCCATATAATCGGGCATAAGTTTCAGCACTGATGAATAGCTGAGGTAGCCAAAACGTAGTGATGAGGGAGTATCGGCGGCTTTAGCTTCGGTCTTTTGCATCGTTGTCGCCGGTGTTCCAGCATATTCTGATGCTGTGGCTACATCCTGAGCCGAGGCCATGATAGTTGTTATACTAAAGAGTGACAGGAGTATGAGATGTTTCATAGCGCTTTGCCTTTTGGAAGTTCGTTGTGGAATAATAATATAAAGGTGAGGCCACCATAGGGAGACCTCACCCACGCCTCCCGTTAAACGCAGAGAGGACATTGCGTAATTACTTCATTTTTGCAATTTCTGCCTGAACTTTTGCTGTAACGTCATCAACGTTGGCACCAGTATAAATAGCTACACCGTCTTCGAAAATATAGGTGTAACCACCAGTCTTGCCAACATTGTTAATAGCGTTGCGTACCTTTGTTACAACGGGTTGCATCTTGTCTTGCTGCATCTTTTGGAGAGCCTGCTGATTGTCCTGGTACGTTTGCTGCATCTTTTGATACATGTTTTGTAACTCCTGCTCTTTCTGTTGTTGAGCGGTTGCATTCATTGTGCTCTTGGCTTTCTCGTAGGCTTCCTGCTGGCGTGTAAACTCAGTTTGCATGCTTTTCAGGTCATTCTCGTAAGTTTTTGATTGTGCTTCGAGCTCACCATTGATTTTAGCAATCTCAGGAAGTGCCTGCATGATGGTTTGAGTGTTTACTTTTCCAAATTTCTGTGCGAAGCCCGACAGAGGAGCCATCAGCATCAACATGAATAAAAGCTTTTTCATTTGTCTTTCTATTTTTTGTTTTTGATTATTAATAATCTGTGTAATGTGGGGGTGTTGAGGATGTATGCCTGTCAGTCCTATTACAGCAAGTAATGCTGTTGAAAGCGGTTTACAGGCGTTATAATCTTTATTTATTATAGCCTAATTTCTCTAAAACTTCGTTTGAAATGTCAATTTTGGGTGAGCCGAAGATAATAGCCGTGTCGCTTGAACGGTCTAATACTAAACTATAACCGCGCAGTTCTGAAATCTCTTTCACAACGTTGTAAACTTCTTCCTGAATGGGTGACATCAGACTTTCGCGCTTTTTAAACAGCTCTCCTTCTGGTCCGAAGTATTTTTTCTTTAAGTCGGAAGCCTGTTTTTCCTTTTGCATGATTTGCTCCTGTTTGGTTTTCTTCTGCTCTTGTGAAAGGAAAACAACCTCGTTCTGGTAGTTCTTATACATGGTTGAGGCCTCAGTGTTAAGAGCTTCAACCTCAGCCTGCCACTTCTTACTTACCTGATTAAGCTGCTCGTTGGCGCGTTCGTATGCAGGAATATTTTTGAGAACATATTCCATATCAACCAAAGCAAACTTCTGTGCTTTAGCGAAAGTCGGCAACATTGCGAGTAGGACAAGAACAAAAAGAGCCTTAATGTATCGCATGTTCTTCATTAAATTTACATTTTCCATATGTATACCCTTTCTTTTAACGGTTTACTGTTATGTCTAAGACTATATTGAGATTAAAAAGTTTCAAAAACATGTACTTTTTCTTATTTAAGAATGTCGCGGTTTTTATACTTTCAATATCTTTAAAGTCTAATGACATGAATCTTAAATTCTTTACTTTTAATATCGTAATTGTTTAAAAATTCGTCTTTACTTTTTTATTATTTTACTTCTTTACCTTTCTTAGAATTCCTGTCCTAAGATAAAGTGGAACTGGCTTCCACCCTTACGACCATTAACGTTATCACGGTCAAAGCCGTATCCCCAGTCAATACCCATCAGACCAACCATAGGTAAAAAGATGCGGACACCGATGCCGGCGCTGCGCTTCATGTTAAAGGGGTTGAAGCTTTTTACGTCACTCCATGCGTTACCTCCTTCGAGAAAGCCGAGGCCATAAATCGTAGTGTTGCCCAGCATAAACGGATAACGTAATTCGAGTGTGAAGCGATCGTAGGCATATCCATTATAAGCCAGCGAACCATTCTCATATCCACGCAAGCCGACCGTTTCCTCAGCGTATCCGGAAGAGTAGCCACTCATACCGTCACCACCTACATAATAGGTTTCAAACGGGCTCTTCTTATACTTATTATAGCTGCCTAAAAGACCAAATTCAGCACGTGTCATCAGGACGAAACACTTCTGAGCACTATTAAGAGCTGTAAAAGTGCGGGCCTTAAACTTCCATTTATTATACTCAATCCATCTGAATTTTTCCTGCTGTTCTCTCACATAGTTGGGTGAATAAGGATTATTTGCCAGATTCTTGTAATCTTTATGATCCCATGCCGACCATGGTGGCGTCAGTGTAACACTGGCTGTAAATTCAGAGCCACTGCGCGGGAAGAGCTGGTTATCCGTTGAAGAACGATTCAAAGATATACTGAGATTCAAGTTGTTTGCATTGCCGTTTGACATCAAGAAGTACGACCAGTTCTTCAGCATATAGCGTGTATAGGCCAGCTCAAGAGACAAAGTGAAGTAGTCATCAGGCCATCTCAGACGCCTTCCCCATCCTAATGTAGCACCAAGAAGCTTTACATATTTGTCTGGATCATAGTAATTCTCATAGTTGTTATAATTATATCGATAGCTGTTATAACCGTAAAGATATTGGTTATAGTAGTTATTCATGGCAGCAGAATTGTAGTAATTGCTGTTGATGTCGGTTTGTTTGCTGTAAAATACGCCAAACGAGAACTGTATAGGACGCTTGCCACCAAACCAGTTGGTAGAATAATTTGCGTTGTAACTCTGGTAATAGGTACCATTTGTCTGTACGCCAATTGACAGCTTTTCACCGTCACCGATAGGCATTATACCTCTATGTTCCTTATTTTTACGGAACAAATTGGCCATAGAGAAGTTGTTAAGCGTTAAGCCTACGCGTCCTATGATACCGGTCTGACCCCATCCAAGCGAGAACTCTATCTGGTCGTTCGACTTCTGTTCAAGCTTCCAGTTGATGTTTACAGTTCCTGTTTCATAGTCGGGTTTTACGTCAGGGTTAATCTTTTCTGGGTCAAAGTAACCCATAGAAGCTATTTCTCGATAAGAGCGCATGAGCGCATCCTTCGAGAATAAGTCGCCTGGCTTGGTACGAAGCTCACGTCGAACCACATTCTCATAAAGACGAGTGTTACCATAAATGCGCACATGGCTCAAGTGAGCCTGAGGTCCTTCAAGGACACGCATTTCGAGATCGATAGAGTCGCCCGTCACATTCTGTTCTATTGGCTCAATATTAGAGAATACATAACCGTGGTTATAGTATAGGTTTCCCACTGCATCCTCATCTTCTTTCAAACGTTTATTCAGAAGTTTTTGGTTATAAACGTCGTGTGGTTTCATACCAAGAACAGCCTGGAGATAATCGGAACTGTATACAGTATTGCCCACCCAGTGGATATTTCTGATATAATATTTCTGTCCCTCATCGACCTTAATACGGATGCTTACATGCCTGGGGTCGACGTTCCAAACACTATCACTAATGATGGCTGCGTCACGATAACCCAGCTCGTAGTACTTTTCGAGAAGCTTTTCCTTATCTGTTTTCCAGCGCTCGGGCGTGTATTTTTTTGCCTTTAAGAACGAAGAGAGCTTACCAGCCTCATGAGTTTTGGCAAAAGCACCTTTCTTAAAGAGCCCACCTTTAATTTTAGAAGCCTTCAGTTGCTGATTTCCTTCAATGATAATATCACGCACCTTCATCTTCTCTTTTTTATCAATATCAATGTCAAGAATGACCTGATTCTTCTGGCTTACGTCCTCACGCTGTCTTATTTCTATGTCTGCATTCTTAAAGCCTTTGTCGTCAAAGTATTTCTTTGCAAGAATTTTTGCCCGGTCAATCATATTAGGTGTGATCTGCCCACCTTTGAGAATGCCGAGTTTTTGTTCCATATCGTCGCGCTCGCTCTTCTTCAAACCAATATAGTTAATCTGCGAAACGCGTGGGCGTGGCTTAAGGGCAATGTGCAGATATATTTTATTTCCAACAATAGAATCGGCAGAAATCTGGACATCCGAGAACAAACCATGGTTCCAATAACGCTTTACAGCCTCGGTAATTTCGTTACCTGGAACGGTTATGTGCTGCCCAACGGTAAGACCAGAAATACCAGTAAGCATATAATCTTCGTAGCCGTTCATTCCCGAAACATTAAATCCGCCGATTACTAAATCGCGTGGAGATCCTGCGTATGTAATGTCAGGATGGATAATTTTATCCTGTGCTTCGACGCCAATACAGCATGAAAATGCTATAATAGCGCTCATTAATTTTCGTTTGTTATAATGCATCCTTATACTCGTTGGACATTGAACAGGGAAGAAATAACCAAATTGTTCATAACTTTGTTACAATCTTTTGTCCTCTGTCTTATGGTTTATAAATTATTTCTTTTTGTTTTTATACCTGATTGCTGACGTTTTTTGAACCGCTTTCTTCAATCTGCTTTTCGGTTTTTCCGAATCGACGCTGACGCTTTTGGTAACTCACAATAGCTTTGTGTAAGTCATTTTCTTTAAAATCGGGCCAGAAAGTATCGCAGAAATAAAGCTCTGAATATGCAATTTGCCATAACAGATAATTACTAATGCGCAATTCACCTCCTGTTCTGATAAGCAAATCGGGATCGGGCATAAAGCTCGTTTGAAGATGCTGCGCAACTAATTCTTCTGTAATATTTTCGGGCTTAAGCAGAATTTTTGTTCCATTTTCTTTTAGATTTTGCTGATTTTCAGCAATGATATTTTTAAAAGCCTGTGTAATTTCCCATCGTGCGCTATAACTTAAAGCCACTACCATCGTCATGGCCGTATTGTTTTTTGTATGCAATTCTGTCTCACACAGTTTCTTTTGCACTACTTCCGGCAGGCGCTTTCTGTCGCCAATAACTCGAAAGCGCACATTATTCTTTTGGAAAATCTCATCTTCAAGGTTTGCCAAAACAAGGCCCATGAGAGCCTGTACTTCGCTTACGGGACGGTCCCAATTCTCAGTAGAGAACGTATAAAGCGTAAGATATTTTACTCCTAATCGCGTACACTCTGATGTGATTCGTCTTACTGTATCGACACCCGCCTGATGACCATAGCTGCGTTCTTGCCCCCGCTCTGTGGCCCAACGTCCATTGCCATCCATGATAATGGCAATATGTTGCGGTATTTTCGTCATATCGAGTTCTGACATATTTTTTTATCTTTTTGTTCTGACGAATCAGTTCTGATGTAATTGGTATTATATTTTTCTTACTCTCTATTACATGTCTTACATTTTGCCATAAAACTGTAAGTGAGTGTTAATTGCAGTGCCGAATAGCAATCAGTGTTTTTGAACAGTCCGCTGCTCTTAATCAGGTAAGGATCCCTGGCTCCATCAAGCTCGTCACTTTGAGTAAAGTGCATGGCCCATTCCAATCCGACGTTCACTCTATCACTGAATTTATATTTTGCACCGATACCAATGGGAACATTTAATGTAAGTTTACCTCCGTTTTTTTTATCAACATACGTTGTTCCTATTCCACCAAATACAAACGGTGTAAGCCTTTTCGCTCCTCTGTAATCTCGTCCTGTACCATAGGGCCAGAAGTTATATTCGTAGCCTAAGCATACATCGTATATCGCATTGTTAAATTCGTATGGGCTTGTTGCATAAGCAGGATAGTATGTTCTTAATCCTTTCGACGAACCTTTCATCTTTCCATAGCTAACGTTCATCCTTAATGCCATGTATGGGTTCATCACATAGCGGCCTAAAACAGTTAGCATAGGTTGAAGGTTATGGGTTAAATTGTTATTGAAGTCGCCCAGATAGCCAGTAAGTCCAGCACCTGCTCCTATCTCCATGCGATACTCAGGATCGTCCTGTGCCTGAATATTTATTGTAGCACATAAGCTGATTAGCATGATGACAAGAATACTTCTCATCTTGTTTATTCGGTAAATACCTTCTTACTTGTTTCCCATCCAAGGCGTGCGCGTCTTGCAGTGTATACCTTGTCACTCCCTGTTTGTGTGACAAAAATAACATTACTGTCATTGCATCCCATAGCAACCGTAGCACTTCCATTGAATCCTTCAGGAAGTGGATAATCCTTATTGATAGTCCATGTAAGGCCGTTATCCGGGCTGTAATAGAATTTTGTCAACTGATCACCTATGGCAAAAAGTCCGCCATCATACGAAATAACCTGTAAATGATGAAGTAATGGGAGCTTTAATCTGTTGCTACCATCTTCTGTATAGAATGACCAGGGCTGTCCCTTAATGTTGTTATTATTTTCTTCGTCTTTGCTCCAGATTACGGTTTTATTGTTTTTATTGCCGATAAGAATCATGTTGTATACGAGGCTGTTGGCATTAGTTGGCAAGCAAACAAAGTTAATATCGGTATCAGGCAACTTTGATACGTCGTCGTCTAAACTGTCTTTTGTCCACGTTATACCATGGTCTTTCGAAATAGATATGCCATTATTTGTAAGCGCATAAATACTTTTTGGCGAAGCTCCTATTAAACGGTTCAAACTTACTGAGCTTGCTACATTATTCCAGTTCTCCCCATCGGTAGAACTTATTATATTACCATTTTGCAGCGTATACATCACACCGTTCTGGGTAATTAAGTTGGCTAAAGCTGCCGTGTTAAGTGGAATATTAAAGGTTAATATTTGCCAATGCGAACCATTATACTTATATCCTACTGTCGAACCAACATTCCCAGCAAACAGGTACATTGTTCCGTTATTATTAATAAACTTGCTTTGTGATGCTAATTCAAGGTCATATACAGAAGTTGCCCCCCATTTAAATTCATCTCCGCTCTCCTGATGAATATTCACTTTTACTGTATATTCACGATAAGCCGACGCTTTCATGTTATATACACGTAGTTTAACGGGACGTTTAAAATTAATGGAATCGTTGGCTTTATAATATACAACACTGTCTCTTCCACTCACATCCTTCAACATAAATACTATCGTACCACTGTTTTTGCTTGTAATTGTTGCAAGTATATGTGCGGCATCGGTACCGTAAGGCAGTGAATCGGTGTTGTAAATTAAGTGATTAATCTGGTCGATATTAAAGTGATACGAATCGGCTTTATACGTCGACTTAATACTGCTATCCCTTAATCCGTCTTTTGTTTTGACATGTCGGGTAATATTTAATGTACCCAGTGAGAATGCCGTAATGGCTGTATCATCGTAGTATATTGTGTTATCTTCAGAAGTTCCCAAACATGATGTCATTGCCATCATGGAAAGGAATATGATGAAAAGTGACGACAGTTTCTTAGTCATATTACATGCAATATATTAAAAAGTTACTTGCAAATTTACTTAGAATAATTTAAACGATAGCTGTTTTCACGTATTATTATAATATTTATTGATAACATCCAAACTTTTTAAGTTTGTTTAGGGGTTATAAATTACGTAATATTTATGGTATTTAAAGCAAAAAGGCAATACGATCACTCGCACTGCCTTCTTGTAAGAATAATGTTAATAGATGCCGATGCAAACCTAAGCAAAAACTTGGGTCGGTTAAATCAACCTACACCAACATCATTTCTGATTCAAAATCTAATAACATAATCCTAATCTTTACCTTAAAAAATCTATCAAACTACTAACCTAATGAAACTTTATGTGTATCTTCTCTCGAAGACGGTGCAAAGTTATACATTACTTTTATAAGTTCCAAATAGATTAACATGTTTTATAGATATAATGTTGTTTAATCCATAAAAAGAAGCGGCCTGCTCACGAAATGTGTGAGCAGGCCGCCTTATCTATGATATTCTGTTATATCTAAGAATTAGAGTTGTGGGCCAGCTGCAACGAGAGCCTTGCCTGCTTCGTTGTTTTCATACTTCTTAAAGTTCTTAATGAAGCGTGCAGCGAGGTCCTTAGCTTTCTCATCCCACTGTGCAGCATTGGTGTAAGTGTCGCGAGGATCAAGAATATCGGTTGCAACACCTTCGAGTTTTGTAGGAACAGTGAAGTTGAAATAAGGAATCTTCTTTGTTGGAGCTGAATCGATAGAGTGGTTCAGGATAGCATCGATAATACCACGAGTGTCGCGGATAGAGATACGTTTTCCTGTTCCGTTCCAACCTGTATTTACGAGGTATGCCTTAGCACCGCTCTGCTTCATCTTCTTAACAAGCTCCTCTGCATATTTGGTAGGATGCAGCTCTAAGAACGCCTGGCCGAAGCAAGCTGAGAATGTAGGAGTAGGCTCTGTGATACCACGCTCTGTACCTGCCAGCTTAGCGGTGAAGCCAGAGAGGAAGTAATACTTGGTCTGCTCAGGGTCAAGGATAGATACTGGAGGCAGTACACCGAATGCATCAGCACTCAGGAAGATTACTTGCTTTGCAGCAGGACCCTGTGATTCTGGACGCTGGATGTTCTTAATATGATAGATAGGATAAGAAACACGAGTGTTCTCGGTTACGCTCTTGTCAGCGAAATCAATCTTACCATTCTTGTCAACTGTTACGTTTTCGAGCAGTGCGTCACGTGTAATAGCGCCATAGATGTCAGGTTCCGACTCTTTATCGAGGTTGATAACCTTGGCATAGCAGCCACCTTCGTAGTTAAAGATACCCTTGTCATCCCATCCATGTTCGTCATCGCCGATGAGCTTGCGCTTAGGATCGGTAGAAAGAGTTGTCTTACCTGTACCTGACAGACCGAAGAAGATTGCGGTATTCTCACCATTCATGTCTGTATTTGCAGAGCAGTGCATAGATGCCATACCCTTCAAAGGCAGGAAATAGTTCATCATTGAGAACATACCTTTCTTCATTTCACCACCATACCATGTGTTGATGATTACCTGCTCCTTTGATGTTACATTGAACATTACACAGGTTTCTGAATGCAAACCTAATTCCTTCCAGTTCTCAACCTTAGCCTTTGATGCGTTATAAACGATGAAATCAGGCTCCTGATCGAAGTCAGCTTCGTTCTTAGGACGGATGAACATGTTTGTAACAAAGTGAGCCTGCCATGCTACTTCTACGATGAAACGAATCTTCATGCGGGTATCTTTGTGTGTACCACAGAAGCCGTCTACAACGAAAAGACGCTTGTTAGAAAGCTCTTTCTTTGCAATATCCTTTACTGCATCCCATGCCTCTTTTGTTGCACGGTGGTTGTCATTGTGATATTCTTCAGAATCCCACCATACTGTATTGTGTGAGTTTTCATCATCAACAATGAACTTATCCTTAGGTGAACGACCTGTATAAATACCAGTCTTTACGTTGATTGCGCCAAGTTCGGTCTCCTGACCTACCTCAAAGCCTTCAAGGCCTTCCTTGGTTTCCTCATTGAATAATACTTCATACGTAGGATTGTAAAGTACTTCTTTTGTACCTGTAATGCCGTACTTTTCAAGTACGCTCTTATCAAACTTTGCCATTTCGTTAAATGTATTTAGTTGAAAATCGTTTTTTTCTTATCATGTCCCTTTTAAGGACGGGACAAAGTTAATATAATTATCAGCTTTGAACAAGAAATAGAGGCGAAAAAGTATCAAAGTATTCACCCGCAAGGTTAAAGATACTAAAAAACCAACAGGGGTGTGTTTATTTGCAAATCAGACTTTGCAAAAACTCTGGGATTTTCTTAATTTTGCCAGGATTTAAGCAGACGGTTCTCCCGTCTGTACACCTGAAACACCTGAAAATAAACATGGAAATCATTAATTTCTCGGAGCAAGACTCCATTATTAACCAGTATCTGGCCGAAATCCGCGACAAGGACTATCAGAAAAACCGCCTGCTTTTTCGCAACAATGTGATGCGCATCGGTGAGTTTGAGGCTTTTGAAATATCAAAAACACTGAATTATGAGCCTAAAACAGTGGTTACACCATTGGGCACTACAAGGGTGAACGTTCCTGCAGACAAGATAGTTCTTGCTACCATTTTCCGTGCAGGGCTTCCTTTCCACAACGGCTTCCTCAATATTTTTGACCATGCAGGCAATGCCTTTGTCAGCGCATATCGTGAATATAAGGATGCTGCCCACCACGAAGTAGGCATACATGTAGAATACCTTGCTACGCCCGACATCAACGGTAAAACGCTAATCATAGCCGATCCCATGCTTGCAACGGGCGGCTCTATGGAGTTAGGCTACAAGGCTATTCTTACAAAGGGTACGCCACGCCATGTGCATGTGGCCTGCTTATTGGCAGCACCCGAAGGCATTGCTCACATTAAGAAGACGTTCCCCGATAGTAATACCACCATCTGGTGCGCGGCAATTGATGAGAAACTGAACGAGCACCAGTATATTGTACCGGGTTTTGGCGACGCCGGCGACCTGTGCTATGGCGAGAAAATATAAATAAAAGGGTATAAACCATAACGCCAGACTCAGATAAAATCAACGGAATTTGCCGTACAGACAGTTTGAGCGGGAAAAAGTCTACAACTTTCTTCCTGCTCTTTTTTTATTTACAGATATGCCGTCTGTATCATGAATACGGTGTTGTTGCACATGTATTTCTTTACCGGCTTCAAGTTTTTGTGTATCCCATAAGGCCATGAACGGGACGGAAGCTGACGCGGCATCGTTGTGGTTTGCCGGCATGATATGGATAACCGGGTTATATCCTGATGGCGGGCAAGGCCTTGAGATGGATACCTTCTGTTGTTGTGTCGGGTGGTTCATGTCGTTATGTTCCTGTTAAATGGGCATATTGTTCAGACCTTTACACTTGCAGGGCGTTCTTGTTGTGTTTGTTTTCTGATGGTATGGCGGCCGTCAGCAACGCGTACGACGGCCGTCATACATATTGTGCGGCGACCGTCAACAGTGCTGCTGACAGCCGCCAAACATCCACAAACAAACTGTAAAGCAATCATTAAAACAAAAGAATGTCGTGACAATTTTGTCGTTGTTTACTTTACTTTTAAACAGAATGAGCCTATTTCAGGCCGCAATAGCCGAGCAGTTCCTTGCCCCATCGGGGTTGCAGGCCCGTTTTATGTTCTCCGGCCAAAAGCTGTCTGATGGTCTCTAAATCCTTGGGACTGTTCATGTCAGGGCTTCCTGTTACTTTGCTCATTTGCTCAAAGAAGATGTAAAGAAGCAGGCGGGGACGGGGATTTGCAGGATTAGCGCTGACGGCCGACTTAAAATTGTCGATGGCGTCCATATAATATAATTTCCCCTTTTCAGCAGGATTCTGTACAATGAGTGCTGTATAATAGAACCCTTTTAATGTTAATACTTCCGACTTGTCGGCGCCAGGGTTCGCCAGCAATGCTTCAATGCAGCTGTCAGCAGCCTGAAGAAACGCATACGAATGGCTGTCATTGGGAAACTTTACAGCGTATTGGAGAGCCTCCAATGCCTGATAATAGGCAGGAAGCCATGCGTCGGGACATTGCGATGCCATGTGCTTCAGCTCGTCTATACCCTTAACTACCGATGCCGCGTCATCAGAATTGATGTTACGTAAAGTGGTTCCCAGCTGCACATCAAACTGTTTTTGGTTCTGTGCACTTACATTTGTTGCACATACAAAGGCAACAATTAAAACGAATTGAGCAAATAAAGTTCTCATACTTTTAAAGTTTTAAAAATGAAACAATAGTGATTTGCTGCAAAAGTAAGAAAGCCTTCAGTTGCCTCCAAAAACATGGGATATACGATAAAAAGATGGGACTGATTACTATTGCCGTTGCTGAAATGCTATATTTCGGGACGAACGTGTAGATAAAATTGGCGGATAACGGCATACAGCCGCCTGTGGTGGTTTGGCCAGATAATAGTATGGTTATGGTGGTTGCCATAAGAAGAAAAACGAATCAGGGCCAGATCGGTCTGCCATATAATGGCATGGTAATGACAATTGCCATGTTTTCAAAACAGCATGGCAGAACTTTGCAGATTGGAAAATTTCTGTTTTATTTGTTTCCTAACCTACAAAAGCCCGTAGTTCAGGAACAAAAGTACGGGAAACGGGAATGCTGTCTTTACAGTTTGAAAGGTGAAGCTGATAACCGTTTGAATTGCCCTTGGCAGAGGAAATGTTGTTTATGTTGACAAGAAACGAGCGGTGGCATTGGAAAATGTTGTCGTATGGCAGTTCGGTTTTTAAGGCTGCCAGCGTAGATCTAAGCTCGGTTTTTGTTACCTTACCGTCTTTTATGTAGCAAACACAAACGTTATTCTTCTGCGATTCAATATAAAGCAGGTCGTTGATGGGCAGCGTAAGGTCGGCCCCTCTGAGGTTTTGGTTGTGCAGGGTAATACAAATTCCTTCCTGCTCTGCGGTAGTTTTCCTGAGCATTTTCTCCAGTCTGTTACTCAGCATCTGGTTATAATTAATCAATGTACAGACGCCGGTAATGAGAATCCATATCAGAAAAGTCCAATAAAAGAATATGTAAAACAGATGCCATGAAAGGGGTATCTGAAAAAAATAAGCAGCATAAACAGTCATTGAAACGGCCATCATAAGCTCAATTGCTACCGAATAAAGAAGCACATAGCCGTTGGTAATGGTTATCCTTCTTTGCACATAGCGGTTAAAAAACAAGGCTGCACATATTCTCTGTACGCTTACGGCCAATATACAAAAGCCAGTACACATTAAGAAAGTATTGCCCCGATACTGGCTGATTCCGAAGGGTTGAAGGAGAAACAGGAGCAAAAAAATACCGCTTCCCAACGCTAAACTGATGCGCCAGGAAGCAGTATTCGATTGTAAATTGCACTTGCTTCGGAGAAAAGAAGATAGTTTACTCAACATAGTTTCGACAATTAATTCCCGGAAGAATTATTCTTACTCTCTTCCTTTATGATAAGTACGGTCTTATTCCGTTGTGATTACGCTCTTATTCCATAATTATTATGGTCTTGTTCTGTTGTTATTACAGGTTTGTACCATGATTATTACGGTCCTTTTCTCCGATTATTTCAGCCTTATTCCGTGACCTCCCATATATCGTTTGTTTCCAGCATCTCAGCAAAGGTGTGGTACGGTTTCATTGCCTTTACCTCTTCTATCTGCCGGCTTACCGCCTCATCGTAGGTAGGAGCCTGTACATCTCGAATAACGCCAAGGGCCACAGGGAATCCGTTTTCATTGCTCATCATTGCGAGTTTCAGCTGTAAAGTATTGTCAGGATTGTGGCTATCGTGAATTAAAACATCTTCTAACGTGTAACCATCCTTACCTATTTCAACAACCTTAAGCCCGAAACCCTCCTGTACTAAGCCGTATTGGTTATTCTCTCCAAATACAAGAGGTTTACCGTCTTCAACGTAAATGGTATTCTTTTTGCGTCCTTCACGAGTATAAACAGGGTCGTATGCACCATTGTTAAAGATGACACAGTTCTGCAAAATTTCGCAAACGGCAGCCCCCTTGTGGTGATAGGCAGCTTTCATAATATCAACAATGCGCTGTGAATCAGTCGCAACCGCGCGGGCAAAAAAGTTTCCTCGTGCACCAAAACAAAGCTCAGCAGGGCGGAATGGGTCCTCAACGGTTCCATAAGGACTCGATTTTGATACGAAGCCTCTGGGCGAAGTGGGCGAGTATTGCCCTTTTGTCAAACCATAAATACGATTATTGAGCAGAATCATATTGATGTCAATGTTGCGGCGCATGGCGTGAATAAAGTGGTTTCCACCAATGGCAAGGCCGTCTCCATCGCCTGAAACCTGCCAGATTGTGAGCTTAGGGTTCACAACTTTCAGCCCTGTTGCGATGGCTGCAGCACGTCCATGAATGGTCTGCATGGCGTAAGTGTTGACATAATAGGGCAGTCGGCTCGAACAACCAATGCCTGATATAACTGCCGTTTCGTAGGGAGGTACTCCCAATTCAGCCATTGCCTTCTGTAAACTTGCAAGAAAAGAGTGGTCTCCACAACCGGGACACCAGCGTGGTTGTCCCTTTTTATAATCGTTTGCAGTATATTCCATTGAAGTTATTATTAAAGTATCGGTTAAAGAACTCTGCTTTCAAAGGTTTCGCCTTTGCTGTCTTCGTGATTTAAAATAAGCTTTTCAAAATTCTTAATCAGCTCATCTACAACAAAGGGCTGGCCTTTAACCTGATTATATTGATATGGAATAAAGTTATTAATTCTTATGCGAAGCAGAGCGGCAAGCTGGCCAAGGTTCTGCTCTGCCACTACAACCTTTTTATATTTACGCAGCACATGCGCGGTATTCTTGGGCAGCGGGTTGATGTATTTCAGCTGGGCCATCGCCACTTTATAGCCTTTTCGCCGAAGCCCTCTCATGGCAGCGCGCAGATGTCCGTACGTAGAGCCAAAGCCAACAATAAGTAATTCAGCATCATTCTCGTCTCCTTCAACTTCAAGATCGGGCACATCGATGTGTGCAACCTTCTCATAACGCAGACGGTCCATGCGGTCGTGGTTTTCAGGTTCTGTCGAAATCGCACCTGTCTGACCGTCTTTTTCCAATCCTCCAAGGATGTGGGCATATCCCTCTTGTCCTGGAATGGCCCAGTAACGCACACGTGTTTCAGCGTCGCGCTGGTAAGGAGTGTATTTGTATTTCATCTCCTTCGGAGCATAATGGGGATGTATTTCGGGTAGCTTTTCAATGTCAGGCAACAGCCATGCTGATGAGCCATTGGCGATGAAAGCGTCGGTAAGGAGTACTACTGGCGTAAGATGTTCGAGAGCAATCTTGGCTGCCATAAAAGCAGCATCGAAACAATCGGTAGGACTTGTTGCCGCAATGACGGGCATTGGGCTCTCTCCATTGCGTCCGTAAAGCACCTGAAGGAGGTCGGTTTGCTCGCTTTTCGTAGGCATTCCTGTTGACGGACCGCCGCGCTGTACGTCAATAACAACCAGTGGTAATTCATCTATCACGGCCAGATTTAAGGCTTCACTCTTCAAACAAATGCCGGGACCTGAGGTTGATGTGCATGCCAAAGCACCGGCAAAAGCCGCCCCGATAGCACTGGCACAGGCTGCAATCTCATCCTCTGCCTGCACAGTGATGACGCCAAGACTCTTATGTTTTGACAACTCGTGCAAAATATCGGTGGCCGGTGTAATAGGATATGAACCAAGATATAGTTTTAACCCTGCCCGCTCGGCAGCTGCAATAAGACCATATGCCGTAGCCTTGTTGCCGGTAATATCCATATATCGGCCAGGCTGTTTGTGCTTTGTCTCTATACGATAGGTCGCAGGAACCGAAGCATGCGTATTGGCACCGTAATCAAAGCCGGCGTTAACCACACGGATATTCCATTTTGCAATGTCGGGTTTCTTGGCAAATTTATCGTTCAAAAACTGCTCAACCAATTCTAAATCCCGGTTAAAGAGCCAGCAAACCAAACCTAAGGCAAACATGTTGCGGCTTTTCAGCACAGTTTTCATGGGCAATGGCTCTTCGTCTTTCTCCTGTGCCATCTGTATGGCTGCGTCCTTAACCATTTTAGTTATCGGACAAGCCACGACACAATCAGGGTCAATTCCCATTTCCTTCAGATAGTCATCGCTGGTAAATTTGGCTTTCTCAAGGTCTCTTGGGCCAAATGAATCGGTATCAATAATGACAGTAGCCTGTGGCTTTGCATATTTAAACTGTGTCTTTAAAGCTGCTGCATTCATTGCAACAAGCACGTCACACTTGTCACCTGGTGTATATACTTTGCCTTCGCCTATGTGCACCTGGAATCCCGAAACTCCCGTTAACGAGCCTTGCGGAGCACGTATATCAGCCGGATAATCAGGGAAAGTAGAGATACCGTTGCCCACTGTTGCAGAAACCGTAGAGAATATATTGCCGACAAGTTGCATGCCATCGCCGGAGTCGCCCGAAAAACGGACCACTACATCCTCTAATTCTTTGACTTCAATTTCCTCAGACATATCGTTCTATTAGATTTTAATATATTGATTGTTTCGACAGGCAAAGATAATGTTACTTTCTGACTAAGCAAAGCTTTTCTACCTTTTTTATATTATAATTTAAGGGGAACAGTTCCGAATACTGTTCCCCTTCTGTTTTCTTTACAATGTTATTTTATATACATTCCTGTTCCTTTACATTAATATATAACGGTAAACGTTTCCTCAATAGCGAAAAGAGCTTCCTCCTAAAAACTCCCGAAGCAGACTCGTTGGAGGAATATCCTTATTAGGTATAGGTTTTATGTATTTCAAAAACTTTCTTAACCGATAAGCTTCTGAATACTCTTCGCAGTTCTCCGGCACTTGTTCGAGCAATGGTTCTGCCTGTTGTTTAATCACCGCAAGTTCAAAAAGCATGGCACTATTAAACACAGCATCGGCATTTTCCTGAAAGGGAAATATCCACTTGTTTTCGCCAGAGCGCACCGAAGGCCATCGGTGAATACTCTCGCGTGCATCGACACCGCGATACTTATAGTCGCGAATAATACGACGTAGCAACCGGTTATCGGTTGTAGGTATATAATTATGGTCGTCTAATAATATTGTGGTGAGTGCCGAAACATATACGCGATACTTCTGCCTGTCTGGAATATGGGCTGTAAGTTCAGGGTTCAGAGCATGTATGCCTTCAACAACAAGCACATTGTTTTCCTGCATTTTCAATTTCTTACCACTGGGTTTGCTAACTCCTATTTGAAAATCATATTTAGGCAATTCAACCTCTTCGCCATTGAACAGAGCACTAAACTGCTCGTTGATAAGCTTCAGATTGAGAGCATAAATACTCTCATAGTCGTATTCTCCATTTTCATCTCGTGGTGTCTGATCGCGATTAATAAAATAATCGTCGAGCGAAATTTGCAGCGGTTTTAAGCCATTTGCCACAAGCTGTATGGAAAGACGCTTGCACGTCGTTGTTTTTCCCGATGACGAAGGACCCGCTAAAAGCACTAACTTAATGTCCTTACGACTGGCAATTTCGTCAGCAATTCGTGATATTTTTTTCTCTTGCAGTGCTTCTGAAACATTGATAAGGTCAGTTCCTCCGCCTGCTTCCACAATTTCATTAAAGTCACCAACCGTTCTCACACCTACTATATTTTGCCACTGGTGTTGTTCTTTAAAGATACTGAACATCTTATCTTGTCGTGTCATTTCGGGTAGAATGTCTGGGGTTTTAAGGTCAGGGATACGTAAAAGTAGTCCATCATAGTATTTTTCAAGCCCGAAAAGGTATATTTGTGATGTATTGGTAAGTAACGAGCCATAGTAGTAATCCACGTAGTCATCAATCTGATAGTAGGTGGTATATAGCGAGCCTGCACTCTTCAAAAGCTTGGCTTTTGCCTCGTCGCCTTTCTGTGAGAACATTTGAATAGCTTCTTCCGTAGGTACCTCGTAGCGCTTAATGGGCATGGCTGCATCAATAATCTCCTGCATCCGTTGACGAATTTGGGTTACGTCGTCAATCGTTACTTCACGCTTTATGTTAATATCGACATAGTAACCATTGCTTACAGGAATATCAATAACAACATACGAACGTGGGAAGAGGTCATGAACCGCCTTACAAAGAATAAAGAAAAGCGTACGCGTATAGTTGCGAGAGCCCGACCCTGATGTCATATCCAGAAATTCAATATCCTTATTATGATAGAGTCTGAAGTTCATTCCTTCTACCTTATTGTTCACTTTTGCGCATACAGGACCATATGCCATCTTTATGTTTAACTGCTTAAAAACGTCAGAAAGTGTGCTTCCGATAGCAACATATATACTTTTTTTATTATTTTTGCAGCGAATTTGTATTTCTTGTTTCATGCTAATGACATGTTGTTTTAAGTTTTTCGGGATTTCAACAACCCAATACCAAAGATAGACAAACTTTTCTATCCTTCCAAGATTATGATATTACAAATATATTAATTTATGTCGATTTGGGTAATTTTTAAACTTGTAGGCGCCCTTGCTCTGCTGATGTTTGGTATGAAATCAATGAGCGACAGCTTGCAAAAGCTGGCCGGACCTCAGCTCCGTCACGTGTTAGGCGCCATGACCACAAACCGTTTCACCGGGGTTTTAACGGGTATGTTTGTAACCTCTGCGGTACAAAGTTCTACTGCAACAACCGTCATGACGGTATCGTTTGTCAATGCAGGCCTGCTGACGCTGGCACAAGCTATCTCGGTTATCATGGGAGCCAATATCGGAACAACGCTTACAGCCTGGATTATGTCGGCTGGATTCTCGTTTGATATTGGCGATTTTGCCTGGACAATGTTCTTTATAGGTATCATCCTTGTTTATTCAAAGAAACGGCGTCTCATCGGTGATTTCCTCTTTGGTGTGGCTTTCCTGCTACTCGCGCTGGCTACCTTGCGCCAGACGGGTGTTGATATGGATTTGGCTAAAAACCAGAGTGTCATCAACTTTTTTGAAAGTTTTTCTACCGACAGTTTCCTAACTACCCTTACTTTCTTGTTTCTTGGCAGTGTCATGACAATGTGCGTGCAAAGTTCTGCCGCCATTATGGCCATTACAATGGTACTTTGTTCAAGTGGCGTGCTGCCTATTTATCAAGGTATTGCGCTTGTAATGGGTGAGAATATAGGTACAACCGTTACCTCCAATATCGTAGCCATGACAGCCAATACACAGGCCCGTCGTGCTGCCCTTGCACACATGTTGTTCAATATTTTCGGCGTAATCTGGATATTGTGCATATTCCACCCTTTTGTCAATATGATTTGCGGCTGGGTGGGATACGATGTCACCATGAGCAAAGCTAATCCGCATTTCCTTGCCAATGCTGCCAAACTGAGCTTTGTGCTTGCTGCCTTCCATACAACATTTAATGTGGCCAATACCTTAATTCTGGTTTGGTTCATCAAGTATTTCGAGCGTGTTGTAAGTCTTATTATTAAGCCAAAGCCCAACAAAGACGAAGATGACTTCCGCCTTCGCTTCATACAGGCCGGCATTATGAAGACTCCTGAGCTTTCGTTATTGGAAGCACAGAAGGAGATTCAAAGCTTTGCCGAGCGCATACAACGTATGTTTGGTATGGTAAGAGAGCTGTTGGAAGAGCATGATAAGGACAAATTCAATAAAATTTATGCCCGTATACAGAAGTACGAAGAAATATCCGACAACATGGAAATTGAAATAGCGCGCTATCTTGATCAGGTCAGCGACTCACACCTTAGCGATGAATCGAAGGGCAAGATACGTGCTATGCTGCGTGAAATATCCGAAATTGAAAGTATCGGTGACGCGTGCAACAATATGGGGCGCACCATTAACCGTAAGTTTAACAGCAAGGAAGATTTCACCAATATGCAATACGACCGTATTCATCAAATGTTTAACCTTACCAATGGAGCACTTACACAGATGAACCAATTGATGCAAGGGCATAAGGAAACCTTTGATGCTACACAGTCGTTTAATATAGAAAACGAAATCAATAACTTCCGTAACCAGTTGCGGGCACAGAATCTTAACGACATCAATAACCATGAATACGATTATGCCAGCGGCACAATGTATATGGATATTATACAGGAATGCGAAAAGCTTGGCGACTATGTGATAAACGTTGTTGAGGCCAGGATGGGTCTTAAAGTGTCATAACGTACGACCTCGAAACAGGAAACAGTTAACTAAAGTGCTGTTTCGCCAAGCCTGCGCCATAAGTCAAGGAAGGTAGTATGGTCTACCTTCCTTTTATATTTTACCACAATCCCTGCGTCGTTCAGGGTATGATAGGCCTGTTCTGAGAGCATGTCGGCCCATACTTCGGCCACACCTCCGTCTGCCATCATACGTGCAGCCGTCTGCCCTGCGGCCTGTACGGCTATCTTTGAGCCGTATAACAGCTCGGGTTCGTTATTGAGAATATTGTACAAACGGCGCACACCGTGACCTTCGAACGTTCGTATCCGGCCGTCGTGCAGAATGACGAGCGGGCACTGCCGGGTATGAAGTGTGTCTATCAGTTGTTGCATCATAAGCCGATGGTGTTTAGGTTACAGTGGCAAATATAAAGAATAATTTTGGAATTTGCATTTACCGTACGTTTAAAAATTATTTTTTGGTCATGCCTTTATGTTGTTTTGTAAGTTGCTTTACTGCCATTTGATGCATGTATTGCGATGTCCTGTTCATTATACGGCGGCCGTCAGCAGCGTTGCTGGCGGCCGTCAAACGCATCATACGACGGCCGCCAGCAACGCTGCTGACGGCCGCCGTACAACGACATGAAAGGCGTAAAGTGTCGTCAGGAAAGCTGTAATCGGTTACGGGTTACGTTGTAATGGCTGGTTAAAACCAGTGATAAATGCCCATGTGTATGTTTTGTATAGCTCACGAAGCCTGGAAAAACGGCTTCCGATTTGTACATTCATATGGTTTGACAAGCAGGTATAAAAAAGGCCGCGCCTCCTCACACGAGGAAGCACGGCGCGTTCAGGTTATTTATAAGATAAGGTTTAATTTCTTAATAACCGGGCATTACTTACGGCCAAAATCGGCTGGAATTTCACCCCATTTGGCAGTTTCCCATTTAATGATGGGCGTACGGACGTTGTGTGTACGAAGCCATTGTTCGGCACGAGCGATGATTTGGTACAGCGGTTCCGTTTTTTCGTTACGCTCAAGTTTGGTTTTACACTTACGGTTTCTTACCCACAGAATGGCATTGTACGAATCAGAGTAGATGGTTTTATCGTTTATTCCCTGTTTCTCCATAAGGGCAAGAGCGTGCACAATAGCCAGAAACTCGCCTATATTGTTGGTTCCATGCAACGGCCCGAAATGAAAAACCTGTGCCCCTGTCGCCAAATCGATAGCCTGATACTCCATAGGACCCGGGTTCCCGCTGCAAGCAGCGTCAACAGCCCACGCGCTTGCCCTTACCTCTTCGGGAAGTGGAAGCACGGTGTCATGGCGATAATCGGGCGGATTTACAGGCGTGTTCTTCATCAGTTATAAGCCGATTACATGCGCTCGGGCACCTCAATACCCAACAGTTCCATACCATTTTTAATGGTTTTGGCAACGTTGGCAGCAATCACCAGGCGCGTAAGTTTCTCGGCTTCAGTGCTGGCACTCAGTATGCTATAATCGTGATAGAACTGGTTAAAGTCTTTTGTCAGCTCGTAACAATAGTTGGCAATGCCGGCCGGATTGTAGTTTTCTCCGGCATCGCGCACCGCAATCTTGAAGTCATCCATCTTTTGAATGAGCTTAATTTCCTTGTCGTTAAGTGGTGCAGCAGCTGGCAGAGCGGTTGGAATTTGTATATTTTGTGCAGTAGCATTGCGCATAATAGAGCGTATTCGTGCGTAAGTATACTGTATAAAAGGTCCGGTATTACCGTTAAAATCGATACTCTCAGCTGGATTAAACAGCATGTTCTTGCGGGCATCAACCTTTAGAATAAAGTATTTCAGGGCACCCAGACCGACGATGCGGGCAATATCCTGCTTCTCTTCATCACTCATATCCTTGAACTTTCCAAGCTCGTCGGAGGTACGTCTGGCATCACTTATCATCTGTTCTACAAGGTCATCGGCATCAACTACGGTGCCTTCGCGCGACTTCATCTTGCCATTGGGCAGCTCAACCATACCGTATGAGAAGTGAACAAGGTCCTTTCCCCACTTAAACCCTAACCTGTCGAGGAGTAGAGAAAGCACCTGAAAGTGGTAGTTTTGTTCGTTGCCTACCACGTATATCATCTTATCGATGGGGAAATCATTGAATCGCATTTCAGCGGTTCCGATGTCCTGTGTCATATATACTGACGTACCGTCTGCACGAAGCAACAGCTTCTGGTCGAGCCCGTCTTGCGTAAGGTCGGCCCAAACACTGCCATCTTCTTTCCTGAAAAAGAGGTTTTTGTCCAGTCCTTCTTCAACTTTCTTCTTGCCTGCAAGGTAGGTATCCGATTCGTAATAGATTTTATCGAAACTTACGCCCAGCGCCTTATAGGTATCATCAAAGCCTGCATATACCCAGTTATTCATCTTTTGCCAGAGGCTTCGTATCTCAGGGTCGCCTTGTTCCCACTTGACAAGCATGTGGTGAGCCTCCTTAATAAGGGGAGATTCTTCCTTAGCCAGGGTCTCAGCCTTGTCTTCATCCATACCACCGGCTATGTATTGTGCCTTGAGTTGTGCACATTCGTCCTTGTAATGCTTATCAAAAAGCACGTAGAAATCGCCTATGAGGTGGTCGCCTTTCTTTCCAGTCGACTCGGGCGTACAACCGTTACCCCACTTTATCCACGCCAGCATCGACTTCATAATATGGATACCACGGTCGTTGACAATGTTGGTTTTGATAACCCTGTTGCCGTTGGCCTCCATAATTTTAGCCAGCGACCAGCCAAGCAGGTTGTTGCGAACGTGCCCTAAGTGCAGCGGTTTATTGGTGTTAGGAGATGAGTATTCAATCATTACCAGCGGACTTTTGCCGGTAGCTTTCAGTTCGCCATAATGCGCGTCTGCATTTATATCGTTGAGCAAAGCTACCCATGCCTCAGGAGCAATAACAAGATTAAGAAATCCCTTTACAACATTAAATGATGCCACAGCCTTGCATTTGCCAATGAGTGTGCGGCCTATCTCTTCAGCTGTTTCTTCAGGACGCTTGTGCGAAATTTTCAGGAACGGGAATACTACTAATGTTAAATTGCCTTCAAATGTGGGCTTGGTTTTCTGAAGTTGTACCATAGTCTCAGGTACGTTCTGTCCGTAAAGTTCGCCAACGGCGCTGATAACCGCAGCGCAAATTTCCTTTTCGATGTTCATTTATGCTGGTAACAATAATATAATTAATATTGAAAGCGTGACGCAAAGTTACGAAAAATATATATATAAAGCCTCAACGGGTATCATAATTTTGGAATATACGGTATATACTTTCGGTTTTATTTCATACTTTTGCAGCAATCATGGCAACTCGGTTAAAAAGAAATAATGCGAAGTCGGTTTACCGAACAATAACCGACTATGGAATTATCACCATAGGTATGTTATTGGGAGCGGTAGGTATGACGTTTTTCCTGCTTCCCAATCAAATTACAACGGGCGGCCTTATGGGTATTGCTTCCATTATCTATTGGGGGACAAATATACCTGTTCAAAATACTTATTTCGTACTTAATGCACTGTTAATAGCCGTGGCTCTCAAGGTTCTGGGGTGGCGATTCTGTGCAAAAACCATTTATGCCGTAACGGTATTTACGGTGAGTTTAACCGTTTTGCAACATATAGTTGACCCTAAGCTGCACCTTTTAGCCGACCAGAAGTTCATGGCCTGTATCGTAGGAGGTGTGTTTTTAGGTACAAGTGTAGGGCTGGGACTGTCGGCAGGAGGAAGTACTGGCGGTTCAGACGTTGTGGCTTCCATGGTTAAAAAGTATCGCGATGTGTCGTTGGGGCATGGCATTCTTTTCTGTGACCTGGCCATAATAACCTCCAGTTATGTAGTGTTAAAAGACTGGGAGAAGGTGCTCTACGGTTATGTGCTGTTGTTTATCGTGTCGTTTTGTGTCGACTATATGGTTAATTCGTTGCACCGTAGCGTACAGTTCTTCATCATATCTGACCGTTACGAGGCTATCGGACAAGCGATAAACCAGATAGCTGAAAGGGGATGCTCAACGCTTTATGGAAGTGGTTTCTACTCGAAGAAAGATATAAAAGTTATCTATTGCATCGCTAAAAAGAGCGAATCGAGCCTTATTTTTGACATCATTGACGAGATTGACCCTGAAGCTTTCGTTGCACAAAGTTCGGTAATAGGTGTATATGGACACGGCTTTGACCATGTAGTGGGACGAAAGAAAATAGGGCTCGACAAGCTGAAAGAGAAGATAAAAGAATAATATCATGCTGAATGATATTCATACTATTGTATGTTTGTTTTTCAATTCTAACCTGTACGAAATAAAATTGTTGCTTTAAGATAAACCGAAACATATGATGAAGCATAAGTTTTTGGCCGTAACGTTACTCGTTTTAGGCTTTATTATGGTGGTCGTTCTGGGAAGTAGCGTATACATGATAAGCTATTCGCTTGTACCTTCAAACAATCGGGGACGCGACTATACAAAGGCATATGCGCGGCTTTTTACCCGTTTTCCTGATATAAAGTCCTGGGTTGATTCGCTGCAATCGGCGGGAGCTATACGCGATACGTTTATCATGGGGCAGGATGGAGACCGTCATCATGCGCTTCTCATTGCGTCATCTCACCGTTCTAACCGCACAGCAGTGGTTGTTCATGGATATACTGATTGTGCCGTTGACTTTCTTAACATTGCACAAATATATAACCACGACATGGGCTTTAATGTTCTTTTGCCCGACCTTCACGCTTGTGGCAAAAGCGATGGTAAGGCCCAGCAGATGGGATGGCTTGACAGATTAGACGTGCTTCAGTGGATAAACATTGCCGATTCGCTATGGCGCAACTCTGCCAGACAGTCGGAAATTGTGGTGCATGGTGTATCAATGGGGGCAGCCGCTACGATGTGTGTGGCAGGCGATATAACTATACCGGCCGTCAAATGCTTTGTGGAAGATTGCGGCTATACTTCAGTTTGGGACGAGTTTGCCGCTCAAATGAAAGAACAATTCGGCTTGCCCGAATTTCCATTAATGTATGTAACATCGGCCCTTTGCAAAATAAAATTTGGATGGAGCTTTGGCGAAGCATCGCCACTTGAGCAGGTAAGGAAGTGTCGTAAGCCTATGCTTTTCATTCATGGAGGCAAGGACAGCTATGTGCCTACACGCATGGTATATCCGCTTTATGATGCCAAGCCCGCACCCAAAGAACTGATTGTATTTCGCAATACGAAACATGCGCGAAGCTATTCTGATTATCCGCTTGAATATAAACGTATGGTAAAGCGTTTCGTTAATCGCTATATCAAATAAACCTCCCGATAGTAAATGAATAAGAAATAGCCGTACACCTTATATAATATAGGTGTACGGCTATTTCTGCCATGATGCAGCTACGTTATCTCTTTGGCGTTTTATAGTTAAATTTCTGCTCTTGTTTTATGAGCTTTATCACGTTTTATCTTTTTATAAAGGTAAAAATAGGCTGGTATTAAGAACAAATCGGCTGCCATCCATGCCGTAGGATCGGCAAAGCATACACCTGTAAAGGCCAGCTCCGGCACAAGCCATATACTTACACCACAACGTGCAATCATCTCCATGACACCCGAAAGCATGGACAACATACTGTATCCTAACCCTTGAATACTGTATCTGAATATCGTAAGCAGCCCCAAAGCTGGATAAAAATAGTTGGAAATGCGCATGTAATAAGCGGCATTTTTAATTACGTCCTGCTCGCCCGAATTAACAAAGAGCGCCATCATCTGGTCGGCAAAAGGATAAATAACAATAACGGTAAGTACAAAATAAACTGCTGTAATCATTAAGGCCGATCGAATACCAAGTTGTATTCGTTCCGTCTTTTCTGCACCAATATTCTGCCCGCAGTACGTAGCCATGGCAACTCCAATATTATCAAACACGCAAATAAAAAGGTATTTGATACGCATGGCAGCCGTAAACGATGCTACATAAAGGGTTCCAAGTGCATTGTTGGCGCTTTGGAGCATAATAATTCCAATGCCTGTTATCGAGAATTGCAAGCCCATTGGAACACCGTTATTGAGCAAAATAGCTATCCTTTTATTGTTAAAGTGGCGTTCCTCACCCTGTGGAATAAGAATGGTAAGATGCTTACGGATATACCATAAGCACATCATCGACGAGAAAACCTGAGATAAAAGCGTAGCTATTCCGGCTCCTTCTACGCCCATTCCCATTATCAGGATGAAAACAATATCGAGCAGAATATTGATAATTGCTGAAAAAATAAGGAAATAGAACGGCTGCCTGGAGTTACCTAAAGCACGTATGAACCCCGCAAGAAGGTTGTAAGCCATAGTAAACGGTATAGCAGCGAACTGCAGAAAAAGGAATATCCACGCATCTTGGAAGATGTCATCGGGGGTATTGACAAGGTATAAGATGCGTGTACACAATGCGCAACTCATCAATGTTATCACCACGGCGAATACTATTCCCAACCTGATGGCGTTACTTACATAGCAGCGCATCTTTGCAAAATCTTTGGCACCGAAAGCCTGTGCAATCGGTATGGAGAAACCTGCACACGACCCATTACAGAACCCCATGATTAAAAACATCACGCTCGATGATGCTCCAACAGCAGCTAAAGCGCCTACACCAATCCATCGTCCTACGATAACTGCATCAATTATCTGGTACATCTGTTGCAGAATATACCCTAATATAAGTGGTATTGCAAAACGAAGTATGTCTCTCGTGGGCGATCCCACAGTCATATCATTGGTATTTGCCATTTTCCTTATTCTATAAATATCGTGACCTAAGTTCTTGAATATAGGTGTACAGTTGTCTGTAAAAGGGGTGTTTTGTAAGTGTTGGTACATCGCCAAGGATAATAAGCTTCATCCTTGCACGCGTAATGGCAACGTTCATACGTCGTAAATCACGGAGAAATCCAATCTGTCCCTGATCGTTATCACGCACTAACGAAATGAGAATAATGTCGCGTTCCTGTCCCTGAAAGCCGTCAACGGTGTTTACACTAATCAGTTTTCGGAAGGGCTTAAAGAAGTCGCGCTTGCGAATCAGTTGCCTTAAGTATTGTACCTGAGCGCGATAAGGAGATATTACACCAACGTCAATGTGTTCGTCTAAAATGCGTTGCTTGCCTATTTTATTGAAGTATTGCTGAAGTTTATCGAGCGTAAGCAGTGCTTCTCCCTTATTAATTCGCCCATAAGTATCGCCTATAAAGGTTTCGCCAGTGTGCTCGAGACGCTCCGTTAAGCCTGTATCTTGTGGCGAATCCCATTCTATGGGAATGTCGTAATCTAAAATTCCGCGATGCTTAATTTGCGGTGCAGTTGTTACTTTACCCTCATAGAAGTAGCTGGAACTGAAGTGCATAATCTGTTCATTCATCCTATATTGCGTCTGTAACAGCGTTACACACGAAGGTTTTATTTCTACAAGGCGCTCCATTAATGTTTTTCCGAGTCCGCCTTTTAAGGCCTCTATGCTTTTCACCGTAGGGGGAAGCTGGCAGTGATCGCCCGCAAGGATAACACGTGAAGCCCGTCTTATGGGTATCCAGCAAGCGGCTTCGAGAGCTTGTGCCGCTTCATCAATGAATACAGTATCATATCGTTGTCCTTCCAAAAGACGACTATCTGCCCCCACTAATGTTGATGCGATGACACGTGCTTCGCTGAAAAGCTCGGAGTTGATACGAATTTCAATCTCAGCTGCCCTCGATTTTAGCCGTTCCATCTTTTGATGAAAGCGTTCGTCCCGTCCCTTTTTCTGTTGCCTGAGTTCCCGAATGGCCTTTCGAATAGCCCATAATTGAGGGTAGTCGGCATGAGCTTCGAAACGACGTTCATAGGTAAACCCCAGCATTTTATCGTTTACCCGGGTAGGGTTGCCAATGCGTAAGACGCTTACTCCACGGTCTGTAAGCTTCTCGCTTATCCAGTCAACGGCCATGTTACTTTGCGCACACACCAGCACTTGACTCTCACGCATCAGCGTCTCATTGATGGCTTCAACAAGCGTTGTTGTCTTTCCTGTTCCAGGTGGACCGTGTACAATGGCTACGTCTTTGGCGCGAAGAATCTCGTTTACAGCTTTTTCCTGTGAAGCGTTAAGCCATGGAAAACGAATCGAATCGAAACTAAAATATTCCCCGGGGCCTGTTGAGAAAAATAAGTCGCGCAAGTATGCTATTCTGTTATTTTTGGCATTAATCACTCTTGCCAGCGCATCGAACATAGCTTGATATGATGTTTCGTCAAACGATAGCTGAATACCGATAGGCTTTTCCTGGCTTTGTATGTCGGGAAAGTGTCCTTCCGGCACTATGATAACCATACGATCGCCGTCAACATACGATACAGTACCCGTGAATTTCAGGTATCTTACCTCAATTTTTCCGGCATCAACATCTGGGTTTACCGTTAACTTGCTATCAGCTTTATTCTGATTTAAATGTGCACCAACAGCCTTATCTCCGCCGTTTTGTGTAAGCGTAAAAAACATAACAGGCTTTCCAAACTCAAAGTTATGTTCGATGTCCTGGTTGGTTGTGCGAAAAACTTCAATAGCAAATTGGTTTAATGAATTGTAGAAACTTTTGCCTACGCGTAACGGATACCACACATCGCCGCGCTTTATCTTACGGCCAATACCCATGGCTTCAGTTTGTTGGCGAAACAATTCCTTCTCGGCCAGATACTCTATATTTAGTAACTGACGTTGTTTCTGTAAGGCTTTTATAGACGAAACTTCACTCATTCTTGTGTACAAAGGTAGATAAAAACAAACGTATACGTCAGTGGTTCAGCTAAAAAACACTATCTTTGCATAGTGAACCATATAGAAATCAAGCATTTAACAATAGGATACCGCCACCATAAGGTAGCCAAAGACCTGTCAGCTCGTCTCGAAAGCGGATACCTTACGTGCCTGATAGGTTGCAACGGTTTAGGAAAGAGTACTCTGTTACGAACAATAGCCGGGTTCCAGCCAGCGTTGGAGGGAGAAGTTAATATCGGTGTAGATGATCGTTCGTATTGTGTAGATAACCTTTCGAGGGCACATTTGTCACACCTTGTAAGTGTAGTTCTTACCGAAAAAATGGATGTAAGCCATGTCACCGCTGCCGAAATGGTAGGCATGGGACGTATGCCTTACACTGGCTTTTGGGGACGATTGTCTCATGCTGACCGCTTTATGGTTTCAGAAGCTTTGCGTATAACGGGCATCAGCAGCCTTGCAGATCGTGATATTTCTACGCTAAGTGACGGAGAACGACAAAAGGTTATGATTGCCAAAGCACAGGCACAGCAAACCCCCATCGTGCTTTTGGACGAACCCACAGCCTTTCTCGATTATCCAAGTAAGGTATACATGATGAAACTTTTGGCCAAAATGGCCCATGAAGAAGGTAAAATTATACTGCTCTCTACACACGACCTCGACATTGTATTGCGCCATGCCGACCATATTTTAACCTTGGATAACGGGTTAAAAACAATTTCAAAAGAAGAACTTTCCGCTGAACTTGGAAACCTTAAATAATATTGTCCACAGGTAATTACTTGTTGGAAGCAATTACTTTCTCAATATCTTCTATACTTCTATCAAAAGGACCACTGTGTTCTAACTTCAGTGTGCACATGGCTGCAGCAAATTTTCCCGACTCTTCATAGCCCATACCCTGTGTGCGACAGTAAAGATACCCCGTTGAAAAAGTATCTCCACATCCCGTGGCATCAACAATTTCGTGTGGTTTATAGGCTGGTATTTCATAGAACTTACGGTCTGCAAAGATAATGGCACCGTAGCTTCCTAAGGTTATTATCACCTCTCTTACACCCATTGTATTTAATTTTTCGGCTACCGTACGAGGATTATCCGAATCGGTTATCACCTTCATTTCATACTCGTTCAGTTTTAACATGTCGGTGTGCCTTAAGATTTTCTCCTTGTCTTTCCACGAAATAGCGTGCACTTCTTCGCCGCGAACCTCACGAAGATAGCCTTGTACATCAATGGAAACAAGACCTTTCCCGGAAAGAAACTCCACTACTTCGGGCGAAAAATCATCATTCAGCAAGCTCCCTAAGTGAAAAATGCGAGCCTCTAAAGGTTTCATTTCCTCAATTGTAAAAGCGTCAGCTTTGGCTAAAACCCGTTGTGTGCGATTATCACTATTGGCTCCATACTTGTTCTCAAAGTATACAGTGTGCTTGCTTGGATAGCAAATTGTGTCAATTCCACGCTGCCTTATTTTTTCAACTTCGGGCTTCTGGCCTTCTCCTACCTTTGTTACCAGCTGGTATTTAACACGTTCAGGCAACTGACTGATACCGTATGACATGTAGAAAGACGTGCCACCGGCCATATAAACTGTGCGTTGTGGCGTAATAATTTTATCGCGGGTGATGTGACCTATGCTGCAAATATCGTACATTTTCAGGTTATTGGTGATGGACGCGCTTCTGTGAAAAAGAAATATTCCTTACATCTTTACTATGCGTACTTTCTTTGCAAAGGTAGTGAATATAGTATGGAGCAACAAATATTATATCATGCTTTTTGTATACTTATTCTGGTATAGATTCTATTATCATAGCCTATTCAAACCCTTTATAATATATAAGAGGTATAAAATTAGAGCATCATAATTAAAGAATAACGGATATAAGCATGGTAATTACTATATAAAAGTAAAATGCTTACAGTGTAAAAAATAAAATACTATATCAATAAGATCGCTATCGGACTTCTAAAAATACATGTTATTCAATCATCCCCACTCTTTCCATACATCATCGTAAGGATAGAAATATTTCATTTTTTAGCATAAAACACGAAGTTATTTACAAATTCTAACCATAACTTTAATACATCAAAAAATCGGTAACGTGTTTGTATATAACAAAACAAAGTATTACCTTTGCACACCGAAATTAAAACATGTGTATATCATTGTGGAAGAATTTGGCTGCTTGCAACCACACTAAAAAATGCTAAAACTGCGAAATCACCCTCAGATTTTACGGTTATTTGGCGTTTTTCCACTTAAAATTATTGGAAAAATGAGTTACCTTTTTTCTTCAGAATCAGTATCAGAAGGCCATCCTGACAAGGTCGCTGACCAAATTTCGGACGCCCTTCTCGACCAGTTTCTTGCGTATGACAGCAAGGCACACTGCGCCATTGAGAGCTTTGTTACAACCGGGCAGGTTATTATCATGGGCGAAGTACGTTCATCACAGTATGTCGATTTGCAGACAATTGCCCGCAAAACCATCAATAACATCGGCTATACCAAGGCCGAATATCAGTTCGATGGGGCGAGTTGCGGCATACTTTCAGCCATACACGAGCAGAGTGATGACATAAACCGCGGCGTAAGCAGGGCCGAAGAGGCCGACCAGGGTGCCGGCGACCAGGGCATGATGTTCGGTTATGCCTGCAATGAAACAGAGAATTTTATGCCCGTTTCGCTCGATTTGGCCCACCTTATCATGCGTACTCTCACCGACATTCGCAAAGAAAGACGACAGATGACTTATCTGCGTCCCGATGCAAAAAGCCAGGTAACGGTGCAGTATAACGATGCAGGGATTCCCGAACGCATAGATACAATAGTTGTCTCTACACAGCACGACGACTTTATTAAGCCTGAAAACGATTCGCAGGAAGCGCGCGATGCTGCCGACAAGGCTATGTTAGACCGTATCCATGACGATGTACTTAACATCCTTATTCCCCGTGTAAAGGCGCAGTCAGGCGAAAAAGTGCTGGCCCTTTTCGGCAACGATATTAAGTATTATGTCAATCCAACCGGTAAGTTTGTGATTGGAGGACCTCACGGTGACACCGGTCTTACGGGACGAAAACTTATAGTTGACACCTACGGTGGGAAAGGAGCGCATGGCGGTGGCGCCTTTTCGGGCAAGGATCCATCAAAGGTTGATCGCTCGGCTGCGTACGCAGCGCGTTACATTGCCAAGAATATGGTAGCGGCAGGAGTGGCTGACGAGATGCTCGTTCAGCTGGCATACGCCATAGGTGTGGCCGAACCTGTAAGCGTTTATGTGAATACTTACGGCCGGAGCCATGTCAAAATGGCCGACAGCGAAATCGCAAAGATCATCACACAATTGTTTGATCTCCGTCCCAATCAAATAGAAAAGTCGCTCAAATTAAGGCAGCCTATGTATCTTGAAACGGCTTCTTACGGGCACATGGGGCGCAAAAACGAGGTGGTTGAGAAAAGTTTCACGAGCCTTTATCATGAAACAAAGACTGTTAAAGTGGAGCTGTTTACCTGGGAAAAGCTTGATCAGGTTGAGCGTATACGCAAGGCTTTCGGTCTCTGAACCTTCATAACAGAATGACAGAGCAACACGATTCCGTAAACTCTACTGTGGCGGCGACAGCACAACGTGCTGTCACCGTTCATAAAAAAGGTAGTCAATCGCCTGCCGAAATTATTGACAGGCTTCCCGATACCGCCACGCCCTGGCAGCAAGACTCGGCTATCAGGGCCAACTATCCATTTCAAAAGATTGACTGGAATCGGCGTCAGAATCCAATGCGAACGCCTACAACACAAGCCGATGGCATTGGAACGTTTTCACTTCGCAAGGCTATGTATTACAGTCGCTCGATGGTACAGCCCGACTCTACCTACCGTCCCGAGCAAACAGCATATCGTCATGGCGTAGCCGGCGACCCAGTACCCTATTCCATTGCTGGTGATAACCTCATTACTTCCATACTTTTAATATGTTTCATTATTGCGGCAGTGGCCATTGCCCAGTCGGGAAACTTTCTGCAACGTCAGCTTAAAAACTTTTTCTTTTCACAACGAGAAGGCACAACTTCTATCACCGAAACGGGCGAAGAACTTCGTTTTCAGTTTTTCCTGATATTACAAACCTGCTTGCTTTCGGCAATTATTTTCTTTTATTACTCGCGTGCAGCCAACGGCGAAGCGTTTTCGTTTGCCCACTACCAAACGCTATCCATATTCACAATTAGCATTGCAGCCTACTTTGTTGCGAAGCATTTGCTTTACGCAATGGTAAACTGGGTGTTCTTTGATAAGAAAAAAAATGAACAATGGGCGAAAGCTTTGCTGTTCCTTTCTTCGGCTGAGGGAATACTTTTATTCCCTGATGTCATGCTTCTGTCATACTTTGGCTTATCCATTCAGCATGCCGTTATATACGCTTTATCCGTTATTATAATTATCAAATTATTGTCATTTTATAAGGCTTATCTCATCTTTTTCAAGCATAACGGCCTGTTTCTGCAGAGTTTTTTGTACTTTTGCGCACTGGAATTAATGCCCCTTGGCGTATTATGGGGAGCTATGGTTACGATGGATACGTATTTAAAACAAATTTTTTAGGACAAGGCATGATAAAGAAAATATTGATTTCACAACCAAAACCTGCCAACGAGAAATCACCTTACTTTGATATTGAAAAAGAATTTGGAGTACAATTTGTTTTTCGTCCTTTCTTTAAAGTTGAAGCATTAAGTGCAAAAGAGTTCCGCCAGCAAAAAGTAAGTATTCTGTCGCACACGGCTATTGTTTTTACATCACGTCATGCTATTGATTACTTTTTTAAATTAGCCAAGGAACTTCGCCTCACCATTCCTGAGGATATGAAATATTTTTGCGTTACCGAAACCATTTCATTATACATCCAGAAATACGTACAATACCGCAAACGCAAGGTATTTTTCGGTAACACAGGACGCATTGACGACCTTATTCCCGTCATGCTCAAGCATAAAAGCGAGAAATATCTCATTCCCCAAAGCAGCGTACACACCGATGAGATAAAAGATAAACTCGATGCAAAACAGCTTCATCATACCGAGTGTGTGATGTATCGTACATTGGATAACGAGTTTACCGAAGACGAAATTAAGCATTTCGACTACGATATGCTTATCTTTTCCACCCCCACTGGTGTACAGTATCTCAACAAAGCTTTTCCTGAATTTAAGCAAGGTGACATAAAAATTGCCTGCTTCGGACCTGCTACTGCCAAAGCTGTTGAGGAAGCAGGACTGCGCCTCGACTTCATGGCCGGCACAAAAGAATACCCTTCTATGGTTGCGGCGCTTTCTGATTTCCTGAAGAAATCGAAAGCATAAGTTGATATGAACAATGGTAATCACACCCTTTGTAAAGCCGAACGCCTGCACAGTCGCAAACTTATTGAAAGGCTTTTCGGCGGTGGACAAAGCCGTTCTATGTCGGCTTTCCCACTCAGGGTAGTTTACATGCCTCCTCCATCATTCGCCGGAGACAACCAGTTAACACCAACGGCACAAATGCTTGTCAGCGTGCCGAAACGATATTTTAAGCGTGCTGTAAAGCGCAACAGGGTTAAACGTCAGGTTCGTGAGGCTTATCGCCGGCATAAATCAATACTTGAAGGCCAGCCCGTTATCATGGCTTTTATATGGCTCGACGATAAACTTTACCCCTCGTCACTTATTGAAGAACGCGTTGTAAACCTGATGATGCGCATTAAGGAAAAGACAGACGCAAGCCAAAGTCAATGAAAAACCACCGGCATTACTTCTCCGTTATCCGTCGTGCAGCGACCTGGTTTCTGATACTTCCAATTGTTTTTTATCAGAAAGCCATCAGTCCTTTTACCCCTTCATCGTGCCGTTTTATCCCCACCTGCTCCGAATATGCCCGGCAAGCCGTCATTATTCATGGACCAATAAAAGGTTTTCTGCTCGCCGCATGGCGCATTTTGCGTTGTAACCCCTGGGGAGGGAGCGGAGTAGACCCCGTTCCACGTCACTTCCATTTTCCCAAATGGCGGGCCGGCATTTGAACTAAGGCGATACAATAATGATTTCATTTCGGCGCAGCATCGCTGCCTACAATCATACATTACACAGAAATTACACGATTATTTAAAAATATTCACCCAATATGAAAAACTTTGTTGAAGAACTAAAATGGCGTGGCATGCTTGCCCAGATGATGCCGGGTACTGAAGAATACTTGCAAAAGAACCTTACATCGGCCTATCTCGGCACCGACCCTACGGCCGATTCGCTCCACATCGGCCACCTTTGTGGCATTATGATGTTGCGTCATCTGCAGCAGTGTGGCCACAAACCCTTCCTGCTTATCGGCGGAGCCACGGGCATGATTGGCGACCCTTCGGGCAAGAGTCAGGAACGAAACCTGCTCGACACCGAAACACTTTACCACAATCAGGAGGCTATTAAGAAGCAGGTTTCAAAGTTTCTCGACTTCGACAGCACCGAACCCAACAAGGCTGAACTGGTTAACAACTACGACTGGATGAAAGATTTTACCTTCCTCGACTTCGCACGCGAGGTAGGAAAACACATTACTGTCAACTACATGATGGCCAAGGACAGTGTGCAGAAACGCCTTAACGGCGAGGCTCGTGACGGTCTTTCATTTACCGAATTTACCTATCAGCTGCTCCAGGGTTACGATTTTCTGTACCAATATCAGCATTATGGCGTACGCCTTCAGCTGGGTGGCAATGACCAGTGGGGCAATATGACCACAGGTACCGAGCTTATACGTCGTACACTTGGCAATGATGCCGAGGCCTATTGCCTCACTTGTCCGCTCATCACTAAGGCTGATGGTAAGAAGTTTGGCAAAACTGAAAGCGGCAATATATGGCTCGATCGCAACCGTACAACACCGTATGCCTTCTACCAGTTCTGGCTAAACGTATCAGATGATGACGCTGAAAAGTATATCAAAATATTTACAGACCTCGACCGAAACACCGTAGAAACACTTGCTGCTGAGCATAAACAAGACCCGGGAAGGCGCATATTGCAGCGTCGTTTGGCCGAAGAGGTTACCACCATGGTTCACTCAAAGGCCGACCTCGACATGGCTATTGCAGCCAGCAACATACTGTTTGGCAAAGCCACGAAAGACCAATTGGCACAGCTTGACGAAGCTACATTGAACGATGTATTTAAGGATGTACCCCACTTCACACTCGACAAATCTCTACTTGGCGGCACAGCCATCGACCTGTTCTGCCAGGAAGGCTGGGACATTTTCCCGTCAAAGGGCGAAATGCGCAAGCTGGTTAAAGGTGGTGGTGTAAGTATGAACAAGGAAAAACTGACGGCTTTTGACCGCGTTGTAACGGCCGACGACCTTATCGACGGTAAATATCTGCTGATGCAGAAGGGCAAGAAAAACTACTTCCTCATTACCGTGAAGTAATTACACCGATATAAAAAACTATACCAACCGTGCCAAAAGGCCATACATTAAAGGGCTATACCTCAACAAATTATGTTGTAAGGTATAGCCCTTTATCATATAACACCCACAGCTTAGAAGGCTGTGGGTCATTGTTCGACGGCCGTCAGCAGCGCGTACGGCGATCGTCGAACAACGTGTATGGCGGCCGTCGTACACGCTGCTGACGGCCGTCGAACAATGAGCGCAAGCCCATAAACCTACTGCCATTATTACAATATAATATAAGCGATACATCAAAAAAATATGGCCATTGTGCCGTTATATTGAAGAATATACTTTATCTTTACCACCGTAAACCATCAAACAACCAAATCATGTTCAGAAAAAAACTGCTAATTTTCCTCTTTGCCCTGCTCCCCGTCATTACACAAGCGCAGGACGAACGCAAGCTTACACCCGTAAACTGGGGTCAGATTGAAAAGGTAGCCAAGGCACATCCCGACAGCATAAAGGCGCTTGTTGCACGTCTCACGCTACCCAAGCTCGACACCACGCTGACCATGAGCCAGCGCGTGCTCGCCTTTTACGGACAGACATACATCAGCCGAGGGGGCGAAGCACTTGACGTAATGCACATGAACGACTCGCTACGCGCGGGGGCTTCAGGCACACTTGCAATGGCCAATAAAGTGCTGGCTAAAAACCCTTTAAACCTTGAAGCGTTAATGTGCAAGGCCATTGTGTTGTTCGGTATGGCAAAAACAAATACTGCCGACTCAACAGAACTAAAGGCGCAAGCACGACATTGTATGCTCGTAGCCATGCGTTTGTACAATACAATAGCCTCAACAGGGCGCGGAACGGCTGAAGAACCTTTCTACGTTACCAGCGTAGGCGACGAATACAGATTTCTGAATTATTATCTCCATATATGGAAAATAAAGGGGCAGTCGCTCGTTTACACTGGCAAAAACAAGGTGCCATGCGACATTATTCACCTCAACGAGAAAAGCGAATACTGGGAAGAACCCGATATTTACTTTGAGATTACACGCGTACTTCAGTTAGAACGACAAGCATTTGGTAAATAAAATGAAAATCGATCAGAAAGAATTAGTAAGAGCTGCACTTGTTATCATCGTGAGCATTGCAGCAGTAGCAGGTTGCTGGCAAATAGGACACGGCCTGCGAAACTTCCGTCAGGGAGAAAACAAAATTAAGGTAACGGGAATGGCCGAAAAGCAAATCACGAGCGATTTAATTGTGTGGAACATCACCGTTTCGGGCAAAGCCGATTCGAAAAACGATGCCTACGCCGAGTTTAACCGCTCAAACAGGCTGGTAAGACAATACTTAAGCGGAAGCAATATTCCCGATTCGGCCATATCAAGCAACAGTGTAAGTGTAGAGGCACAAACCAAAAGTGTATACGATTCGCAGGCTGAGCGATACATCGACTTAAACGATGGTTACCTGGTTTCGCAACAAATTACCATTACTTCGCGCAATTTGCCAATCGTTGAACGTGCTTACCAGAAAATATCGGCACTGTACAGTCGCGATGTAAACTTCAGCAGCAACGATCCTTTATACTATTATACCAAACTCGACAACCTGAAAATGCAACTGCTTAACGAGGCCAGCATAGATGCTTATAAACGTGCCGAAACAATCGCAGAAGGCTGTAATGCCAGCGTTGGCAGCCTGCAGTCGTCAACAATGGGCGTATTTCAAATCGTCGGTCTGGACAGTAGCGAAGATTATAGTTGGGGCGGGACCTTTAATACAAGCGATAAAGAGAAGAAGGCCAGCATTACAATACGTGCCGTTTATTCGCCAAAGTAAATGTAATATAACACTACGGTTGCTATAACCATGCAAATATTACAGAAACATTTGTAAAAATTTGGCTGACGTTTAAAAAAGACTTACCTTTGCACAGCAAAATAAAGTTTGTCCTATGGTGTAATGGTAGCACTACAGTTTTTGGTTCTGTCAGTGGTGGTTCGAGTCCGCCTGGGACAACGATAAAAGCCCGCAAGCAGTATGTTTACATGCTTGCGGGCTTTTGTTTTGTATTGTTTTATTTGAGCAGACAAGTGGTGCAACGATGTTCGTTAAGCGTTATCAGTGCAGTTTACAAGCATTGCTGCTGCGGTTTGTAAGCGTTTGGGCTTATTGTTGCAAGAAGTTAGTCTTGAAGTTACAATTCATATTGTAAGGAGTTATGCCGGTACCCTCACGGTTTTTCAACCTGAAACTGCCCACACATACGTTGCCGTTGCCTGCCGCCCGTGTAAGTTCTATATCGCCTTCCAGCGATTGAAACGCATCCTTGCTGCCATGCTCACGCACCATTGCCACACCGTCTCTCACACCATGCTGCAAAAGGAACGAGGTCATAGCTTCGCCTTGGGGTGCCGTTTTGCCCGCTTCCGCAACCTGTTTGTTAAGCGTTTGGGTTTCTACGGCATTACAAAAGCTAACATGATACTTCTTTGTCGCTCCTATTTTATAGTTGGCATCGGGCAACAAATGGAATACAACGTCATAGCTTTTGCCTTGCCTGTTCGTGGGAGATAATTGGAAAAACACCGCAATAAGCTTGGGTTTGACAAACATATTGAGCATATCGTCATAGTAATCAGTGTTGACAGGCACATGATATACGCTCGAATAAGCCTGCCCGTTAATCGTTCCCTCGGCCACAACAACCTCTTTTGTAGCTTTGTCGTCGTCTGAATTGCTGCACGATTCTGTCAGCGGCAGCACAAAAAATGCACTTAAAAACAACGCAACAACAGCAATTGGTTTCTTGATTTTTCCCGTTTTCATAAGCTTTTGTCAATTAGGTTATCACATCATTTCAGGCCAAACAGTCATGCCTTACGCTACGTTTGTAATGCAACAACAGGCTGTTAGTCAGCTACAAATATAATAAATGTATATGGATAAAACCATTTTCGAGGCAGAAAAATGATGGCAGAGATTAAAAAATATACAACAAACGGCCCCTCTTCACAACGAAAAGGGGCCGTTTGCATGCTGTTGTCACAGCTTATTTCAGCGCAAGAACCTTGCAGAATTCCCACATAACGATGCCCGCTGTGGTTGAAACGTTCAGACTATGCTTGGTGCCAAACTGTGGAATTTCGAGGCAACCGTCGCTCATATCCACCACAGTTTGCTTTACTCCCTTTACTTCATTGCCGAGAATAACGGCGTAGCGGGGCTTCCTGTACATTGTTTCCAGAGAGCTTTTAAGAGATTTTTCAGGGTTTTCGGGGACGACATGGGCATCGTTTTTCATCGCAAGAGCAATGCTTTCATACAGGTTCTGGAGTTTCATTGAGCCCTCAACCTGCTCGATGCTGTACACAAAGTAGCCGTCATGATGAAGTTGTTGCACGGCGTCTTCAGTGTTTTCGAAGTATCGCCACGCCACCGAATCTTCACCTCCAAGGGCTGTTTTATGAATTTCAGCATTGGGAGGGCAGGCCGTTATGCCGCAAAGGTAGACGGCTTCAATACGAAAAGCATCGCCGCAACGGAAGACACTGCCCACGTTATACAGCGATCTTACATCGTCTAACACCACTATAAGCGGCAGCTTTTCGGCCTCTTTAAATTCAGATACCGACAGCCGTTTCATCTCTATGGTTCGTAACTTGCGCATGCCGGGGGCTATTTTTTTACGCTATAAGCCAGTGCATAGGCCTTAATTTGCTTTACCATGGCCAGCAATCCGTTTGAACGCGTGGGCGAAAGATGCTCACGAAGTCCTATCTTATCAATGAAATAAAACTCTGAATCAAGAATTTCCTGTGGCGTATGATTGCTGATTACCCGAATCAAAAGCGCGATAATGCCTTTCACAATCAGCGCATCGCTGTCGGCAGTAAACACCAATTTACCGTCCGTATAATCGCATTGAAGCCACACTCTGCTCTGGCAGCCGTCAATAATATTCTGTTCTGTCTTATATTTTTCGTCCAAATCGCCCAACTCGTTGCCCAGATCGATGAGCAGTTGGTAACGGTCCATCCAGTCGTCAAAGTCGGAAAACTCAGCAATTACTTCTTGCTGAGCCTCATCAATCGACAAGTTTTTTGTTTCATCTATATCTGTCATGGCTATTTAATATTTTTATTTTACTTATCGTTTCTTCTTTTTCCATACGTCCCTTTCAACAGGGAGCGCACGCAAAAAAAACATTTCCTGCCCGTCTATATTTTGCCTTGTACCAGCCAAAACCATTTTTCCAGTTCATCTATGCTTCGCTTTTAACGAGCTTAAAAAACTTATCGTTAGGGCGAACCTTATCTGGAACAGGAATAGAAACGCGCCAACCCTGAGTGGCTTCTTCAACAGGCTCCAGGTCATAACGTATTTCTTTCGCATCCAAATACATGGCACCGGTCGTCGTTCCCGTAATCAACAGCTTGTCACCCTTCTTAAACGGTGCAGCCTCAACAGATATTTCGGCCACGCCTATCTTTGAGAAATACTTCGTGACTTTGCCCACAAGAACTTTCTTTTCTGTTGCTAACGAACCGTAATTCTTATTCCATTCGCCCATGGTTTGGCCCTGATAGTAACCGTCCCAGAAGCCACGGTTGAAGACAGTAGCCAGGCGTTCGTCCCACTTATCTTTCTTTTCTTCGGTAAATGTGCCTTCAAGCACAGCCTGAATAGCCTCACGATAGCACGATACCACGGTGTAAACATACTCTGGTCCGCGTGCACGACCTTCAATTTTAAACACTCTAACACCCGCATCTATCATCTTATCGATGAAGCGTACCGTCTTTAAGTCTTTCGGACTCATTAAGTATTTATTATCTATTTCGAGCTGATTGCCCGTCTCATTGTCCGTAGCCGTATAGCTCCGGCGACATATTTGCACGCACTGTCCGCGGTTAGCCGACCGGTTTGCCGCATGAAGGCTCATATAACACTTGCCTGAAACAGCCATACATAGAGCACCATGGCAGAACATTTCAATACGAACAGGCTTGCCCATAGGCCCACAAATATTCTGATTTGTGATTTCGTCGTAAATATGTTTCACCTGTGTCATGTTCAGCTCACGTGCTAAAACGGTTACGTCGGCAAACTGAGCATAAAACTTTAATGCCTCAATGTTACTGATATTCAGCTGTGTTGACAAGTGAACCTCGACACCTACCTGCCTACAATACACCAAAACCGCCACATCAGAAGCTATTACAGCCGATATATCTGCTGCCTTTGCCGCGTCAACAATCTGGCGCATAGCCTCCATGTCTTCATCGTAAATTATAGTGTTTACCGTCAAATACGTTTTAATGCCATGTGCTTTACACGTTTCGGCTATTTCGTGAAGGTCGTTGATATCAAAGTGATTGGCGCTATGAGAACGCATGTTCAGCTGGCCAATACCGAAGTATATTGAATTAGCGCCCGCCTGAATGGCTGCAGCTAATGATTCACGACTCCCTACGGGAGCCATGATTTCGAAGTCTCCTAATTTCTCATTCATGGGTGCAAAGGTACTATTTTTTTGGCGCATTACCCGTATACGCCTCATTCATTATGAAGTATTTACAAACCCTGTACGTCATCAATCTATATAAAAAAGCCCTGTAAAGAGGTTCGTATCAAAACTATTTCCCGTAACTTTGCCAGCATACGATAACTCAACGATGAAGAAACTCTTATACTTTCTTGTGGCTGTTGCTGTGCTTCTCACTACTTATGGCATACTGATAAAACCGATAGAGCGATTTCTCTACGGCGACACCCTATTTAAGGCTGGGCCTCCTTTTTCTACCGAAGTGATGTTAAAAACCACCCCTGTCAAAGATCAGGGCAACAGTCCACTATGTTGGGTATATGCCATGCTGGCCACTATCGAAACCGAACACCTCATGCAGGGCGACTCGGTTAACCTATCTCCCGATTACGTAGCACGCATGTGGCTTACCGAGCAGGCCCGTTTTAGTTACCTTTCGAAGGGCAAACATACTATCAGTATGCGCGGAATACCGTCGATGACGCTTGGTTTGCTCGAACAATATGGCCTTGAACCCTACGACGCTTACCACAATTTTGACGGCGTTAACTACCGTGTTCTCGCCCGGAAAGCCATGCAAATAGCCCGCGCTTCGACGTCGCTGGCCATACTCGATACCCATATGGCCGACATTTTAGACCACGATATAGGATACCTGCCACGCACATTGTTCATGCTCGGTACCGAATACACACCCCTTGAATTTGCTCATAGCGTTTGCTTGCCGGGCGAATACGAAGCACTTACCAGCTTTAGCCACCACCCTTTCAATCAGAAATTTGTTCTCGAAACACCCGATAACCAACTTCACGATAGTTTTATGAACGTGCCTTTGGATAGTATGATGAACCGCATTGAGCAGTCGTTGCGCAACGGTCACCCCGTTTGCTGGGAGGGAGATATATCAGAACCTGGATTTAACACGGCAGCAGGGTGTGCCACGCTCGACAAAGAAAGTATGCCTATCACACAGCAGCAACGCCAGCGCGCTTTTGAAACCTTTCAAACTACCGACGACCATTGCATGGAACTATGCGGTATTGCCCACGACATTAAAGGCAACAAATACTTCATTGCCAAAAATTCGTGGGGCAAAACGCGTCCTTTTAGCGGATTCATGTACCTTAGTTTCAACTACGTCAGAGCCAAAACCATAGCTGTTTATCTGCCAAAGGTACAATAAAAACGAACCATACAGGTAGGACAACATGTTTAAAAGATGGAGAAATGCCTCTTTTAGGCCTGTCGGAAATAGGCAGACACCACTACCGTTTAACACGCCGTCGAAATGTATATACATTGTAAATTAAAAATGTTACCTTTGCACTCACTAAACAGAAACATGATATTATGGGAAAAATTATATTGACAGGTGACCGCCCTACGGGCAAACTCCACCTGGGACACTATGTTGGAAGTCTGCGCCGCCGCGTACAACTTCAGAACGAAGGCGACTATGAGCGTATGTTTGTATTTATGGCAGACGTGCAGGCACTGACGGATAACGCCGACAATCCTGAAAAAATAAGGCAGAATATAGTAGAGGTTGCCCTCGACTATCTTTCGGCAGGGCTTAACCCTGAAAAGTGTACGCTCTACATACAAAGCTGCATTCCTGAGCTGAGCGAGCTTACAACCTACCTGATGAACATCGTCAGCGTGAGCCGCGTACAGCGCAACCCTACGGTGAAAACAGAGGTAAAGATGCGTGGTTTCGAAAACAACTCTATCCCTCTCGGCTTTTTCTGCTATCCCGTTTCGCAAGCTGCCGACATCGCTGCTTTCAAAGCGACGACGGTTCCGGCAGGTGAAGACCAGGCACCCATGATTGAACTCACGCGCGAACTCGTCAGCCGGTTCAATCAAATATATGCTCCTGTACTTGTTGAACCATCGCTCATGCTGCCCGAAAATGCGGCACAGCGTCGCCTTCCCGGTACTGACGGCAAGGAAAAAATGTCAAAGAGCCTTGGCAACTGCATCTATCTCTCTGACGATGCAAAGACAGTTGAGCAGAAGGTTAAAAGCATGTACACCGACCCTACACACCTTAACGTGTCCGATCCTGGCCACGTTGAAGGCAACGCTGTGTTTACATACCTCGACGCTTTCGCCACCAACCAGGACTTTGCAGACTTCTGGCCCGAGTTTAAAACGCTTGATGAGCTTAAAGATGCCTACACACACGGTGGTATTGGTGACATGAAATGCAAGAAAATGCTGATGAAAGTCATCAACCGTATGCTCGATCCCATCCGTGCCCGCCGCCACGAATACGAGCAGGATATTCCTGAAATTTTCAACATTCTGCGCCGTGGCTCCGATGCTGCACGTGAGGCAGCAGCGCAAACTATGGACGAAGTACGCAACGCCATGCGCATCAACTACTTCGATGATGAGCGGTTAATCAAGGAGCAGAGCGAGAAATATAGGGAAAAGTAAAAAGGTAAAAAAGTAAAAAAGTAAAATAAAGGGATAAGAATTTAGGAAAGAAGTAAAAATTAAAGCATGCTTACTGCCTATACTTAAGTTGCTTCATGACCTTTCTATATTATGGATTCTCTTTTACTTTTTTACCTTTTTACTCTTTTACTTTTAAAAATTTTCCTATCTTTGCACGGCTCGAACACACATGTACACATGTTACTTGTGCTGCGTGTAAGGGCTTAAAATGGGCTCTGATAGTTCAATGGATAGAACGTAGGTTTCCTAAACCTTTGATCTGGGTTCGATTCCCAGTCAGAGTACACCATGTAATCACAGGATCTTAACGGCGTTAAGGTGCTGTGATTTTTTTATATTCGCATTATCATTACAGCCCAAAGGTTATTGTTTGGCGGCCGTCAGCAACGTGTACGGCGACCGTCATACACTTGGTTTGGCGGCCGTCAGCAATGCTGTTGACGGCCGTCGGACGATAAGCAAAACAAAGTAATGTAATATTCAAAACATTGTAACACAAACAGCATAAGCAGGTAACAAAAGCAATATCAGGATATAACCTGGCAGACACGGAGATAAAAAACGTGCATATAAGTTAAAAACCAGAAAGGATAACAATCCGGTCGGATAGATTTACTAAATTTGCAATAACTACAAAAACACAATTATACTAAACACGTACAATGAAAACCAAAAGCATTTTTCTTTCAGCATTATTGATGCTTGCTGCCGTGACGGTGAATGCAGAAAGCAAGTATGAACGGCCGGTAAAGTCGTTCGAGTTTGAGCCTTTCATCGGCTGTACATACGGTATGGCTGGTAATGTGGGGTCGCATAAGGTAGGACCGGCCTTCGGTATTGAGGCGCGCCACAATCTTCGCCACGCTCCTGTTGACGTAGGTGTGCAGCTTTATATGGGCACTGCCCTCAGCAAGTATCAGGGAGGAGACCTTAGTTGTCGTACATTCACGCTGATGCCGGTTTGTGACTACAATTTCAACTTGGGCAAAAAAGTATCTCCATTCGTGGGCATGGGGCTTGGATTGAACATGTACAACATTATTGTCGGCAGCTACGACAATGACCGTACTGACGGCACCACAGGCATAGGCGTAATGCCTCGTGCAGGTATTGAACTGGGACGACACCTCCGCTTCACACTCAATGCACACTTAGGCAAGCGTATCTACAATACCGTGGGCCTCTCGGTAGGATATGCTTTTGGCGGTGGTGCAAAACACTGATAGAGTATTACCGACAGTATTTATCTGCGATTCTCTAAACCTGCCATGCAGATTACCGTAATAGCAGAACAGCTGTTCAATAACAAAAATGGCATATTTACAGGCGCTGCATAACTTAATATAAGTTAGACAACACCATATTTTAATAACCCCTGGTCAGCTTAAAAGCCGACTGGGGGTTATTATATGAAAAATATCTGAAGGTAATTATACTGCCTGATTATTGAGAAATAAAGGAATAAGAGAGATTAAAAGGCAAAAGAAGAACGAAGAACTGATAGGAAAAGGACGCAAAAAACAAAGATATACACTTTATTATATAATAGAATGGCTGCGAAAATAAATAGCAAACCAGAAATGACACTTACCCTTTAATACCTTTCATCAGGTTGATGACAGAACGAAATATACCAGAAAGCAGAAACAGCACTTACGTTAAACAACTGGAATAAAAGAAAGAAGCCACCCGGGAAACAATTTCCAAGTGGCTTCTTTTTTATTGTTTAACATGCTTCTCTGTTCAGAAAACAGAGAAACTTATGCTGTTAGTTAGCTATCATTACGCCTTTGCGACGTCTGTTTCAGCCTCTACACTGCGGTTACGGATGTTCTTACCCATCACAAGATAAGCAACAGGAGAAGCAATAAATATAGACGAAAGCGTACCAATAACAACACCAATAATCATTGCAAACGTAAAGCTCCGGATACTGTCACCGCCAAGAATGAAGATGGCAAGCAGCACGATGAGTGTTGACAGCGATGTATTGATGGTACGTGAAAGGGTTTCATTGATCGAGTCGTTGAAGAGTTTCTGCTCGTCTGTCTTGCTAAGCAGGCCCTTACGCTTACGTAAATTCTCACGAATACGGTCGAACACAACCACCGAGTCGTTAATATCATAACCAATAACAGTCAATATAGCTCCTATGAATGTTTGGTCAACCTCAAGCGAGAAGCCTATCCAGCCGTAGCAAAGCGAGAAAGCACCAATAACAATAGTGGTGTCGAGCAGCAAACCTATCGTAGCACCTACCGAGAAACCTAAGTTGCGGAAACGCAGGAATATGTAAAGGAAGATGAACACTAAGGCCAGAGCAACGCTCTTAATAGCACCTGTTGTAATATCCTTTGCAACAGAAGGTCCAACCTTAGAACTGCTGATAATACTACCTCCCTGACGTACATCCGGATTCTTAAAGGCAGCCATGCTGCTCTGTGTGACCAATCCTGCAGTATGAAGCTTGTTGTAAAGCTGGGTTTCTACATGATCGTCCTCAGCTGGATCATTCGAATCGATATTATAGTTTGTTGAAATACGAATTGTCTTCCCGTCGGTACCAATGGCAATAACTGACGTTGTAGCCATCTTACCAGCATCAGGACCTACCGTGTTTACAAAGGCATTATCGAGCACTTTGCGCACCTGCTCAACCTCAGTAGGATGTGCAAGCGTAACCACAAAGTTACGACCACCCGTGAAATCAATACTCTGACTCAGACCACGAACTGCAAAACTTGCAATACATACAACAACGGCCAGACCCCATACGGTAAAGCTCTTCTTGTACATACTCATAAACTTGTAGTTCTTTCCCTGCATAAGATTCTCAGAGAAACCTGTCCAGAACTTAAGGTTAAGCCATTTTCCCTTCTTCAACTTATATTCGTAAACAACACGTGTAACATATACAGCTGTGAAGACGTTACAGCAAATACCGATAATCCACGTTGTAGCGAAGCCCTGAATAGGACCTGTACCAAAGATATAAAGGATGATACCTGTGATAAGCGAGGTAAGGTTCGAGTCGATAATAGCAGAGAAAGCATTGCTGAAACCAGCATCAATAGCTTGCTTCATGCCTTTTCCTGCACGAAGTTCTTCCTTAATACGCTCGTAAATAAGTACGTTGGCATCGACACCCGTACCCAGTGAGAGTACCATACCAGCAATACCACTCATGGTAAGAGCGGCCTGGAAGGATGTAAGAATACCCAGTGTGAAGAAAACGTTAAGCAACAAAGCACCAATGGCAATAGCGCCAGGGATGATGTTATACATAACGAGCATGAAAATAATAAGCAATACAAAGGCAATAGCAAAAGAAACAACGCCTTGCTCTATTGATTGCGCACCGAGCGTAGGACCTACAACTTCTTCCTGAACAATGTGAGCAGGAGCAGGCATACGGCCCGATTTCAGCGTATTGGCCAGGTCTTTTGTATCTTCAATAGTGAAGTTACCCGAGATAGCTGACTGGCCACCGCTAATCTCACCATTTACACGTGGTGCAGAATATACAACGCCATCGAGCACAATTGCAATAGCCTTTCCAACATTAGCCTTAGTTAATTCGGCCCAACGACGGGCACCTTCAGAGTTCATCGTCATGCTAACTTCGGGCTGACCGGTAAGGTTATTAAACTCGTCCTTTGCAGTAGTTATAACATTTCCTTCCAGCGGAGCACGCCCGTTAGGTGTTGTAACCTTTAAAGCATGAAGCTCAAAGATATTCTTTGCCTGAATATTGTCAGCAGGTTTAGCACTCCAAAGCAACTTCATGTCAGAAGGAATAATTTGCTTTGCAAGCTGACTATGAATAATTTTATTGATGGCAGCAGTATCACGAACACTGGCATAACCGCACACGCTAAGGCCTTGTCCTGTTGGTTGCAACATGGCAAGTAACGGATGAAGCTTCTTAGCCTGTTCCAATTGTGCGTCAGGCGTTGTGGTTACATCCTTATTTTCAGAATCTTTTATCTTGAAACGTGGTTGCGCTTCTTTCACTGTCGACTTAGCTTCGGCCTTCGCATCTTTTGCCTTTGCAGCAGAAGTGGTGTCTTGTTCGCCATTAGCTAAACGCTGATCCAACTGTTGAAGATAAGGTATAACCTCCTGAGCGTTGTATGTTTCCCAGAATTCGAGGTTTGCACTACCCTGTAACAGCTTACGCATACGCTCGGGTTCCTTAATACCTGGCATCTCAACCATGATACGTCCCTCAGAGCCTTGTATCTTCTGGATGTTTGGCTGAACAACACCAAACTGGTCAATACGAGTGCGGACTACGTTGAAAGAGTTATCAATTGCCGAGCTTACTTCTTCACGAATAACCTTTTCAACTTCCTTATCGCTACTTGTAGGTGACACCTTTCCCTGGAGTTCTTGTGTAGCAAACACCTCTGCAAGTTTATGCCCGGGAGCGTTTTTGTGATAAGCATTAATAAACAGCGTTACGAAATCGTCCCGTGAAGTCATCTGCTCTTTGCGCGCTTCATTCATCGATTTCGTAAAAGCGGGGTCAGTCTTGTGGTCAGCAAGATTCTCTACAACGTCAGGAACTGATATCTCCAAGATAACGTTCATACCGCCTTTAAGGTCCAAACCAAGACCAATCTGAGTTTCAAGACATTTCTGATAACTGTAAATTCCCAGATACTTAACAGAATCTTTATAATCCTGTTGGGCAATCGGGTCCTTCAGTTCTGCCGCTTTGCTGTCATAATATTTTGTGGCAACAGGGAACGACAAATAGAAAAGGCACACAAGCGTCAGCAAGACAGCCGTTGTGATTACGATTCCTTTGTTTTGCATTTTGTTAGTTATTTTGTTGTTTTCTGTAAATTCCTTATAGACAATAAGCAACTATAGTGTGCAAAGATACTATTTTTTTTATTTTACAAAAAGATATTAATGGTTTATTTTAACGTTTATCACGCAATTTGAAATAGCAGGAAATAGGATAATGGTCAGACGTTTTAATACTATTATCTACCTTACAACTGTATGGTATAAGATTATGAGTACACATCATATTGTCAATACGAACGTAAAATCCTGCCCTGTGGTAACTTATTCCCGGCCCGTTTGCTGTTGAAATATAGCAGTCGGTGAGCCCGTTTGCAATAGTCCGACGCACATACGAAAGCGGATTATCATTAAAATCTCCACACACAATTACAGGCTGTCCACGATGATATGAAATATAGCGTGCAACAGCATCAGCCTGTGGAGCGCGCTTACACGTTTGCTCGCCAAGCTTACGAACAAGCATCATTGAAGTTCTTTCTGCATAGCCTACCTTCATATCGCCTTCCACCATCATCTTAAACCGGTTCTTATCCTCTACGCTAAGATCGGTAGTTTCAAGATGATTGTTAATAACAATAATATCCTTTCCCCTTACATTTATTTTGAAAGCTGTACAAAGATTACCTTTCGACTTAATATCAATACGTTCGCGCGAGAGGACAGGATACTTGCTATAAATAGACATATAGTTTCCGTTATGGCTTACAATATCATGATAAGGGTAGACAGGATTAAGCGCCGAGTCTATTTTTTCTTGTGAAATCTCATAGGGAGCGGTTTCCTGAAGACAGACAATATCAGCATTCTGCTTTTTTATATAGTTTAATATTGGGTTAGGCCTGCCATGATCTTCCCACCCCGCAAACAGCCACACATTATACGATAACACTTTAATGGCATCTTTAGGAGGGCTGGAAGGAATATTAATAGGGCAATAGGTTCGTACCGGTCCATAGCAAACAACAAAGCCCAACAATGGTATAATGCTGTACTTGGGCTTGATAATAAGCCACAAAATAAGAAAAGTAAGGTTGATAAGAAGAAATAATGGGAATAGTAAACCAATATTACTAAGCCGTGGAAAGCTTACAGGGTTTATGAAACCAGAGTATCCTATGAGAAGCATTACAATAATAGAGGCGATATTTGCACCGCCCGCCATTTGTAAACTAAACTTCTTTAACTGCCCCATCATATCAGGATATGCTATTTTCTACTTTGATCAAAAAGTGTTTGTTTTTCGTCCTTACTCAAACTATCATATCCGCTTTTACGAATTTTGTCAAGTATTCTATCTATTTCATTTTGGGATACCGTATGATTATGTGGCGTAGAAGCATTCTCGTCATGGTTCATTCCCGATTTGAAATAATCCCTACTATGATCATAGCTCGACGATTGGTCGGACCTGTTACGATGTTCTTCCCATTTGTTTCGCATATTTTTAAACAAATTTACACCGTCGTCCATTCTAAAATACGCTCCCGGATGCTGTTGCCAATATCGTATAAGGAAGAACCCAAAGACTACACCGCCCAAGTGTGCCAGGTGTGCCACCTGATCACCGGGAGCTGACAGGGTAAGGAATAGCTCAAACAAAATAGAACCCAACACCATCCACTTTGCCTTTATAGGAATGGGAATAGGAATAATAAACATGCGCTCGTTGGGAAATGTCATACCAAAGGCAAGCAAAAGAGCATAAATTGCTCCTGACGCACCAACGGTTGTCAAACCATTTAACTGTATGGAAAAATGCTGCATTACCTCAATTGCCTCTGTGAAATTGAGAGATTGTTGCATGGAAAACTCATGCCACACATAAAAAAACTGGGCCATTTCCTGCATAATACCTGCACCAACGCCACAGAAAATGTAATAAAAAATGAATCTTTTTGCACCCCATACCTGCTCCATTACAGCGCCAAACATCCACAGCATAAACATATTCAGAATGATATGCTCCCATCCTGCGTGCATGAACATGTAAGTAAAGAGTTGATAAATATGGAAATCGGCTGCCATAAAAAAGTGTAAACCAAATATATCATTGAGGTTAGCAACTCCCATTTGGCGCAACACTAACATAGCAATAAATACCAGAACGTTAATGATTAAAAGATTCTTTGTGATATTGGGTATCCTAAGCATTTTATTATTTATTCTAACTGTATATCTCGAAGTGGTGCAAAAGTACGAAAAAACTCTATTAACGAGCTATAAAACAGCCGTTTTACCCTCTTTTTTCATTGCATAAAACATTTTTTCTTTTTTTTTGTTTGAATTATGAAACTAATCATATATATTTGTCGCATAATAGTGTTTGTACTGATTAATTTATTCACTTTAAAGATAAAAAACATGAACAAGACAGAATTAGTAAAGAAAATCGCAGAGAAAGCAGATGTTACTGCAGTAGACGCAAAGAAAGCTCTTGATGCCGCTGTCGAAGCTATTAAGGAAGCTGTTGTTGCTGGAGATAAAGTACAACTTCTTGGATTTGGTACATTCGCTGTTAAAGAGCGCCCTGCTCGCCAGGGTGTTAATCCTTCTACCGGCGCTAAAATTACCATCGCTGCAAAGAAAGTTGTTAAGTTTGCACCGGGTGCAGAATTTGAAGAAAAGGTTAATAAATAATGTAAATACTTTTCGTATTATAAACAAAGCCCTGGAATATAATTCCAGGGCTTTGTTGTTTTTATTTCATCATACTGATGTCAGACACCACACACAACAATGTAATTAGACTGATTATTTTCCCATCACAAACTCGAGTGTTCCCCCTTTCATGATGTCTTCATGAAGTATAAAGTTTTGTTTATACGGCTTACCGTTCAGCTTTATTGCCTTTATATAACAGTCGTCCTTGCCTTTTCTATTGGTTGTTATAACAAAATGTCTGCCATCGGGCAATGTTATATCAGCCTTTCGAAGCTGTGGCGAGCCAAACTGATAGATGCCAGAAGCGGGGTCAACAGGATAAAAGCCCATGGCTGAAAGAATATACCAGCTCGACATTTGTCCGCAATCTTCATTACCTGAGTATCCGTCAATACGATTTTTATATTGTTCGGTCATCACCTTATTGGCGTAATACTGTGCTTTTCGTTCAGCACCGGCATAATTATAAAGGTATACACAATGGTGGCTGGGCTCGTTGCCATGCGCATACTGGCCAATAAACCCACTGGCATTACTGTTCTTCGTATCTGCCTGGTTGGTAGAATATGTGAAGAATTTATCCAGTTCGGCAACAAATTTCTTTTTGCCACCAATCAGGTTTATTAAGTCAGGCACGTCCTGTGGCACATACCAACGATACTGCCATGCGTTGGCTTCGGTAAACGGATTGCCTCCATTGGCACCGTATTGCAGCGGGTCAAACGGTTCAATCCATTTGCCATTACTCAGCTTTCCACGGAAGAAGCCTGTATTTTTATCAAACAAGTTACGATAATTACGTGAGCGATGAGCAAAGTATTCATAGTCGGCCGTCTTCCCTAAATATTTGGCAAGCCGGGCTACACAAGCATCATTATACGCCTCTTCCAGCGTAATGGAAACCGACTGTGTTTGTAAATCTTCTGGATAATAACCGTATTTATCCAATATTTTCCACGGCGAACCCTCATGTTCACGCATGGACGTTCCCTTTACAGCATCGTAAACGCGCTCGGCATCAACACCCGGAATCTTTTTCAAAACAGCATCAACCAGAACGGGTATGGCATGATTGCCAATCATACAATAGTTGTCAGTACCCCAGAGTTGCCAGATAGGAAGATAGCCGTACGAGTCATATTGCCGAAGCATACTCTTTACAAAGTCGGCCACACGGTCCTGCTTCAGCAGCGTATACATCGGATGGCAGGCCCGGAATGTATCCCAAAGCGAGAACGTACTGTAATGAGCTTCTCCATATTCTGTTCTTCCCGTTGTGTAATTGGCAAACATAAATTCGCCATTAATATCCGATATGGTATTGGGTTGAATATACGCATGGTAAAGCCCTGTGTAGAAAATAGCCTTCTGATCGTCCGTTCCCTCAATACGAATATTGCCTAATTCCTTTTCCCACGAATCAACAGCCTTCTGCCTTACCGCATCAAAGTTCCATGTATCGTTCTCACGAATATTCATCTTTGCATTGTCGGCACTTACCGGTGACAGTGCAACCTTAACGATTAAAGGCTCTGATGAAGGTTCAAAACTGAGGAAACATTTTACATCTTTGCCATTGGCACAGTCGCCGTTATGGTAAATATGGTTATAAGCCTTGAAGATGGTTTCCTTTACGGGACGGTTGAATGTAGCATAGAAATACACCTTACGCAGTCGTTGCCAGCCGTCCAGAATACGATAGCCAGCCAGTGTATAAGGGTCGATAAGGCGCAACTGTGCATCTGAAATATTCCTTGTCCAATGTCCTGAATGGGCCATGTCAAAAACAAGATTGCTGGCCTTGCCTGCAGCATACGTGTAACGGTGCATACCCGTACGCAGTGTAGCCGTCATCTCAGCATTGATACCGTCTTCATCAAGCTTCACCGCGTAATAACCAACACTGGCTTTTTCGTTTGCATGCGAAAAAGTAGAACTAAAGTCGTCCGTCCTACTCAACTCGTCTAAACTACGACTCGACGGCATCACCAGCACGTCAAGCAAATCAACGCATCCCGTTCCGTTTAAATGAGTATGGCTGAAACCATAGATACGATTGCTGCTGTAATCGTATCCTGACGGTTCATGGCCTGTGGGCTTACTCTTTACATCAGGGCTGAGCTGCACCAAACCAAAAGGCACGCACGCCCCGGGAAACGTGTTTCCCATCAGGCTGTTCTGGTCAACAGCGCCTGTTCCTATAAACGGATTCACATACTTTGTAACACCTTGTTCGCCCAGAGCCGATGCAGTACCTGCCGTAAGCAGAAACAATGAAGAAATAAACAAATTTCTAAATAACATGATTAATAATAGTTTTCAGGGTTTCCAGTTTATGCTGTAAAGGTAATAAAAGAAAGCAGAAAAGGCAAGGAATTAAACCATATAAAATATTTTACCATTAAAAAACAACAAAACCGTGCGCCCTTGTTCGCTGAACATCGGGCACACGGCGCTTTATATTTGCTGCTTCTGTGGCAGCAGTTTTTCAGGATATAATGATTACTGTTCTTCCCAGTTGGTATAACCGGCTAAGGCTTTACCGTTTACCGTTGCAACATTATCCTCTTCGTCGTCATCCATCACGAAGCCCTTTTTGGCCTCTCCTTCTAAAATGCTGTACGAAGTTACTATAAAACCCTGCATTACGTCGTCGGTGCTGACGCTTACTATGCTTGTACGGGGTGCTGTATATATTGTTTTTGTTTTCATCGTTAATGTCTCCATCTTTAAGTTTACTTGCTGATTACTACTTTCTTTCCGTTCACAATATAAATACCGTTTACAGGATTCTTTACGCGACGGCCCTGCAAGTCGTAGATAACATCGGTTCTGGGTTCTGCTGTTGTCTTCACATTGCTGATACCATTTGTCGTTGCATCTTCAAAGTTGAATATTAATTCCTTGGCAGGTGCAAAGCCCGATGTAGACAATTTTAAGCCGGCACGATGGGCACCAAGCTTCATAGAGCTGCCGTCACGGCCCGTTTGATAATAAAAGCCCTGGCCTACTGCACCATGGCCAAAGAGGTAATATTTATAACCTGCCCCGCTTATTTCCTGTTCAGTAGCCGTACCTACAAGCAGGTTGCCTGTTACGTTAACTTCCGTTACGCCTGTAAGGTTTGCACGATAAGTAACTGTGCTGTTGGCTGTGCCCTTAAGAATAAAGCCTGTTTGTTTTGGAATAACACTACCTGCAGGAATAACTTGTTCTGTGGTTCGGCCAAAATTTGTTGTTCCTTCTTGTGTTACGCTCTTTATAATATACGCTGTGCAGCCAGCCGGTACCTCAAAGTTTTCGTTCTCCAAATAAAAAGAGGTGTAACCGTGAGGGCCTATCTTTACTTTCTCCCTAAATTTGCTTGCATGCTGTGACCAGCCTGCGGGAACCTTGTAAGCTACGGTAGCATCTATGGGAACATAAATGGTTTGTAGATTATCATTTTCATTAAGAAAATAATTAACATTATCAGTTGGAGATTCTAACACAATAGTTGCAGGTATAGGGTTTTTAAACTCAATTTCTTCAAGTTTTTCCATTTCGTTAAAAGCAATAACGCTAATAGAATGCACATTATATGGAATCTCAAGTGTCTTCACAAAAGCTTTGTTGAAAACATTCACCCCAATCTCTTGAAGAGTTTGAGGAAGTTTAATGGTTGTGACTCCTGGAAATGGAGCAAAGATAGGATTCTCACCAAATACAAAACCTGGTAGGGAAGTTATCTTAGTATTTGATAAATCAATCGTCTTCAGACTTCTTGATGCATAATGGAAAGCACCCATCCCTATTTCTTCTAATGTAGATGGAAAATAGAAATCAGTCAATTCAAAATTAATATAAAAAGCTCGCTTACCTATCCTTTTAATACCTTCTGGTAAAATAATCTGCTTTAAACCATTCAGATATGCACCACCACCAATGAACCAAAAGGCATTGTCAGCAACCTCTGTTACATGATAAGGTTCTGTTTCTCCACTCTTAATAACAGTAGCAGGAATTGTAATCTTGGCAAATGAATTACGGACAAACGTTTTTGAAACAGATTCAACCGATACATATCGATTAACTGCGTCAATTACGGTATAACGGAGAGGATAGCCTTCTTCACTGTTTACATCAAAAGTAACCTGCGCTTTCCCTACAAGTGAGAGCATAAGAAAGCATAGAAAAAATAAACTTCTTTTCATTTAATTGTATTTTATATGTATTGAATAACTATATCAAAAGCAGGCTTATATCCTTATTGCATCACCTTGCAAAAGGGTATAAAAAAGCGAACAAAGGGAACTTCGAAAAGCCCTTTGTTTATTAAGGTTGCGATGCGCTTCGCGCGCGCGTACGCGAAAGAAAATTAAAGAGATGTTAGCGACGGTGCGCCTGTGTGTGTGTGTGTGTGTGTGTTAGCAAAATATCTGAAACAGCCAAATATAATGCGTTAAAAATGGCAGGAAAAACTGTATTTTCTTGCATTGCGTTAAAGCCTTGATATGTAACTGCTAAACTCTCCACGAGCGCAAAGGTAGGGAGAAAAATTAAAAGATTAAAAAATTAAAGGATTAAAATTTGCAAAAAGTAAAAAGATTATAAAAAAGAATATGTTGTAAGGGATATTTTCAGGCGCGTATCTTGCAAAGAGCTTATAGCGGTATAGAATAAACATAACAAGAGGCTGCATCGTTATTGGCCGTGAATTGTTTTATGGTTGATGATGTGTCAGCAACGTACCGAACTGCCTGTGCAGAGCTGTTGACCATGAATTGTTTCATGTTTGGCGGAGTTTTGTCTCATCGTTAATGATGCACAATATCAATGTTTACGGCGTATTGCATCATCATTGACGGCGCAATGAATGGCCCTTTATTGTGTAAGGGTGATTGTTCGGCGGCTGCCGTACGCGCTGCTGACGGCCGTCGAACAACGGGTGTGACGACCGCCAAACAACGGGTGTGACGACCGCCGAACAATGAACAAATAAAAAGAAAGGATGTTGCTGTACGGCAATACCCTTCGGCCTTTCGGGCAGAATATGATTAACGTTATATTAAAACAATGGTTAGGGAGCGGGCAGGTATATGTGCCCTTAAACAACGGGGTATACCATATTATATAAGGGTAATATTGCGCTGAGCGTAAAAATCGGCAATGGTATCGACAATAGCTTTCGAAACCGATGTATCAATATAGCTGTACGGGCGTTGTGTTTGTATGGCCTTAACAAAAGAAACCAGTTCGTATCGTATGCCTTCGCCGTCGAGCTGATAGAAATAACGCTTGTTTTCGGCAGGATTTTCGTAACGAATTTCAAAGTAATCGGTCTTCCACCATGGGGCAGGAACATAAATATAACCGGTTGTTCCAGAGATAATCAGTTCGCCTTCCGACTTCACTCCCTGCCCTACTTTCAACGATGCCACGGCGTGGGGGTATACAAACGATATACGTGTAAAGGCATCGAAATGACTTTTATGGCTGTCGAGCAGCGTTACAATATGGTGCCGGTAACCGCTTGTTCCAAGCAGCTGAAAGATGGGAAGCATTGCCGTGGGGCCCCATGCACAAATACTGTTCCACGCTTCCTGCACGTTGGAAAGGCTGGTACATGTGGCATCAACCGATACAATTTTGCCTATAATACCCGTCTTGGCCAGCAGCACAAGTCGATAATAGGCCATTGAATAGGCCGTTTTAAGGGCATCGGCAAGCAGGCATCCCTGTTTCTGCGCCAAGGAAAGAAGCTCGGTATACTGCTCAGGGTTAATGGTTACAGGCGATTCGCACAGCACGTTGCAGCCACGCTCCAAAGCTTGTTTAATATCATCGTAATGGTGAACAGGACTTGAAATAACATAAACGGCATTGCAATTATCGAGCAACGACGAAATATTATCGTAGGAAGGAACGTTGCAACAGGGGTCGTCGAGCCTGAAACCGCTACGCGAGAAAATGCCGCTTACGTTTAGTCCGTTTACATACCGGGCCTCTCTTACAATTTTGTTCAATATGGTTGATTCGCCTATCAGCCCCAGCCGTACGTTGCATTCGCCTGCCCTTATTTCAGAACTTGACACGCCCTGCGTGCGGTCGAGGTAAACAACCCTGCAATATTCGCTGAGATAATCGAAATGACCTTTCCAGTCGGAGCCAACGGTAAAAATATCAATATTGAGCCGTTTTATATCGTCTATTTTCTGTCCTTCGTATTCTTCAACAATAATTTCGTCGGCAATACCCGTCTGCCTTACGCCTTCTATGCGCTCAATGAGCGACTGCTGTACGTTTATCTTTCCGCGTGCTCGGTCGAAATTGTCGGCGGTAACGCCCACGACAAGGTAATTTCCCAACGCCTTTGCCCGTTGCAGCAAGCGTATATGGCCTTTGTGAATGAGGTCGAAGGTGCCGTAAGTAATTACTTTCTTCATGGCCGTACGTTATAGAAGCCCGCGCTTAAGCATATCGTTCATGGCGTTTATAAGCTGTGTATTGTGGTCAACAGTAAGTGCACCAATATGGCCTACGCGAAAAACGCGGTCGCGCATAGCCCCACCGTTCGGACAAATCCATATATTATACTCGTCCTTAAGC
>JABZLB010000036.1 GCA_015256945.1 Prevotellaceae bacterium | reverse complement strand
CTGCAAACAGTCGGCAGCGTCGTGCCATCCTCCCCTGACGTCAATATGCTGACCGGCTTTTGTAGGATGGTTGACGATGTAACCGTCCCTTGTGTGGCAGCTATCGCGGTAATAAGGATTCCATCCACATCGCTGCTGTCGCATGTATTTCAATACAAAATCGGCTGAACCGTCGTACACTCTATTGCCTACGGGGAAGACTTCAGAGCGCGCATCGCCCGACTGTATGAAGTAACTGCCCGGGCGTTTTAAGGCTGAAAAGTTGAGCCTATAAGTGGAAGCCATCTGCCCGTAGCGGCCAAAGGGCTTAACGTTATTCAGTGTTAGAATAGGCTTACCCGTGTAGTAATCAACAATACTAAACGTTTTGACGTCGCATTTCTCACGACTCATCAGCACGGCTACCTTGCTCTGGTCGGGCAAATAGCCCATTTGGTTGACACGAATCCACTTTTCAGCACGCGCGATGCCTACACATAATATAATAAGGTGTATCAGCATCACCCACCTTTTACTACGAAATAGCGAACAAAATATTACTTTCATATGTTTTTAGGTTTACGTCAACAAATTTACAAAAAATAAGAATAAACGCTTTGTAACGATTGCTGTTTTTTCTAATTTTGCTACGTTGTTTGCTGTTTGATACAATTAACGGCATACAAACAGGGGCATAGCCCAGTTGGTTTAGAGCGCTGCAGTCACATTGCAGAGGTCATGAGTTCGAGCCTCATTGTCCCTACCATTACACAAAACGAGGTAAACTTATATAAGTTTACCTCGTTTTTGTTTGTCAATTATTTCTTAATTCTGATTAGAAATAAACATATTCATAACTACTCCATATCATGATTATGGTCATTTAAAATCATTCTTTCATATTTATAACAGCTGTGGCAGGAAGGTTGAAAATACTAAAACAACAAGTCCAAGCACAAGAACCAGGATTGTTTTCGTGGTGCAGCCTTTCCATTCCTTTAGGATAATGCCCCACACATTGCTGAAAGTAACATTCAATGCCATCAGTATGCACCAGCTGAAAGCCAGTAATGTAGCCGACCCTGACAAGAAACCCTTGCCCAACGACAGGCCAAAGAACTGACTATACCACAGTGCACCTGCCAGCGCACAGAAAAGAAGGTTATTCAAATACAGGCTTTTCTTGCCGTAATCACCCCACGAATGGTTGCGTTTATTTTGCCAGAGGCAATAGCCTGCACAGATAATAAAGCCGCCAAATGTAACGAGAAAGGTCGCCGGTAACGATGCAAACACGGGGTTAACACCACTGAAAGCCACGGGCATACCAAACTCAAGGCCAATGGCAAAGCACGCACTCATGAAACCAGAAAGCAATGCAACAAAAATGCCTTTGGGGAAATTGAAGTCGGCTATTGCCTTTTTCTTCTCCTCGTCTGATAGTGAAGCACTCTTCATTCCACCGGCAATGCCGATAATAGTAATGCCAACAAGCGTGACAATGATACCAATTATAACAGCCGATGTGAGCTTTTCGCCGTGTCCCGTAAACACAGGGCCGAGCAAAGTACCCAGCCCTGCACATGTTCCAAGGGCAAGAGACTGTCCCAATGCTACCCCAAGGTATCGCATGGAAAGGCCGAATGTAAGTCCACCTATTCCCCAAAGCATACCAAAGAAAATCGCCATCAGACTGTCATGCGCATGTGAAGTGAAGAGATTCACGAGCGATTCGCCCGCTGGTGCTGTCAGCATGGCACCCAGCAAAGGAAACAAAACATAAGCGAAAACGCCCTGAACAAGCCAGAACGACTCCCAACTCCAGTCCTTAATACGCTTAATTGGCACATAGGAGCTGCTTTGACAGAAGGCTCCTATGGCAATAATCAGCAAACCAAACAATAGTTCCATCATCACGGTTTTATCGTTTGCTTAATACGTTTTTCTCGTATTCGCTGACGCTCTGTATAAATTCCTCGCCCACCGGCAGGTTATGTGTCAGGTTGTAATAATCGTAAACGGCTCCTTCGGGAAGCGATTTCTCTTCTTCAAGCAGGGCCAGACGCTCGAACCATTTGCCCTCATCCTCATACTTACGCAGCGTATTCAACGGCTCCAACAAGCCATGGAGCAGACTCTTTTGTGTGGCACGAATACCAATTACATACGCACCGATACGATTAATACTTGCATCAAAGTAATCAAGACCGATGTGGGCACGGTGCAATTGCCCTGAACGGACAAGCTCTACAAATAAGTTTCGCGTGTTGTCATCGTAAAGAGTTACGTGGTCTGAGTCCCAATGCATGGGGCGAGAAACATGCAACATCAGTTCAGGAACGAAGAGAAGCAGCGACGAAATAGCATCACTCACGTTCTCAGTAGGCTCATAATGGCCTGTATCGAGCGTGTAAATCACATTATTTTTTGAGCAATAGCCTGCATAAAAATCGTGCGATCCCACGGTGTATGCTTCCAAACCTATACCAAAAAGCTTTGCTTCGAGGCAGCTTTTCATGTGTGGAAGCTGTTCCGAAAGAATGTCATCGAGGCTCTCTTTCAGAATTTCGCGGTAGCGATAACGCTCTACGGTATAATCCTTGCTTCCGTCATGAATCCAGATATTCATAATACAGGGGTCGCCTTGATACTTACCCATGGCATCGGCTATGCGGCGACAGCGTTTGGTATGTTCAATCCAGAAGTCGCGAATAGCCTTGTCAGGATTAGAAAGTGTGAGGTAACCGCTCTTGGGATGTGAAAAAGAGGTCGAATTAAAATCGAGTTTTAGTCCGTTCTCCTTGCCCCACTCCATCCAGCTTTTAAAGTGTTCGGAGCCTACTTCATCGCGATCAACAAAGGTCTTTCCAAAGTCGCCGTAGGTCTCGTGCAGGTTTAAGCGAAAGGTTCCACCCACTAACGATGTTACCTCATTGATGTCCTGTCTTACCTCTTCTATGTTACGCGCGCGACCTGGATAGTTTCCTGTGGTCTGGATTCCACCAGAAGCGGCTTCGTTTCGTTCAAAACCCACCACGTCATCAGCCTGCCAGCAATGCAGACTAACAGGAGTTTTGCCAAGTGTTTCCAACGCTTTGTCTGTGTCAACACCCAATGCAGCATAACGCTCTTTTGCTACAAGATAATTCTGTTCAATTTGTTTTGCGTTCATAATAAGGTTTAGTTTTATTGAGTTATTTGTTGATATTTTTCATAAGCACGTGCCCAAAGCTCGGTGTTTTGAGGCTCAAAGCACTCGAGTTGTATGCTTTCGGCTATCACTTTACGCATGTCTGCCATGCCGTTTACCCTACCACGCGCCTTAGCCTGCAACATGATGTTGCCAATTGCCGTGGCTTCTTGCGGACCGGCCAGCACGGTAACACCGCACGCATTAGCCGTCATCTGGTTCAAATAACGGTTAAGCGAGCCTCCACCAATGATATGGAGTGTTTCGATTTTAAACGGAGCAAAACTGCCTAAACTCCGAAAACACTCGCCATAACGCAGGGCAAGCGAATCGAAAATGCACCTGCATATCTGTGCTTTACTATCTGGAATAGGTTCGTTATGGTGCTTGCAATAATCTTTTATGGCTTCAACCATCGATACCGGATTGGCAAATTCCTGTGCGTCGGGATTGATAAGACTGCGAAAAGCCTCCTCTTTCATGGCATCAGCCTGCAGTTTTCCATGCTCAAGTATGTCAGCATCCGAAGGGTTTTCTTCTTTCCATTCCTTGCGACAACGTTCATAAAGCCACATACCACAGATGTTTTTCAGGAAACGTGTAGTGCCATCCACGCCACCTTCGTTCGTAAAATTAAGAGCAAAACTTTCGTCAGTGATAACGGGTTTCGCCAGTTCTATGCCCATCAGGCTCCATGTTCCCGAGCTGAGATAAGCAAATTTCCCGTCCTTTGCCGGCACGGCGGCAACTGCTGAAGCCGTATCATGGCCTGCCACGGCAACGACAGGCACCTCACCCAGGCCCGTCAGCTGCTGCACTTCCTTACGCAATGTGCCGATAACAGTGCCCGGAAAGACCATACGTCCCATCTGTTCACGCTTTACGCCCACGCTGTTAAGCAGTTCCCCGTCAAGCTCACGGGTAACCGGATTCAGCAGTTCCGACGTCGAAGCTACCGTGTATTCGCACACCGCCCCGCCCGTGAGCATGTATGAAAGAGCATCTGGAATAAACAATATTTTGTCGGCAACGGCAAGTGATTCCATCCCCGTTTCGCGCATAGCATAGAGTTGAAACAGCGAGTTAAAGTTCATAAGCTGTATTCCTGTTTTGCCATACACCTGCTCTTTAGGCATTACTCGTTCAAAGAAACGCTCCATCATGCCCACCGTGTATGGGTCGCGGTAAGCCAAAGGATTGTGTAAGGGCTTGCCGTTTTTGTCAAAAAGCACAAAGTCGCAGCCCCATGTATCAATGCCAATACTGCTAATTGTCAGCCCTTTATCGTGAGCGAGCTTCAAACCTTTAATAATTTCGTTATACAGATTAGCCAAATCCCAGTACACGTGCCCGCCGGTTTCTATGAGCTTATTGTCAAAACGGGTGAGTTCCTGCTGAAGTAACTGCCCTCCCTCTATACTACCTACGATGGTTCGTCCGCTCGTAGCTCCGAGGTCAACAGCAAAGTAATGTTCTGTCAATTCCATTTCATTTTCAGGTTTTTAGGTTTTGATGCAAAGATAATCCGGGCTTTCATGCAATACCTTTACTTTTTGATTTTGTAGCCATGATTTTTGGTGGGCTATGCTATTCTTGCTATTTTTGTATTGCGATACCTAACAAATACATTATGTTTAAATACCTTGTTGCCAACGATCGTGATGTATCGTGGGGTCTTTATGTAGATACAATAGGTTACGAAGAGATTAAACCTGGCGAGCATTACCCCACCCAGGGCCATGCCAACGGCTTTTATTTTGATGTAAACAGGGGGCGAAAGCTCGACGAATACCAGCTGCAATATATTAAAGAAGGTAGTGGAACCTTTCGCTCTGCACACCAACCCGAAACCCATTTGCGTGCAGGCGATGTGTTTTTATTGTTTCCTGGCGAATGGCATACGTACTGCCCCGACCCCGATAAAGGCTGGAAGTGCTACTGGATAGGCTTTAAGGGCCGTAATATGGACGAACGAATGAAAGCCAATTTCCTCAGTATCGAAAAGCCCGTCTACCATATTGGCTTCTCCGAAGAGTTTATTCATGTCTTTGATAAGGCCATAGAGATAGCCGAAGCTGAGGCTATTTATTCGCAGCAAACGCTGGCAGGCAGTGTAAATTACCTCATAGGGATGATGTATTCATTAGAAAGAACCTACCAGCTTAACAAAAATAAGGGCAAGGCCGACCTTATTCATCGTGCACGCTTACGCATCAGAAACTCGGTCGAAGACGATGTAACCATACAGCAGATAGCCGAAGAAACTGGTATGAGTTATTCTAACTTTCGTAAGCTTTTCAAAGAATACACGGGTATTTCACCTGCTCTTTATCAACAGGATCTGAAAATACAACGTGCCAAAAACCTCCTTTCGAGCACTACAAACAGCATTAAAGAAATAGCTTATAAGCTGCATTTCGAGTCGCCTGACTATTTTTCGGCGCGCTTTCGGGCCAAGACAGGTTTGCGCCCAAGCACCTTCAGAACCGAACACGGCGCCTGTATTCCCGAGCAACAACAGGGCAATATTTTATAAAATACCATAGTAAAATATAAACTTTATGCTGTTGTAAACCTACCAAAACTAAAGGTTTTAATATCAAACTTTGCAGTTATACTATATATATAGACTGTAAATTTGCACACAATCAACAATGAATCTTACACCTGAAAACAAAAAATGGAAAGTATTTTAAAAGGAAACCCTGAACTGCAACATGAGATAGACAAAATTGCAGAAGTGGCAGGCTATCTCTGGCAGAACGGATGGGCCGAACGAAATGGTGGTAATATTACCGTTAATATTACACAATGGGTCAACGACCGCTTGCGTCAGCTGCCTGCAATAAGCCCAGTAACTCCCATTGGTTCAACATTACCCGCCCTGCGCGGTTGTTATTTCTTTTGCAAGGGAACTGGTAAACGCATGCGCGATTTGGCGCGCCAGCCTATGGAAAACGGCAGTATTATCCGTATTTTAGACGATTGTTCCAGCTACGTTATTGTTGCCGACAACATCGTTAAGCCCACATCTGAGCTGCCAAGCCATCTTGCTGTACATAACAGACTGATTGAACAACAGTCGCCTTACAAGGCCACCATCCATACCCACCCCATTGAAATAGTAGCCTTAAGCCACAACAGGCAGTTTCTTGGCAAAGATGTTCTTACACAATTATTGTGGAGCATGATTCCCGAAACAAAGGCTTTCTGCCCACTTGGCCTCGGTATTGTTCCCTATGAACTGCCCGGAAGCAACGCCCTTGCAGAGGCAACGCTGAACGAACTTGAAAGCTACGACGTGGTATTGTGGGAGAAACACGGTGTATTTGCCAAGGGGCTCGACGTGCTCGACGCTTTCGACCAGATTGATGTACTTTCAAAAAGTGCAAAAATTTATATGGATTGTCGTGCCATGGGCTTTGAGCCCGAAGGTATGAGCAATGCCCAAATGCAGGAGATGACAAAAGCTTTCAATCTGCCCCGCTAAGTAACGTTACCAGGTTTTCGATATAATCATAATGGCTGCACACAATAGTGTTGCAGCCTTTTTGATGTAAACCTCATTGTTTGGCGGCCGTCAGCAGCGCGTACGACGGCCGTCACACCCATCGTCCGACGTTCGTCAGCAACACTGCTGACGGCCGTCGAACTGTGAGTCTTACACCGTTATCTACTTACCAAAACGCAAGAAGGTTACCACCATTTGGCAGTAACCTTCTCGTTATTAGCATGTAAAGTAATTACAATGCTATTGGTTTATTTGGTTTTATAGCTCAACAGGTTCATATGGCAAGCCCCATACGTCGGCCACAGCCTTAAAGCATACCTTACCCTCAACAATGTTAAGACCTCTGTACAATGCAGCATCATCTTTGCAAGCCTGGCGCCATCCCTTGTCGGCAAGAGCAATAGCGTAACGTAATGTAGCGTTAGTGAGTGCCATTGTAGAGGTGTTTGGCACAGCCCCGGGGATGTTAGCCACACAGTAGTGCAGAATATTGTCAACGAAATATACAGGTTCAGCATGGGTCGTAGGGTGAGAAGTTTCAAAGCATCCGCCCTGATCGATAGCCACATCAACCAATACACTGCCCGGCTGCATGAGCTTAAGCATGTCACGATTAATCAGATGGGGGGCCTTATCACCTGGTACAAGTACGCTCCCGATGACAATATCGGTATGGGGAAGCTCCGTACAGATATTATGTTCTGTTGAATAAAGGGTATGAATATTAGCTGGTAATTCAATGTCGAGCTGACGTAAACGAGGCAGCGAAATGTCGGTAATGGTAACCTCTGCGCCCATACCGGCCGCCATTCTGGCTGCTGCTTCACCTACCGTTCCACCGCCAAGTACCAGCACACGCACTGGTTTTACGCCTGGAACACCGCCTATCAGCTTGCCGCTTCCGCCCTTGGTCTTCTGCAAATAAAACGCGCCGTTGAGGGCAGCCATACGTCCAGCCACTTCGCTCATGGGCACAAGCAGCGGCAAAGAGCGTGTAGAGGTTTCAACAGTTTCGTATGCAAGGCACACGGAACCGCTCTTAATCATGGCCTCTGTAAGCGGACGGTCGCTGGCAAAATGAAAGTAAGTATAAACCAGCTGCCCCTTACGTATGAGCGAATACTCTGGTTCAATGGGTTCTTTCACCTTTATAATCATGTCAGCCGTGGCATAAACGTCCTCCATCGCAGGCAGAATTACGGCTCCTGTCCGTAGATAATCGTCGTCAGAAAAACCGCTCATCTCACCCGCTGTCTGCTGTACAAACACCGCGTGACCGTGCTTAATCAGTTCTGATACTCCTGCAGGTGTCATACCAACACGATACTCTCCTTGCTTAATTTCTTTAGGAATTCCAATCTTCATAGCTTGTCCTTTCTTTTAAATATGGTTTAGGTTTATAGTTTATACGCCTCAAATATATATAAATTCTAACAACGTTGCTCCATAAAAAGGCAATTTTCTTAAAAAAATATTATCTTTGTCGCATATTAACTATTCAATGTCTTTCCTGCCTGATATGAATTTTAAGACCATTCTTATGACAATATCCTTGCTCACAGCAAGCACAATGGCTCTGGCACGGCGTCAGGCTCCCGTTCAGTTAACATGGCAAGACCTCGGACCAACCACCGAAGGTACATGGCGAAACTGCTTTACTATCAAAAACATATCGTCGGAAACGCTGCAGGCCGACTGGCTTATCTATTACAATCAATTGCCCAGAACGGCTTCGAAAATAGAGTCGAACCAAGTCACGATAACCACCATTAACCGCAATTACTTTCGTATTGCTCCCACCACACAGTTTAAACCTCTGAAACCTGGCGACGAATTGAGGGTGTATTATCAGTCGAATCGGCACGTGCCTAACGTGTCGTGGACACCCGAAGAGCCTTTCTTTGTCAGCACGCGAGGCGGTAAAAGGCACAAACCCGTAGCGGTAAATCTCACCATTATGGAGCCGGAGGGACAGTTACAACAGGAGACTGTGTTTGCCGACAGCACGTTTAAGCACAACGAAGAAGTTGGCAAGGCGCAGGGAGAAGCCATGCACAGTCTGCCAACGGTGAAAGATATGCTTATGCTTATCAATATTTTGGGTGCTGATTTGAGCAATGGAGTAAGCGTAAACGCTGACAAAAGTCTTCAATCAGAGGCCGCCATGCTCAAGGATAACCTCAGTAAGCTATTTGGCATAACGGTTAAGAAGCATGCCCCTGCAAGCATATTCCTCCGGCTTAATAAGCTCAAAGGCAACCTGACACCACTGCAACATGCCGAACAATATACCATTGAAGTAAGGGCAAACAGTATTGTTGTCACTGCCGAAACGGCGCACGGGGTGTTCAACGGCACGCAAACCCTGCTCTCATTACTGAAGAAAGACGGGGGACAAAAGGCGTTAGAGCCGATGTTTATCACCGATTATCCCGACCTTAAATATCGCGGATTGCTGCTCGATATAGCCCGAAACTTCATTCCCGTACGTGATATTCGCAAGCTGATTGATGCACTGTCGGCATATAAAATCAACCTTTTGCAATTGCATTTTGCCGATGATGAGGGGTGGCGACTGCAAATACCCGGTTTGAAAGAGCTAACAGAGGTAGGAGCACGACGCGGTTATACCACTGACGAACAGCAATGTCTTTACCCGGCTTACGGCGGAGGTTTCGACAGTAAACATCGCAGTATAGGCACGGGATTTATTTCGAGGGCCGAGTTTATCAGCCTGCTCCGCTATGCTGCACAGCGTCATGTAACCATATTGCCGGAGATAGAGTCGCCCGGTCATTGCCGTGCCGCCTGCAAATCCATGCTGGCACGCTATAACAAATATAAGAAAAGCAATCCCGAAAAGGCCCGTGAGTATCTGCTTACCGACCTTAACGACACCCTCCGACGCTCTAAACCTGCCGCCTATGACGACGAAGACCTGAACCCAGCCTTGCCTTCTACCTACCGGTTTATGGAGAAAGTTATCAGTGAAATAAGCCAAATGTACGATGAAGCAGGCCTGAAACTGAACGCCATTCACCTTGGAGGAGATGAGGTTGCAAGCAATGCATGGACAGGCTCTCCGGCAGCAAGACAACTCGTTGAAAGCGAAAATCTCGGGTCGGAAGCCAGTCTTCATGGCTATTATTTTGCACGAATGGCCTGCTGGCTCAAAACAAAGGACATTAAATTATGCGGTTGGCAGGAAATGGCCATGGAACATAACGAGGCCGAAGACAGCATTATCCGCAATAATACAGGTGCTATTTACGTGTGGAGTGCTGACCCAACGTCGACCCGTGGCGAGCTACCCTACACCATTGCCAATAAGGGTTATCCTGTCATTTTGGGCAACGCCAACAACCTGTACGTTGATTTTGCCTACACACCATTGTATAATGACCGCGGCCATATGTGGGGAGGATACCTCGATGAGCACAAAAGCTTCTCACTGCTGCCCTATCATGTTTACCGTTCGGCGCGCACAAATATAAAAGGTGAGCGCATGAATCTTGACAGTCTTGAGCAGGGACGCATTACGCTTAACGAAGAAGGACGGGCAAATATCATCGGTGTGCAGACGCAATTATTCTCTGAAACACTGCGCAGTGCATCGTGGTTCGAGTATTATATCTTCCCAAAGATGTTGGGAATGGCCGAAAGAGGCTGGAACACCCAACCGGAATGGGAAACCATGCACGGCGAAAAGGAACGGCAAGCATTCAATGCTGACCTGAACAGTTTTTACAAATGGATAGCCCTTGCCGAAATGCCGTGGCTCGCTCATAAGGGTATTAACTTCCATTTGATGCCACCAGGAATTACCGTTCGCGACGGCAAGCTCTTCCTCAACAGCCGAATTGCTGGAGCAACACTGCGCTATACGCTTGACGGAAGCGAGCCAACAGCTACATCTAAACAATGGACAGAGCCTGTCGCTGTGCCTGCAAATGTCACCATTCGCGCCAGAGTGTTCTATTTAAATAAGGAGAGTCTGCCAGTAAGTTTTGTCCAAACGTCAGATGCCGACAACTAAATTTATTGACAAAAGCAATTGATAATAACTATGAGACAACCTGTATTCTCACCTTTTAAAAGGATATTCCCTGCGCTTTTTGCAGGTATTTCCTTGCTAATGGTTTCAATAAGTTGCAAGCCTAATCGTGAACAACCGTCAACAGTTAAGCCGAAAGCCCCTACCACACAAGCCATAACTGCCGATAAAATACAGGGAGCGTGGTATGAAGGACGGGGTTATGAGCCTTGTCGTATTGCCTTTGCCGACTCGTTTTGCTGGCTTAACAACGACTTTGCCTACCGTTATACGTATAAGATAAAGGGCAACTCCATTACCATTTACAATGAGAAAACGCACAAAATGTTCAAAAACATAACGTTTTCTTTTAGCAAAGACACACTGGTTTTAAAGGGAATCAACGAATATGCAGAGGCTGCAGAGCGACTGATTCCGTATAAAACGATTCTTGTACACGGCAGAAGGGTAAAGCTCCCTGACCAGAATCTGCTCGACCCTGAGCTTGACACGGAGTGGGAAAAGCTTTTTAACCGTCTGGAAAAAGACCCTTTAAGCGAGGCCACACTGAACGAATGGAATAATCTTTACGCCTTTACCGACGGATGTTTCTCTGAGGATGCCGACACACGACTGGCTGATTTGTATCTCAAACACCCCGCAACATTCCTGCATTACATCTATCATTTCCCGTCAGATGGGCAGAATCATATTGAAAGCATTATATTCGGAGGAGCTGAAGAGGTTGTAGGCTATCCAAGTTTAAAACGTGTTCTTCAGGACATTGAGAAATTATCCGATCACAAAGAAGTTGAAAGTTTAAAACAAAAATACAAGCTTGCCACACAAACAGAATAACCATCATGCAGCAATGCTGATTTAAACAACCGGAAAGAAGCCTCCTGTCTCCAGCCATCAGGCCCTTTTTCGTTCATGGCAAAGCACAAACAGGCAGCCCTGTTATACCCAATAACTCATGAACTGTCATAAGCGGGATACCAACCTTAAACAGGTTTGTATCTCGCTTTACCATTTCATTGCGATACTATTTTGTCAATTATCCCCAACGATTAATCTTCACCGTCGAGATCTTCTGTGCCTCCATCTCCAAAGCCGACAACAGAAATCCCCACCGTCGGCGTAGTGCCGTCAGAGCCTGCCAACAGGCAACGGATACCATAACAGGCGAATTTTTCAATGAATGGTACTACATAGGCTTTAGGCTTTAATTTGCTCATCATTGCCTCCATTGTTTTAAATATTAACTTTTACCTTTTCAAATAATCATACAATAACAATACATGTTTCCTTTTCATGATTTTATTACTGTAACAAATTCCAGATAAGTTATCCTTACTAACTATAATTTATTGATTAACAGTACCCTAATATGATAATCCTAATGTGCACAAATATAGGCAATATATTCAACATAACCACTTTTTCTTCAACAAAATTTTATATTTATCAAATGTTTGTGCAAAATAATACCATAAATAAACTACAACAATTACACTGTTATGTTACGGCCAGTATAACCAAATGTCTGAGCAAATACGATACAAAGGTTGTTATTTGACGGCCGCCGTACACGTGTACCACGGCCGTCAAACGAGTTGTACGACGGCCGTCAACAGTGCTGCTGACGGCCGTCACACCATCAGTCTAACGCAAGAAAGGGGAAACTACTATGATGTAATTTCCCCTGCAATAAGCCGTAAAGCCTTATTCTTAAGCCCCTGAATGACGTAGCTTAAGGTAAATCTTTTATTATCCGCGCAACCAGCAGGCGTGCAGGTATAGCCGAACCGACATGCCCGAATCCCTGCATTTCATACAGAGGTACAGTAGCATTGCCTATACCCTCAAGCACAGCCTTAAGATAAAGGTTCTCTTCATAGCGTGCCATCAGCTCCAAATGGCGGTCGCCCGTCATCAGAACGAGGCGCGTTGCAAGCTTACGAACGTTGTTCAGCGGCGCATAACGGTCAACCAGTGGTGTTGTATAAGAGATGTGACGCTCCTTACGAATAGTAAAGTGTGTGGCAGTTTGTCCTCCAATTGGAAAGTAACCGGCGATTGAATCAGCATTTACTCCACAGCTCGCAAGGTAAGACTTGTCAAGACACAACATCAGTGTAAGGTAACCTCCAGCCGAATGTCCCGATACAAAAACCTCTGAAGGCAAACCACCATATTCCGCAATATGCTTATAAACCCATGCTACGGCTTCGGCCGCATCGTATGTATATTCCGGATTCTTAGCCCGTGGATACAGACGGTAATTAACGCCAACGACGGCCATTCCTTTCGTTCTGAACTCGGCAGGAAGCTCTTTTTGTCCGGCCTTTAGACCGCCACCATGGAACCATACCACAGTTTTGAAGGGATGACGAGCGTTAACAGGATAATAAATATCAAGCTTGCAACGCTCTCGTCTGTACGCCGACGTGTCATCAGAAGCCACATAGGAAATGTTCTCTACTTTCTTATACTGCACCTGTGCCGATGTTCCAGACGGAGCCAACAGCAGCAAAGCCAGAGAAAAAATGATTTGTTTAAACATAAGTTATATTTTATTGTCTCTTACAAAATTACACATTGTTGGCTTAAATCAGTATCTTTGCACGACAAATTATTAAGACATTACGTTATGAACGTACCATTTGAAGATGTAGAATACCACCATACCATGCCCATGCAACTGCGATTTATTGACGGCGATCAGTTTGGGCATGTCAACAACAGCATTTATTTCCAATATTACGATACGGCTAAATTCAGATACTTTGAGGAAGTATGCCCGGCTCTTACAAAAACCCATGCCATTGTAGTAGTACATATTGATGCCGACTTTTTGTCGCAGGTACACACCACTGACGAAGACGAAGTGCAGACAGCCATTACTAAAATAGGTACCAAAAGCTTTGTTTTCCAGCAGCGCCTCATCGATGCAAAGACGCATGAAGTGAAGTGTATAGGACGAACTATTATGGTACCTTTCGACATGGAGCGCAATGTGGCCGTACCTTTCAAGCCCGAATGGCGCGAGGCTGTTGAACGGTTCGAAGGTCGTAACCTTTCAGCAAACCGCTGACAGTTTTTAAAAAGCCATAATTTGCAGATACAGGAGCAAAACAACAGCGAGGTTTACAAACCACAAGACTACAACGAATTAAGTAAAAAGATTTTGATAAATGCTTAATTTTATTTAACTTTGCCCATATTATTATCCTGAGCTGAATACAACCCACAGATGAAAGATATTAAGAAGATTGTTCTTACTGGCGGTCCCTGTGCAGGTAAAACAACCGCATTAGTTAAGGTAATTGAGCACTTTTCAAGTCGCGGATACAAGGTTTTTACCATTCCTGAAGTACCCACTATATTCTTACAGGCAGGAATGGACTATCTAACCAAAAATCAAGACTGGTTTTATGAAGGCGAAAAATCGACATTAGAGATACAGCTCGCGTTCGAAGACGACTTCACACGCATGGCTCAAACCATTAACGGACCTGTGGTAATTATATGCGATCGCGGCGCATTGGATATTTCTGCATATCTGCCAACAGAGATGTGGGAGAAGATAACAGGGCTGTGTAACGTCACAACACAACAGCTGCGCGACCGTTATGATGCCGTGCTACACCTTGTATCGGCTGCCGATGGTGCCGAACAGTACTATAATACTACCAGTAATGAGATGCGCACAGAGGGCATAGAGAAAGCCCGCTTGCTCGATCGTAAGGTTATTCAGGCCTGGACAGGGCATCCCCATCTGCGCGTAATTAACAACCACGACAACTTCGACACGAAGATAAACCGTGTATTAAAGGAGATTTCAGCGGTATTAGGATTACCACAACCCATCACCGAAGAACGTAAATATATTGTGCGTGTAACATCGAATGATATACCGAATGTGATTGAAAGCGACATATTTCAAACGTATCTTGTGGCTGATCCCGACTACGAAGTGCGCTTACGCCGGCGTCGTTGGAAAGGTGGGAAGACAGTAAATGTACATACAACCAAGAAACGTGTGGGCACAAACCGTGAGATTGAGACCGAAAGGCAGGTAAGTAATGCACTATATGAGTCGCTTCTTGCACAGGCAGATCCGTATCGTCACCCCATACACAAACAGCGACGCAGCTTTATTTGGAAAGGACAATACTTTGAATTGGATACTTATCATGACCAGCTTAAGGGACTGATTATTCTTGAAACCAAAGGTATTACCGATGCCGAGGATGTAAATTTTCCACCTTTTATACAAGTGGTTAAAGATATTACGGGCAACAAGAGCTATTATAACTATAACCTGGCCTTACGTAAATAAAGCCGGGCGGCACTACTGGTGAAGGGCCTTGCCATAATAACCAGGCGTAATTGACAGGCTGCATGCAGCAATAAATAAAGAGAAAAGAGAAAAAATGTATATTGTCATAGCCGGAAATATAGGAAGCGGGAAAACAACTTTAACCCATATGCTTGCCAGGCATTATGGGTGGACACCGCACCTTGAAAGCGTACAGGCTAACCCTTACCTTGACGATTATTATAAGGATATGAAGCGGTGGTCGCTGAATTTGGAAACTTTCTTCCTGAAAGAACGCTTTCGTGACCTGCTCAAAATAAAACAATCGGCGGAAACGATCATACAAGATCGATCTATCTTTGAAGGCGTATACATATTCGCTGCCAATAATCACGACATGGGAAACATGAGTGATCGCGACTTTGATACGTTCATGGGGCTGTTTCAATCTATGATGCTGGTTTCACAAAAACCCGATTTAATGGTTTACCTTAAGGCATCAGTATCTCACCTTGTAGATAATATTCACAAGCGAGGACGCGATTACGAACAGAACATGCAGCTCGATTACCTGCGTAATCTTAACCAGAGGTATGACGATTTTGTACAGAACCGCTATCGCGGAAAAACGCTGACGATAGAGGTTGACGACATCGACTTTCTACATAACCGCAAAGATTTCGCATCGGTTATAAAACTAATTGACAAGTCATTAAACGAAATAGAATATAAAAACGATAATAAATTATGCATATAGCCATAGCAGGGAATATAGGAAGTGGCAAAACAACACTTACAAAAATGCTTGCACAGCGTTACGGATGGACGCCACGCTTCGAGCCTGTAGACAACAATCCATACCTCGATGACTTTTACAGGGATATGAATCGTTGGGCATTCAATCTACAAATATACTTTCTTAATAAGCGCTTTAAAGAAGTTGTTGAGATAGCCAACAGCACGGAAACTATTATACAAGACCGTACAATATTTGAAGATGCACGTATTTTTGCTCCCAATTTGCACGATCAGGGCTTTATGAGTGACCGTGATTTCCAGAATTATAGCGACTTATTCGACCTCATGATGTCGCTTGTAAAACTGCCTCAATTAATGATTTATATACGCTCGAGCATACCAACACTTGTGAAACATATTGAAAAGCGAGGACGAACATTTGAGAAAAGTATACGAATTGACTATTTGACAGGACTGCAGGAGCGTTACGAGAACTGGATAAAAAACTATAAAGGAGAACTTATTATTATTGACGGTGACAACATTAGTTTTGAAGATACTCCCGAAGACTTTCGTAAAGTAACCGACATGATTGATGCAAGCTTGTACGGCTTGTTCCCTATGGGGAAGGGAAACAAATAATACCCTATCCTCTTTACTCTGACTACAAAATACAAATAGTACAGTTATGGCAGACACTAACGAAACAAAAAATCCAAGCATAAACGATATTATTATATCAAAAAGGAGCGAACACCCTGTTCTTCTCATCACACTTAAAAAGGCTTATCAAAGTATGCCACAATACTCGCGATACTTAAAACGCGAGTATGAGAGCGTAAAAAACCTGCAACATGAAAATATTCTAAGAGCAGAAAGCCTCAAAGAGGTTGAAGGTTATGGTACCTGCATAGTGACAGAGTGGCAGGATGCTCGTACACTGGCTGAATACCTAAATGAAGGACATACCGAAGATGAAAAGAAACGCATCATAAAAGGTGTTGCCTCTGCATTACAATATATGCACGAAAACGGTTTTGTACACGGAGCTGTCAATACGCATAATATCTATGTTACAACAAAAGGTGACGAGGTTAAGCTGCTATGTGTTCATCTTCGCTATACGGATAACCTGAAACGTCCTGCCGATGAGCTGAAGTTTATAGCGCCTGAAACCAAAGACGGTACAGTAGCAATAGATGCACGTGCTGATATATTCTCTTTGGGTGTATTGATTAAAGAGATGTCGTTAGGAACGGAATATCAACAAATAGCCGTAACATGCACCCACTTCGGACGCAACGAACGCTATACTTCTGTTGAAGAATTTTTGGAAGCATTTGACCATCCTCGTATAACAAAGCAAAATGAAAAGGCACACCATGCAATGGGCAGTAATAAGCAAATGGCCATTATCGTTGCCGTTATTGGTGTTTTGGTAATTGTAACAGCGGCATTACTTTACTCACAAAATAGTGATAGTAACAAGGAAACACAGGCTTCTGATACAGAGATGGCAGACAGTACAAACAGTAGGAACGACCTGTCGGCAACCCATACAGAGGCCGCAAACACTGATGTTACAGATACAAGTAACCAGAGAAACGATGACAAGGAAACGCTTCCTGCAAATCAATACAACGGCGACAATGCCTATTTGAACGACATTGTTCCGCAAATGCAAATTGATTTAGACAAAATTTATAATTCGAGCACCAACAAAAATGTTGTACGTCGCAGGGTAAAAAGATACTACCGCGGCTTAAGAGCTACCCTAAAAGATAAAACAACAGAACAGCTTGACGCTTTTGACAAGGCTTTTGCTGACTACAATAACAGCAAAAACTAAGCTCGCCCGGCAAATTAATCCATAAGCATCGTGACAAAATATAAGAAAGGCTTATTACTTTTTGTTCTGACCTTGTTGCTGCCTATGGCAGCAATGGCACAGAGCAACGGCAATCCTTTGCGTGACAGTCTGGCGTTGGCAACCCGTGCTTTAGCTTATCATCCAGATTCAATAGACTTGCGTTTGCGTAAGGCTGCATGGAACATGCAACTGGATGAGTGGCAATATGCCAAGGATGAATATGATTATGTACTTGCCAAACAGCCTGCAAATATAGCAGCTCTTTATTACAGAGCCTACTGTAATGAACGGCTTCATCGTTACAATTTTGCGCGACTCGACTACCAAAACCTGCTAATCATTATACCTGGAAACTTTGAAGCCCGGCTGGGGCTGGCGCTTTTAGACCAAAAAGACAGTCATTATACCGAAGCACTGGATGGTATAAACCGTTTGGTTACTGCCTATCCTGACTCAGCTTTGGCCTGGGCAGCCAGAGCTGGCATTGAGGAAGAACAGAAGATGCTGGAGTTAGCCGAATATGATTATGGAGAAGCACTGAAGCGGGATAAGAATAATATCCACTACTTACTGAACAGGGCCGATATAAGGATAAGGCTTAAGAAATATACAGAAGCCCGAAACGATCTTAACAGTATTGTGCGTATGGGTACTCCTAAGGCTGCTTTAAAAGAATGGTATAATAAGCTAAAGTAGCCTGTTATCATTAAATAACAGAAATATTTTACAGCCTTTATCATGCAAGATAAACCATCTGCATGATAAAGGCTGTCCTTTTGATCACCCACCTATAATATAAAGAGGTGTAATAGTCTGTCACATGCCATCGGCTTTTTATGGTAAAGATATATAATTTGCATATATTTTGAAAAAAAATTCTTTTATTGTTTGTTTCTGTTACTTATTTTATTATATTTGCTCCATATAACCTAAGAATCACTTTGACATACATTGACTTAAACCTAAAAAGCCCACGCCAGCTTAGTTTTTATCTTGCGATGGAAGAGTTTGTTGCCCAAAATATACCACAAAAAGGCGATAAGTTCTTTATGTGGCAGGTAGAACCTACCGTCATATTTGGGCGAAACCAGATTGTTGAAAACGAGGTGAATCTCGAATATTGTCGGCAACACAACATCAGAACGTTCAGAAGAAAGAGCGGCGGAGGCTGTGTGTATGCAGATATGAGCAATGTAATGCTCTCGTATATTACAGATACGGAAGACGTTGACACTATATTTTCACGCTATCTACACATGATTTGTAAAACTTTGCAAACCATAGGTCTGCACGATGTGCATCCAAGCGGTCATAATGACATTATGATTGGCGAACGAAAAGTGAGCGGAAATGCTATCTATCACATGCCAGGGAAGACTATTGCACATGGTACTTTATTATACGATACAGACATGGAGCACATGCTAAACGCCATAACGCCATCGAAACAAAAGCTTTCAAAACATGGAGTTGAGAGCGTAAGACAACGCATTTGCCTACTAAAGGATTATACAAACATACCTTTTAACGAGATTAGACGGCTTATCCGGGAACACCTTTGTGACAATACCATCACATTAAATAATAACGATATAAAAGGAATAGAAGCCATAGAACTTGAGTATCTTAAAACAGAGTTTATATATGGAAAATAAAAAGACATGCCTTTATGACCGTCATGTAGCACAGGGCGCGATGATTACTCCGTTCGGTGGCTTTGATATGCCCATACAATACAGCTCCATTATAGAAGAACATAAAGCTGTACGCGAGCACTGTGGCGTTTTTGATGTAAGTCATATGGGTGAGATTGTGATAAAAGGAAGGCAGGCAACCATGTTCGTTAATCACATTTTTACCAACGATATTAACCATTTAGCCATAGGAAAAGTAATGTATGGCATGATGTGTTACGATGACGGCGGTACTGTTGATGACACTTGTATATGCCGGATGGGAGAAGAAAGATACTTCATGACTGTCAATGCTGCCAATATAAAAAAGGATTTTGACTGGATAAAATTGAATGCAAAAGGATATGATGTTGAAATAATCAATATGAGTGAATACTATGGACAGCTTGCTATTCAAGGGCCAGACTCGGAAGCTGTTGTCAGTAAGGTGTTAGGAATAGAATGTCATGACCTGCACTTTTATGAAGTAAAGACTCTCGAAAAGGATGGCGAAGAAATTATTTTATCCCGTACAGGCTACACGGGTGAGGACGGATTTGAACTGTATGGCCCGCATCAGTTCATTATTTTACAATGGGACAAGCTGATAACTTCAGGACAATGTAAACCCTGTGGCTTAGGTTGTCGCGATACTTTACGCTTTGAAGTAGGGCTTCCACTGTATGGAAATGAACTCTCTGACGAAATAAGCCCGATAATGGCAGGCTTGGGAATGTTTGTCAAATTAGATAAAACCGAGTTCATTGGACGTGAAGCCCTGCTCCACCAAAAGGCTGAAGGCGTAACAAAACGGCTGCGAGGTATTGAACTTTACGACAATGCCGTTCCACGAAACAGCTATAATATACTGAGAAATGGGGTTATTGTAGGACAGGTTACCACTGGTTACCGACTTATCTCTACGGATAAAAGTTGTGCTGTTGCCCTCGTTGACAGTTCACTTAATTTAGGCGATCACGTGGAGATTCAAATCAGAAAGAAGACTTTTCCCGGCACCATAGTCAAGAAAAAATTCTACGATAAGCACTACCATCAATCGTAATTTTATCGTAAGAAGGGGCGTATCTGCCCCACTCTATCATATCAAAGTATACAGACAATCACCTAAAAACCAAATAATATGAGTAAAATTGAAGAGGGACTCTATTATAGTGAGTCACACGAATACGTTAAAGTTGAAGGCGATGAAGCTTATATCGGCATTACTGATTACGCACAACACGAGCTGGGAAGTGTGGTATATGTCGACATGCCCGATGTAGACGATGAATTTACAGCAGGTGAAGAGTTCGGCGCTGTGGAAAGCGTGAAGGCAGCCAGCGACCTTTTGGCTCCTGTTAGTGGTATAGTAACGGCTGTCAATGACGATTTAGACGACAACCCCGATCATATAAACCAGGACGCTTTTGCATCATGGATTGTGAAGCTTAAACTTTCAAACAAGAATGAACTCAACCAATTAATGGATGCAAAGGCATATAAAGCATTTACCGATAAATAAGCTACACTTAAGAGAAAAGGGAATATGCCATACAAGTATTTTCCACATACGCAGCAAGATATTGACGATATGCTTGCTCAATGCAATGTAAATTCTATTGACTGTCTTTTCTCAGATATTCCCAATGCCATCCGTTTCCGCAAGGAATTTCATATTCCTGAGGAGAAGAGCGAGATTGAAATCAGGCAATTTTTTAATGATCTGGGAAAAGAAAACCATCAGCTAACGTGCTTTTCTGGTGCAGGAGTGTACGACAAATACACGCCTGCCGTTATTCCTTCACTGGTTAACCGTAGTGAATTTCTGACAAGTTATACCCCCTATCAGGCTGAAGTTTCTCAGGGAACGCTGCATTATATCTTTGAGTTCCAAACCATGATGGCCGAGCTTACCGGTCTGCCCGTATCTAATGCGTCAATGTATGACGGGGCTACTGCTACGGCAGAGGCTATGCTTATGGCCGCAGCTGTAAACCGAAAAGCCAATACGGTACTTGTAAGTGAGACGATTGACCCCAAGATTATGGCTGTCCTCCAGACCTATGCATACTTTTGTCATGTTGACCTTAAGACTATTCCATCGAACGATGGTGCTACTGATATTGACAATTTACGTGCAATGACTACTGAGAATAGTGTGGCAGGAGTTATTGTTCAGCAGCCTAACTACTGGGGAATTATTGAAAATTATACCGGCTTTGCTGACATTTGCCACGAAGCGGGTGCTCTTTTCATGATGAATGCAAACCCATCTGACCTCGCCTTACTAAAATCACCTGGTGAATGGAAGGCTGATGTTGCTGTGGGTGAAGGGCAGTCGCTCGGTATCCCCATGTCGTGGGGAGGCCCTTATCTGGGTTATATGTGCTGTACAGAAAAGCTGATGCGCAAGATGCCTGGCCGCATAGTGGGCCAGACTATCGACGAGGATGGTAAACGATGCTTTGTTCTTACGCTGCAAGCAAGGGAACAACACATACGCCGTCAAAAGGCAACTTCGAATATTTGCTCCAATCAAAGCTTAATGGCACTGTGGGTAACCATATACCTTAGCATTATGGGTAAGGAAGGATTAAAGCAGGCTGCGCAGCTCTCTTGCAACGGAGCTCACTATCTTTACGACCAACTGCTCCATACAGGCCGCTTTAAACCTGTCTTCAACAAACCTTTCTTCAACGAGTTTGTTGTTTCTTTTGACGGCGATGTTGAGGCTTTACAAAACCATTGGATGCAGAAAGGTTTCTTCGGTGGCATCCAGACGAGCAAGCATAACCTGATGTTTGCCGTAACCGAACAGCGCACAAAGGAGCAGATTGACAAGC
>JABZLB010000007.1 GCA_015256945.1 Prevotellaceae bacterium | reverse complement strand
CAATCTGTGTGCGTATCAACGGTTCTTCATTCAGGTTTTTTCCTTCCTCCTCGTCTTCGTCAACCCACAGCTCCGGGAACATAGAGGCTATCTTGTTAGGCATTAATCCGCTGAAGATGGCGTTGCGCGCGTATTGCGTTGCTGTTGGAAGAATTGACATATACATGTCTTCTTCGATGTCGAACTGGTCGCCGATTTCCTGTGCCAGCGTGCGCCACTGATCCCATCGAAAGTTATCAATAACAATCAAAAAAACCTTTTCGCCGCTGCTTATGGCAGGGAACACCTTCTCTTTAAATATGTCGGTGCTCATCGTCGGCCTTATATCGGCATTGTCTTGATGTTGATTTCTGGCAACTGCGGCATTTTTAACGTCGAACGTTTCCATCCATTTCATGTAATTATTTCGGATGTATCGGGCAAACCCGTTGTCGGCTTCGTCCTTCTGCATTTGCAGCATGCCTGCCATATCGCTGTTGGCCGAACTCAGCTCTACCTCCCAGTGTACCAGTCGTTTGTAAATATCCTTCCAGCCCTGATAGGTGTTACATGCGGCAATTTGCATGGAAAGCTGCTGGTATTCCTGCTGGTAGCCGCTCTGTGTAACCTCGGTAACTATCTCCCTGCGGTGTATATTCTTCTTCAGGGTAAGCAGTATCTGGCTCGGATTAACGGGTTTTATCAGGTAGTCGGCTATTTTAGAACCTATGGCCTGTTCCATAATGTCTTCCTCTTCGCTCTTGGTAACCATCACCACAGGGGTCTGAGGCTGTATCTCTTTCACCTTCTGGAGGGTTTCAAGCCCTGTTAATCCCGGCATCATTTCGTCGAGCATTACCAGGTCGAACGTGCGTTTTCTACACTCGTCAATGGCGTCAGCACCGTTGCTTACGGTGGTAACGTTGTATCCTTTCTTTTCAAGGAAGATGACATGACCCTTTAAAAGTTCAATCTCATCGTCGGCCCAAAGTATAAATCCGTTGCTCATGGTTGTTTAAAATCCGTCAAAATCAAAATACTCATCGTCGAGATCGTATGTCTTCGACGTCGATTTCTTCTCGGTTTTCTTATCGTCTTTTTTCTCAGTTTTTCCCTTTGTTGTGGCGGAAGATTGCGTTTTGCCACTGTTTTTTGCCGTTTTTGCTTTGCCGTTACTGGTGGCAGGCACTGCCGTCCTGCCTTTTGTGGCCGACGATTTGCCCGCTGCCGGCGGTACGGGTATTACGGTTTCGCCTGACGTTACCGATGGCTTGTTGCTGCGTACAGGGGCTTCGGGCATGTCGTCAAAAATGATGTCGGCCCCGTTGGTTATCACAGGCTGTATGGGTTCGGCTGCTTTTCGGGCAGGCTGAACGGGAGCAGGCTTCGGTGCCGGCGTAGTAACCTCAGGCCGTGGCACGTTTATAGGTTGTGGCTTTACGGGTACGGCGGGTTGCTGTGGCACAATAATGGTGCCCTCCGGCTTGCCTTTTGTAGCCGGAATATCAGCCTGAACCTCTATCGTTGTGCCTTTCAACGGCTTCTCGTCCTGCCTTTCGACAGGTACAACCGTGGTGTTTTCAGCCGGCGTAATTGTTGTATGGGCCGGCTCATCGGGCAGTGTAGTACCCGAAGGTGCGACAGGTTCGTCGTTCGAAATAAATGTATCGTTCAGGTAGTTGTCAATATCACGTCCCGTCGTTGGGTTGTCTTTCTTTGTCTCGGGCTGTGTAACAATTTCGTCAGGCTCGGTTAAAAGCCGGAAGGTAGCCACCTTAAGCGGTGCAAAATGCTTGTTATAGAACTTGTCGTATTCGTCATAACTGTATGCCGTACCGAGCAAGGGCAGGTTTTCCTGGCTTATAATTACAGGGCGGGCACGCTTGACAAGCGATGCGATAGCCTGCTGCTTGACAAGCCCTCGCGCGTATTGCAGAGCCTCATCATAGTTTCTGAAGCCTGTAATTTGCATGCGGTTCAGGCCGCCGGCCTCCTCAATGTTCATATCGAAACCTCGTACAGGGAAGCTTGTAAAATTGTAACGGGCTACCTGGAACAGCAGTTTGTTCTGGTTTACAGAATCGGGATTGTACACCCACATAAACGTAAAGGCGGTGTTTCGCTCGTTCGAAAGTTTCTTCTGACGGGCGGCTGTGCTGTCGCTTAACGTCACACTTCGCCGGCTCCATACATCTCCAATGTCAAACTTGCCGCCGTGCAGGCGCCTGCCTTCTTTTACGCCGTTAATAATCATACCCGCCATTTCGGCCAGCTTACTTTGGGGAAATTCCTTTACCAGCGTCTGCATTTCGGCCAGACAAGCCTGTGCATTGCCGCTGTTCAGCTTGCTGAGGCCGTTGATAAATATAAATTTGTCGCAGTTTGCACCCTGTGGAAACCTGTTTTTTGAAAGGGTGGCATTGGCGTTAACCTCGCTGAAGCGGTCGGCCTTAAAAGCTTTATAGGTAGCGGTATAGAGCGAATCTTCGAGCTGTACGCCCATACGCGCGTTCGCTATAAAGTGGGGATCGGTAAGCAGTGTGGTCCATTGGCTTTGCGGATATTTTGCCTTTAGCTTGTCAATGCAGGCTTGTGCCTGTCCGTTTTGGCCCATACGCGAGTATAATAAGAACAGGTGGTAGTAGGCATTATCCATGTGTTCGTATTGGGGATAATTGTCGACGAGGCGCCGTAAGGCCTTTTCGCTCAGAGGAAGATTGTCCAATTTATCCTTGAAAATGACGCCGCTGTGGAACAATCCGTCCATGAGAACTGCGTCAGAAGCCTTTTGCTGGTCGGGCGTAAAGGGAATTTGTGCCAGATAATATTCCCTACGGTGCGGGTCGTTCTGTGCACTGTCGTTACGCTGTTTGATGGAATCTTCGCGCGCCAGTGCAGTTTGTATCGAGTCTCTCTGACGGTCGGTATATGCCTCATCGGTGCCGTTCAGTGACGATACCACCGTTTTGTTGTTGCGTTGCCAGTTGTCAACGTTCTGCCGTTTGCCCCATAAGCGCTCGAATTGCTGTTTGCCTTGCGTTACGGCTATGGGGTTATAGAAATACCATTGTTCGTTATTCGTGTTGCCGTTGCGTGGTACGGGGGCCTTGCCGTCAGGCCTTTGCAGGGAGTTTTGGGGTTGCGATTCGCCCTGTTGCCGTGCCTGTTCCGCATTATTTTCGTCCTGAAGTCGCTTCTCTGCTTTCTCTTTTTTCTTCAAAGCATTGATTACACGGTCAATGGCCGCGTTGCGATCGTGTTCGTTCATGCGTGCAAGGCTCTGCAAAGAATCCTGTAAATGTACGGCCTCGGTGAAAGGAACCAGCTCGTCCAACACTTTTGAGCGTTCCGAAAGCTGCTCATAATCCTTACGGTCTTTGTCTAAAAGTCCGATGGCTTCAGCATAACAGCGCTGTGCATCGGCAAATTTTTCTGTGTCCCAGTAAAGGTTACCGAGCGTCAATAGCAACACACCTTTCTCTATTCCGCTTCGTGCCGACTTCTCATTACCCGTTTCATAGCTGGCAATGGCTTGTGTAGTGTCTTTCTCAGCAAGGTATATATTGCCGATAGCATAATAAATCTGGTCGAGGTATTCCGTATTTTTGTCAGATGAGGCAAGGCGTTTCAGCTTGCCAATCATTTTGCGGGCCTGTCCTGTTGCCATTACTTCGGTCTGGGCAATTCGCGCATTAAACTCGAGTTTGTAAGGCGGATTCATCTTAATTGCCTTACCAAAAGCCTTGTAAGCCTCCTGCCGACGGCCCAGAATATTGTATAATTGACCGAGCAAATAGTATTCACGGGCCTTCTGTTTGCGTCGCATTTCGTGTTTGATAACCTTTTGCAGGTAAGGAACAGCCTTTGTATAGTCGCCCGAATGGATATAGTAATCGGCGTAGGTATAGTCCCATTCCTTCTGCGCGTAGCGGTTAACCGAGTCGCGTTGGGCGTTGCGAATCACGTCTTCGGCATCGTAAAGAAAGTTGTTTTCAATATAACTTTTTGCCAGCCAGGCCCGTGCCCGTGCATAGATGGCAGGCTGCGTCTGGTATAAACGGCTCATATAGCTGAAGGTAGAAGCGGCTGCATCGAAATCGCCTTTGTAGAATTGTGCCCGTCCCATCAGCATCCACGCCTTCCAGAGAAAGGGGTTATACTCCTTCCTTGCGAGCCATTCAATGTCACGTTCCGTCTTTTTCCTGCTTTTGTTCCATTCAGGCCGCCGCTTGATACTGTGTAGGCGGATGCCTTTTTCCATCTTTTCGATGGCACGGTCAAACTGTGATTTGCCCAGTTCCCTGCTTGCTTTGTTTCCTATTGTGTACAGTGGGATAAGCTCGGTAAAGTTGTCCTGGTTACCGTTTTCCTTCTCTAACGAGCCGTCAATATAGGCTACCGAGCCGTTATAATAAACGTTGTACCGGGTATTAAACGATTGCCACCACCGCGATTGAGACGTGTTTTTCTCGGTGGAACAGGCTGCAACGATTAGTGCCAGGGCAATAATCAGCAGAAAATAAATATGGTGTTTAATACTCAATTATATGATATAACGCTAAAATCATATATATATTTTGTTTCGTTATGGGCATCTTTATGCCTCCCCGGCCGAAGAAACCAAAGCAAAATATTCGTCTTTGATGCCGTCGGGCATGTTGATTCCACGGAGGATAAGACTGCGGTTCCACTCTTTTATCTCCGTAGGGCGGAGCGTTTCCAGCACTTCTGCAAATTGCTCGGTTTCGTCAGCATTGTAGCCGTCTGAAGGTCGGCCGCGGTAAATATCCAGTTCTTCATCGTCAAAATAAACAATATCCTTCGTAGCTGCCTGCATCATGCACACCTGTTCGCAGGCCGAATCGTCGCCCGAACAGGTTGAACAGTCGCCTTTTTGTACACGTATGGGCTGTTCCTTACCGTCAAAACGTTGCGAGATAAGTTCGAAGGCTCCGGCTATGCAGCCCAGAATGACGATTCCTAAAAATAAGTATAGCATATGGAAAATGATAGTGGGAGGGGGTGGTTCTGTTATTCTTCCAGAACCTTACCGTTACTGCTGATATGAAAACCCGCCGATGCCATATCGTTCCAAAAGCGCGGATACGACTTGGTTACTACGTCGGGATGGTTAATTTGCAGACTTCCCTTCCTTACGGCAAGCGGTGCAAAGGCCATAGCCATGCGGTGATCGTCGTAAGTATCAATCGTAGTTGAGGTCGGTTTGCATGTTTCCCCGTTCCATATTAAAGCGTTGTCATTCTCAATTTCTACCACATAGCCTAATTTTCTAAGCTCTTTTTGCAAAGCCATAAGGCGGTCGGTTTCTTTTATCTTCAGGCTGGCGAGCCCGTCAAATCTGAATAAAACCCCCATTGCACAGCAGGTAACGGCAATGGTTTGTGCCAGGTCGGGACAATTAATAAAGTTGTAATTGAGCCTGTCTACACAGCCCTCGTGGCGTGTTAGCCTTACGTTGGCAGGCCCTCCAGGGGCAACGGTATCAAAGGTTGTCTTTACACCGAGTAGCGAAAAAATGTATTTTACGATGGCATCACCCTGTCGTGACCCGTCCATAAGCCCGTGAAGGCACACACTTGCCTGCCCAGGAGCATACAAAGCTACGGTTTCGTACCAGTAGCTTGCCGCCGTCCAGTCGTTTTCAATTAAGAACGGATGCTCTTCGTAAGCGACGGGATTGACGCGTATTGTACAAGTATCGGTCCAGTCGGCATCAGCTCCAAACTGCTTCATTGTGCAAAGCGTGAGGTCGATATATGGTCGCGAAACAATTTCACCACGTAATCGAAGCTCTAACCCTGTGGTCATGACAGGAGCCGTTAACAGCAATGCAGAGATGAATTGTGAGCTTACGTGGCCAGGAATTTCTATGCTTCCGCCATGCAATTGATGTCCTTTGATAAGTAGAGGAGGATAGCCTTGTTGTTCTAAATAACTGATGTCGGCACCCAGTTTTTGCAGTGTATCAACTAAAATACCTATTGGTCGCTGCTTCATACGGTCGGACCCCGTGAGTGTGTACGTGCCGCTTGTTGCTGCCAGATAGGCTGTAAGGAAGCGCATTGCGGTGCCGGCAGCACCAATGTCAATCACAGAAGGACGGGTATTCAGCGCTTGAAGCACAACGTGTGTATCATTGCAATCCGATAAATTTTGCGGTAAGGCATCACCTCCGGCCAGGGCATGGATAATGAGTGCCCTGTTGCTGATGCTTTTCGACGCCGGCAGCATAATATCAGCATTGAGCATTCGCGGAGCCTTTATATCGTATGTTACCATTGAATAAGCTTATTTCATATATATTGCAAATGTACAAAATAGCAGCGAAACAGCCTTGTTACAGCCGTTTTAAATCGTTGTTTAGATGCCCTTACATTAAAAAATATATATAAAATTTGGAGATTACAGTAGTAATCATTACCTTTGCACCACAAAACAACGGGATTTAGCGCAGTTGGTAGCGCACACGTCTGGGGGGCGCGAGGTCGCTGGTTCGAGTCCAGTAATCCCGACTTGTTTGAAGGAAAGGGGCTGAAGTTCAGCCCCTTTTGTTTTATAGGTAATGCAGAGGCGTTGGTAATTTGACAGGAAGATGTTCTTGTTGTAATATATTATAAGCGTTTATGGTTGAAAAACAAAGCCTGTTCATGACAAGAAGATGCTTTGTTTTATACTTTAAGACTTCGTGGAAGCAAAGGTTTTTAGTATTTTATCTATTTGCCGGGTATCAATAGGGTTGAGGCTTATTGATACAGAAAGCAGGACTTTACATTGTTTTTTATCTTCCTCTTTCACAGTAATTACGTAAAAAGCCTCGTAAATCAACGATTCACGAGGCTTTTTATGTAGCGGGGGTGGGACCCGAACCCACGACCTCCGGATTATGAATCCTATTTATGGGTGTTTCTCAAAATTGCAAAAGATTGCAAATAGCTGATAATTAGTTAGTTATTTATTTTGTAGATTTCTTGAAATTCCGTAAATTTGCACAGAATTGAGGTCAGAAAGTTCACCAAAAGTTCACCGATTTATCTCTGCAACCCCTATAAACACTACATTTTATGATGGAGGAAAATTTCAGAAAGTTCACCGATAAGCTGTTTTTGTCAAATAAACAGTATAAAGACCGCGGAGAGACCGCTTTTGCCAAGTTTGTCTCTTCAAATGGTAGTATTACAGGCACGCTTATGCTGGATCCTCGAAGAGCCAGTGGAGATGATCAGCAAGAACTCCCAGCTGCTATCAGAATCCAATATAATGGTAAAAAGGTTTACTTGCGCATTGGCAAGAAATACAAGTTGGATGAGTGGAAGATGCTTTGTGAGCTTGAACGTCTAGGTCGCAATAAAAACGCTAACGAGCGAAAGGAACTGAGAGCACGCATATTAAGGGTTGAGTTGATGGTAAACAAACTTGTTGAAGACGGCATCTTCACTCTAAAGAAATTACAAGAGCGTTTCAGCGGCATCACTCCAGAAGAGCGGACTATCTATTCTGTTTGGGATAAATACATAGAGGACAGAAAGATTGACAAGTTGGGTACTGCCAGAACCAATGTAGATGTGAAGCGTCGCTTTGTCAAAACAATGGGAAGCAATGTTGAGTTTGGCGATATTGACAGGGCTTTCATCTTGAAATGGTCAAAAGCCTTAAAGAAGTACGGATTGAGTGCCACAACCATTGGCATCAGTCTCCGTACATTCAGAGCCATTGTGAACATCTGCATTGAGCAAGGGTTAATCAAAGGTGACACCCGAGAAATGTTCAAGGACACAGGCTATAACAAGTCCAATAGCAGGAAGCATGAGTTCCTTGATGTCGCAACTATGCGCAAGCTCTATGATTTCTGGGAGAGGAAAGAAGCTAAAGATGAGAACGGCAAAGAACAATTCTATTCCCATGAAAAGGAAGCTGTGTTCCGTGACGTGGGATTGTTCCTTTTCATGTATCTTGGTGATGGGCAGAACCTCGCAGACACTTTACGGCTGGAGTATGATGAATGGTATTTCGCCACACACGGTAAGCAATTTCGCTTCTACCGCCAGAAAACGCATGACAGAAACGAGAGTGCAAGCGAAGTGATATTTCCCATTACTCCAGAACTAAAGAAAATAATCGAGGAATATGGCAATGAACCGAAGTTGGGCAAACGAGTATTCCCTATCTTGCCTACACTTATCATGCCCGACAAGGAACTTTGGGTGATTCAACGATACAACAAGTATATAGGAAAGCACATGGGGAAGGTTGCGGATATTCTTGGTTTGGAGCAAAAGCCTACCTCCACATGGGCTCGCCACAGTTTCGCCACCAATCTGAACAATTCTGGCAAGGTGCCCTACAAATACATCAGTGATAGTATGGGGCATAGCAGCTCTGGCGACATAACTTCGAACTACATTGGTGCTTACCCTTTGGAAAAAATGGTGGAATATAACTGGTACCTGCTTAATGAAAGGGAAAAGAGTAGCCAACAAGCTACAAGCAAACAGGAGCTCTTGACGCTTTTGAAGAGTATGACTGAGGCTGAACGCGAAGAATTATTGGCTTCAATTTGAAAAAAGTGCCGCATGGGGCAGAAAAATTAAAGGAATATTTTGCATATAGCTATAGAATAGTTATCTTTGCCTATGAAATATTGTCAATAATTCCTACAAACGAATGTTAAATCAAGCTGGTAGTACAGAGTTAATACTTGGTCGTTTAGACAAGATGAAAGCACCTTGTGTGCTTTTTGTTAGCGACTTCACGGACATAAGTAGTGCTAATTATGTCCAGCAGGTATTAAGTATAGCAGAACAAAAGGGATTAATCGAGCGTTTATCGCCTGGCATTTACTGTAAGTCGGTTGCTACTAAGTTTGGTCCATTAAAGCCATCGTTATATGAGATAGCTGAAGCCATTGCCAAACGTGATCAAGTTGAGATTATGCCGACAGGTGCCGCAGCTCTTAATATCTTAGGGCTATCAACACAGGTTCCGACTAAGGTAAACTATCTAACTACGGGCTCTCCAAGAACTGTAAAGGTCGATGGTAGTGAAATAAGTTTCATCCGAAGCGTGCCCCGAAACTTCGCTTATAAAAGCAAAATGATGGCAATGCTTGTGCAGGCATTACGCAATATTGGGAAAGGAAACGTGACCAATGAAGAAATGTCTGCCATATACAGGCTTATTCAAGACAATCCAGCAGAAGCCCAGCTTATAAAGAAAGATATATCTTTGGCCCCGGCATGGATGCAGAATTTTTTTAAGGAAATAACCAAATAAGGATATGATACATTGGCAACAGCATAACATACAAGAGCGTTTGGCTATGCTAAATGCAGTTAGCAGAGAAAGGCACTTGTCGCCTACCGCCATCGAAAAAGACTGGTGGGTGACAATGGTGCTCAAGGCTCTATCCATGACCTCTATTGCGCATCTGCTTAATTTCAAGGGTGGTACATCGCTTTCTAAGGGATTCGGATTGATAGACCGTTTCAGTGAGGATATTGATTTATCTATAAGACGAGAAGGAGATTTCGCAATATCATCCACATCCAAAAGCCAAAGGGAACGCCTTAGGAAGAAATCTCGTAGCTATATCCAAGATGTATTGAAGTCTAAAATAGAACAGGCGTTGAACCAACTGGGAGTTGTTGATTATAACGTAAGAAACGTAACAGAAGTGGAAACAAAGGATGGTCTAAAGCCCATAGACTCCGACAAGGATCCTACTGTCATCATGGTTGACTACAAGAGTATTATACCAAACAGTAGCAATTATGTTTCCCCTTGGGTGAAAATAGAGATTAGTTGCTTGTCAATGGCAGAGCCTACAGAAGAAGTTGATCTGCAATCTTATATTTCTCAGATATTTCCTGAAGATGATGATTGTAAGGTGACATTCAGAACTGTGCTGCCAACAAGGACATTCCTTGAAAAAGCTTTTCTTTTGTGCGAGGAATTTCAGAAAGAGCATCCTCGTTCTATGAGAATGAGCCGCCACTTATACGATTTGGAAAAGCTGATGGATACCGAATTTGGTATTCAAGCCTTGGAAGACAAGCAACTCTATGACGATATAATAGAACACCGCCGTACATTCTATGCTCTGAAATATGCTGATTATGACAAACTGAAAAGAGACACCATCGACTTTTACCCTCCTTCATCCGTCTTAAACGAATGGAGAAATGACTACGAGCAAATGACACACGATTTCATCTATGGTGACCATCTTTCTTTTGAGGATCTATTGGATAGGATAAAAGTACTACGAGATAGATTTAGAGGATAAGAAACTATATAAACAAATAAACAGGATGCAATGGGCAAAGACTTAGATAAAGAATCCGCAGAGGCTTGGTATCAAGCCAACAAGATAGCAGCAGACCGTATCATCAACGACCTAAAGAAGCAGAGCTTTGAAGGGGTTATGCATCTATATGCCTATACTTCAAAGTCAAACGGGTCAGAAAATATAGTAAGTCAGCACGATTTCCCGATATTGTTTTCTAACAATTACACGAGAGTTGGAGATACCATTGTTGGTGCGATGGTATTTTTGCTGCATGAGGGCAACATGAATTTCTTTCGATATGGCAGAATAAAGAACACTCTATCGTATTGGCTTGTCTGTGGCAACTTGTATGAAACGCTTGTATCGAAGATTGTTATAAAGGCGGAGGAAGCTAAGGAACGGTTGGAACAGAACAGCTTTACTGATTTAAAAGAGCAGTTGATTAAGACGAGCATACAGAACGGCATCAAGACACAGGAAGGCTGGAACCACTTCTTTGGCACAGACATACAGGTTACGAATACTCCAAATATACCGAAAAATGAAGAAAAGCAAATGCCTGTCGAGCTTCAATCAAAAGAAGCTCAGCAAATTATTAGCAAAGCTATTGGCTTAGGCCTGTGCGATAAGGAATACCATTGGCAAAAGTCCAAGTTTCTTCTTGCTTACTTTGCCGACTGTGCCAGCGAATATCTGAATCTTTCACAGGCAGAGCAAGACGGAAAGAAGAAAACATATTGGAAGCCCTTTGAAACCTTATTTGATGTTTCCGGACTTGCGACCTGCAAAAACACCTATACAAACAAGACTGGCAAACTACCTTCAGGACATGAAGTCGTAGAGTCAATTTTCAAGTAGCTTTTACCTTAGATTCTAATTAATATATTTGCCAATGGCAAGATTATATAGAATATTACGTAATGAACAACATTAAGAAAATTATTTCCATCATTTTTTTGCCATTATATACCTAGTTGTTGTAGAGATAATCGAGGCAAACTTTAGAACTAAGGACGATTTCGCAAGTGGCCTGCTATATATAGTTTTAGTGAGGCCTTGTATAGTGGAGGCTTCATCTTGGTATTTCTCACTTACAACCCAGACTTCCATAAGAACATACTATTCGTTTTAGGTAGTATTCTTGTGTTAACTTTATATAGTATGTTATGGATGGATGCCTTATCGACAATGTCTTACGAAGGCGGATTTTATCTATGTTGGGGAATACTTATTTACGTTTTAGAGTTCCTATGGATGAAGAGGTTATATAAAGGAAAGAAGTAAAGTGCAGTAAAATGCAGAGAGGAGGTGTTTTGAAACTCCTTTTTTGTATCCCAACTTATAAAATATAAGCTAAACTATCCAAACACACAAAAATTTAATAAGCCCATGTGAGCCTTTGCTTGCATGGGCATTTTTATTTCTCTTCCATATCCATATAGTACCCATGTGGGTACCATGTGGGCATAATTCCATGTAATTCCATGATACTTTTGCGGCATCATTTTAAACATTCACGATATGCAAGGAAATTTTATCATGCTGCAAAAAGACGATCTCAAGGAGGCGATTGCAGAAGTATTAGAGGCTATGGTTGGCAAGAACCTTCTGACAGGACAGAAACCAAAGGACGATGTCGAGTATTTAACCCGTGACGAGCTTTGCGCACGCCTGCACATCACTTATACTACGCTCTGGCGTATGGAGAAGCGTGGTGAGGTTCATGTGCATAAGATTGGACGTCGCAACCTCTATTCCAAGGAGGAGGTGGATGCGCTCATCACGCAAGGCTCATCCATGAGCAATACTAATATATAAGGTGGAGCAATATGGACGAACTTGTGAAAACAATCCCCAAGCCACCAGATGAAGACTATATCCTTTCTTCATTTCAGCAGCTTCAAGTAAAAGAGGCGGTAGATGCAGGTAGCTTTCATGTGGCATCCATGAACGACTGTCTGATCAAAGGGCTGTCGCTTCCTCCCCTTATAGTTCTCTATCCCAATATTGTCCTCGAAGGTGATCTGTGCATCATCTTCGGACAGTCGGGTATCGGCAAGACCATCTTTGCCATGCAGGTGGCAAGGGAAATTGCTGCCAAAGGGAAACGAGTGCTCTATGCTGACTTTGAGATGACGCTGCGCCAGTTGTGCTTGCGCTACGAGTCAGCCAACTTTCCTCCGACCTTCTTTCGTGCGGAAATGGACAGGGACAATCCTATCGACAATGTTCTGCAAGGCATAGAACAGGCTGCGGTGGCAAATTTAGCCGAGGTAGTATTTATCGACAATATCACGGCTCTTAGTCAATCGCTCGACAAAGGAGCCGATGCGGGTTCACTCATGGCTTCACTCAATGGGCTAAAGAAGAAGTATAACTGGACGCTGGTTGTACTGAATCATGTGCCCAAGATGTATTCAGGTACCCTTCCTCTTTCCCTTTCGGCCATCCAAGGCTCTGCCAAGCTGAATCAACTCATAGATGATGCGGTAGGGCTGGCGCAATCCCAAAAGGATAAATCGCTTGTCTATGTCAAGCAGTGCAAATGGCGCAATGGTGAGGTGATTCTCGATTCTGATAACGTAGCTCTCTACGAGCGAGGCAAAAATGCAGAGGGTAATCTGTGTTTCACCTTTCGGGGATATGATGCGGAAGTTGCCCATCTGAGTGCAGAGACCACCAATGAACGAGACGAACTAAGGCAAAGAGTCAAGGAACTTTCTGCCCGTGGCATGCGCCAGCAGGATATTGCCAAGGAGTGTGGCATCACCCAAAGTAAGGTTTCAAGGCTGTTGAATAGCTGATTTATGCACTTTATTCACTTTATGCAGTATGCATAAGTGCATAAACTGCATAAAACTAAATCACGAAGATTATGGAACAGGACGAATTAAAGCGTATAATGGCAACAAAGGCGCCAGTGTATGAACGGTTACTCATCGAAATACCCAAGTCGGATATTAGCCTGCATCACTCTTCCCTGACGGATTATCTCGACAAGCTGGTGAACTATGATGCCTCTATGATGCGAAAGATTGACGATCTGATCTCACGATTCCACTTAGGGGCAGTGAGCACTGTTATCAACGGACATTACGGATCAGTATTACCCCGTATCAATGAAAGCGGAAAGGTTGTTGGCGGTGAAGTAATATACTTTGATGTAGATAACGGCAGCATTCTCCGTAAAGACCCTATTACGGACCATCTTTATTCGTGGTATTGCTTCGACTATTATACAGACTGGGAGGTGTTCTTTGGCGAGCACCTGCTTTCTAGTAACCCCATAGCTGTAGTCATGGAGGAAAAGACTGCTTTACTGGGAACGCTTGCAGAGCCATCACTAGACTGGATAGCTGTAGGTAATAGTTATCTGCTTACCGACCGAATGATGAACAGGCTTCGAGGTAAACGTGTAATACTTTTCCCTGATAGTATGGCTTATGATTATTGGAACGAGCACTTTGGCGACCAGTTCAAAGTGGACAACGGCTTCATTAAGCGTGACATTAACGAATACCTCATTGATAAAATCAAGTGCCGGGGAAGTCCATAATCGCTGAAGGGTTGGGGTGAACGAACAGGGCTCTGCCCTTGTTATAGCCCACTATAACTACACGGCTAAAGCCTTTCGTAGTTGTGGGCCCAAGGCGCTGCCTTGGAGAACCGGCGGGAGTGACTCTCTCCCTGCACCCTCCACTTATGGGCATCTGCCCCAAGACCCCTGACCAGAGCGTGACCCTCTCTCTGGACTCTCCGCTTAGGGCTTATCCCTAAGAACCTTTATGAGAATAATAAGAGATTATAATATTATTGTATTATCGAATGAATTAATGATTTTAATTATGGCAAAGACTTCTATACATATCAAACCATGCAACATCGGGCAGAGTGAGGCTCACAATAAGAGAGCAAAGGAGTATCTTGCTCATATCAATGCAGACAAACTTTACATCAGGGAAGACCTGACTTCCTGTAATCAGTCGTGGATAGCCGACCAACAGCAGGAACTTTCCCTGCAACAGTATTATGACAACATCGGCAAGATGGTAAAGGAAAAGACTGGCAGAGCGATGCAGACAAAGGAACGTGAAAAGGTCAATAAGAAGACTGGGAAAATTACGAAGATAGCAGGCTGCACTCCATTGCGTGAGGGTGTGATTGTCTGCAAGCAGGACACCACAATGGAGGAGCTACAGCACTTTGCTTCCCTGTGTCAGTCAAGGTTCGGTATCACCGTCTTGCAGATACATATTCATAATGATGAAGGACATTTTGCAGCCCCCGATGATACTTCCTCATGGAAGTCCAACTATCATGCCCATATCATCTGGGACTGGATGAATCATAATACAGGAAAATCCTACAAACTCAACAGTGACGACATCAGCGAAATGCAGGACATGGTAGCGGAGGTTCTTGGGATGGAACGTGGAGACTCGAAGATGGAAACAGGCAAACAGCATCTTGAACGTAACGACTACATCGTGGCGAAACAGAAGCGAGAGATGGAGGAAGCAAAGGCAAAGAAAATCGAACTGGAAAAGGAGAATGAAGCAAAGGCCCAACAGAGCGAAGCTCTTGACAAGGAGATTAAGCAGAAGCAACAAAGGGCAGACCGTGAGAATGGCAACGCCATCCTGTCGGGTCTTGCTAATCTTGCTGGTAAGGGTAAGTATGCACAGCTTGAAGCTGAGAATATAGAGATGAAGAAGCAGGTGGCAGCAATCCCGCAAGTAGTTGCTCGGCAGGTGGAGAGTCTGACAGCCACCTATAAGGAAGAGATCGCTAAGGAACAGGAGCGAGCAGACTTTTGGCTGGAAGAATGCAACAAGCAAGAGTGCATTTACAAGGGATTGCTCACCAAGTCAAAGAATCGGGAAGAGAATCTCAAACAGGAATTACAGCAGCGTGACCAAACTATTGAGACGATGAAAGCGGGTCTTGCCGATTTCCTTAGTCAGTTCACCGCCATTTGGCAAAACGCCATCAAAGCCGTGATTCAGTTTGCCCGCGACACCAAGGCACAGTGCTTTACCTTCCCTCAGGCCTCTGCCGTCAACGATTTCCTCACCATCGAATCGCACGATCGCCGCAGTGGTACCAACTTCCTCATCACCTTCACTCGTCCCTTCCTCAATCTGTTTGAACACGAGAAAGGTAAGACAGAAATAAAGAACGTGATGGATAACTTCAGTTGGTATCAAGATAGACTAGAAAAAAAGCAGAAGCAGCAAGAAGAGGTAAGGAATAGGCCAAGGTTCAGAAGATAGAAATTCAAAAATGTTCATCATATCCTATTTACAACCATCAATAAATGAAGCTAAAAAAGGATAGATTACGGCCCACAAGCAAGTATCTATCCTTTTCAGCAATATTAATCTCCATAATAAGAAGCCATGTGTTTTACAAGATTAGCCATCTCCTCACGTACATGTTTAGGGGAAATAACCTCCAATTGGTCGGCCTGACCTAACAAGTTTAAGTAAAAATCAAAGGTAGGCTTAACATGATATTCGAACATTGCAAATGAAGAGTCATTGGTGGGCAATTCTTTCTGCGAAGCGTGGAGTGGCAATGAACGGAGATAGTCTGGACCATAAAAATACGATTTCACTACGACACGCTCTACAGGTGCATCTGATAGCATTATACCACAACAACCCTCGAAGAATTTGTTGATGTCAAATCGCTTATCATACTTAAATGGTTCTTCTGTAATAGTAGCCGCAACGATGCGGTCGAGAGCATAAATTCGGAAAGCGTAATTCTTGGACTCGGTCAGCTTGCGAGCAACAATATACCATCTGCGTTTCACTACTTTCAGACAATAAGGCTCTATTGCTATAGTAATTGGCTCAGATTTCTGAAATCCCCGATGCATTATGCGGACCTTTTTACTTTCTCGCATAGCTTGACAGAAAAGAGTGAGCCATTTCTCACCCGAGGGAATCTGCTCATAGATAATGCGACCTTCAAGTGAAGCGTCGGCCCGAAGTTGATTGAGCGTAGCATAACTGCTGATGAGCCACGAACGTAAATGGTCATTTTCCAACACTTCTGGGTACTCTATGTAGTACGCATAGTCCCCTTTTCGCTCACATTCGATGCTGATGCCAAAAATATCGAAGATGGCATCACGATGATTTTGGAAAGTGCGCCATACCAAGGGTTCACCATAACTAAGCCCACTTTCCTCCCATCTATCGCTGATTTGTTGAAAGGTCAGTCGCCCATATCGGCGAAGAAGATCCACCAACCATACATATCGACCGATTAGGTTTGCATTCTTGCGAGACATAAGCTACAACTCTATGTTGAGATTTTGCAATAACTTTTGCAGTTTGTTCTTATCAACCTTTTTCTCTTTTCGCACCTGTTTATCCCATGCTTTCGTGCTAAATACAATTACGGTTCCCTTTGCTAGTCTTTCTGTCTCATCGTTAGGAAGAATGGACTTTGCATTATCCACCCAGCCAACAATTTCGTATGCATCCAGCCCTTCACCATCTATCTTCTTGAACTTATAACCCATCCATGGATTATCCTCGTTACAGTAGTCTGGAGCGTCTACCTTAAAACCCCAATAATAAGAGGTCATGGCAAAGAGGTTGATAATGACCATAGGCCGAGTAGCTAGCATACGCTTGTGAGTTACTTGCAGCAGCTTAGCCCTTATATCGTTATGCGCACGAAAGACCTTCTCAAAGTCTCCCAGATTGGTTTGCTTTATTGGAAACAGATCGAGGTAGGCAGCCTGATAATTGTTTCCAAGGCATGCAATTTCTGAAATTTTCTTCCAGTGCTTCTCTACTGAATGGTACAGCTCATCTGTTGTTTTCATAAAATTCTCGTCGCGACCACCATCTTTGTATGAAGGATTAGCACCGACAATTAGAATACCATTTGCATTATCAGACAAATTAAGAGGAAGGAACAATTTACGTTTCAACATCAGCAATGCTTTGTCTTCTTCACCGCTAGGAATGTAGTCTGCAAACGCTTCGTAATACTCTTCGAATACATTACGATAGTCGCAAACGCATGGGTAGTTATCAAGACTTCCCATAATCTCATTCAGCATACTTCTGTCCATACTTATCATTTTTAGATTGGTGTATGTTGCAAAGATAAGTATTTTCCTATGGAATACCGTGTCATAAGATAAATAAAATATAAATTCATTATATCTATGAAGCATTATGGCATAGATCAATATTTAACTTTGCAGAAAAACTATGTTATGGATAAGATTGATTTTATTTTGAAGCTGGCCAATAGCCACTCCAATCCTAATAGTGCCGATTTAGTCATTTGTAAGGCAATGGTTGATACCCTTTCAGAGAAGGATACTGAGAAAATAAGATCTTGCCATTCTAAGGTGGCTGCTTATATTTGCTGGCGTTGTAATCCCACCCCAGCTAAACCTGTAGTACATTACAAATCTTGGCAGACTTACTTTAATGACCTAAAGCTACGAAAGCGAGGAGTATATTCTAATAGCAGGCGTATCCTTTGCCGCATGCTCCCCTACATAGGATGGAATGGACAGCTTAAAGTCCTACAATTCCTTATTAACTCATCAATTAGAACGGAACAGGGTTGGGCTGCTTATTTTTTGGGAACACACTGGAATATCGTGGCTGATTTACCCGACAAACAGAAATACAAATGGTATGATTTGATTATTAATACATGGCAACAGAATCATAATGTAGAGAGTGCGAAACTAATTGTTAGGCACTTCCCGATGCAATATGTGAAGCAATACGTAGACGAAATCACAGCACAAGACGACTATTTTCATGTAGCCTTAAGACTGGCAGAATTACCAGCATACAATGTCAAGCGAGAATTACTAACAGATAACGAGTATCTCTACATCATGGCAAAAACAAATCGTGATGTTCCCGATGAATTATGCCAGCAAGCATTGGCAAAATTGCTACTATCTAAGGCTGAACTAACAGCATTTGAGAAAAGTTTTTTCTGGGAATACAGGGAAAAGTATTTCTTCTCTTTCTTGTCACTTGATGATGTTCGTAAATTTATTTGGTGTTTTGGCAAATTAGGGAAGACGAACCTACTCATAAACTTCTATCGATTTGATAAGATGGCACAGAAATACTTGTCACATCGGTTTGAGAGCTCAGGTGAATGGGAATTTAGAGAATTGATAGAGCATGAACTACGACACCTATTAAGGTTTTACTTTCCTATTATCCAATTAAAGAAAGGATTCTTAGAAAAGATGATAAAAAATAATCCTGCTATAAGGCAGCTTGTGAGAGAACTACAATTACATATCGAGTAAACAACAAGGACAAAGGAATTTCATCTGATTGCATGAAGTAACTTTGCGTTCAGAAAGTTCACCAAAAGTTCACCACATGGACTATTAACGAAATAAAGGAACTACAACGGTCGTTGTAATTCCTTTATTTTCAAGGTTTTAACCTTCGTAGCGGGGGTGGGACCCGAACCCACGACCTCCGGATTATGAATCCGACGCTCTAACCAGCTGAGCTATCCCGCCAACAGTGCTTTTTGTAAAGCGAATGCAAAGGTATGGCTTTATTTTTATTTTACCAAATGTTTGGCTTTCTTTTTCTGTTTACAGGCTTAATTTTAATCATAGAGCAGGCTTGTCGGCCTTTTTCTTATTGTTATAAAGCGTATGGAATGGTATATTTTATGCTAAAATATATGAAGTATAGCAATATTATTTATGAATTTATGATGTATCTGGATATAGTTTGTGATATATTGAGACATAGTTTACGATGTGCCTGGATAAGGTTTATGATATATTTACGTAGGGATAATGAAGATAGAGTGTGACCATTATTTATTAATAATGGTGTGTTTTTTATGATAGAGTAGTGGAAAACAAGGGGCAGAGGCATAGCTATGGGCTGAAAAAAGAATACGCTATGAAGCTTACTTCTTTTATGTAACAGTGGTTCTGTTTGAGGTTGACAACGAAAAAGGAACACGATTTACAGCCTGATTTATGGTTTTACATGCTGGAAAAAGAGCAGAGGAAAACGGTATCATTAAATGTTTAGGATGGATAATGTTGATAATAAAATAATAAGGGTACCATCAAAACTGGGTACCCTTATTATTGTACCATACTTTTTCATAAACAAAAAGCAGGCTATTCCAGATAAATTACTATTTCTGCAATTGTTTTTTACCTCCTGCAATAACTACGCCGTGATAGCTATGGGGCACACGTTGTCCCGCGGTGTTGTAGCATTTTTCTGTCAATACTTTTGTTGTTACAACCTTTATGCCATCGGTTGAGCCGCCTGTCGTGTATAAACCTACGGCTTCGGCGGGTTCGTTTCCAACGATAACACGCCCCAGCAGTGATGCAATGCCAGTAGTTGTATTGACATCATAAAGGTCGCCCGTGCCGTTTTCGCCGGCATGTACCCACAGCAGACGGTTGGTTTTCTTGTCGAATGTCATCGACTGGAAATAACGGACGTCAGTAATACCTGTACTTCCAACGCGTTCTTCGTTAAAGAAAAGTCCAATCTGCTCAATTTTATATAGATCGCCACTGCGTGTAATACCATACATCTCGCCCTGTTTATTGATGGCAAAGGCATGATAGGGATGATCAAGTTCGGTCAGTATGGTAAGAGCTCCCAAGTCTGAATCAACCGAAGCCAGCACGGTTTTTGTGGTCAATGTATCAGCAGCGATGCAGTAAAGACGACCTTGTGTAACATCGTAATCCATGTCAAGAACGAAATCTTTCGTCGGTTTTGCCTCAGCAGGAGCCCAGCTTACGGTGTCGAGAACGAGGTATTGCTGCGGTATCGACTGCCATGTGGTGGAGAAACCATGGAATTTGCCGTTCACCATACAACCGGCAGCCACGATGCTTTCGTTTGGCGTTACGCTGCGTTTTAATGTTGTAGCCTCAGGGTTATTGGTGTTGATAACGATAGGTCCTGCGTTACCGAAGACATCCCAACGAAAGGCATGCAGAGCGATATTGGGTAAATTTGAAATGGTTACCGTCATACTGTCGTTGCTACTTGCGCCGTCTCCACCGAGTGTTGTGGTGAGGGTTATATGGTTTATCACGTTATCATCGAGCGAAACGTTGCCGAATGTTACCAGGGTGCTGTCGTCTTTGGCAAGCATTTCCGTAACCGTGGCACTGGCAACAGGTGCTCCGTTCACCGTCAATTTAACAGGAACGTCGTGTATTGGCTTCTCTCCGTAGTTCTTAATATACGCTTTAACTTCAACAACAGGCTGTTTTTCAATCATCTTCTTGGGCGAAACAATGGCCGAAATACCTGCGTCGGTATCAATAAGGCGGGTAATATCGTTCGAGAAGGCTGCTGTTGAGACTCCGTCAGGATATTGTGCCTCAACCTTGTAGACATAGTGGCCTGAAGGCAATGACGCCCATTGGGTATCCTGATAACTACATGAAGCTGCCGTACCCAGGCTGTACCACTGTCCCGATGGCGTGCTTCGGTATACCTTATAAGCTGGTAAATATGAAGCATCTGTTGAGTCGACGGGCAGCGTTGTGCCCGGAATGCCTACGTGTGCAGATATGTTAAAGGCATAGCTTGCGTCGTAAGTGTAATGCCCTTCAGCGTCGGTAAACTTCAGATTATTCTTGCCTTTTAGCGCCGATCCCCATTTATAGTTGACACCAATTGGGTCGGTTGACGCGTTTTTTACATGTATACCCACCATGTATGTAGTGCCTTTCTTGATTTCTACCGGCTTGTCAAATACTACGTTTACCCAGCCACCGTCGCGGCTAATGGCCGACAGGGGTATGGCTTTTTGGGCTACGCTCTTGTGGTTTGTGCGGTCGCCCTCCCATACGTGTGCGGTGAACGTGCCCGAAATAGCCTGCAGATAGATGCGCATACCCATGAAGCTCTGTCCCGTCATCATCGAGTCGGCAATGTCTTTTGCGTCCCAAAGGTGAGCCACGCAATAATCATCTGCACTGTAATAGCTGTCACCTGACGTACCCGTTTGGATGTTGGAAGAACCTATTATTGTCCATTGTGTACGCCCCTTGCGTGTGTATGGGTTCTTCCATGTGATGTTAAGCATGTTACCGTCGGTCGTTGTCTGTGCTTCAACAGCGTATGCAGGAATGTGGCTATGACGCATAACGATGGTGCCTTTGTTCACGCTGGCTGTGGCATTAAGGGCTTCCGCATATACGTCGTAATTGGCTTTGCTGATGGTTAGCGTGTATTTTTTGCCGGCATAAAGACCGGAAAGTACGAAACTGCCGTCGGCTTGTGTAGTGGTTTCCTGTTTTGCGTAACCTTCAACAGCTACTAAAGCTCCAGCCAGTGGCGTGTTTTTGTCGTTCGTTACCACGCCATGGCAGGTGTAAGTTTGCAATTTTGGAAGCGTAATATCGAGAGCTGTGCCCGTTTCCTCAATCGTAACCAACCTGGAATAATCGTCAAAGCCATTGGCCGAAACGGTTATATTCTGTGCTCCTGATGGCACAAAATCAAAATCGTAACTGCCGTCTTCAGCAGTGATAGCGGTAAGTTTATAATGAGGTAATGTTACTGTTGCCCCGGCAATAGCGTGTCCTTGCGTATCGGTTACCTTGCCGTGGAGCGAGCCTGTAAGTGTAGTGGTCATCACAAACCGTGTGTAAGGCACTTCCGAAATAACGTCACTACTCTGCGGCAGTGCCGTTAAATTGATATTTGACGAGCCAGAAAGCAGTCGCGAACGGTTGGCATGTGCAGGAGTTCGTTCCACGAGGAAATGGTCGGCGTAGCGTGCTGTCCTGTCAATACGGGCGCCATAAACCGTTACAACAAGGTTTTTACCCTGGTAATGGTAAGGTTGCGACAATACAATATCAATATCGTTCGAACCTCTGCTCATCGTTATGGTGTCGTCGTATACCTTATTTAATTGTGCCACGGGTACCCAACCCAACTTCAAATCGGCCTGATCGGTTTCACCAATATACACTTGAAGCGGACGTGTAAGGTCGGTACTCTGGCTGAATGCGTTCCTGAAGATAACATGATTAATGGCTCCTTTCACATACTGTAACTCGTGGGGATAGTATATGGTTTGGCTAACGGTAGCCTTTGAATAGGCATCTACGGGAATCCTGCTGTTGGTAAACTCGGATGTTGCCTGCATACCCACGGTTAGTTCGGCCTGACTTCCCGAGTAGGTAATGACGCTGTTGGCGCGCGTTTTCTCTCCCGTTCCGGCAGCATTGGAGGCAGCAACCTCATAAACAACGGTCTGCCCGTCGGCAATATCTTCGGTAAAGGTGGTCTTTTCATAGCCTTCGGCCACGGTAGTTTGAACGCCCCCGGTGGTCTTGTACAGGCTGTATTTAAGGTGTTGCGGGTTGATAAAGCCTTTGTTTACACCCGTTTCAGGTGCCGTCCATGTTAGTGTTACCTTGCCTTTGTGTGGGTCGGCCCTGAGGTTTCTGACGGTGCTGGGCACGTCTTCGCCTATGCAGGCTCTGGCTGTACGCAGTGCCGATTCGCCTTCATCGGTAACAATACCTATACTATATGTGTGCATGCCTGCGGTTGCATGCTCATCGGTGTAGGTTGTTGTTCCCTTGTTTAAGGTAGCAATAAGCAGCTGGTCACGATAAATACGCACTTGATAGCTGGTTAAATTGTCACCAAGTCCGTTCTTTGTCGGGTTTGTCCAGTTCAGTGTAGCTTTCAGATTGCCATCGGCAGCAGGCTTAACCGTAAAACTTCCTGCCCGTTGAGGCCCTTTTTTGTTGCTTATGGTTATATCGTCGAGGGCTAAACCATATCCCCCTTTCCCCGTATGAACGAAGGCAATGTATATTTTTTGTCCGCTGAATTTCGACAGCGACCGTGTCAGTTTCTGAAAGTTTACCTCTCCCTCTTCGTTGCGGACGTCGAGTTCTGCCAGCTTTTCGGTGAAGTCGGCAGGATGGTTTCCTGTGGTTGACACCCTTACAACAAGCGAGTCGTGCGACTCATTGTCTTCCTCGGCATAGAAGCATTCGAGCGTAAATGCGTTGTTTGTGATGTTGATTTGTGGCGTAATGAGCCAGTTGTCCTGCCGTGAATACTCTACAATGGGGTATGCTTTCGGGTCGCAGGTATACGATATGGCCAGCTGTTTCCCGGCGTAAACCTTTAGTCCCTGCCCTGCCAAAAGCCATCCATGATGGTCAGCATCACGGTCTGTTACGCTCCATCCCGCAGGCGGAAAAACAGCATTTTCAAAGCCTTCGCTCAGTACTGCCGATTGCGCACAGGCAAAGTCGGGATGCAACAAAAGCATTACGAGCACAGCTAATAAGTAGATTTTTTTCATAAGCGCTATGTAATACAAGTTCAACAATTATCTACAAAAATAGCCATTTTAATTTATTTTACCACGAAAAACATTTGTATTTTTACATTTTGTTACCATTTTATGCAAATAAAATGTATTTTGTTACGAAATTGCTGTTTTGTATTACAAAAGTGAGACTATTGTATATAGGTTTTAAATAAATTTAGATAACTTTGCAATGCTGTCGTGAACATCTGCCGGTTATGATGTCCCGATGGCAGAGAGACGACATAAAAACTGATTGAGAACTTTTAAATTTTTATTGTATTATTTGCTTTATGATTAAAAGATGTATTGCAGGAATCGTAGCTTTAGCCGCTGTACTTACCACGAGTGCGCAGCAAACGGCTCACGGTTTCTTAATGGGAGACTACGACGGACGCTATGGTTTCGTCAGCTTTAAAACGTCATCGCCTTGCGATTTTCAGATAACGCACCGCACTACGGCCTATAATTATATGCCAACGGCTATGGAAAAAGTGGGAAATACGCTGTACGCGTCGGCCGTTAAGTACGATGCTATCGGCATGCTGCCGCAGTATGGTTTTGGAATTATTGAACCCGGTACGTACAAATTCAAGCCCATTAAGATGGCAAACGATAATGATGGTGACCAGCGTATTGCTGATATGACATACGATTACACCACACACACCATGTATGCACTGGCTGAAGACAAGGTGTCAGGCGACCCGAGCACCAAGGTTACCACCACGGGCCTCTATATTGTAGACCTGAATACCGGCAAGCTTACAAAGGTAGGCAGCATCGGCCAGCTCACAGCCATTGACGGATATGCGCGCCGTGTAGAAACCATTCTGATTGCACTGGCCTGCAACAGCAGGGGAGAGCTGTATGCAATGTCCGATTTACGCCAGTTCTATAAGGTTGACAAGTATACGGGAAAGGCTACGCAGATAGGCAAACAACACCGTAATGTAACCTACGAATACTTCCAGTCGATGGCCTTTAGCCCTGATGACAAGCTGTATTTTGCACGTGCCCGCTATTGCTCAGTGCTCGACAGTGTGAACATTTCAACGGGTGTGCCCGTGGCTATTGACACGCTTGTAGCCAAGGATGCAAATGTAACGGGGCTTTATTTCGACGGTAAGCCCTATACAGGTAACCATCCTCGTGCCCTGTTATCGCTTACGGCCACACCCGATGCTGCCAGTCATCACACGGTTCATTTGCAGTGGCTGCTGCCCACAAGGACAGAAAACGGCGACCCCGTAGGCACAATCAGCGAGGTAAGAGTATATCGTCTGGGGCACGAAACGCCCATAGCCGTGCTCCCCGGCAACGCACTTGAGTATACAGATGAACATTGTGACGATGGGTTAAACACATATGAGGTGCAGACTGTTGGCGCAGGCGGACTCAGTTCGCCCGCTACTGCCGTTGTCCGTCACGGCTACGACCAGGTGCAGAAGGTCGATACCGTCATCTGTTCCAATCCTGACAACGGCAAGTTTGTTACCATTACGTGGACTCGTCCCACCCAAACCGTTCATGGAGGATATGCCGATTTAACCCACGTTACATATAATGTGTATCGCCTTAAAAGCGATGGCTACGTACAAATAGCACATAATGTTGCCGACACCGTGTACAAAGATACCCTCGATTTGCCCGGCAAGTATATGTATGTAGTTGAGCCTGAATACGGCGGCGTGAAGGGAATTGGAGCAAGCAACGCCTCTATCGTTACCTATATTGACGCTAAGGTGCATGAAATTCCGTATAACACGGGCTTCGAAAAAACTGATGATACCGACGAATGGCTTATAATCAACGACCACACCAACGCTACATTGGGATGGGGAATAGGTGCACAGAAGAGCAATTCGTACAAGGGACGCTATGCCTTTGCCCACTCGTTTGGTGCAAGTAACCCGCTGCACGACTGGCTTATGTCGCCTGCTCTGCACATGAAGGCAGGAGAATATACCCTATCGTACATGCGCAAGGCACAGAGCTGGGGCAAGATTGCCTATAAGGTTATGCTGGGAACAGCACAGCGCGACACGGCAACCTATAAAACTGAATTGCAGAAAGTTGACGGTTTGAAAGGCTCAAATAAGTGGGAAAAGGTAACAACCCACGTCACAATTGATACAGAAGGCAACTACAATATTGGCTTTTATGCGACGACAAAAGACTTTTGCGACTTCTTCATTGACAGCGTAACGGTAACCCCAAGAACTGCCGACGGCATACAATTGCACAATAGCGGCAGGGTGGTAACAACGGTAATATACGACCTTAACGGCCGTCAGCTGAATGAAAATAATTTGTCAGCTCTTAAGCCGGGCCTGTACATGGTAGTTACTACCGATGAAAGGGGGCAGCGTGCGGTGCGCAAGTTCACGAGGAAATAACGGCTGTTATTTACACCTTATATAATATATAGCGAAAGCGGATTGGATAAACCCTTCTCCAATCCGCTTTTTTGTGTTCTGTAATTTGCAGTCCTTTCATCTGCAAATTGTTTTTTTATGCCTGGCCGTGTGTCTTTCTGTTGCCACCGTCAGGCTATTTTCTCACGATGTAACTGCCGCTGGCCTGATGGGTTGCCAAAATAAGAACCTCGGCTATCTGTACATGTTCGGGGGCTGAAGCGGCGTAAAGGGCCACGTCGGCAATATCATCTGGCGTAAGGGGTTCGATGCCTTTATAAACCGATGCCGCCCTTTCGGTATCGCCATGAAAGCGTACATTGCTGAAATTGGTTTCAACAAGCCCGGGCTTCAGGTTCGTTACGCGCACCCTAGTATGGGCTACGTCAATGCGCAGTCCGTCGGTAAGGGCTTTCACGGCCGCCTTTGTGGCACAATAAACATTGCCTCCGGCATAGGCTGCATCGCCGGCTACGCTGCCGATATTAATCACATGGCCGTGGTTACGGCGTACCATTTCGGGTACGACAAGGCGTGTAACGTTCAGCAATCCTTTTACGTTGGTATCAATCATACGGTCCCAGTCGTCAAAGTTACCTTCGTATTCGGGTTCCAGTCCTTGTGCCAGTCCGGCATTGTTAATCAGTACATCAATGGGTTTCCAGTCGGCATGTATGCGTTCGATGGCCAGTTTCACCTGCTCACGGTTGCATACATCTACGCCCATGGGCATTATTTCGCCCTGCATTTGCTGGTTCAGCCTGGTTAGTTTTTCCTTGTTGCGCCCCCAGGCTATTACGCGATAGCCTGCCTCGCCAAACTTCATGGCACAGGCTTTACCTATGCCACTCGTAGCACCTGTTATTAAAACGGTTTTCATGTTCGGTATGATTTAAATATGACTATAAACTTGTTTTGCAGCGATAAAGATAGGAAATAAAAGTAAAAAATTAAAAAAGTAAAAAGGTAAAGATTTAGAATTAAAGAATTATAGGATTAAAAAATTAAAGGGGAGCGTTTAGAATTAAAGAATGAAAAGATTAAAAAAATAAAGGAGAGCAATTAGAATTCAAGAATTATAGGATTAAAAAATTAAAGAACCGATATTTTAAACTTTAGAAAAAATGAGGGTGAGACAGAAGGAAAAGGGTGAAATGAGATTGAGAATAGGGAATAAAGCAGGGGGGCTTATATGGAAAATCAGTAATTGTTATTAGCTAAAGTTCATCGTTCGGTGGCCGCCGTACGCGCATTTGACGGTTGTCAAACATGTAGTGTGACGGCCGTCAGCAGCGTTGCTGACGGTCGGCGAACGATGACCTTTGTTGCATAACGGTGCAGGCATAAGGCAACAGCCTGTTCACTGTTTAAAAGATAAAGAAAGTAAAAAAGCATGTAAGAGTAAGAGAAATATCGTATTTTTACAAGAAAATAGAGCTTATGCGTAAAATAGGGATAGCTTTTATTGTGGCACTTTGCATGGCTTCGTGCGTGTCAACACAAACGGCCGGGCGGCGTGCCGGTGAGCGCAGGGAGGTGCAACAACGGGTATACGACGATATTAACAGCCGGCGGTTCACGATTCATTTCGATTATGTGCTTCCCCATAGCATGCCTGCACGCTACCTTACAACAACCTATTCGCTGACCGTCAACGGCGACAGCATTGACAGTTACCTGCCTTATTTTGGCGTGGCTTACCGCTCGAAGTTTCCCGACGACATGCAGAGTCCGCTGATTTTTCAGGGTCATGCTACGGGCTTTTCTATTTCACAATATAAGAAAGACGGCCGCCGCATAACGTTTAATGTAAAGAACGGTGACGAGCTTCTGGGCTACGACCTGATTGTTTTCGACAACGGCCGTGCATCGTTAAATGTGCAAAGCAGCGACCGTGAGGGCATCGACTTCTCGGGTAACGTCAGTATGCCGGCCTCTGTACGGAAATGAGGTTCTGCAACAACGTCTGTATTTAATCATAAAAAATGAAGAAACTACTTTTCTTATTGTTGCTCACGCTGTTGCCTTATGCAGCCGGCGCACAGGAAACAGACAGCACGGCCTACGGCTATGACGTGCGATATATGAGCGAGCACCTCTTTTTGCAGCGCGATTCCGACTTTAATGTGGTCGACTATACCATAGAATGGCCCGAGGTTATCAGTTTTAACCGTGTTGCAGCATTGAAGCGTTGTATCACAAAACAGCTGTTCGGGTATGAGTCGGCCGACATTGATTCGTCGCTCGCAGCCTATACACGCAGCATGGGAACGCCAGTAATAGGACAGCTTAAGAGCCTTCCCGATGACCGACGGTTCTGCTATTCAACGCTTAAGGCCGAGCTCAAGTCGTTTGCACAAGGGCGTTGGGCTTCCTATTTTATTTCGGCAGAGGTGAAGCCTGAAAGCCTTTCGGCCGAAACACCACATCGGCAGTCGCTATACGTTACATACGATATGATAAGCCAAAAGTTGCTGACCTCGCAGGAAATGCTGAACAAAGACATTGAGCGTGGGCAGCTGTCGTCCGATTTTTACGACAATCTTTTTGCACCTTTCATCGATGGCGGCTACACAGATATGCAACAGAGCGTGATAGATGGCGTATGGCTTAAGAGAGATAAAATAGCCTATCATGTGCAGATACAAACGCCAACCGATAATGTTACCTACGAGGTAGATATGCCTTATGACAAATTTAGCAAAACGCTAAGCCGCAGGGCACGACAGCTTGTTACCGGCAAGCCTGTGGCCCAAAACCCTTATATGCAGATGCTTCCACTTACACTCGACGGCGATACCATTTATAAAAAGGTAGAAAATATGCCAGTTTTCCCTGGAGGATGGGAGAATACGTGGAAGCTTTGGGAAGTTATGCCGCGGATAAACTGGAGCGAAACGGACGGAATGTCGGTGCGCGTGCTGTTCAGTTATGTGGTTGACAAGGAGGGACGTGTACGCGATATGCGCATGATTTCGCCCTCACATCCCGCTATTGGCCGTTATCTTGCAGAACGTTTCAAGGGTCTTTCGGGCTTCACACCAGGCATGCACGAGGGCCATAAGGTTTGTGTGAGGATGATGATGCCCTTGCGTTTCAGCATGGATTAATGGGCGTTGCCGGATGAATAGCGTTGTATGAGCTGGTGTATGAAGTGATATTTGCTGATGGTTTAAACACAGTTTCATGTACATCATAAAATAATGGTGCCCGTTTTGTCGAATTGTGACAAAACGGGCACGTTTGATTTACAAAGTGACAGTAAAGTAAATTGATTTAAATCAAGTTGACAACAAAATCAAAATATTTTACACATTGATTGTAATTATATTTCAATTTCTCTGTTTTTATGTCTTTTTGCATGGGATGGTTTATAGTATAAAAGTAGCATAATGTAAGTAATACACCTTGGTTGTCGTTGTTTTTAGCCAACGCGTTTTGCAAAGTGTAAGATAACGGACGGTTTTATTATAATTTCATATCAAAAGTGAGGCAATGGATTACAGTTTATTTTTTGATGAAAAATAATGATAAAATAACGTTAAAATCTGAACAACCTTTGATAAGTTTTATCTATATTTGTGACATAAAACAAGAATAAATATAACTCTTAAGCTTTTAAAAAATGAAGAAGATAGTTTTAGTTAGCATGATGTTGTTGTTAACCGTTTCAGGCTTTGGCCGTACACGTGTTAGTGAAAATGCCGTAGTGGTTGCCGATACGTTGTTTTATGGTGCAAACCATCAGCGCGTAAACAGTTCGGACGAGGCCGGTTATTACAGGCTGTTAAAGGTGCAAGGCAACGGTATGACAAAGGAAGACGTGTTTCAGGACTTTTATATGGACGGAACCCTGCGTGCTGAAGGCGGCTACAACTTTATTGATTTGAACAACGATAACAATACCGTTCTCAACGGAGAAGTGACTACTTATTACGTCAATGGGCGTGAAAAGCTGCGCGGTAAGTATGTTGACGGCAAGCGAAACGGCTATTTTACGCTTCAGATGAGGGATGGAGGTGTAGCCGTTGTTGTTTATAAGCAAGGCCGTTCGGTATACGATTACTTTATGATTACACGCCAGGACGGCAGCCAGGAAAGGCGTCCCGTAAGCGAAATAGCATCTCTCTTACAATAAATACTATTTTTTTCTCATAAGAAAATCGTCGGTCTGTGTTCGTGAGAATGCAGACCTTTTTAGTTGATAACAATAGAAAACGGGATAAGCATCAGGGTATGCTTATCCCGTTTATGTTTTTATGGAGCCTGTTTAAGCGTGTAGAGCTGTATGCACAGGCAGGTAGCGCCGCATACGTTACCGCATTGTGCTGTGGCTGCTGCCACATTAAGCCTGTGGTGTTGGCATGTATAGCAAGCGGTATAGGCGTGTTACGGCCTATGATCAGTGTCTGTATCCTGCTGCAACAAATATGTTATTGTCGGCGGATGGTACTTTTATGGTGTTCCTTCAGCGTTGTTTACAGGTCAATATCTACCTCCACAGGGCAATGGTCGCTGCCGTAAATTTCGGTGTGTATGCTTGCCGACGAGATGGAAGGCAGCAGTCGTTCGGATGCAATAAAATAGTCAATGCGCCATCCTGCGTTCTTTTCGCGACTGCGAAAACGATAGCTCCACCAGCTGTATGTGACGTCTTCGGGATGTAACTGGCGGAAAGTATCGATGAAACCACTGTTGAGAAGTTCGGTCATCTTTTCGCGTTCCTCGTCGGTAAAGCCTGCATTGTTGCGGTTTGTCCTGGGGTTTTTCAGGTCGATTTCGTTGTGAGCCACATTCATGTCTCCGCAAACGATGACGGGTTTAACCTTATCGAGCGAAAGAAGATAAGCCCTGAAGTCGTCCTCCCATTGCATACGGTAGGGCAGACGGCGGGGTTTTCCGCCTTTTACTTCGGCATCCTGCGAGTTGGGTGTGTACACAGTGACGAGGAAAAACTTGTCATATTCGAGCGTAATGACGCGGCCTTCGTGGTCGTGTTCGTCCATATCCATGCCGTATTTTACCGACAAAGGCTCGTGCCTGGCATAGATAGCCGTGCCCGAATAGCCTTTTTTGTCGGCGTAATTCCAATACGAACGATAGCCGTCAAACTGCAAATCGAGCTGACCTTCCTGCATCTTCGTCTCCTGAAGACAGAAGAAATCGGCATTTAAATCGTTGAAATAGGCTTCAAATCCCTTGCTGGTTACGTTGCCTTCGTCGTCAGTTTTTACCTTGACACAAGCGCGAAGGCCGTTGACATTCCATGAAATGAACTTCATATTCTGATGTAAATCGGTTGGAAAAACTCTTTGAAGAAACTGTATTTGTAGCGAAATACTCGTTAAATTGGTGTTTGATTTTCGTGCAAAACTTTTGTAAACTATTCTGGATAAGCATGTGCGCTGTCCAAAATTCTGTTTTAAAGCTCTTGTCTTCCTTTTTTTATGTTATGGCAAGGGCGTTTTGGTTTTCGTACAAATATACTTTAGAGAGGTTGTTATTGTACAGTCAAATTAATATGCTAGCACTTTAAATGCGCTTCGATTCTCCCCTGAGCAGACTCATAAACTCCTCACGAACCTTGGCCGAATCGAAGACACCGCTGTACGCGCTCGTCGTAGTGATGCTGTTTTGCTTCTCTACACCGCGCATCTGCATGCACATATGCTTGGCCTCCAACACCACCATTACGCCCTGAGGCTTTAGTGTATCGTTGATGCAATCCTTGATTTGTTGTGTCAGTCGTTCCTGAACCTGCAAACGATGAGAGAATATATCGACGACGCGTGCAACCTTACTGAGACCCGTTATGTGCCCGTCGGGAATGTAAGCCACATGTGCTTTGCCGTAGAAAGGGAGCAAATGGTGTTCACACATCGAAAAAAAGTCGATGTCTTTAACAATTACCATCTGGTCGTATTTTTCCTCAAACAGGGCGTCTGTAAGCACTTTGTGCGGGTCTTGTGTGTAGCCACGTGTCAGAATTTGCATGGCTTTTGCTACACGCATCGGCGTTTTGAGCAGTCCTTCACGCTCGGGAGCTTCACCGATAAGGTCGAGGATGGCGCGATAATGCGATGCCATCTCATCAAGACCGTTTCTGAATTCTGTTTCCGGATTCATATAATCGTATTGTAATTTTGTTGTATTATTGTGGTATGAATACCTTAATAATATATGGCTGGCGTTGTATTCGTGCCGTGATGGCATCGTTTTCGTGCGTCTACAAAATGATAATCGCGCAGAAACGACACCGTATTAATACATCACTGAAATCTTACCCTTTACTATTGTAGCCGAGTGATAGCCCATGGCTTTGACCTCTTTCAGCATACGTTCAGCCTCTGGCAATGAGCGAAAATTGCCTACACGGCAAATCCAACGGGGAGAATAGAAGTGGACATACACCGGCTGGTCGGGGAAATTCATTTTAATTGCATTGCCGATTTGCTGGGCACGGTTCTTGTCGTTGCGTGTATTGCCACCGGCAAAAGCCTGTACACGGTAGCCCGTTACCTTGTAACTGTGGCGCATTACCTTCTTACGCATGTCCACAGTAGGTATGGAAAACTCGTTGTCGTCGTCCTGTTGTGTACGGTTTGCTTCTGTATGTTTGTTGTCATCGGCCTTTCGAGGCTCGTCGTTGGCTTTCTTATTTTCGTCTTTTTGTGTCTCACGAGCTTTATCTCGTGGGGCTTTTTCGGGTTCGCGAACGGTCTTGTCTGTATCCTTTCGTGTTGTTTTCCTGTCGTCCTGCTGTTGTGGACGTGTTGTGGTTTGGGGCTGTTGTGGTTTCTTACCTGTCGTAACAGCGTCAGGCTTGCGTAGTGGGGTGGTTGTTTTTTCAGTGTTAACGGTGACTGTTCCGTTCACAATATCGTCAATTTCCTTGCTTTGTGTAATGGTAACGGTGCCCTTACCGCGCTGCCGTTGTTGCACGTGTTCGGTATAAGTCTGTGCATGAGCCGTCATGATAATACAAAGAACGGATGCAAAGAAAAGGACAAATCTTTTCATAAATCAATTAAATAGAGTAATGATATTATCTAAATAGGATAATGGTATTATCTAAATAGAATAATGATATGATCAGAAAGTCGGCCCCGGGGCATCACCGTTACATGATGATGGCGTACCCGGGGGCCGGCAATTATACAGTATTATTTCTTCCAGGCGTCAATAATGCCCTTGAAATCAGCACACTTTAATGAAGCACCACCGATTAAACCGCCATCGATATTCGGCTTAGAGAACAGTTCAGGAGCATTGCTTGCCTTGCAAGAACCACCATAAAGGATGGATGTTTCTTCAGCAACGTCCTTGCCATACTTCTCTGCAACGATAGAGCGAATGTAAGCAAGCATCTCCTCTGCTTGCTCAGAGGTAGCGGTTTTACCCGTGCCAATAGCCCAGATTGGCTCGTAAGCGAGCACAATATTTTTCCATTCGTCGGCAGAAAGATTGAATACAGAGCCATCGAGTTCAGCCTTAACTACTTCGTTTTGCCTGTTTGATTCGCGCTCTTCCAGGGTTTCTCCACAGCAGAAAATGATTTTAAGACCGTTGGCCAGCGCCAGTTTTACCTTCTCTTTCAGTATTTCTGCAGTCTCGTTATAATACTGACGGCGCTCTGAATGTCCAAGAATGACATACTGTGCACCCGTTGATTTAACCATGGCTGCGGAAACTTCGCCTGTGAATGCGCCTTTTTCCTTGTCGGCACAGTTCTCTGCACCCAGCTTAACCACGCTTTCATCGAGTACCGATGCCACGCTTGCGAGGTGGATAAATGGCGTGCAAATTACAACGTCACAATTGGGTTTGTCGGCCTTTAACGCTTCATTGATCTCCTTTGCGAGGGCTACACCCTCCTGCAGGTTTTCGTTCATCTTCCAGTTTCCTGCAACAATTTTCTTTCTCATTTGTTCTTTTCTTTTTTAAAAGTTGATATAATTTTGTTGGATGTATTTTCTATTTGTTCGGTTTTTTCTTCAATAAACTGCTTCTCTTGCTTTATTTTCAGTCTTACATACTTGCTCCATGCCCATGTGCGATCGGCGAAAGTGAGCAGTATCAGCGGCAGGAAGAACCACAGTAAAACCTGTGTAATTGTCTTTCCTACGCTGTCATCAGGCATCCGTCCTATCGTTGTTTTCTCCAGCGGACCTTGTAAATCATCGGCCGCTGGCAGGTCGTTGTGGCTCCATTTGCCTATCACCACGCCGTTTTTCAGCAATAACAGTCCGGGATTACTGCGGATAATGGTCTTCAACGTCGTTTCATCGGTGATATAAAATGGATATTCTGCGCCCGTAATATCTTCCCAATGCCTGATGGCTTCTTCTGTTGAGGCGGTAAGACAATAGAATGGAACGCCCTGTTCTCTGGCGTATTCGTACAGCGCATCTATGGCTCCAAAGTCGCCGTCATCGGCCTTATCCAGATTCGGTGAAATCAGCAGGAACGTATAACCGCGTCGTGAAAGCACGCTGTCTGTGATGTCATCGCCTTCGGATGCCTGTATGGAAAAGTCGTGAATTGGAGGCACATAGCCTTCCGATATTTGCGTTGTCTTTGAGTCAATAAACTGCCATGTCGAGTCGGGATAATTGTCAAGGCTGAACTCTTTGCGCACACCGTTCTTCTCCATAAGGAATGAAGTAACAAACTTAGGCTGCTCAGCGCCTTCCGGTATTTGCATACCTTTCTTTATATCTGCGCCTACATGGTAGGGCCTGAAATCAAAAACGGGCAGCTTATACAGGCAGTAGAGGCTTGTTATCAATATAAAAAGGATGGTAAAATTGATGGCTATCCACTGGCTGGACCTCGATATGAACCTGTACATCTTCAATGGCCATCGCCACAAAACGATGGCAGGCACCATCAATATCAGGTCTTTTATCAGTGTCTGCTGATTTGAAAGCCTGACGGCATCGCCGAAACAGCCACAGTCGGTCACCGGATTGAACAGGGCTAACCAAAGGCTTATCAGCGTCATGCCACCCATAAATACCAGCATGATTTTCGCACAGAGTCTGCGACGAATGGCAAAAAGCACAAAAATTCCGAGGCAGAACTCTACCGCCGACAACGCAATCGATGTGCCCAGTGTCAGCAAATCGGGTATCATGCCGCCCAAACCTATGGCCGCTAAGTACTCCTGAATCTTGTATTGCGTGCCTAAAGGGTCGATGGCTTTGACGAAACCTGAGAATACAAACACCATACCGAGCACCAGACGACAAAGGTTTACCCCGTACCTGCCGAGCCTTTGTTTCAGCGTTAACGGGCCTGCCATGTCGTGTTTACAACAGGCAGCCGGTGGCGTTATGTTGTTGTTTGCTGTATTTTGTTCCACGCTTCTGCTTGCGTTTCTCGTTAATGCCGCGAATTTTCTTTCAGCCTGATGGCTCCAAACACGGCATAATTGATAATATCCTGATAATTAGCATCGATGCCTTCCGATACGATGGCCTGGCCGTTCTGGTCTTCAAGCTCTTTTATTCTGGCTATCTTGGTGAGGATTAAGTCGGTATAGCTGCTCACTCTCATATCTCTCCACGCTTCGCCATAATCGTGATTCTTCTTCATCATCAGCGTTCGGGCCTCATTTGCATGGTGATCATACAGTGCAAGAGCATCGTCGGCCGTGATGTCTACACGTGTAGTAGGTTCCATGTCGAGCTGTATCAAACCGATGATACCATAGTTAACCAGGGCGATGAACTCTGGTCTGATACCTTCTCCCACAAGCGACTGGCCCGAGATGCCGAGCGAACGGATGCGCTTTGCCTTAATAAAGAGCTGGTCGGTTAACGATGAAGGCCGCATGATACGCCATGAAGCACCATAGTCGTGCAGCTTCTTGGCAAACAGGTCACGGCATTCTGCCATCACCTCTCTGAACTGTTGTTCTGTATTTTGTTCTGCCATACTGTTTGCAAAGTTACTAAATTTATTCATATCCGTGCTTTTTTGCAGTAACTTTCGCAGGCTTGTCATTACTCTCTCTGCCTCCTGTGTATAACCCTTACCGTGCCACAGAGGGCGTCGTAACGCACTTGCAGCGAATCGATTTGTGCGCGAAGCCTGTTGCGCCGGCCTATATTCTGTTCGGTTTTCCACTGTGCGGTAACTGCCTGAAGGGCCGAATCGGTAAGTCCTATTTCCTGTTGGGTCATCTTTAAAGAGGCTTCCTGCCATATTTTCAGCGCTTTTTCACGCGCCTTTATGGCTCTGGGGTACTGGTCACGAAGCTGCCGTATGGCATTGAGCGTGGCCTGATAGTTGTGCGATGCGTACAGCGAGTCGATGCGTTGTAAGGCCCGGGCTGCCTGCTCGTCGGGCGAGAACTGGCACGATGCCAGCAAAAGGGCTGTGAAAAGCAAAAAAAACGGTTTCATAACTGTGGTTTAACGTGTGCAAAGATAGCAATTAATTCGGTATTCGTCATAGCGTATATATATTTTATTGCTACCTTTGCAGTTGCTTTTATACGATATAACGGGATATACCATGCGATTACTTAGCGATGCCGAACTGGCGAAACTCCTTGATAAAGACATCTTTCATACTATTTCTGAAGCCGCTGATAGTCTCGGCCTTGAGTGCTATGTGGTGGGCGGCTACGTGCGCGACCTGTTCCTTGAACGCCCTTCTAACGACATTGATGTGGTGGTAGTGGGCAGCGGTATTGGCGTAGCCCGGAGGCTTAAAGAGCGTCTTGGGAAACGTGCTGTTTTGTCGGTGTTCCGTAATTTTGGAACGGCACAGGTAAAATATCGGGGGCAGGAGATTGAGTTTGTTGGCGCACGCAAGGAGAGTTACAGCCACGACAGCCGAAAGCCACATGTTGAAGACGGTACGTTAGAGGACGATCAGAACCGCCGCGACTTCACAATCAATGCCCTTGCAGTATGTTTAAACCGTGAAAGATTTGGCCAGCTGGTCGACCCTTTCAACGGTATCGCCGACCTTGAAGACGGTATTATATGCACTCCGCTTGACCCAAGCATCACCTTTAGCGACGATCCGCTGCGCATGTTACGTTGTATAAGATTTGCCACCCAGCTTAAATTTTATATTGAAGACAATACTTTTGATGCGCTTTCACGCCATGCAGACCGTATAAAAATAATCAGCGGCGAGCGAGTAGAAGAGGAGTTAAACAAGATAATGCTTGCCGAAGAGCCGAGTCGCGGCTTTGTTGACCTTCACCGTTGCGGACTGCTACGGCTCCTGTTACCAGAGCTGGCCGACCTCGATATTGTTGAAACCCGCAATGGACGGGCACACAAAAACAACTTCTATCACACGCTCGAGGTGCTTGATAACGTTTGCAATGCCCAGCGTAACCATCTTGAACAGCTGCACAAGAGGCTTGAAACGGCTGACGATGATGCCGAAAAAATACAGATACAGGCCGATATTGACCACCTCGAAGCCCACAAACTATGGCTGCGATGGGCGGCCTTGCTGCACGATATTGGCAAAACGCGGAGCAAGCGGTGGAACAATGCCCTGGGGTGGACGTTTCACAACCATAACTTTATCGGGGCAAAAATGGTTCCTGTTATCTTTCGACGCCTTAAGCTGCCGATGGATACGAAGATGAAGTATGTGCAAAAGCTGGTCGATTTGCATATGCGTCCCATTGCCATTGCTGACGATGAGGTAACCGACAGCGCCGTACGTCGTCTTGTAAATGACGCTGATGACGACATCGATGACCTGATGATGTTGTGCGAAGCCGATATAACGAGCAAGAATCGTGTGAAGAAAGCACGCTTCCTTGAGAACTTCAGGCTGGTTCGTGAGAAAATAACCGACTTGAAAGAACGCGATTACAAGCGCGAGCTTCAGCCGTGTATTGATGGTAACGAAATTATGGAACTGTTCTCTTTAAAGCCTTCGCGTGAGGTGGGCGAGCTGAAAGCCGCACTGAAAGATGCCGTGCTCGACAACCGTGTGCCCAACGAACGCGAACCACTGATGGCGTTGCTCAGGCAAAAGGCCGCCGAAATGGGTATTGCAATGCCATAGAAGGGTTGATATATAAGGCTTTGCAAAATATGTCGTAATAAAATAGAAGGCTGGCGGAGAAAGAGTAAAGAAGTTGCTCTGTCTCCGTTTTTCTGGTTTATGCAGGATGGCTTTGCCCGTCCTGTTCTAAGCCCCGGCTGTCGTTCTGCAGCTTGTCGTTTTTCCCTTTATTTCATAAAGTTTCCGGCTTTTCACCATACAATTGTAATGGTTGTGAGGCCATGTATGATTGTTTATGCTGTTTTGTTCATAGTATGGCGGCCGTCGGCAGCGTTGCTGACGGCCGCCATACACATCGTGCGACAACTGCCGTACGCGCTGCTGACGTTCGTCGTACCATGAACTGTACAACGTAAAACTCACCATGTTATTGCATAACGACATTGCGTAACAGGCGTTAAGTATTCACGATTTGTACGTTATCTGAATGACGTTACACCATAACTCGTGGTAACAACAGCCGTTGTTTGAAATATAGTCTCCTTTAAAATGTACTCACACGCGCGCGTTTACTTCATGGTAATTAATGTTAAACTCTTACGTTTAAAATTTTATATTATCGCAAATGTTGTTACCTTTGCTGTGTAGAATTGGGAGAAGTTATTTTATTTTCGACCCCCTTTTCAGGTTAAACGATTCAAAAGTGTAAAAATCCAATTCATAAAAGGTATGAAAATCAAAAGTTTTTTATTTGTTGCAATTGCGGCCCTGACGCTCGTTTCTTGTGGAAAGAAGAAGGGTGGCAGTCTGGCCGACTTGCAGGATAACCTGTTTGCGGTACGCACTGTTGGCGCACAGAGCGCCGATTTCCAGACTACTTATCCCGCCACGATTAAAGGAATTCAGGACGTTGACGTCCGTCCTAAGGTGTCAGGCTTTATAACAGCCGTTTACGTTCACGAAGGACAGCGCGTGAATGCGGGTCAGGTTATGTTTACAATTGACAGCGAAACATACCGCTCGGCGGTGCGACAGGCACAGGCTGCCCTCAATACGGCACGCACACAAGCCAATACGGCCCATGTAACATACCTTAATAATAAGAAACTTTTCGACCAGCATATCATCGGACAATATGAGCTTACTACGGCCCAGAACGCGTATTCATCGGCCCAAGCTGCCGTAGCCCAGGCCGCTGCAGCCCTTGCACAGGCTAAGGAAACGCTGGCATGGTGCAGCGTTAAGGCCCCATCGGCAGGTGTTGTAGGCAGTTTACCCTTTAAGAAAGGCGCGTTAGTAAGTGCTTCTAATGCCCTTACCACCGTGTCAGACATCTCATCTGTGGAGGTGTATTTTTCGATGAACGAGGGTCAGATGCTTTCAATGACTAAGACATCGGGTAGTGCAGCCGCAGCCATTGCGTCAATGCCTGCTGTAAAACTAAAGCTTGCCGATGGCTCAATTTATAACCATCAGGGTAAGGTTGTGAAGATGAGCGGCGTAATCGACCCCGCAACAGGTTCGTATGTACTGATAGCAAGGTTCCCCAATCCCGACCATTTGCTGAAGAGTGGAGGCGCAGGACAAATTGTCATTCCTACGGTAACGAACAACGCTGTCGTCATACCTCAGGAGGCAGTAGTAAGTGTTCAGGATAAGTTTTTTGTGTATAAGGTAGGTTCTGACAACAAGGTTCGTTATACAGAAATACAGGTAGACCCGCAGGATGACGGCAAAAACTATGTGGTTACTGACGGTCTGGGCGTGGGCGACCGCTATGTAAGTATCGGCATTACGAAGCTTACCGATGGCGAAAAGATACAGCCCATCACCGAAGAACAATATTATGAGAAGATAAAGAAAACGGCAAAGCTGGGCGAAAAGCAGTCTACGGCAGCAGGTTTCGTAAAGGCTATGCAGTCGAAATAAGACTTCATATTACAGGTAAAGAAAAGAATCTTTTCATTTTAAAATCAGAAAAATGTCATTTTCAAACTTTATAAAGCGCCCGGTTCTGTCGACGGTGATCTCCATCTTCCTCGTATTGCTGGGTATAATCGGACTGGTATCGCTGCCTATTGAGCAATATCCCGACATCGCTCCGCCAACAATTGTTGTTCAAACATTCTATACTGGTGCTGACGCTCAAACGGTAATGAGCTCAGTTGTAACGCCGCTCGAAGAGAGTATTAACGGTGTAGAGAACATGACTTATATGACCTCACAGACCACCAACGCAGGTCTGGCCAGGATAACAGTGTATTTTAAGCAGGGAACTGATGCCAATATGGCTGCCGTTAACGTGCAAAACCGTGTAAGTCAGGCCCAGGCTCTGTTGCCTGCTGAGGTTACACGTGTGGGCGTTACCGTAACCAAGCAGCAGTCGTCAAATGTTATTATGTACTCGTTGACGACGGACGACGGTCGCTACGACAGCAAATTCCTCACCAATTACAATAATATTAACGTTATCCCGCTGCTGAAACGTATCAACGGTGTAGGTAATATTCATAGTCCGTCTATGTCGGATTACTCTATGCGAATATGGCTGCAACCTGATAAGATGAAGCAGTACGGGCTGGTACCTTCCGACATATCGGGTGTGCTTGCAGAGCAGAATATTGAAGCCGCTCCAGGCTCTTTTGGTGAAAATAGCGATGTGGCTTTTGAGTATACACTGCGTTATAAGGGTCGCTTAAAGAAGCCAATTGATTATGAAAACATCATTCTTACGAGCAAAACTACAGGCCAAACGCTGTATCTTAAGGACGTAGCGAAGATAGAACAAGGCTCTTTAATGTACAGCGTTTTCCTGAAAAACAACGGAGAACCTGCTGTTATGGGTATGGTTCAGCAGGTGGCAGGGTCGAACGCTACGCAGATAGCAACCGATGTTAAGGCAGCCCTTGCCGAGGCTCAAAAGTCAATGCCTCCAGGCATGAAGGTGACGATAGAACAGGATGTGACCGAATTCCTCTTCGCATCTATTGAGGAAGTGGTGATGACACTGTTTATTACGCTGGTGCTCGTGTTCATTGTGGTTTACGTGTTCTTGCAGGATTTTCGCTCGACACTTATCCCGATGATAGCCGTTCCCGTCGCCCTTGTGGGTACATTCTTCTTCCTTTGGATGTTCGGTTTTTCGATAAACCTGCTAACTTTGTCAGCATTGCTGTTGGCAATAGCCATTGTTGTGGACGACGCTATTGTGGTAGTTGAGGCTGTCCACGCCAAGCTCGACCAGGGATACGACAATGCGCTCACGGCCTCTATTGATGCAATGAACGAGATTAGTTCAGCAATTATCTCTATTACATTAGTAATGGCCTCCGTGTTTGTGCCGGTTTCGTTCATGGGTGGCACCTCAGGGACGTTCTATCGTGAGTTTGGAGTAACGATGGCTGTGTCGATAGTTATATCGGCTGTCAACGCATTGACACTGTCTCCGGCCTTGTGTGCCATCTTCCTGAAACCGAAATCGGAAGAGGAAGGTGCTGGGAAAATGAGCTTTGTTGACCGTTTCCATGCTGGCTTTAACCATGTTTTCGATAAGGTTACCAACAAATATAAGAAAGGTGTAGAGCGTGTTGTCAATCACCGTGTGGCTACGGCCATCGGCGTTGTGGCTGGTTTTGCACTGCTTGTACTGGGTATGATATTCACCTCTACGGGCCTTGTGCCTGACGAAGATACCGGAACGTTGTTTTGTACAGTGTCTGCAGCACCGGGAACATCGCAGGAACGTACCAAGCAAATCGCCAACGAAATTGACAGTATGCTGGCTTCAAACCCGGCCATTGAGCGCAGGGTGCAAATCGTCGGCTACAATTTCATTGCCGGACAAGGCTCAGACCAGGCTACCTTTATTATTAAATTAAAGCCCTTCGGCGAGCGTTCTAACGGCTTTTTCAATAAGATTAAGGCTACCTTTACAGGAGATCCGATGCGCTGGTTCGTCAATCCGTTGGAAGCAACATCGGTATTAGGCATGATCTATAAGCAAACAGCGGCTATCAAAGACGCCCAGATTCTGGCATTTCCACCACCTATGATTCCGGGCTTTGCGATGAATAATGGTGTCTCTATGACCCTTCAGGATAAGACAGGAGGCGATTTAAATAAGTTCTTTAAAGTGGCACAGGATTATATTGCTGCCCTTAACAAGCGGCCAGAAATACAGAAAGCCATGACCACTTACAACCCAAACTACCCGCAATACATGGTAGACGTGGACGTTGCAAAGTGTAAACAGGCCGGAACATCGCCGGTAAGCGTGCTCTCTGTCATGCAAGGTTACTATGGAGGACTGTATGCAAGCAACTACAATGCGTATGGAAAGCTCTTCCGTGTCATGATACAGGGCGATGCTGCAACACGTATGCGTCCTGATGGATTGTCGAATATCTACGTCCGTCTGGGCGATGGAAGCATGGCTCCTGTGTCAGAATTCATCACCTTAAGGCGCGTATACGGACCTTCTAACATCGCACGCTTCAACCTGTTTACCTCAATTAACCTGAATATTACACCGAAAGGTACTACGGGTGAGGCGCTTAAGGCTTGTGAAGAAGTGGCAAAAGAGAGTCTGCCTATGGGCTACGGATACGAGTATTCCGGCCTTACGCGTTCAGAAGCAGAGGCAAGTAACTCAACGGCTATGATATTTGTGTTGTGTCTTGTTTTCGTATATCTGATTCTTTCAGCCCAGTATGAGAGCTATCTGCTGCCGTTGTCGGTTATCCTTTCCATACCATTTGGTTTGGCAGGTGCGTTCTTGTTTACCATGCTTTTTGGCCATTCGAACGACATTTACATGCAAATTTCGCTTATCATGCTGATTGGTCTGCTGGCCAAGAACGCCATATTGATTGTACAGTTTGCGCTGGAACGCCGCCAGACGGGTATGGCAATCCGTTACTCTGCCATCCTTGGCGCTGCTGCACGACTACGTCCTATCCTGATGACTTCGCTGGCAATGATCATCGGTTTGCTCCCTATGATGTTTGCTTCAGGCGTAGGAAAGAATGGAAACCAGACGTTAGGTGCTGCCGCTGTGGGCGGAATGCTGTTGGGAACATTGTTCCAACTCTTCATCGTTCCATCGCTGTTCTGCATATTCCAGTGGTTACAAGAGAAGCTCACACCGCTTAAGTTTGACGACGAAGAGAACGCTGAAGCTCTGGCAGAACTGGCTCAATATGCCAACAAAGCAAAGCAAATTACGATTAATAACGATAATGACGATTAACAGGTGTTGCCTTCTGCCTCTCCGGAGGCAGGGCAAAGCTGTGATAAACATTACAATATGAAACGGTTTAAACATATTATATTCGGCAGCCTTGTGGCCTTGTCGCTTACGGGTTGTAAAAGTCTGTATGGCAAATATGAGCGTCCGCAGGTTAGAACAAGTGGCATTATGCGCGACCCTGTTGCTGCAACTGATACACTTGCAGTGGCTGATACCGCAAGCTTTGGCAACTTACCGTGGCGCGAAGTGTTCACCGATGCGCATCTTCAAGGGCTTATTGAGAAGGCGTTGACAAACAATCCGAACCTGCTTAACGCTGCCCTTAACGTGGATATGGCCCAGGCACAGCTTAAGACGGCGAAGTTAGCATTCATCCCTCAGTTCGTTTTCACGCCACAAGGAACCATTACTCGCTTCAACGATGCAACGACAAAGAGTTACACGCTGCCCGTTAACGCCAGCTGGAATGTCTCTCTTTTTGGTGGCCTTACAGCGGCAAAGCGGTCGGCTCAAATGGCATTGCTGCAATCAAAAGACTATCAGGTAAGTGTCCGTACATCGTTAATTGCCGGCGTTGCCAATTTATATTACACGCTCCTTATGCTGGACAAGCAGATGGAAATTGTAGGCAACATGGAGCGTTTAACCAAGGAAACCTGGGACATTATGAAGGTTCAGCACGAAAATATCGCCGGTGTACGGTCTACTGCAGTGCAGAGAGCCGAGAGTAATTACTATAATGTTCTCACCCAAAAGAAAGATTTGGAGCGGTCAATACGTGAGAGTGAAAACGCGTTAAGCCTCATGCTTGGCGAACCTGCCCATGCTATTGCACGCGGAACTTTGGATAACCAGCAGCTCCCAGCATCGTTTTCTACGGGCGTCGGCATCCAACTGTTGAGTAATCGTGCCGATGTTCACGCCAACGAAATGGAGCTGGCCTCATGCTTCTACAATGTTGAGAAGGCGCGAAGCAGCTTTTATCCTAACATTACTATTTCGGGAACGGGAGGCTTTTCCAATGGTCAGGGTATGGTAAACCCGGCCAAACTGTTGCTCTCTGCGGTGGCATCGCTCACCCAGCCTATATTTATGAACGGACAGTTAACAGCGGCTTTACGCGTGGCTAACGACCGTTACCAACAGGCTTTCAATACCTGGCAGCAGAGCATTCTGAAAGCAGGTTCGGAGGTTAGCAACGCTTTGGTTCAATATAATACCTCTTCTGAGAAGAGCGTTATTGAAGCCAGGCAGATAGAAGTGCTCAAAAAGAATGTTGAAGACACACGTGCCCTGATGGCCAGTGCGGGCAGTACGTATCTGGAGGTAATCACGGCCGAGAGCAGTTTGCTCAATGCACAGCTCTCAAAAGTGTCTGATGACCTTGCAAAAATGCAAGCCGTTGTAAGTCTTTATCAGGCTCTGGGCGGTGGTGCAAAATAGTAATCTTTTCCCTAATTCAAAACGAATATTAAACTATGGCATGTGATATAAGTCCCCAGGCCGTCGTATCGCCCAAGGCAAAGATTGGCGATGGCACTAAGATTTTCCCGTTTGTGTATATCGAAGACGACGTGGAGATTGGCGAAAACTGTGTTATTTTCCCTTTCGTAAGCCTGCTGGACGGTACCCGTATGGGCAACGACAACAAGGTTCATCAGTGTACAGTGCTGTCAGCACTGCCGCAAGACTTCGAGTTTACCAGTGAAAAAACCGAGCTGATTATTGGCAATAACAACATTATTCGCGAAAATGTAGTGATCAACAGAGCCACTCATGCCGGCGGCCAAACGGTGATTGGCGATGACAATTTTATCATGGAGGGTGCCCATGTCAGCCACGATACAAAGATAGGCAACCGCAATGTGATAGGCTATGGTACCAAAATTGCCGGCTGTTGTGAGATTGGTGACGGCGTTATATTTTCGTCATCGGTTATTGAAAATTCCCATACGCGCGTAGGAAACCTGGCTATGATACAGGCCGGAACAACGTTTTCGAAGGATGTTCCACCTTATATTATAGTAGGAGGCAAGCCTGTTGAATACAGCGGACCGAACACAACGCTGATGACTTCGGCCGGTTTTGATGAGAAGGTACAAAAGCATGTGGCCAACGCATACCGCTTGTTGTTCCATGGAAAGACAAGTGTGTTCGACTCAATGTTGCAAATTCGCGACCAGATACCAAAGGGCCCTGAAGTAGATGCCATCATTAAGTTTCTGAAAAAATCGAAGAAAGGGATTGTTACAAAATAGTAATCCCGGTATTATCATGCTGTGATATGAATAAAAGGAGAGCGGCTTTTGTCGTTCTCCTTGTTTTTTTTACTGTTCTCCTGCAACGGGCAGGTAAGCCCGAAAGGCCTGTATGGCACAGCCCATACTGTTATTTTATGGCTTTATTGCATTTATTCGCCTTCCACAATTGTACATGCGGGCAATAATTCAGCATAGCGATGGCATTGGCTTTTGTGGTCATTAATAACGCCTATGGCCTGCAAAAAACTATAAACTATAACTGAACCCACATAGCAGAAGCCCCGTTTTTTAAGGTCTTTGGCCACACGTGCCGACAGCTCGTTGCAGGTAACCTCACGACTTTGGTGCGAAGGGTAGATAAGTGAACGGCCGTGGGTGAAGCTCCATATATAACAATCGAACGACCCGTATTCGGCCTTTATTCTTACAAACGCCCGTGCGTTGGCTATCATGCCCTTTATTTTGCGTTCCGACCGTATCATGCCTTCGGTGTGAAGAGCCTGTTTTATATCATCTTCACCAAAGCAGGCTACCCGGCTTGCGTCAAACGAGGCGAACACTTTTCGAAATACTTCGCGCCGTTCGAGCATCATTTTCCACGACAATCCGCACGACATCGTCTCCATTATCAGCCACATAAACAGCTGGTTATCGTCGTGCTCGGGTACGCCCCATTCCGTATCGTGATACCTTTCCGATAGCTTATCGCCGAGGCTCCACGCGCATTTGGCAGGATATTGCAGATGTCGCATGTCATGCCCTCCCCAGCAAGCATCGCCCTTATACATAAATCCCGTCAGGCGATAAAGCCGTTCGGCTTCAGGATGTGTGAGGTCAACCAGCAATCCTACGGGCTGATTGTGTCCGTGTTTTTGTATGAAAGCCCTTAGCAAAGCCGATGCAATGCCCTGACGGCGACAGTCGGTTCTGACAGCCAGCGAGTCGATATAATATTCGCCTTCCTGTGTTTCGTCGTCCATCCCGCTGAAGTCTTGTCCCAGCTCTGTTTGGGCAGCTTCTATGAAAGCCTGCCTCAACCGTCTTAAATCCTTACCGTCGTAGCCTGTAATAATGCCTGCAATGCGCTTGCCCTGCATGGCAGTAAGCGTGTTGCGGTAGCTGTATTGCGAATGGTCCATGGCGACAAGGCGCGTCAGCATACGGTGAAAGTCGGCCAGCGTATGTTGCGGTCCCGCAAAATTGCGACAGCAGTCTTCATCCATCGCCTCCATAATCAGGCGGGCTATTTCGGGTGCCTGCCGGGGTGTGGCAGGCCTTATCTGATACTTCATGCCTGCAAAGATACCAAAATTTAATCATATAGTCTGTGACATTACGCTTTTGTGCCTGTGTCTTTACGCTTTACAGGGTGTCGTTCGGCGGCCGCAGGCAGCGTTGCTGACGACCGCCGTACACGCAGTATGACAGTCGCCGAAGATGTTGCTGACGGCCGTCATACGACAACCTTTTCAGCATAAAAACACCAGAAGATACGCAGGCAGCCGTTGCCGTTACGCCGTGATGTGGTTATCTTTGCATCGTTAACCTTAAATCATAATAAATACGATGTCAATTAAAATGGATGTACATTCTATCGGCAATGCCGGTGGAGGCGGAGCCGAGCTTCGCTACGTAAGATTGCTTCCCGACGCCGTGCGCTCTCGTGACAGGCTGAAGGAAGATGTTTGTCACAGCTGCTCGCTGACGGGTGGCGATGTAGAGGCGGTGCTGTCGGCCTTATACGATGCAGCCTTGCACGACTTGTCGCAGGGTGGCCGTTTCTATCTTCCGGGTATAGGATATTTTACAGTGAGGGCCTCAGTGAGGCTGCCGCGAAACGTACCTGTTGAAAAGGTGAAGGGAAACTATGTGAGTGTCAGGGGTTTCAGGTTTAAACCCGAAAGAGGCTTGCTTGTTGCCGTGCGCGCGAAAGCCCGTTTTATACGGCTCAAAGGCACAACCCTGTCGCGCCGGTACACCGTTGAAGAGATGAAAACAGCGTTTACCGGCTATCTGAAACAGCATGGAACCATGACACGTCGTACCGTGCAGATGCAGTTTTCGCTTACTGTTTATTCGGCCCGTAAATGGTTAAGGCATTTTGTTGATGCTGGTATCATCAAAAAAACCGGCCACAAAAATGCACCGGTTTATATGTTGTCGTAAAAAGTTACAGCTTATTGAGCAATGCGTTTCTTTAATAAGAAGCCGTACAAGGTATGCCAGCGTCGATTACACGCTGGCATATTGCGTCAAGCTCTTCGTGCGAAGCCTTGCGCAATTTAAGGTCGGGTGTTTCGCGATCAATGGTATATATCATGACGCTCTGAGGCTTAATGTCGCACAATGCTTCTATCCACGGTGCCACATACTGCTCGCCTGTATTGTCGGTTCCGTCGCCTTTGAGGAACATGGTTTGAACAATGACGTGCCCTTTGAACCATTTGAGGTTCTCAATGATTTTCCTGACATCGTACGATGGCTGCACAGGGCGGTCAACACGCCGTATGTATTCGTTGTCAACGGTGTCGAGTTTCAGGATGTTATTGTCAACTTTCATCAGGGCTTCCCGTATATCTTTCCGCCCCGTAAAGGTTGAATTGCTCAGCACACTAATCTTAGCTCCGGGACACCAGCGGTTGCGAAGTCGTACGGTATCGTCGATAATACCCGCAAAATGAGGGTTGCTTGTAGGCTCTCCGTTGCCTGCAAAGGTAAGCACATCGGGGTGTTGACCCTCGTTGTGCATCGCAATGAGCTGGCGTTCGAGGGCTTCGGCCACAGCCTCACGGGTGGGATAGGCCGACCTTGTGCGCCTTTCGGCGTTGAAACCACACTCACAATAAAGGCAGTCGAAAGTGCAAATCTTGCCGTCTGCCGGCATAAGGTTTATGCCTAAACTTAGTCCGAGGCGGCGGCTATGCACAGGACCGTATATCGGGCTGGGGTAAATGATGGTGCTCATATTGCGTAATTTTCAGTTTTCTGCATTAATTTGCGGCAAAGATAACAAAAAAGCATATAAGGCCGTATGGCGTTTACGGTTATTTGGTTAATGCACGTTAAAGGGTTGTTGTTATATGATTAATTTGTTACTTTTGCATGAAGTTCGCACGATTATAGCCAATTTTATAATGGGAAAGAAACATATCAGGGCAACCCGACAGTCAGGACGGTTGCAGTCTGTGACGCTTTGTATCAGCACTGCCATGGTGCTTGTTCTGCTTGGACTTATTGTTTTCAGTACACTTACGGGCCGTAATTTGGCAGCCCATTTCAAGGAAAACCTCGAGGTTACGATGCTGATGGATCAGGATATGTCTGATGCTGAGGCACAAACCGTATATAAAAGCCTGCTGGATAAGCCGTATATCCGAAGCATTCAGTTTATCAGCAAGCAGCAGGCACTGGCCGAAGCTACCCGCACAATGGGCACTAACCCGGCCGAATTTACCGATGGCGTGAACCCTTTTCCCTCATCAATCGTGCTCACGCTGACGAGCGATTATGCCAATAACGACAGTTTGACCTGGATTTCAGCCGATTTAAAGAAGTACCCTAAGGTGTCAGACATCAACTATCAGAAAGGTCTTGTTGAAGCTTTAAACCGTAATCTGGCCAGGATAGGCATTTCGCTGCTCGTGCTTGCCGCGCTGCTTACCTTTATATCGTTCTCATTAATTAACAACACGGTGCGCCTAAGCATCTTCGCCCGCCGCTTTTCCATACATACAATGAAGCTTGTAGGTGCGTCGTGGAGCTTTATAAGGGCACCGTTTATACGACGTGCAGTGGTAACGGGTATGCTGGCAGCTCTGATAGCCTGCGGCGTTCTGGCGGCAGGGTTATATGCTCTTTATTGTAACCAGCCGGAGATATTAACCATCGTTACCTGGCGGGAGATGGCTGTTACAGCGGGTTCTGTATTTCTGTTTGGCATTGTTATCACAGGTATCTGCGCCAATATATCGGTAAATAAATTCCTGCGAATGAAGGCCGGTGAACTGTATCAGATTTAAGGTTAGGGCTTACGGCATACAATGTTCTGTGCCGAAAGCCGTTATATTATATAATAATGGATAAGAAAAATTTAGCTTTTGACCGTACCAATTTTATATTATTGGGTATAGGTTTCGCAATTGTTGTAGCAGGGTTTATACTGATGAGCGGTGCAGGCTCAACAGAACAGGCCTACAATCCTGATATTTTCAGCTTCCGTCGCATTAAGGTAGCTCCCGTGGTTACGTTCCTGGGCTTCATATCTATGATTTATGCAGTTGTGCGTAAACCTAAGGATGACGTTGCCGAAACACCGGAAGAGCAGGCTCATGCTGCCGGGAAAACAGAAGAAACAGCTTCAAAATAATACGGCACGGCGATGACATTACTGCAAACTATCATCATAGCCATAGTGGAAGGACTTACTGAGTTTCTTCCCGTATCGTCGACAGGGCACATGCTGATTGCCGAAAATCTGCTGGGTGTACAAAATTCTGATTTTGTAAGAGCATTTACGGTGATTATACAGTTTGGTGCAATTCTGTCGGTAGTAGTGCTTTATTGGAACCGCTTTTTCAGCTTAAACCATACGCCTGCCCCCACAGGGAGCACACCATGGCAGCGTTTCAGGCATAAGTTCAGCTTTTACTGGCTGCTGTTTGTAGCCTTTGTGCCTACGGCTATAATAGGTTTTTTCATTAAGAAACCAATTGTCGACCGCCTGCTTAATCCGCAGATAGCTATATGGGTAGTGCCTGTTATGCTGGTGTTGGGAGGCATTTTTATGCTGTTCTGCGATTCAATATTCAATAAAGGACGCGACGAAAACGAGGTGACTACAAAACGCGCGTTCTGGATTGGCGTTATACAGAGTGTGTCAATGATACCTGGTGTAAGCCGTTCTATGGCCACTATTGTAGGTGGTATGTCGCAAAAGCTTACGCGTAAACGGGCCGCTGAGTTCTCGTTTTTCCTGGCAGTGCCGACAATGGCCGCTGCAACGGGGCTTGATTTATTGCAGCTTTTTATCGGCAAAGAAGCCGTAGGAGGGTCGTGGGCCACCGCCGACAACCTGATATTATTGCTTACAGGCAGTGTTGTAGCCTTTGTTGTGGCGCTGCTTGCCATGAAATGGTTTGTTGGTTTTCTCACTAAATACGGTTTTAAACTGTTCGGATGGTATCGTATAATTGTAGGTATTGTTATCCTTATATTGCTGTTAACGGGCCATTCACTTGTAATGTTTGATTGATGAACTTCCTGCAAGGCGAAATTATTGCGATTGACAAACCCTACCGTATGTCCAGTTTCGGTGCGCTTGCACATATTCGTTATCTGCTCTCTCACCACTTGGGACAGAAGGTTAAGGTTGGGCATGCAGGCACATTAGACCCGTTGGCAACGGGCGTTCTTATACTGTGTACGGGCCGGTGTACCAAACAAATAGAACAGTTGCAGAGCCATTCAAAGGAATATAAGGCTACCTTGCAGCTGGGTGCCACCACCGACAGCTATGATATGGAGCACGAAGTGAACCACATTTTTCCCACGGAACATATCAGTCGCGAAACGATAGAAGCGGTTCTGAAACAGTTTGTGGGCGACATTGAACAGGTGCCTCCTACATACAGTGCTTGTAAAATTGATGGTGAACGCTCATACCGCTTGCGCCGTAACGGCGAAAGTGTGCAGCTTAAGGCAAAAAATATCCATATAGATGAGATAGAACTGACAGCCTTTGATGCAGAAAAAATGCAGCTTTCCATTCGCGTGATATGTGGAAAAGGTACATATATTCGTGCCCTTGCACGCGATATTGGACGTGCTTTGAACAGTGGCGCCTATCTTACAGCCTTACGACGCACGCGAACAGGAAGCTATTCGATAGCCGATTGTATTGATTACGACCACTTTCAGGAGTGGCTTGATGCAAACGTAACGCCATCATCTCCGGGAGATATGCCTGAGGCGACAAAAGAAAATCATTTGAAAAACTGAAAGGAAAAGAAAATATGAAGTTATCGCAATTTAAGTTTAAACTGCCCCAGGAGCTGGTGGCGCTGTATCCTCACAGCTTTGAGCGCGAGTTTATAAACGATGATGGAACGAAGGAAACGTTCAGAGTGACACGTCGTGACGAGTCGCGACTGATGGTTTTACATCGTACAACAGGCGAGATAGAGATGTTTCGTAAGGATGAAAAGGGCAATCCCGTTGAAGGAGAGTATCTTGATTTCCGTAACATTATCGACTATTTTGACGAAGGCGATACCTTTATTTTTAACGATACAAAAGTGTTTCCTGCCCGGCTTTACGGTACAAAGGAGAAGACCGATGCCAAGATAGAGGTGTTTATTCTGCGCGAACTGAACGAAGAAACGCATCTCTGGGATGTGCTTGTAGAGCCTGCACGTAAGATTCGTATTGGCAACAAGCTCTTCTTTGACGAGGTAGGGACAATGGTTGCAGAGGTTTATGACAATACCACAAGCCGCGGACGCTCACTACGTTTCCTTTACGATTGCGACCATGAACAGTTTAAACGCGACCTGTTTGCGCTGGGCGAGGCTCCGCTTCCTGCTTATATCCTGAACGGACGCCCTGAAAATCCGGAGATGCATGGCATGCACGTGCATTCGCATGCCACCGCCGAGGACATGGAAAACTTCCAGTGTATCTTTGCCCGTAAAGAAGGAGCGGTAACAGCTCCTGCCACAGGACTTCACTTTTCGCGTGAGTTAATGAAGCGCATGGAGATTAAAGGTATTAACTCGGCTTTCGTAACCCTGCACTGTGGACTAAGTAATTTCTCACCCATTGAGGTGGAAGATCTTACCAAACACAAAATGGATTCGGAGCAAATGCTGATAGAAAAGGAGGCCTGTGAGATTGTAAACCGGGCAAAAAAGGCCGGGCACCATGTGTGTGCAGTAGGTACAAGCGTGGCGAAAGCAACCGAAACGGCTGTGGGTACCGATGGTATGCTGAAAGAATATAACGGGTGGACAAGTAAGTTTATTTTTCCACCGTATAACTTTGGCCTCGCCGATTCGATGGTTGCAAACTTCTATCATCCAGAGTCTACGCTGTTAATGTCGACCGCTGCCTTCGGTGGCTATGAAGCTGTAATGGAGTGTTATGACCTCGCTGTGAAGCACGGGTATAAGTTTGGTTGCTTTGGCGACTCACTACTTATAGTTGATTAGTTCAGCTTAAAGCCATATTGATGGTTGAAAATAATCTGGAAGCATGCCATTTGGTGTTCTTTAGCTTAGGCTCGAACATCGGAAACCGTAAGCGTCTTATTCGCGAAGCTCTTGACTTATTGGAGGAGAGGGTAGGGAAGATAAGATGTGAATCGTCGATGATAGAGACAGTTCCCTGGGGTTTTTATTCGCCTAACAAGTTTATAAATGCGTGTGTTTGTTGCGAAACAAAATTAAATCCGCGTCAGGTTTTGGCTGTAACGCAGAAGATAGAATGTGATATGGGACGTGTGAATAAATCGAAAGGTGGCGTATATCACGACCGAATCATTGATATTGATATATTGCTTTACGATGACCTTACAATTGATGAGCCTGATCTTAAAATCCCACATCCACACATGAAAGAACGTGAATTCGTCATAAATCCGTTGCAGGAAATTGCAAAAAACGATGAAGATTTGCGCATTATATTAAATAAGGTATTCACGAAATAATAACGGAGACATGCAAATTATTCAATAAGGTTAAGTAAGGAGCAGAATAAGGTTGGGTAAAAATTAGAATAAAGGCAGGCAGAAATCAGAATAAGGATAAGCAAAAATCAGAATGGTGATCTTCGAAAATTGCTATAAATGAAGAAGCCTCGCAATGTTGCGAGGCTTCTTTTATACTTTTGTCAGGCTGTGATTTACTTACGCAGACCGAGTGCTTTAATGATACTACGGTAACGTTCAATGTCACGATCGTAAAGGTAATTGAGCAAAGCACGACGCTTTCCTACCAATTGGGTAAGAGAACGAGTGGTTACAAAGTCCTTGTGATTGGCCTTAACGTGCTCGGTTAAGTGCGCAATGCGATAGGTAAACAGTGCAATCTGACTCTCGGCAGAACCGGTATCAGTGGTTGATTTACCAAACTTGGTGAAGATTTCAGCCTTCTTTTCCTTGTTTAAATACATGTTGTTTTGTTGATTAATAAGTGTTGCATCAATAACATTCCTCTGTCGCTTATAGCCTTAATCACAACTATTTACGGCATCAAATGCCCCAGATTCTCCGGAAATGCTCTGCAAAGTTACTAAAAAGATTATATATAGCCCGCATGTTCACGATATTTTTTGTAATTTTGCAGCCAAATTAGTTAGCATAGATATTTAAGGTAAAGTAATGCAGGACATTCGTAATATCGCAGTAATTGCACACGTTGACCACGGAAAAACAACGTTGGTTGACAAGATGATGCTCGCAGGAAAACTGTTTCGAGACGGCCAAGACAACAGCGGAGAGGTGTTAGACTCCAACGATTTAGAGCGTGAGCGCGGGATAACTATATTATCTAAGAACGTTTCCATTACATGGAAAGGTGTAAAAATCAATATACTTGATACCCCAGGACACTCTGATTTCGGTGGCGAAGTGGAACGAGTGCTCAACATGGCCGACGGTTGTCTGCTGCTTGTTGACGCTTTTGAAGGCCCGATGCCACAAACACGTTTCGTGCTTCAAAAAGCATTGAAGATAGGATTAAAGCCTATTGTTGTCGTTAATAAGGTGGATAAGCCCAACTGTCGCCCTGAACAGGTATATGAAATGGTGTTTGATTTGATGTGCGATTTGGGCGCAACGGAAGACCAACTCGACTTTCCCGTTGTATATGGCTCGGCTAAAAATGGATGGATGGGACCTGATTTCAGCAAGCCTACCGATAATATCGATTTCCTTTTAGACCAGATTCTTGAGGCCATACCGGCGCCAAAGCACATAGATGGTAAGCCTCAAATGCTTATCACATCGCTTGATTACAGTAACTATACCGGCCGTATTGCGGTAGGAAGAGTACACAGAGGTACGTTGAAAGACGGTATGAAGGTTACCATTTGCCATCGTGATGGAACGATGGAAAAGGAACAAATTAAAGAGCTTCACACTTTTGAGGGCATTACCCATCGCCGTATTGATGAAGTAAGTAGCGGTGATATTTGCGCAGTTGTAGGCCTGGAACGCTTCGAAATCGGCGATACCATCTCCGATTTTGAGGAGCCTGAAGCACTACCTACGATAGCAGTTGACGAACCTACCATGAGTATGCTCTTTATGGTAAACGATAGTCCGTTCTTCGGAAAGGAAGGAAAGTTCTGTACTTCCCGCCAAATCGGTGACCGTTTACAAAAGGAACTTGAGAAGAATATTGCCTTGCGGGTAGAACCTGTCGAAGGATATACCGACCGATGGATAGTAAAAGGCCGTGGCGTTCTGCACCTTTCTGTACTCATTGAAACCATGCGTCGTGAAGGATATGAGCTTCAGGTCGGGCAGCCACAAGTTATTTACAAAGAAATTGACGGTCAGAAGTGTGAGCCTATTGAGGAGCTTGATATCAACGTTCCAACCGATTATTCGAGCAAAATGGTTGATATGGTAACGCGTCGTAAGGGTGAAATGACTGGCATGGAGACTGAAGGTGATCGTGTTAACATCACATTTGATATTCCTTCACGCGGTATTATCGGTCTCCGTACGAATGTATTGACTGCCTCTCAGGGCGAAGCCATCATGGCTCACCGCTATAAAGAGTACCAGCCTTACAAAGGAGAGATAAGCCGTCGCTCAAATGGTTCCATGGTTTCTATGGACACAGGTAATGCTTTTGCTTATGCCATTGACAAGCTGCAAGACCGTGGTCGCTTCTTCATTGACCCGGGAGAAGACGTCTATGCCGGTCAGGTTGTGGGCGAACACATACACGAACTCGACCTCGTTGTGAACGTATGCAAGGCAAAACAACTCACCAACGTGCGTGCTTCAGGTTCAGATGACAAGGCCCGTATTATACCAAAGACTATCATGAGCCTCGAAGAGATGCTCGAATATATTAAGGAAGACGAGCTGGTTGAGGTTACACCCAAGAACCTTCGCATCCGAAAGATTATCCTTGATCATACAGAACGCAAGCGTTCTAATAAAGAATAGCACAATATTTATTGTTATTTTACAATTAATCCCAACCACAAGGTACACAGACCATGGTTGGGATTAATTGTTTTCTATATCTTAATTACAATGCCTTAACAAGGCAATTATAATGTGTGAACAGTGCAATTACAATGTGTGAACAGTGCAATTACAATATCTGAATATAACAATTACAATGTCAATATAATGCAATTATGATGCCTGAACGGTATAACTACAATATCAAAACATGACAATTACAATACCTTGACACAGAAATTGCAATTCATCAATGAAGTAATCTTATTTATAGATTAACAGAATTATAATTCCAATTGAGGATATTTTAGTTGAAGTTCTTTTGCCTTTTCGTTTGTTCGAGCCAAGAAAGCCTTGTATTCTTCGCTTTCGGGGTCCGACGGGCGGTGCAGAAACGCTTCGCGTATTGGCTTCCAGGCTTTCAGAAAATCGACAATTTCTTTTGGAAAATACGTATCAGAAAACCGTTCGAAAATGTAGTCAACGGCCTGCGATGACGGATGTAACATGTCGTCCTGATAGAAGCGATAGTCGCGCAATTCATCGTTAACAATTTCGTATGAGGGGAAATAGGCAACCTTTCCTTGTCTCGATTTGTCGGCCTTTTTGATGGTTTCTTCCACAGCCAACAGCAGTGTCGCCTTTGAAAGCTGACTGCCATGATAACCGTATTTGCGATAACGGATGGGGCTTACCGTGAGAACGACGTTCACTTTAGGAAAGCGCGATTGTATCGCGTCGATACAATGTTGCAGGTAATCGGCACATTCGGCAATTGAAAGCTCACGTTCTTCAAACAGCTTCTGTGGCTTTTTCTGGCAGTTGTCAACAATTTCTCTAGTTTCTTTCAGTATGTAAACATGGTTCGTTCCGAGCGTAAATACTGCTGTTCCTGCCTCATCGGCCCTGAAAGGAAAGGCTTTTTCACTTGCCAAACGCTCAATAGTATGCCAAACGCTCGCCGGATTGTACATCACACCATAGGGATTTACCAACGCCCTAAACTTGTCGTCGGCAAACCGCTGGCCTATTTTGTCGGCAAAACACGAGCCTACAAACAGCATCCTTTCACAGGGTTTTATCTTCCATTCCGATGGAGCGATGTCAACAATTGTTCTGAATTGCATGGGAGTTAAAATTAAAAGATTAAAGAATTAAAAAATTAAAAGGCCGTGCTTAGAATTAAAGGATTATAAAATTTAAGAATTAAAGAATTAAAAGATTGAAGCGATGGTCTTGGAATTTAAGAATTAAAGTTTTGCAATATTGGTATATTAGCAGAGCTGTTGTTGGTGCAAAATTAATCATTTTCCGTGTATATACTTTGGCTGCACAGCTATATTGTTGTAATTTTGTTCCGTTTCTTTCATCTCTTAACGGTGAAGAAGCCCATAAAATACAATATCATGACAGCAGAAAACAGTATAACAAGTGTTCAGAATACGAAGATAAAGCATTTGCTTTTACTCCAGCAGAAATCGTCCGAGCGTCGAAAATGCGGCTTGTTTGTTGTAGAAGGCGTGCGCGAATTGCTCCATTGCGTTCAGGCAGGGTATCAAATTGACACATTGTTTTACTGCTCCGAACTGATGCCCGACAACGAAGAGGCCCGCAAGTTACAGGCTTTCATCGACGAAAAAAGGAGCTTCAGGGTGTCAAAAGACATTTATTCGCGCATGGCTTACCGTGGTACAACCGAGGGCGTGATAGCCGAAATAACCGTTCACCATACCACGCTTAACGATTTAAAACTGCCTGATAATCCGCTTATTTGTGTTCTTGAGCGTGTAGAAAAGCCGGGTAATCTGGGAGCTGTACTTCGTAGTGCTGATGCTGCACAAGCTGATGCTGTCATAGTTTGCGACCCTTTGACCGACCTTTTCAATCCCAATCTTATCCGCAGTAGCATTGGAGCCATCTTCACTGTGCCCACGGTGGCATGCTCTTCAGCCGAATGTATCGAGTTCTTAAAAGCGCGGGGCATCCGTATTCTCACAGCACAGCTTCAGGATTCGCATCTGTATTACGATACCGATATGTGCAAAGGCACTGCCATTGTCATGGGAACCGAAGCCACAGGACTTTCAAAAGCCTGGCGCATAGCGGCCGATGCGCACATACGTATACCCATGCTGGGGCAGCTCGATTCGCTGAATGTATCGGTGTCGGCAGCCATTTTGCTCTTCGAAGCCGTCCGCCAGCGCGGGTCTGAAGCGTTATAACTTCTTGCTTGAACCCTTTTTACACTTTATATTATATACGTAACAAAACCATATTATATACAAAACGGGACAAAGCTATCGGCCTTGTCCCGTTTTATTTTTGGAGTTGATTTATACGGTTTTAAATATCAACCCTTTTTGTTTTATATGTCGTAAGACAGCGTTTGTTTCGTCGTTGTCTTATAACCATATTGTATAGCCTACTTCTCAACAGCAGTTTCCTTACGCCTTTTCCACTCGGTCAGTATGCCAATAACCAATATCAGCACCAGCACACCATACGAACCGTAGGCAATTCCCTCTGTTTTGCGAAGCGAAGCAGGGTGGAAATCGAGTACAACCTCGTGCTTTCCTGGTTTTATATTTAGTGCACGCAAAATGTAATTAGCACGTCCCAGTTCAGCCTGCACGCCGTCAACAGTAGCCGTCCAGCCCGGATAGTATATCTCTGAAAATACGATAATGCCTCCGTTTTTCGATGTAACGTTGTATACCAAGTGGTTGGGTTCATAGCTCTTCAGCGTAATCAGGTCGGTGTTTGTCTCTGGTGTGGCCTTACCTAACTGGGCTTCAAACTTCTTGTCGGCAACAGCTTCGTGCTTTAAATTCAGCTTGCCTACGGCATCAATCTCCTCATTGGCATTGTTCACATAGCTTATTTTGTCGACAAACCACGCGTTACCGTTTGCATAAGGGTTCTGTACAGGCACCGTCTGTCCGCTTTGAAGGCCTACGATAAAGTACTTAGTGTTCAACATATTTAATACAGGAAATATCGAGTCGCCATTCACTTTCGTCATGTCTCCACCGGCTTGTCCTATTGCCGTCATGGTGTGTTGCATTTCCGGTTCAATGTAAGCATCGATCATTTCCTGATACCGACGCAGCTTCGCAGGGTGATAACCGCCTATGCTTTTGTGGTAGAACGATGTCTCGTTTTCGTTAAATGTGTTCGATGCAAGGTTCAGCACGCGATAGTCTAACGACTTGTCGCGCAATATAATCTGGTCGGTAGCTGTCATTTTTTGAGGCACCTCGCGTACGCTTTTCTCCACAAACATGTCGTCATACAGATAGCGTTTGTTCACTTGCCACATGTCGGCGAGGCACAATACGGCAATAGCACCCACCATAAACCGGCTGCTTAGCCGTCTCTTGCTGTACAAAAGCAGAATCAAAAAGCCTGCAACGATAATGCCTGTTGAACGCCATGCGTCGGCCGATACCATTGCTTCACGCATGGCTGTCAGGTTATTTATAATGGCCGACAGCAGCTCAGGGGGCATACCTTGTATGCCGGAAAGCACCTGATGCTCCTGTTCAGTAACGAAAGGACCCATTAAACCCGGGGCAACTGCCACCATCATGGCAACGCCGGCTGTAAGCAAAAGACTGGCGATTACAAACTTGCGGTTGCGTTTTTCGGTAAGAATCTCCGGCTCATCATTTATTTTTTTCAGCATCATCATGGCCAGCAGCGGAATGGTAAACTCGGCAATGACGAGGATGGAAGCCACTGTACGGAACTTCGCATACATGGGGACGTAATCCAAAAACAGGTTCGTGAAGCCCATAAAATTATGTCCCCACGACAGCAATACAGAGAGAATGGTAGCCCCCAGCAATGCCCACTTCATGGGTCCCTTTACTAAAAACAGGGCCAATACAAAAAGAAACAGTACAAAAGCCCCTGCATAAACCGGACCTGATGTGCCTGGTTGCGTACCGAAATATTGTGTAAGTCCGTTGTATAATTGCGGTATCTGCTGCTCAATTTGTGGGTCAGCCTTCGCCATTGCGGTCTGGCTCTGGCTCAATGGCACGCTTGCACCTCCCTTTGCATTGGGTATAAGCAGCGTCATGGTTTCGTCAATGCCGTAGCTCCATTGCGTAATATAGTCGCGATCGAGCCCGCTTCCCGTCTGGTTTGCACTGTTTTTCTTTACCAGTTCACTCTTGCCACGCATGCTCTCCTGCGAGTATTGGTAGGTATGATACAGGTTACTGATGTTGATACAAATACCTACAAGTGCGGCAGCCACAGCGGTAAGTGTAGCCTTACAGAAGCGCATCATCTCGTGTTTGCGCAGTGCATCGATGAGCCATGCGATAATCATGAACAGGATCATGAACAGATAGTAGTAGGTCATCTGCACATGATTGGCATTTATTTCGAAAGCAGCAAAGATGGCTGTAACCAGAAATCCCCACAGGTATTTGCCACGATAGGTCAGCACAAGCCCCCCGATCATTGGCGGCAGATATGCCAGAGCCATCACTTTCCACAAGTGTCCGGCGGCTATGATGATAAAGAAGTAGCTTGAGAACGCCCATATGATGGCACCCAGAGCGGCCATATAGTCGCGAAAATTGAAAGCACGGAGCAGAATATAGAACCCAAGGAGGTAGGCAAATACATACCAGACGTTCTCAGGCAGCCCCAGATGATAGGCCGTTTCGGCCTTTTTCAGGACGTTGGTACTGTTGTACGACGGTGCCAGCTGGTAGGTAGGCATACCACTGAAAAGCGAATTGGTCCAGCGTGTCTGCTCTCCTGTCTGTTTCTGATACTGCACCATCTCCTCGCCTGCGCCCCTTCCGGCAGCCGAATCGTGCTGGTATAGGATGCGCCCGTCAATGTCGGCAGGCATAAAATAAACAAATGAGATGAGGACAAACAACACTACTGCCACCACGTCGGGCAGATATTGCTTCAATGTTTTCATAATCAAACTATATGCTTTTATACTTTCTCGCACAAAGTTAAATATTTTTTTGCTGAAACATTAAAACGTAATCGTTAAAACACCATATATATATCATTTTTAGTAACTTTGCATAATATGAGGCCTTAACGCCCTTAAGAGCGATACATAACGTGAAGAAAATAGGATTAATAGTTGCGATGGACAAGGAGTTTACGCAACTTCGTACGCTGCTTGACGAAACTTATACAGAGCGGCACAACCACAAAGATTTTGTTATTGGCACACTGGATGGTGCCACCATCATCCTTCAGCAGTGTGGAATAGGCAAGGTAAACTCGGCCATTGGGGCGGTAGAGATGATTGATTGTTACCATCCCGATTTGCTTATATCCACTGGAGTGGCAGGCGGTGCGGCCATTTCGCTGAACCCTCTCGACGTTGTTGTGGCGTCATCATGTGCTTATCACGATGCCTATTGCGGCCAGGAGGTATCCTACGGGCAGATAATAGGCATGCCTCCACGCTTTAAGGCTCCGGCTACACTGGTTGAAAAGGCCATGGGCTTACAGGCTCCCGAAGGTACGAAAATTATGTCGGGACTGACCGTCAGCGGCGAGTGGTTTGTTGATTCGCGCGAGAAAATGGCTGCCATTCTTGAGCATTTCCCCGATGCCGTGGCCGTCGATATGGAGAGTTGCGCTATTGCACAGACCTGCTTGATATACAAAACGCCTTTTATTTCGTTCCGCATTATCAGTGATGTACCGTTGAAAGACAACCACGGCGCACAGTATTTCGACTTCTGGAACCGCATGGCCGGGGGCAGTTTTGAGATTACACGCAACTTTTTAAAAGCAATAATTGCTCATGAATAAAATACCATCATTTACCATCGACCACGAAAAGTTGCTCCGTGGCATATATGTTTCGCGCAAGGATACGGTGGGTAACGACACGGTTACCACTTTCGACGTGCGTATGAAAGAACCCAATCGCGAGCCCGTTGTTCACATAGGTGCGCTGCATACCATCGAACACCTGGCGGCAACCTTTCTGCGTAACGACGCCGAATGGAAAGACAGGGTTATCTACTGGGGCCCCATGGGATGCCTTACAGGCAACTATCTGTTGCTCCGCGGCGACTTAGAGCCTGAAGATATTGTTGACCTGATGAGGCGCACATTTCGGTTTGTAGCTGGTTTTGAGGGCGAAATTCCCGGTGCTGCCCCCCGCGACTGTGGCAATTACCTGCTGCACGACCTGCCCATGGCACGCTGGGAGGCACGCAAGTTTCTTGACGAGGTGTTGGAGAACATACATCCTGAGAACCTCCATTACCCCATAAGGTAAAAGCATTACAGCCTTTTTGCACATCGAAAGCACCCTTATGGTGCATGCTTTTTGCCTGAAAGCTCATGGTACGGCGACCGCCAGCAACGCTGCTGACGGCCGCCGTACGTATGGTGTGACGGTCGCCGAACGCGCTGCTGACGGCCGCCGAACGATAACCCGGCAAGCGTAATGTGGGCAGAAGAACCTTTAAAAGCATGTACGTTATCGGCGTAAGCATGGCACAACGGCGTGGTAATGATGCAGATATGGCAGTTATGATTGGCGAATACAGACGCGATGATGTTTAATTATTTTTGTTCGCGTTGTCAGGTTTCGTTGTTTTTAGTATCTTTGCAGTTGTAATGAAGTATACAAAATGACTTACACTATTGAAAAGATAACCACGCTTATCGGTGCGCGCCGTTATGGAAATGCCGATGCCAATATCGGCTTTCTGCTTACCGACAGCCGCTCGCTCTGTTTCCCTGAAGAGACATTGTTCTTTGCCCTTAAAACAGAACGTCACGACGGCCATGCCTATATTCCCGAGCTTTATCGCAGGGGTGTACGCAACTTTGTGGTGACCGGGATGCCCGAAGGGTATGCCGACGGCTATCCTGAAGCCAATTTTCTAAAGGTAACAGATGCGCGAAAGGCCCTGCAACGCCTCGCCGAACGTCACCGTGATGAGTTTAATGTGCCTGTTGTTGGCATTACAGGCTCGAACGGTAAAACCGTTGTGAAGGAATGGTTGTATCAGCTTCTCTCGCCCTATAAGTATGTAACGCGAAGCCCGCGCAGCTATAATTCGCAGACAGGTGTGCCTCTTTCAGTATGGTTGATGAACGAACAAACCGAGGTTGGCATTTTTGAGGCGGGTATAAGTCAGCCTGGAGAAATGCAGGCTCTGCGCGACATCATACAGCCTACCATCGCTGTGCTTACGAATATAGGTGCTGCCCATCAGGAAAACTTTGCGTCGAAGGAAGAAAAATGTCGCGAAAAGACCGTGCTTTTCCATGATGCTGAAACCATCGTTTACAATGCCGATGACGAGCTGATACGCCGTACGGTGGCAGAAAGTGCATACAAAGGCGAGCCGCTTTACTATTCGATGACCGATAAAAAAGCACCTGTGTTTATTGCTGATGTGACAAAAGGTGACACATCTACCACCGTAACATACGTGTATAGACAAGGGTACGAAGAAAAATATACCATACCGTTTATTGACGATGCTTCGGTAGCCAACTCGATAACCTGTGCTGTGGTAGCCTTGAAATTGGGCTTGTCGGCCGGAGAACTGGCCGGCGGTATGGCACGTCTTGAGCCTGTTGCCATGCGAATGGAGGTGAAACAGGGACGCCATGGCTGCACGCTGATTAACGATTCATATAATTCTGACGTTAACTCGCTTGACATAGCACTCGACTTTATGAACCGCAGGCCCGACCATCAGGGGCGGCGACGGACGCTCATTCTGAGCGACATCTTCCAGAGTGGCGAAACGGCCGCCGACCTTTATTGTGAGGTAGGCAGCCTGGTTAAGAAACGCGGAGTACAGAAATTCATCGGCATAGGCCCTGAACTGTCGCAGCATAGCAGAGCCATACCCGTGGCAGAGAAGTTCTTCTTCAGCTCTGTTGACGCGTTTCTGCGTAGCGAAGTGTTCCGCAGTATGCGCGACGAGGTAATACTTATCAAAGGAGCGCGGGCGTTTGGCTTTGACCGTATAACCGACCTTATGGTGCAAAAGGTGCACGAAACCGTACTTGAGGTGAACCTTGGAGCCTTGGTTGAGAACCTCAATTACTACAGATCGTTCATGAAACCCGAAACAAAGCTCGTGTGTATGATAAAGGCAGACGCATACGGTGCGGGCAGCGTGGAGATAGCTAAGACGCTTCAGGATCATAGAGTAGACTATTTAGCTGTGGCTGTTGCTGACGAAGGGGCAACGCTTCGCCGCAATGGAATAACGGCGAATATTATGATTATGAATCCCGAAATGACCGCCTTCAAAACCATGTTCGACTATGATCTGGAGCCAGAGGTGTACTCGTTCCGATTGCTTGATGCCCTTATTAAGGCAGCTGAAAAGGAGGGTATAACCGACTATCCGGTACATATTAAAATAGATACGGGTATGCACCGTCTGGGTTTTGACCCGTTGCACGACATGGATGCGCTGATAAGCCGATTGAAACACCAGAGTGCCGTTATCCCTCGCTCGGTATTTTCGCACTTCGTTGGGTCGGACAGCGACAGCTTTGACGATTTTTCGGCACATCAGTTTGAATTGTTTGACAAAGCAAGCAAACAATTACAGGCTGCCTTTAAGCATAAAATTCTGCGACATATAGACAATTCTGCCGGCATCGAACACTTCCCGAACAGGCAGCTTGATATGTGTCGTCTGGGGCTCGGACTGTATGGAATAGACAGTCGTAACAACGAAATTATTCATACTGTATCCACATTAAAGACTACCATATTGCAATTACGCCGTGTGCCTGCCGGCGACACGGTGGGGTATAGCCGCAAGGGAACTATTGACCATGACAGCATAATAGCCGCCATTCCTATTGGTTATGCTGATGGATTAAACCGTCATTTGGGCAACCGCAGGGGCTATTGCCTGGTAAATGGCAAAAGAGCCGAGTATGTTGGCAATATATGTATGGACGTCGCTATGATTGATGTTACGGGTGTCGACTGCAAGGAGGGCGATACAGTAGAGATATTTGGCGAACACTTGCCGGTGACGGTGCTGAGCGATATTCTCGATACCATACCGTATGAAGTGCTTACCTGTATCAGCAATCGCGTGAAACGGGTATACTTTCAGGATTAAATTTCGGGAAGAAAAGGTGCATCAATCGGCACCTGTATAAAATAACCCTGAAACCAGAACATTCAAAAACTGTCGTTCTGCCACAACAGAGGCAGGTGGTATGTGGCACAGAGCCAGTGCTAATGTTCAGGTTTCAGGGTTGTATGGTTAAATATCCTTGCAATAAATACGGTGGCGGCGTATCTCACCTGCATCGAAATACTGCCACTGGCTAAGCACTTTTTTGTTGGTTTCCATTTGTGGACCTGTAACGGCAACCTTGAAATGGTAACGCCTGTACCAGCTGATGAGGTCGGTAATAATAAGTATATTGGCTCCCTTTGGGCGATATTCGGGCAACACGCCAATTAATAAAAGGTCAACAACATCGGTATTATGCCATTTCAAAACCTTTAGTAAAGGCCACCAGCCAAAGGGTAGAAGACGACCGTCACGGGTCTTTTTCAATGCCTTTGAAAACGAAGGGAACGATACTCCAAAGCCTACCATCTTGTTGTTTTGGCTGGTATCTACAATACATGTTACCAAATTGAGGTCGGCCAGACGTATGTAATCGTTAACCAGCTTATCGATTTGGCTGGATGAAAGTTGTGAAAATCCGTATAAATCTTTATATGTAATATTCAGGATATTGAACAATTCGTGTCCCCGCCCGCCTTTTGTAAGTTCCTCTCTTGAGAACTTTCTTACCTCGAGATGGTAACGCTTCCCAATCATTTCGGCTGTGGTAAGCATACGCTCAGGAGCTTTCTCCGGAATCTTGATTTCGTATTCAACGTAATCATTGTCCTTTTTAAAACCTCCCATAGCCTCAATATGCTGAGGATAATAGGGGTAATTATAGTTGACATACATTGTTGAAAGCGTGTCGAAACCGCTTACAAGCATACCCTCACGGTCCATATCTTCAAAGCCGAGCGGCCCGGCCATTTCGGTCATACCCTTATTTTTACCCCATTCTTCAACGGCTTTCAGCAACGACTGCGATACATCGGAATCGTCAATAAAGTCGAACCAGCCGAAGCGTACGGTATTTCTTTTCCAGTATTCGTTGGCACGACGGTTGATGATTGCTGCAATACGGCCAACGGGTTTGCCCTGCTGGTAAGCCAGAAAATAGGCTGCTTCGCAGAAGTCGAAAGCGGGATTCTTATCCTTCGACAGCGTTTTTACTTCGTCCATATATAAATAAGGTGTAGCGTATGGACTGTTACGGTATAGATTATAGAACAGCTGGATAAAAACTTTTAGGTCGTTTGCCGTGGTGACGGGCTTTATTTCAGTATTCATTATTATTGTATCTTGAGAACAAAAAGCAAGGAAAGGGTTATTCTTCGTTGTTTAAAGACAGGAAGCCCTGACCGCGCAGAGCGTCAATAAGGCCAGCCGACATGGCTTCGTTATCCTTGCGTGTATATCGTATATCTGTGAAAACCTGTGCCAATGTTTGCTTATGATTGACAGCAACAAAGTGTTGATTCTCGGGCAATGCCTCCTTCAGACAGTAAAATTTGTCAATAAGCTCGGGGGTATAATCGCGGTAAGTTTCGTTGTGAATGATGCTTTCAACGGGCAACCGGTCGCTTAAGGCAGGAGATTCGCCGGGCCATCCTGCGGTGATGGTGGCCACGGGAAATACCAGTTGGGGCAGTTTCAGCGTATCAATAATAGCTTGTGGCGAATAGATGGTGGTGCCAAGAAAGCACGTTCCCAGACCGGCCTCTTCGGCAATATTGCAGAAAGTCTGGCAATAAAGCATGGCATCAGTGGCTGCATTCATAAAACTCAGGAAGTTATTATAGCCTGGTTGTGCCTGCCTTTCGGCAGCCCAGCGGGACGTTCTGCGAAAATCGGCACAGAAAGTAAGCACTACGGGCGCATCCGTTACCATGGGCTGGTTGAAGTGTGCCGGCGCAAGGCGTGCCTTCATAGCCTTGTCGCGTGTAACAATAACACTGTAAAGTTGCAGGTTTCCCATTGTAGGGGTGCGCTCTGCTTCCTCTAAAAGAGCTGTAATAAGATTGGAGGGAACCTCCTTTGACGAATATTTCCTGATGCTTTTACGATGTTTCAGGCTTTCCATTTCTATATATTTATATATGTGCAAAGTTAGAAAAATTATCCAAAATGGAAAAGTTTTAATTGAAATATATACAAAAAGTTGTCAGCTTTCAGAAAAACTTTCGTAGCTTTGCAACAACAATTTTTCTTTTTTTTATATTAAATCTTTCGATGGGTAAGCAACGAAACTATACGTATGATGAGGCTTTTGAGGCCTCTCTGAAATATTTTGGAGGTGACGAACTGGCGGCACGGGTATGGGTTAACAAGTATGCGATGAAGGATAGCTTCGGCAATATCTATGAGAAATCGCCTGAAGATATGCACTGGCGCATCGCGAACGAGGTGGCTCGCATAGAGAAAAAGTACAAGAACCCGATGAGTGCGCAGCAGATTTTTGACCTTCTTGACCATTTTAAATATATTATTCCTGCAGGCAGCCCGATGACAGGTATCGGCAATAACTATCAGGTGGCATCGCTAAGCAACTGTTTTGTGATTGGCCTTGACGGCGACGCGGACAGCTATGGCGCCATTATGAAGATAGATGAAGAGCAGGTTCAGCTCATGAAAAGGCGCGGAGGTGTAGGGCATGACCTCAGTCAGATCAGGCCAAAAGGCAGTCCTGTGAACAACTCGGCACTTACATCTACGGGACTTGTGCCTTTTATGGAACGCTTTAGTAATTCTACACGTGAGGTGGCTCAGGACGGAAGGCGCGGTGCTTTAATGCTTTCTGTAAGTATAAAACACCCTGATTCGGAAGCATTTATCGATGCAAAGATGACCGAAGGAAAGGTAACAGGCGCGAATGTCAGCGTGAAAATAGACGATGCTTTCATGCAGGCTGCCGTTGAGGACAAGCCTTATATGCAGCAGTTCCCTGTTGACAGTGACAAGCCAACCGTTGAAAAGGAAATATCGGCACGTGAGCTTTGGGAGAAAATTGTGCACAATGCTTGGAAGAGTGCCGAGCCTGGCGTTCTGTTTTGGGACACTATTTTGCGTGAGAGTATTCCTGATTGTTATGCCGATTTAGGTTTTAAGACGGTTAGTACCAACCCTTGTGGGGAGATTCCTCTGTGCCCATATGACAGCTGTCGCTTGCTATCTGTCAACCTTTACAGCTATGTTGAGAATCCGTTTACACCCGAAGCACGATTCAATTTTGATAAGTTTCGTGAGCACGTTCAGGTGGCACAGCGCATCATGGACGACATCGTTGACCTGGAAATGGAGAAGATTGACCGCATCATGCAAAAGGTAGGGAACGATCCTCAGGACGATGACGTTAAGCATACAGAATATCATTTGTGGGAGAAAATTAAGCGAAAGAGTGGCATGGGCCGCCGTACGGGCGTGGGAATAACGGCTGAAGGCGATATGCTGGCAGCGTTAGGTTTGCGATATGGCACGCAGGAAGCTACCGATTTTGCCGTGGAAGTGCAGAAAACTCTGGCGCTGAATGCCTACCGTTCTTCAGTAACGATGGCGAAAGAACGCGGTGCTTTCGAAATATATGACGCGAAACGTGAACAGAATAATCCTTTTATTAATCGAATAAAAGAGGCTGATGCCGAGTTGTATACGGCCATGACGAAGTATGGTCGCCGCAATATCGCGTGCCTTACCATAGCTCCTACTGGTACGACATCGCTTATGACGCAGACAACCAGCGGCATAGAGCCGGTGTTTATGCCCGTATATAAGCGCCGCCGTAAGGTTAATCCTAACGATACTGACGTCCATATCGATTTTGTAGATGAGGTTGGAGACAGCTTCGAAGAGTACATAGTGTATCACCGTAAGTTCCTTGAGTGGATGAGAATTAACGGTATTGACCCCGACAAAAAATACTCACAGGAGGAGATTGACGACCTTGTTGCCCGTTCTCCATATCATAAAGCTACTGCAAATGACGTCGATTGGTTGATGAAAGTACGTATGCAAGGTGCTATTCAAAAGTGGGTAGACCACAGCATTTCCGTCACAGTTAACCTGCCAAATCATGTAGACGAAGCCCTCGTTAACAAGCTATACGTTGAGGCCTGGCGGTCAGGATGCAAGGGCTGTACGATATATCGTGACGGCAGTCGTTCTGGTGTGATGGTCTCAGTATCGAAGAAAAGCAAGAAAGAACAGAAGAAAACAGAAGCCCCTGAGCCAATTACAACGACGGCAATACCTCATCCGCTTGTTCAGGAAGTGAGGCCGACGGAGCTTGATTGCGATGTAGTTCGCTTCCAGAATAACCGTGAAAAGTGGGTAGCTTTTGTGGGATTGCTCGACGGTTACCCTTATGAGATTTTCACCGGACTTCAAGATGATGACGAGGGTATATCGTTGCCGAAGACCGTTACCAAAGGTATTATCATTAAACAAACATGTGCAGACGGTTCGCATCGCTACGATTTCCAGTTCAAAAACAAGCGTGGTTACAAGACAACTGTTGAAGGATTAAGCGAGAAATTCAACCCCGAATACTGGAATTATGCCAAGCTTATATCGGGAGTTTTGCGCTATCGTATGCCTATTGACCATGTAATTAAGCTGGTTGGTTCGCTGCAACTGAAGGACGAAAGCATTAATACATGGAAGAATGGCGTTGAACGCGCCCTGAAAAAATATATTTCTGACGGAACGAAAGCGGCTGGACAAACATGTCCTGTTTGCGGACAGGAGACGCTTGTATATCAGGAAGGTTGCCTGATTTGCACAAATTGTGGTGCAAGTCGTTGCGGATAAACATTCAAAGCCATGCTGTTTCTCATAGGGAACAGCGTGGCTTTTTTCTTACTTTATGATGTTAAGGGATTGCTTTATTTATTTACGAAAGCTGCATTTTCATGCTTTTATCGGAGTATTAGAACAAGAACGGTTGACGGGTAACGATTATGAGGTTGACCTTCGGCTAAAGGTTGATGTTGCCCGTGCAATGGAAACCGACGACGTAAACGCTACGGTCAACTATGCCGAAGCCTATAACGTGGTGGCCTCTGTGATGGCAGAGCCTTGCAATTTGGTAGAGCATGCTGCATACAAAATGGCCGAAAAACTCATGAATTGCTGGCCTGAGATAGAGGCCGTAGATGTATTTCTCACCAAGATTAACCCACCGATGGGAGCCGATTGTGACGGTGCGGGGGTAGAATTACATTTAATAAATGATAAAACTCAATTATAATTTAGGCCCGATTACGCTTAAATGATTAAATTTGTAGCGTATATTATCTGCCCATGTTAAAAAGAATTCTGTTTTCTCTGCTGGCTTTTTTATTGTCCTTTCTCCCGATGATGGGAGCGGGTTATCGTTTTACGCTGGTAGTAGATGCGGGACATGGCGGCCACGATAGCGGTGCAAAGGGCGCTATTTCTTCTGAAAAAGACCTCACATTAAAGTTTGCTTTAGCCTTCGGACGCATGGTAGAACAGCGGTGTCCCGATGTAAAGGTGGTGTATACACGCAAGACCGACGTCTTCGTTCCGTTGCATACGCGTGCTGATATTGCCAATAAGAATAAGGCCGACTTATTTGTTTCCATTCATATTAACGCGCTTCCTCCGGGACGTCTGGCTCATGGTTTCCAGAGCTATACGCTGGGAACGGGCGAGCATAGCGGTGATCGCGGCATTAAAGAAAATCTGGAAGTGGCCAGGAGAGAGAACTCAGTTATCTTCCTTGAGAAAGATTACAAGACGCGTTATAAGGGTTATGCCAACTCGGCCGAAGGCGATATTATGTTCGAATTCATTGCCGACAAGAACCGTGAACGCAGTGTTGAGCTTTCGCGACTGATGCAACAGGAGGTATGTAAGGCCACAGGACGCACCGATGGAGGCTCACATCAGAATAACCTGGCGGTGCTGAGGCTTACGTCTATGCCTGCTGCCCTGCTCGAATTGGGCTTTATTTCTACCCCCGATGAGGAATTATTCATGAACAGTGAGCCTGCTGCCGACATGTATGCGCGGGGTATTTATAACGCTTTTGTGCTTTACAAAAACAAGTATAACGATAATATTGACGTACCTTATCGCGACCCGGCCGATGTTGATACACCGGTAACGCCTGCCGATGATGCTCCGGTTATTGCGCCTTCACGGCGTCAGAATCAGGCTATGCGCGTGCAACCATCAGAGCAAAAGGTCGATAAGGGAAAGGCTTCTGATACAACATCAAAACCTGAAAAGCCAGTTCGTACGGTGCCGGTACGCCGCACAGAACCCCGTAATAAGCCGGCAGCTGTTGTCAACGACAACAAAACCGATATATCAAAACCCGTTTTTAAGATTCAGATTTTTTCATCTTCATACCATTTTAAGCCCGGCGACAAGGTGTTTCAGGGCCTTGAAGGCTGCGAGAATTTTCAGGAAGGCAGCTACTATAAGTACACATACGGTTCCAGTAACAACTATAATGTTATATACCGTATGCGCAAGCAAATACTCGATAAGTTCCCGCAGAGCTTTATTATAGCCTTTAAGAACGGGAAGAAGATTGACGTAAACGAAGGTATTAGAGAATTTAAGGCCAACAGATAGTCTTTGGCAGTACATATAAAACCGTAATTATGAAGTTTTTTACAAAGGAGGTAAGGATAGCCTTAGTAGCGATTGCAGGTATTGTTCTTTTGTATTTCGGATTGAATTTCCTGAAGGGAAGGGCTTTCTTTTCGAACAGAAACATTTACTATGCCCGCTTTTCGAATATTAGCGGACTGTCTTCTTCAAACCCCATTTACGCTGATGGTTATCAGGTTGGCACAGTAAGATCAATCAAATATAACTATGAGCAGAGCGGAATGGTGCTGGTTCAGTTTGAGGTCGACAACGCTTTGCGCATACCCAAAGGCAGTTCTGCCGAGATTGTAAGCGACTTAATGGGCAACGTTAAGATGAATCTTTTACTGGCCAATAACCCGCGTGAGCGCGTAGAAACCGGCGATACCATACAGGGCGGACTTAATGGTGGTATGATGGAAACGGTAGGACAGCTGGTTCCTGTGGTTGAAAAGATGCTGCCAAAATTAGACAGTATCCTGATGAATGTGAACGCATTGCTGGCCGATCCTGCCCTTAGGCAGACGCTGCATAACGCTCAAGCCACAACGGCAAACCTTACAACATCAACCCGTGAGCTTAATACGCTGCTGGCTACATTGAACCATCGTGTGCCGGGTATGATGAATAAAGCCGGCTATGCCTTAACCGAGGCTGGCAGAACATTGCATAATACAACTAAGCTTACGAACAATCTGGCAGAGGTTGACGTTGCAGGAACCATGGCTAAGGTAGATAAAACACTGGCTAATGTGCAGCAGTTTACCGAGCGTCTGAACAATAATAACGGGTCATTGGGCCTGTTGATGAACGACGATAAGCTGTATAATAACATGAATGCCACCATGCGCAGTGCCGATTCGCTGCTTATCGACCTGAAGGCACGCCCCAAACGATACGTTCATTTCTCAATATTTGGCCGAAAAGACAAGTAGAAAGTCTCGGCCTCCAGCTTTGATATGTCGCTGACAATAACGGCTGGCACGTGGTGTGCCAGTCGTTTTTTTTCATACTTTTTCCTATCCTTTCCCTACCATTGTATAAAGCTTGTTTTGCATCTGCACAAGTGTGACACAATCAAATTTATGTCGTCATTACGGCGTAATGGTGTATGAAAACTATATAAAGTTTTATTTCTTTAACACTTAACGGCCAAGAGGTCTAATTGAAAGGATGATAACGAGTTACGTATATGTGTAAAGAAAAATACAAGTACGCGCATTTGTAGATACAACAAAACTTTTGTAGCTTTGCAATCACGCCTATGAGAATTTAGGTGCAAATCGAAGCAACAATCTCCATACGTAGTTAATGAAAGCAGGTCCTGATGCTCGTTGGGACAAAGCACTTGCGCAAATACGCGAGAATGTCACAGAGCAGATATATAAAACTTGGTTCAAGCCCATTGTCTTTGAGCATTTCGACGATGTCTCAAAGGTGATACTCGTGCAGGTGCCCAGCGCATTTGTGTACGAATATCTGGAGGAGAACTTTGTTGAACTGATGGGAAAGGTGCTTCATCATTGCTTTGGGGCTGGTATAAAACTCTCTTATCGTATTGTTACTGATAAGGAACACAATCTCTCACAGGACATAGAGACCGATACTGCTGATACCGTTTCAAAGCCTGTTGATGCTGGTAAAGGTGCGCAAACATCGAAGAAAGGCAACGACAAACAACTTCAAGAGCTCGACTCGCAGCTCGATCCGCATCGCACATTCTCCAATTATATTGAGGGCGAAAGCAACAAATTGTCGCGTTCGGTAGGGCTTTCCATTGCCGAACACCCCAATACCATGCAGTTTAACCCGATGTTTATCTATGGCCCTTCGGGTTGTGGGAAGACTCATTTACTCAATGCAATAGGCCTCCATTGCAAACAGCTGTATCCGCAAAAGCGCGTGCTGTATATCAGTGCACGTTTGTTCCAGGTGCAGTATACGAACGCATACCTGCACGGTACCATCAACGATTTCATTGCTTTCTACCAGACTATCGACATGCTTATTGTGGACGACATCCAGGAATGGGTAACAGCCGCAAAAACACAAGACACGTTTTTCCACATATTTAACCACTTGTTCCGCAACGGCAAGCGTATTATTCTGGCGTCAGACCGCCCTCCTGTCGACCTCAAAGGCATGCACGACCGTTTGCTTACGCGCTTTTCGTGCGGACTGATAGCCGAGCTTGAGAAGCCCAATAAGCAGTTATGTGCCGATATTCTTGTCAATAAGATTCATCGTGACGGACTGAAAATTCCAGCCGATGTTATCGATTTCATTGCATCAACAGCCAGTGGAAGTGTGCGCGATTTGGAGGGAGTGGTAAGCTCTTTAATGGCATACTCTATTGTTTACAATTGCAATATTGACATGCGTCTGGCCGAACGTGTGGTAAAACGTGCCGTTAAGATGGACGATAAGCCCTTAACGGTCGACGATATTCTGGAGAAAGTATGCGTGCATTACAACGTTACTACGGCACAAATCAACAGCAAGAGCCGTAAGCGCGACTATGTGGTTGCGCGGCAGGTATCGATGTATCTGGCACAGAAATATACTAAAATGCCGGCCAGCCGTATCGGACGACTTGTAGGAAACCGCGACCATAGCACGGTTATTCACAGCTGTGCACAGGTTGAAAAGCGGCTGCAGGTTGACAAGGCATTTAAGGCTGATATTGTAAGTATTGAAACTTCGTTTAAGCTTAAGGAACAGTAGGCTTGTTGTTTATCCCTTTTTTCTTCTGTCATTAGGGCGTCGTGTGACTACGATGCCTGCTATTTGTGTATGCTTTTACACTTATGAGGTTATTGTATGGCGGCCGTCAGCAATGCTGCTGACGGCCGTCATACACCTTGTTCGACGGTCGCCGTATGCGCTGCTGACGGCCGCCGAACAACGAACTTAATAGTGTACAGGGCCGGGCAAAAGGCTGTATGCCGGTCGGAATATCGTAGTAATCGCACATACGTTATGCCCTTATAACAAAAAAGAGCCATCGCTGCCTGCCGGCATGATGGCTCTGAACTTATTTTTAAATGGTTATTAATTGTGTTATAATGTAATGCCTGCTCCGGCCATTACCCACAGTCCGGGCTGCAGAACGCTGCCTAAATCGTAGTAGCGGTGGCAGGTAAGGTTGTCGGCTTTCAGGTAAATTTGCCAGCGTTGCTCACGCCATGTCAGCTTGCCGTCGACCTTAGCGTAGGGCTTGTAGCCGTTCATACGCTGCTGCCAGCGTAGTGCCCACGAAGCCGAAAGGTGGCTGACGATGGGGTGTGACAGCTCAACCACAACCTTATGGCGCAGATATTCCAGCGCATAAAGCGAGCGATGGATGGGCTGGTTGGTTGTATGCTTCTGATGAATATAGGCATATCCCACCTTCATCAGCACGGGTTCTCCCTTCGTTTCTGCCTGGCTAAAGAGCAGTTGCGACAGGTTTAGCCGGGCCTCGGTGCTGAAACCCATATTGTTCAGCTTGCCAATGTTCAGGGCATGATAGCGTGTTGATGCGGAGGTTTCGTATACCCAGTCAATCATATTACGCCCTCTGCTGTAAAACATAGTGGCCATAGCCTCGATGCCCGTTGTCGTAAAGCGGCTGCCAATCTTAAATGTTGAGTTGCGCTCGGGCTTCAGATTGAGGTTGCCTTGCTGGGCTGAATTGGCTGTAAAAAGGTCGGTAAAGGTAGGCACTCGCAGTGCTTTGTTCCAGCCTGCATACAGTCGCCAGTGGTTGTTGGGGCGGTAACTGATGTCAATGCCCGGGTAAAAGCGGAAATCGTTGTCCAGTGCTGTGTTTCGGTTTGCCATGATACCGGCCGAGATGGTAACCTTATTGAGCACCACGTTATGCTCAAGGAAGAGACTGGTATTGGTGCGGTCGGCACGCTTATTGTACATGCGGTCGGTGCCTTTAATGGCTATCCATCTGGCCGAATCGAGCAACTGCCCGTAGGCAGTCGACATAATGTGCTCTTTTCTTACGTCTGCACCTATGGCCGTTTTACCGAGAAGCCAGCTTAAGTTCAGGTCAACCGAGGCGCCGTATATATCTAAACGGTGATAGTTTTCGCCTTTTTGTGCACCCGTCATGCCTTTTATGAGCTGAAAATGGTCGTAGTTTCGATGACCGTAAAGCATGGGTTTGATTTCGAACGACGCTGCCGTGGTGTTATCCGAATGGGCAAAAGGTCTGATTGCTGCGCTTGCCGAAGCAATGTACCTGCGTGTAGCCTCATACTGATTGGGGAACCGTGCCGAGTAGAATGTGTTGGCACCGAAGTCTTGTGACGTAATGCCTGCCTGCCAGTTTAATCGTATAAACGTGCTGTTAAAGCCGCCCTGGTAGAATCCTCTGCGCTTACGGAAGTTGCTGTTGGCCGTTCCTCCGTCGCTCTGCATGTAACCACCCGAGAGCTGTTGTTGCAGCGAGGCCGACGGATTCCAGCTTACTGCTGCATCGCCGCCGAAGGTACCGAATGAGCCTCCCTCCACATTCACGCGGCCACCGTTGCGTACAGCCGTGCGCGTAACGATGTTAACAGCACCGCTGAAGGCCGACGAGCCGTAGATTCGGGCACTCGATCCTTCGAGAATTTCGATATGATCGATGTCACTTATCGACACGGGGAAGTCGGCCGCATTGTGTCCTGTCTGTGGGTTCGAAAGGGGAACGCCGTTCAACAGCAGCGTAATCTGGTCGAAAGTACCGCCATTAATGGAGATGTCCGTCTGCACACCAAATCCACTTCGTTGACGGACGTCTACGCCAGTGGATAGTTTTAACACGTCGTTGAGAGTGTGGGCTTCGGCACGTTCAATCTGATCGTGCGTTACAATCTCAACAATTTTGGCCGACTGCACGGCAGTCAGCGGCGCTCGGGAGCCCGTAATGAGGACCTCGTCGAGATGCTGTTCTCCAATTTTAAGGCTGTCAGTGGCAACGGGCAACGGCTTTGTCGCAATGCCATTTGCTTTGGCATTGTGAAGGGTTGCGACGCTAAGAACACCAATTAACACCTCTTTGCCTAATGCAGCAAACAAGCTAAAGCCTTTCCTGTTGAAGTGCTTGAAGACGAGTTTCGAGCGTTTGTTAAATAGTTTTTGATTCATAAAGCGCGGCAAAGGTACGTATTTTTTACGTAAAAATGTCCTTTTCGCGCTGTGTTATAGCAGTAAGCCGGCTGCCAGTGCAATGTAAATTTACGGCCGGTATGCTGTAAATTAGTAAACAATATACCGTAAATTTACAAACAATGTGATATAAATTTACAGCCGGTATGCTGTAAATCCGTAAGTGATATAATGTAATTTTACAGCCGGCATGCTGTAAAACCACGGACAATTCAATATATCAATGGCAGGAATTGTATGTAACAGCGCAATACTTCTTTTGGTTTTCTTACGCCTTAAGATGGTATTCGGCGATCTTTTTCTGCATAAATTCAGTGAAATTAGCGGGTGCTTCGTCCTTCGTTATGATGTAACCCTGCACTTTTGACAGCATAAGATAGAAGTGTGTACGTGTTTCTATTACCTTGAAAAGCTTGTCGTATGTCAACGTTGACTGCCCGTTTGTATTGCTGTTATTGAAGCAATCGTCAAAGAATTCGTACTCGTTGACAATGCCTTGCGCCGCCTTGGTCTGCCGAAACACCTTGCGTGCACGGCGGTCCATGCCGAAAGTGTAGACATAATTCATGTAAATACCGAGGAAAATAAAGAGGAAAGGTATCATGTCGGGCTTGTAATGGGTATACAAAAGCGCAAAGACGGTTTCGCCAATAACCAACAAAAGCGTAATGTTGACGACGATAAGTGCCAGCCTTCTGTGCCCGAATTGGGTAGCAACAGCGCGGTTAAAGCGCACGAAATCGTCTTCGTTCTCCTTGTGTTTAATGGTAAATAGTGGTTCCATAGGACGTTATTAATGAAAAATATTCCCACAAATATAGGCAGATTTGCGGGAACATCCAAGCCTATGATGGTCTAATTTGTCTGCATTTTCGCCCTCCACTTCATGTATCCCAGACATGCAATAACCACGTAAAGGGCGTAAAGCGAGGCTTTGAACGGAATATCCTTGTAGAAATACAGTGCACAGGTCACCACGTCTACGACAATCCAGATGAGCCATTGTTCCAGATATTTGCGGGCCAAAGCCCATATTCCCACAAAGCTCAGCGCGGTAGTGAAGGCATCTGCCACAGGAACGGTTGAGCCGATACGCGTTAACCAGTACCACAATGCGGCCCAGGCGGCGAGCGTTGTCAGCGTCCACGGCAGAACATAACGCCCTGCAAAGTGGGTGATGGCAAGCTCCTTGTGCGGCCCCGGCTGCCTTTTGTGCCCGAATTTCCACGCCCAAAGACCGTAGATGGTCATGGCAATGTAATAAAATTCCATCGCACAGTCGGCATAAAGCCCCTTTTGATAGTACAGAATAATGTCTAAAGCCTGCATAAAAAAGCCCACAATCCACAGCCAGATGCTGGCTTTATATTCCAGGAATATGTAAGCCAGACCGAGCGCTGTGGTTGTAATGTCGAGGCCATGGGCCAATAGAAATTCGGTCATTTTAGAATATGAGTTCTACAATATTAGAATGTTCATTCTTCCATTTTAGAATATTAGTTCTTCAATATTAGGATGTTCGTTCTTCCATTTTAGAACGTTAGCGTGATGTTTCCCATCATATTGAAGCCCGCCATCGGCACAAATCCTATCTGATAATAGCGTGGATCGGTGTCCAAATCGGTGGCATGGCGGTACGCTGAGTACACCCCGCCCGAAGCTGCATAGTGGCGATTGAAGACGTTGTTGAGGTTAAGCCCGAGGCTCAACGCCTTCAAACCGCAGCATTTTATGTTGGTAAACGCGTAGTTTGCGCTGAAATTGCTCTGCGAAAAGCACGGCAGCGAGCGGTCATCGTTTTGTGTATTGTCGAGGAACTGGCGGCTAACGAAGTTGGTATGCCATGTAGCCGTGAGGCCTTTCCATCGTGCGGTGATGAAGCCGTTGGCGATAACGGAGGGCGAAAAGGCCAGTGTTGAGTGGTCGTAATGTATGGTACGGAAACCCTTTGCTGCGCCCCAGTCTTCAGCATATTCGGTAAAGTCTTCTATTTTATTCTGCGAAAGCGCGGCATTTCCTGCAATAGTAAGCCAGCTCAGCAGCGAATAGTCGGCACTAATCTCGGCTCCAAGCCGGTGGCTGAGGGGAATATTGGTGGTTAAATACTCGCCAATGTCGCTCTTTTCACCCGTTTGAACAAACTGGTTATGGTAGTCCATGTAATATAAATTCAGACTTACGTGCCAGTTTTGTGCAGTGTAAGCGTAGCCCATTTCATAGTCGAAGAGTCGCTCTGCTGTCGGTGCGGGATAGGAACCATTGTCTGTAAAGTTGTTTCTTTCAGGCTCACGGTTGGCACATGCCACTGAAAAGTAGGCCTTATGACCGCCTTGATGGAAGCTTATTCCGGTCTTGGGGTTCAGGAATGAGAAAGTGCGGTTGATGTCTAATGCCTGATTTTTGAAGTAGGGCGCACTGGAAATCTTCGTAAACCGGTCGTTAATGCCGCTGGTTTTATAGCGTACGAGCCTGTACTGCACATCGCCGAAGACGTCCCATTGCTCCGTAATGTGATAATCGGCTTTGGCAAAAAGCGAGTAGTCGTGCTTGCTTGCGTCCGAGTCATAATAGCGGTTTCCATCGTAGGGTTTGTCGATATGGGTGTAGCCTGTGCGCGTTGAAATATAGTCGATATAGCCAAAATGGTTGCCCTTGAAATGCTGCAGGTTAAGGCCTGCCATCACGTCCCACTGACCGTTAACATAGTTTGTATTATACAACATACCATAAGTGTGCTGCGACAGGCCTTTGCGACGTACGAAATCAGACAGTTTTACCATAGTGCCTGCGGCGTCGGTGGCATACATTCCAAACTTGGCGAACTTGTAATCAGGCCGGAATTCCTTGTAATATCCGTAGCCATAGGTATAGTGAATGGCCGCATTGTGCGTCCAATGAGCCGATGGTTGCCATAGCGCAGAGGCGATATTGTGGTTCTGATAGAAGTTATCGGTGGTGCGATTCCACAGCGAACCGTCGTCCATGCGATAGCGGAAGGTCTGGAAGTTGCCGTTGGCATCCTGCGGAAACTTCTTTGAAGCCTTGTCGAACACGAGGCCTTCGTAAAGCGAATTGAACCTGCCCAGCCCGTGATTCCACATATCTTTATAGCTTCTTATGCCCTGATCCATGAGCGATGCGTCGCTATTGCCTGCTACAACACCGTTCCAGGCCTGTCCGGTTTTTTCAAAATTCCCAATATTTTTATACCTTATCTGAAGCTTGTTGTTGAACCATGTCAGCCCGCCATAGTAAGAACCCGACCGCCCTGACGTGCCATGGACGAAACCGTCAGTGGCTGTTTCGTGATAGGCACCGTCGAAAACAAGGTGATTCCACAGCAGGCCTGTTGAGAAATTAGCCCCTGCATGGTAGGTGTTATAGCTGCCATACGATGACGTCAACTCAATAAACGGCCGCTCATTAGGTGCAGCAGTGGCCAGCGATATGCTGCCGCCGAAGGCCCCGTCGCCATGGGTAGACGTGCCAATTCCGCGCTGAATCTGGACCGAACCCAGCAGTGAGCCATACGAATTCATATTGGCCCAGAACACCGTTTGGTCCTCAGGCGAGTTCAACGACACGCCATCGAGCGTAACATTTATACGACTTCCTGCAGCACCGCGGATGCGCATGTAGGCCGTCCCCGTGCCTAAGCCGTTCTCGCCCCAGGCCAATACACCCGGCGTATTGGCGAAAAGCAGGGGCAGTTCGCGCCCTGTGTTTGAAAAATTACGCAGTTGTTGTTTGCTGATGTTGGTTACAGCGAAGGGCGCATCCTTTGTTGCGCGCACGGCTTTTACCACTACATCCTGTAACTGATGGGCCTGCAGGGTATCGGTTAACACCTGTGCCTGTGCCCCTGTTGCGCATACAAGCGCAGCGGGAATAATGAAATTGAGTTTCATTTTACCTGTTATAAAGTAAAGAAAAAGGGGACTGATTACCTACGCCGGCATTATCCGGATCAGGTTATGGGTTTGATCTCAGCCGTGGCAAAAGCCACAGCACCCCTAACTTACGGTTTGTAAGTCGGGTGCAAATGTACGTAATTTTCGTTGAAATAGCAAATAATTGCCGATGAATAACAGCGTAATATTTGTTGTTCGACGTCCGTCAGCAGCGCGTACGGCGGTCGTCGAACGATGGGTGTGACGGCCGTCGTACGCGCTGCTGACGGACGCCAAACAGTGAACATTGCGATGTAACGATAAAATATAACGGGCACAATGCTATTGCATTATGCCCGTTACGACAGGAGCATATCATCGTTATGCTCTTAGAAGAAAGTTGCTACGTGCTGTGTTTCCTGTTACATGGTTATTTCAAAGACGATACCCACGCAGCAGTTGTATTCTTGATCCAGTCGACAACAAGGTCGGTAGAGCCAGGCAGAATACCTGCCGTGCTGTATACTACATCGGCTTTGATGCCTTTCAGATAATCAGGTTTCTCCTTCTTTGTAGCCTTGTCCATTGACGAAACACTTGACATAAGGTATATGCCCTGCACCAGAATGCGCTTCTTTTCCTTGGCTGCACGTTCGAGCAAAGGCTTTACATCGTTGGCAAAATAGTATCCCATCGCGATAAGATTCTGGTCAACATAGTTGATCGATGTGTTCTTTTTCACGTAGTCGGTCGTGCGTTTCATAGTGCTTTTCCAGAATCCGATGCGCTCAGGATCGCCGTGAGCCAGCAACAATACAGCCTCATTGGCAGGGTCTTTTGACATGTTTTTGATTTCGCGTAACATCGATTTCTCAATGACATCGCCCTCATAAAGCGTTGGGCCAACAATGATACGCATGTTGGTTTTCACCAGCGGGGCGTTCTCTGCAGCCAGTTCTTTAAGCGTAGAAGGAGTGTATTTCTGTCCTAAAATATTTGGGATGTCATCCTCAGAATGGCTTGATGGCGCAATAAAAAGAGGCAGAACAAACACCGTATCAATATGTTCACGTTCGCAATCGGCGATTACTTCGGGTATGTTTGGAGATGTAAACTCCATTAAAGCTACACGTTTATAGTCGATGCCAGGCATGTCAATGCTCTGCAACATCGGCTCAATGGCCAGTACTGGCTTGTTCCATGCAGCCGACGGTGCACCGTGAGCCACTACGACGAGTGCCTTTTTGGCTTGCACAATACCTACTGAAAGTATCATGGCAAGCGCCATAATTGATTTCCTTATCATTTTTATTTGATTAGTTTATCTATGTCAACCGATAGTCCGCACGACAGGATAGCACCTGTTGTTGTGGGCGAATTGATATAGTAGTAACTTGGTTTGTAATTAAAAATATTGTCTACTGTCATGGTCAGTCTTACGCCACGGTTCAGCCTTCCCATCGCTGTGAGCCTCCAAATCTGGTAGTCGGGATAGGTAACACGCTGTGTTTGCGTGTATGATGTAGCCGATGTGTACTGGTCGGTACTTAGTTTTGACAAGTAGCGGCCGGTTAAAGCTACGTTGAATCCCCATGTACGGAAGTTGTGATCATAGTCGGCACGCAGCACGGCAGAGTGAGGACGGGTCGACGATGTGTACGGCTGGCCCATTGGAATATTCTCATGTGTGTAAACATAAGAAGCTGTAAGTCCTATACCGCACAAAAAGCGCGTCTGTGCATTTATGTCTAATCCTGTTATCCTTACCTTGGCAGTGTTGAGATAATTCATGCCGTTGAGGGCCGTATTCCACGCTGTTGATATACGATTACGAAAGATGTTGTGGAAGGCGTTTGCGCTAAAGCTGTAATTACGGTGAGTATATTCAGCCGAAATTTGAAAGTTGTCGCTGTTCTCAGGCTTCAGATTCTTGTTGCCGTATATGGTGAAAACGTTGGCCATATTGAAGTGCATGAACAGTTCTTTGAGTGAAGGAGCACGGAAACCGCCCGCATACGATGTGCGGAAACGCCAGCCGTTGAGCTTATACATCACACCAATTTTAGCTGAAAGACGACTTTTTGACGATGCCGAAAAATAGTCGTAGCGCAAGCCTCCAATCATATTCCAGTGGGCAGAAGGGTCCCAGTCGAACTGGATAAAACCGTCGGCCGAGTTCTGTGTGTGGCTTTCGTCGCCAGCAAACTGATAGCTCATCAGATAGTCGCGCATGTAATCGGCACCTGCCGTAAGCGTACCTATGCCGGCAATTGTATGGTTATACATGGCGCGCACGCTGTTCTGCGTGTTGTTATAGTCGCGAATATCCTTACGACTCTGCAAGTTCAGGTCGCTCTTATCATACTCATCGAAGAGATATGTCAGTTCAATATTGTCGGCCTTTGTGAGCTTATAAACACCTTTCAGGCTCGCGGTGAGGTCGCGATAACGGTCGTGACTGTCTTGCGATGCGTAGCGTTCGCGGAAGAAATAGCTTGTTTTGGCTGTCATTTCCAACTGTTTTACGGGTTTCCAGATAAGCTTTTCCTTGATGTTCCACGTACGATTTCCAAAAACTTTGCTGAAGTCGCCCTGCTGCTTGAGGTCCATGTCGTTTACACGTGTAAACTGTAACGTGGTCAGACTGCTGATTTTTGGTTGAGTAAAACCGATGACAGAGCCATACTTCTGGCTGCCATAGGCACCCCAATGACCAAATACATTGGCCGAGAATCTGTCGTGCGGTTTGCGGGTTATAATATTGACAACTCCGCCCACGGCGTTGGAACCATAGAGCGATGATGCCGCGCCCTTAACCACTTCTATGCGTTCAACGTCCTCCAATGTGAGGCGATTGTAGTCGGGATTGTCCATCGTTTCGCCTGCAATACGCTCTCCGTCGATGAGAAAGAGGACGGCATTGCCGCCAAATCCTGCCATGTTGAGTGTGGTTTGCTGATTCATGGCAAAGGTAAATTCAACGCCAGGCATGATGGTTGTCAGCAGATCCTGTATGTTTGTAGCATCAGCTTTGCGTATGTCATCGGCGGTAAACACCTTTGTTACATATGGAACGTCTTTGAGAAGCTTGGGTGTTCGCGTTGCCGTTACAACCACTTCGCTGATGGTTTCGGTGCTGTCACCAATATGTTTCAGTTTGGTTTGTGGTATAACTGTACTTGTCTCTGCAGCCGATGCCGATGTTGCGGCAATGAGCATAGCTGAGACACGCAGATGGATTCTCATCATTTTAATGTAGCGTTAGCGGGTAAATATAGTCGAATGTCATGTGTCCCTTGGTACCCATAACGTTCATATACGATACCAATCTGACGGCAGCGTAACTGCTATCAGCCATACGGACAATGTAAACCTTGTCTGAAGAGGTGAAGGTTGGGGGCATAGTGCTGGTATCAACCGTCACCCAGTCGAGCGCTGCATTGTACCATGTGCTTTCAAAAACAACGTGCCCCTGCATCATGTGGCTCACATCAATCATTACCTTATGTGTACTCCACACGTCGTTTGCGAAGTTACCGGCAGGCATTGAGCCTGTGCTGGTAAGGTCGGTAAGCTCTGAATACTGGGTCTTTAGCACAGAACCGCCATGTGTTTTCACATCGTAACGGTGCAGGGCTATGTCCCAGTTGGCAGGACGATGCAGGCTGTCGGCAACGAGACATGAGTCTACTTTGCCGGTATGAAAGTCGATATACACCCACCTGTCATATTTAGTGGCATCAACATATATGCGTCCGGCGTGTGTGCCGTCGCTTTTTTTCAGGAAGCCGTAGGTCGGTGTTTCTTCATTTTGAGGCTCATCATACAGCCCCCCCATAATACCGTTACATGATGACAAGGCTGCCGTCAGCCCTGCCATCAGTAATATTTTGGAGATGATTCTCCTCATTTTTAGTTTGCTTTAGGAGTGAACGCAATTTTCACGCCACCCATTAAACCAGAAACCGTAATGTTAAAGCTGAAATTGTTCTTGTTGGTTTTCTTTGTTGTACCTTTGATATTGGCAGCGTAATCTTTTGATACCTGAGGCTGGTGTGGCGACGCAATAGCCATTGTTGAAGCTGTTTCAGCAAAGGTATACGCATCGTTGGTTTCGGTTACACGTACATTTTTAAATGTGCCCTTGCCCCATTTTTTACCACGATACTCAATATTTACAGTATTATCAGTGGCTTTTGTTACGATGATTGAATCGCCATCGGTAAGGTCGGGATTAGGAGAGTATTGAAAAGAAGCCGCTGTTTGACCCACGTATACACCTACTACTTTGTCAGCAATTGAAGGTTCGTTGTCGTCGTTGCTGCTGCATGCTGCAAAACCTGCGCAAAGCGCTACGGTAAAGAGCGCCATCAATAATTTTTTCATTTGTCTGAATTTTTAATAGTTATAAGTTTCTTTTAGTGGCTGCAAAGTTAGGAATTATATTAATTTTACACAATACCTAATAATTATGAAATCGTAATGGCTGAACGTTAATGATGATTAGCTGCACACATAAAATGGTGATGTATGTGGCTTGCCGGCGTATTGGTTGTTGTTCGACGGCCGTCAGCAGCGCGTACGACGATCGCCTGACAATGGGTGTGACGGCCGTCGAATATCGTGTATGACGGCCGCCAGACGATGACCTTTTCGTTACAATGTATGGCCCATATCAGGCTATTGGCAAGTACAATATGACGATATGTTTTTATCAATACGAAAAAATGCACAGCTGCCGGCGGCACTATGTATAGCCGCTATGCAGACTGTGCATTCTCGTTATTATAATAAAGGTGTAGCTAAATTATAATAAAAGGGTAACTAACCTTAGCTTATTTTGAGCATGTCCAGGGCTTAAGCTCTTTGAAAAAGTCGTGTCCCTTGTCGTCAACAAGTATGAAAGCCGGGAAGTCCTTAACGGTAATCTTCCAGATGGCCTCCATACCCAGTTCGGGATACTCAATACATTCGATGCTCGTTATACTGCTTTTCGACAGCACTGCTGCCACACCGCCGATGGTTCCCAGATAGAAACCGCCGTGCTTCTTACAAGCATCGGTAACGGTTTGCGTACGATTTCCCTTGGCAATCATTACTAATGAGCCGCCCTTTGCCTGGAATTCGTCAACGTATGGGTCCATACGGTTGGCAGTTGTTGGACCCATTGATCCGCAGGGATAGCCCTCAGGGGTTTTCGCCGGGCCTGCATAGAGGATGGGATAATCCTTAAAATACTGTGGTAAATCTTCGCCCTTGTCCAGGCGTGCCTTCAGTTTGGCATGAGCAATATCGCGTGCCACGATGATGGTACCGTTGAGGCTTACGCGCGTTGATACGGGATACTTCGTGAGTTCAGCACGTACAGCATCGATGCCTTTGTCGAGATCGATCTCAATTCCCTTTGCGCCCTCGCCGGGTTTACGATATTGTTCGGGGATGAGTTCGGTAGGATTGTCGTCCATTTTCTCAATCCAGATACCGTCTTTATTGATTTTTGCCTTGATGTTGCGGTCGGCCGAGCACGAAACTCCCATGCCGATGGGGCAGCTTGCACCGTGGCGGGGCAGACGGATAACGCGAATATCGTGAGCCAGATATTTGCCGCCGAACTGTGCTCCAAGGCCTATTTTGTGGGCCTCTACAAGCAATTTCTGCTCCAAATCTGTGTCACGGAAGGCACGTCCTGTCTCATCTCCCGACGTGGGCAGGTTGTCATAGTATTTGATGCTGCCCAGTTTTACGGTGAGAAGATTCTTTTCTGCCGATGTGCCACCGATGACAAAGCAGATATGATACGGCGGACAGGCAGCAGTTCCAAGGCTCTTCATTTTCTCAACGAGGAAAGGAAGCAGTGTGCCTTCGTTCTGAATGGTAGCCTTTGTCATGGGGTAAAAGTAGGTCTTGTTGGCCGAACCACCACCCTTTGCCACCATGATGAAGCGATATTCGTCGCCTTCAGTAGCCTCGATGTCGATTTGTGCGGGCAGGTTGCACTTTGTATTTACCTCGTCATACATGTTGAGAGGCGCATTCTGTGAATAGCGAAGATTCTCGGTTGTGAACGTATTGTACACTCCACGACTAAGTGCTTCCTCGTCGTCAAAGTCGGTCCAGACACGCTGTCCTTTCTCACCGTGTATGATAGCAGTGCCTGTATCCTGGCAGAAAGGGAGCACACCCTTTACCGATACTTCTGCATTGCGCAGGAATTGTAAGGCTACATACTTGTCGTTTTCAGAAGCTTCGGGGTCAGATAATATCGCAGCCACCTGCTTGTTGTGCTCACGACGTAGCATAAATTCGCAATCGTGGAACGCCTGCTGTGCCAGCAACGTGAGTGCTTCCTTACTGACTTTGAGAATCTCTCTGCCCTCAAACTGTGCCGTGCTCACGCCTTCCTTGGTGAGAAGACGATACTCGGTGTTGTCTTTGCCGACCTGAAACATCGGCGCATACTTAAATTCTACTTTGTTTGCCATAGCTAATGATGTAATGTTTATGTATAATCGTTAAGTGGAATATGATATGGTTGGGATGCCTGCCCAATGGTTTAGTAACCGAAAATCTGTTCGGTTGTAAGACGTTTAACAGGTGCAATCTTTTCCAGACTCTTCATATCCAGATTCTTTTCATCGCCAAGAATGACGTAACGATAGGGTTTTCCTGATATGTTTTCGCGGGCAAATTTAGCCAGATCCTGCAGTGTGAATGCAGGAATACTTTCATAAATGCTCTTTGAAATGTCGTAATCGATGCCTCTGTCCAATGCCCTCATATATGCTCTAAGCACAGAAAACTTCGTGGTTCTTTCGGTAGCGAGCGACTTTAACAGGCTTTGCTTTGCCAAATCAAGTCCTGCCTGTCGCTGGGGCATGTTGTTAAGCAGGTCGCTGAAGGCTTTAATGCAGTCCATCATCTTGTCATTTTGTGTGATGATGCGCGTGGTAAAGTATTCGGGATAGCCTTTATAGGCGGGCGAACGATAGCGTGCTCCGGCCGAGTAGGCGAGGGCACGGGCCTCACGTAATTCCTGAAAGACGATGGCATTCATGCCTCCTCCGAAGTATTCGTTGAAGAGAGCGTTCATCGGTTCTTGTGCAGGCGTCCATGCTTTATTCTCATTATTATATTGAATCATGTAGATATTCTTGGCATCGTATGGCGCGATGTAAACCTCGTCACGCGGTGTTGTCTGCATGGTATAAGCTTTTTGGGTGGCGGTTGGTACGGCAACGAACGTTCGTGGCAGGCAGTTTTGCTTTACCATAAGGGTTATTTCCTGCTGCTTTGACGGGCCATAGTAGAGCACCGTCATAGGGAATTGTCGGGCGAGCATGCGTATTTCGTCCATCAAATTGTTGCCATCGGCAGCCTCAAGCTCGGCTGGAGTCATGATGTTTGTTGAAGGATTGAAGGCCCCCATAGACGCATAGTCGAACAAAGCATTAAAGTTAGAAAGCTGATTTTTCTTTGCATCGTTGTGCGCTTTTATGAATGAGGCAACGTCTTTCAGATAGTCGGTACGGCTGATAGTGCCGGTATTGACAAGCTTCATAAACAGTGGGAGAGCCTCTTTCAGATTGCTATTGAGGCCCGCAAGCACGAAACGGGTGTGCTTTAAGTCAACCTGAATACTGAAATCACAGGCCATTGCATAGAACTTTTTGCCGATAGCGGTA
>JABZLB010000006.1 GCA_015256945.1 Prevotellaceae bacterium | reverse complement strand
CGGAACCTTCTGATCCGTAGTCAGATGCTCTATTCAGTTGAGCTACGAAGCCATTCTTTTTGTAAGCGGTTGCAAAGGTATCATTAAATATTGACACCTGCAAATATTTTGGCTACTTTTTATTTCTTTAAGTTCGCCTTTCCTTTGTATGCTTTGTTTAAGCCTGCAACAACTTCGTTTGTAATGTCATAGCTTTTGTCGGCATAAAGAAGGTTATCTCCTTGCTTGGCAAAGATGAGAGCGTATTTCTTATCTTTGTTATATACAGCAAGATAGTGTTGCAGGGAATCGTGAAGGGCCTTGTTATATTTTTCAGTTTCCGACTGAAACTCACTGCTGAGTCGCTGATTAAGCACTTGCAAATCGTTATTCTGTTTTTGTATACCAGCCTGAATCGCTTCAGCCTGCTCACGTGTGTATGCGTTTTGTTGCACTTTTTGCTGGAAGTTTGCTGCTGCTGCCTGAAGAGCCTGCTGTTTGCTGGCCAGTGTTTTTTGAATGTTGTTTCCCTTCTGTTCAAGGAGTTTGCTATAATCTTTACAGAAGTTATATTGCGTCATGAGAGAATCAACCTCAACATAAGCAATCTTTCCTGCTGAAGCTGCAGGTTGTGAGGTCTCGGTTTTTTGGTCCATTTTGGGAGAACTCTTGTCACATGAGGTCAGGCCGAATGATGCTGCGGCAACCAACGCTACTGAAAAAATAATGTTTTTTTTCATTTCAATTTTGTATTTATCTTTAAGGACTTAGTAAGCTTTGTTTTTTTTCCTTGCCTCTCTGTCCTGGTCAATAACGCAGTGTATGCCTTTTTCCTTCATGGCCTTGCTGTCGTGAATGTGCATGGATTCAAATTTACCATGCCTGGAAAATATAAGTTTTACCGACATTAAAGCTATGGCAATAGCAATTATTAACACCGAGAGGAGCAATGTTTCTACCATTTTTACTAATTTTGCGATGCTTATAAGCACTTTTCATTGCAAAGATAGTGCAAAATGATAAAAATGCAAAGAAAGGACTAAACAATTTACAAAATAATTATGGTAGAATTAAAACCCGCTCGCGTTTTTGAGCAATTTGCAAAGATTAATCAGATTCCTCGTCCTTCAAAACATGAGGAACAAATGATAGAATACCTTAAGAAGTTTGGTGCCGACCGTGGTCTTGAGGTGAAAGTAGACAAAACAGGTAACGTCATTATTTGCAAGCCTGCAACAAAAGGTTTTGAAAATCGTGCTACAACCATATTGCAAAGTCATATGGATATGGTTTGTGATAAGTTAGTTGACATTGAATTTGATTTTAAGAAAGACGCTATTCAAACCTATGTTGAAGGCGAATGGCTTCATGCCAAGGGAACAACTTTAGGTGCTGATGATGGTATTGGTGTGGCCATCGAGCTGGCAATTCTCGATTCTGACGATATTGAGCATGGTCCTTTAGAGTGTGTTTTCACACGCGATGAGGAAACAAGCCTTACAGGTGCTTTCGGTATGGAGCCAGGTTTTATGTCAGGACAGTATCTTATAAATCTTGATTCGGAAGACGAAGGACAAATTTTTATCTCTTGTGCAGGCGGTCAGACAACAACATCTACATTTAAATTTGAACGTGAAGATGCTCCTGCCGGTTTCTTTTTCTTTCAGGGTTCTTTGAAAGGTCTTAAGGGAGGGCATTCAGGTGACGACATTGAGAAGAAGCGTGCCAATGCCATTAAGATACTTGCAAGGTTCTTGTACATGGAACAAGACAAGGTAGATGTTCGACTTGCCCAGTGGAATTCGGGCAAGATGCACAATGCAATACCCCGGGACGGTAAAATAATTTTTGCTGTTCCTGCTGATAAAAAGGAAGAGATAAAGGCCGACTGGAATATATTTGCTGCTGATGTTGAGGACGAATTCCATGTTACTGACGTAGCTATGGCATGGTCGCTCGAGAGTGCTGATGCTCAAAAGGTGCTGCCTAAACATGTAAGTGAAAATGTAATTCGGGCAGTCCAGGCCGTAGATAATGGCGTCTTTGCCATGTGTCAGGATGAAGAACTGGCATGGATGGTTGAAACATCGAGCAATATTGCCAGCGTACAAAGCTCAGAAAATGAGATAGTATGTGTTACCTCGCAGCGTTCGAACGTGATGAGTAATCTGAAGAATATTGCCAACTCTGTGAAAGCAGTGTTTGAGCTTGCTGGTGCAACGGTTGTTATGAATGAGGGTTATCCAGCGTGGAAGATGCGCAAAGGCTCGAAGTTACAGAAGGTAACCGTTGATGCTTATCGCAAGTTATTTGGAAAAGACCCGATTGTAAAGGGTATTCATGCCGGTTTAGAGTGTGGACTTTTCTCTGAAAAATATCCCGAATTAGATATGGTAAGCTTTGGCCCTACGCTGCGTTTTGTTCATACACCAGATGAGCGTTTGCTCATCCCTACGGTTCAAATGGTTTGGGATCATTTGCTTGAAGTATTGAAAAATATTCCTGAAAAATAATGAAAGGCCTCATTATTTCGGTTTTCATAGCCTTGTTTGCTCTCCTTACGGGGTGCGGACAAGGCTATAAAACGCATAAAACGGTAGAAGATTTTCTTGAGAATCAAATGCAGATAACCCAATATAAGATTATTGAATGGGGAAAAATTGATTCTACATTTCGTATTTCTTCTGATGTGTTGGCAGTATTGAGAAAGCAGGGTAAAATTCAATTTAAAAGAGATCTTTCATACTGTGTACCATCTGCTAAATTGAATTTTCTTACGGTCAAATATGTGAAGGATGACAATATAAAGGATACTGTAAGCCAGACTTTTTACATAAATGACCAGCAAACAGGTGTAGTTGCTTTTAAACAGAATTAATAAAACGACCCCAATTCACGGTAATCACTACTCGAATTGGGGCCTCTTTTAACCTTTTAAAAAACTAACCTTAACCTATTGAAATGAATCTATGTTCCAAAGATAGGTAATTTTGTGTTACCTGATGTAAATTATTCGGTAATTTTTGTTTTTTCATCGTTTTTTTTCTTAAGCTTTTACATTTTCCTTGCATTGGCACATTTTTTGTGATAATGAGCGTAAAAGTTGAATTAAAAACATATAATTACAATGCAAAAAGGTAATATTGGGGTTACGACAGAGAACATATTCCCCGTGATTAAAAAGTTTCTCTACTCAGATCATGATATATTTTTACGTGAGTTAGTTTCCAATGCCGTCGATGCTACACAAAAGTTAAAGGCCCTCGCACAGAAAGGAATCTTCAAAGAAAACGCTGGTGATGCATCCGTTCGCGTAAAGCTTGACAAAGATGCAAAAACGTTAACAATCAGCGATAACGGAATAGGTATGACGGCTGAAGAGATTGATAAGTATATCAATCAGATTGCTTTCTCGGGCGTTACCGATTTCCTTTCTAAATATAAAGATGAGAATGTTTCTATCATAGGCCACTTTGGATTAGGCTTTTATTCTGCCTTCATGGTATCAGATAAGGTTGAAATAGTAACCAGAAGCTACCAAAAGGATGCAAAGGCCGTCCGTTGGACCTGTGATGGCTCTCCTGAATTTACAATAGAAGATGCAGAAAGAGAAGGTCACGGCTCTGATGTTATCCTTCATATATCGGACGATTGCAAGGAATTTCTTGAAAAATCAAAGATTGAGGAGCTGCTGAACAAGTACTGTAAATTTATGGCAGTACCTGTTATTTTTGGCAAAAAAACCGAATGGAAGGACGGTAAGCAGGTTGAAACAGACGAGGATAACGTTATCAACAGCGTTGAACCGCTGTGGGTTAAGGCTCCGTCTACACTTAAAGATGAGGATTATAAAAAGTTCTATCATACGCTTTATCCCATGCAGGACGAGCCATTGTTCTGGATTCACCTCAATGTTGACTTCCCCTTCCACCTTACAGGCATTCTCTATTTCCCGCGCGTTCATAACAGTATCGACTTGCAACGCAACAAAATTCAGCTCTATTGCAATCAGGTCTTCGTCACCGACCAGGTTGAAGGCATAGTTCCTGACTTCCTGACGCTGTTGCATGGAGTGATCGATTCTCCTGATATTCCTCTGAATGTCAGCCGCTCTTATCTGCAAAGTGATGCCAATGTAAAGAAGATTGCTACTTATATTACCAAGAAAGTAGCCGACCGCCTGGCACAGATTTTCAAAGACGACCGTAAGGATTATGAGACAAAGTGGGACGATTTGAAGCTGTTTATCAACTATGGTATGCTTTCGCAGGAAGACTTCTACGACCGTGCAAAGGATTTTGCCCTCTTTAAAGATGTTGACGGAAAGTATTTTACCTTCGACGAATATAAAACACTTATTAAGGATAACCAGACTGATAAGAGTGGCGATTTGATATATTTGTATGCCACTAACAAGGATGAGCAATATACTTATATCCAGTCTGCCCAGGCAAAAGGGTACAGCGTGCTGATGTTTGACGGCCAGCTTGATGTGCCAATGGTAAGTATGTTGGAGCAGAAATTTGAAAAAAGCCGTTTCTCTCGCGTCGATGCTGATATTATAGACAGGTTGATTGCTAAGGACGATACAAAGAAAGAGCAGCTCGATACTGCTGATAGTGACAAACTGTCAGAGGTGTTTCGCTCGCAGATGCCTGTGGGAAATAAAGTAACTTACAATGTTGAGGTTGAGGCTTTAGGTGAAGAAAGTACCCCCGTTATCATCACACAGAGCGAATATATGCGGCGTATGAAGGAAATGAGTCACTTCCAGCCGGGCATGAGTTTCTATGGTGAAATGCCCGACTCTTATACAGTAGTGCTCAATTCTGACCACCGTTTGGTAAAGGAAATACTTAATGATGCCAATGCCAGTGTGACAGAACCTCTGAAGCCTATTGAGGCAGAACTGAAGGGTTTGCAGGCTCGTTTGGATGCGTTACGCCAAAGTCAGGGCAAGAAGAAACCCGAAGAGGTTACTCAGGAAGAAAAGGATGACCTTCAGAATACTGAAAAATCTCTTAACGAACAGCGCGATAAAAAGAACAAGGTACTGGCCGATTATGCAGGCAATAACAAGGTAGTTCACGAGCTTATTGACCTTGCACTGTTGCAAAATGGCATGTTAAAAGGCGAGGCACTGGATAAATTTGTGAAGCGTTCAGTTGAAATGATTGGGTAGGAAGCTCTTCTGTTTGATAAAAGTACGCTTATGACGCGTAAAGAACGTTACGATTATATTTTATCATATTTTCGGCAAAGGGAGCCAAATGTAACGACAGAGTTACATTTTGGCTCTGCTTTCCAGTTGCTTTGTGCTACTTTATTGTCAGCCCAATGCACCGATAAGCGCATCAATGCAATAACACCGGCTCTCTTTGCTAAATATCCAACTCCCCGATTAATGGCACAAGCCGAACCCGAAGACGTTTTCGAGTTTGTGCATAGTGTTAGTTATCCCAATGCCAAATCACGCCATTTGGTTGAGATGGCACGTATGCTGGTAAGTCAATATGGAGGTGAAGTTCCCGACGATCCAAAGGAATTGATAAAGCTTCCCGGCGTAGGGCGTAAGACGGCCAACGTTATTCAGGCCGTCTGGTTTGGTAAAGCTACGATGGCTGTCGATACACACGTTTATCGAGTATCGCACCGACTCGGACTTGTTCCGAAAGCAGCCAACACCCCCCGCAAGGTCGAAGATTATCTTTTAGCACATATTCCAGGGGCTGATATTCGTGATGCGCATCACTGGCTGCTCCTTCATGGGCGCTATGTATGCCAGAGTGCCCGGCCGAGATGCGAGGAATGTGCATTCAATCATATTTGTCCCAAGCTGTTGGAAGGGAGTAAATTAGAGTAGGTAAGTATATGGATACAAAACCAATATTCGATTTTCTGCGTGACATTGCAGAAAATAACAATCGTCCCTGGTTTCAGGAGCATAAGGCTGAATATGAGAAAGCCAAGGCTGAATTTGAAAAAGGTGTTGAAGAAGCTATCAATACCATTTCCAAATTTGACCCTTCTGTATCTCATCTTACGGTAAAAGACTGTTGTTATCGCTTTTATCGCGATACACGATTCAGCCCTGACAAGTCGCCCTACAAGCGCCATTTTGGCGCCTATATCTCCGCCCGGGGTAAGAAATCGTTACATGGAGGCTATTATATTCACCTTCAACCCGGTCATTGTTTGCTGGCTATTGGCAGTTACTGGCTGCCTACAAATATTCTTACTTCGATGAGAAATGAAATAATGGCCAATATTAACGAGTGGAGACGATGTGTAGAAAGTGGTCAGTTTATCAACACCTTCGGCTATCCTGGTGCCACTACATGGGAAGGCGAATTTCCGTCAGGTGGCAAGGGTTTTGGCATAGGGCATCTTAAAAAGGCTCCTAAGGATTTCCCGAAGGACTATGAATTCCTGACCTATCTTAAGATGAAGGACTATTGTGCCTGGCATTGTGTTGATGACAGTTTTTTTGAGAATGGTAACTGGACGAAAGCCATGTCGAACATTTTTAAGGTTGGCAAACCCATGATGGATATGGTGAATAGTGTGGTTGACGATTATGAATAATATAAAAATACGCGTATAGCCTGTTGGTTATGCGCGTATTTTTTCTTGCCTTATTGTCTGAATATCCCTGCTTTTTGATGTAACGCTGATTGTACGGCGACCGTCAGCAACGCTGTTGGCGTATGCCATACATGTTGTTCGACGACCGTGGTACGCGTTGCTGACGACCGCCGTACAATGAACGTTATATCGTAATGTATGCAACTTTTATAAATACTGGACAAATGATATGGTCAGAATTCTGCTTGGAAAATGCAATAAACGGTTTCCTTTACCGGGACAGGTGATGGGCAAGGGCAATGCGCCCCGAATCGGGCAGGTCCGTAATATTGGATAGAATTTTTTTATTCTGTATTCTTTTTCAGCTTTTTTATCCGTCGGAGCGCCTCCGGGAGGTCGGGACATAGTTGTAGTGCCTTTTCATAATTGCGTATGGCCGCTTCTCTCATACCTTCGTGTTCGCATTCCTTGCCCATCACGAGGTATTCAACAGCCAGCTGCTTTAAGTACTGGTCGCGCCTGATAAGTTCGTTTTGCAAGCGGTCAATCTCCTGTTTCTGACGGTTTATAATATTCAGCTTGCGACGGATATAGCGACGCGGTACAGGTCTTTCTATGATGTATTTACTGTGTATAGCCTGAAAAAACATATCGATAGCCGCCTGCATATCTCCTTTGTCAAACGCCTGTACAGCTGCATAATATTCACTGTCAGCTTTTGATTGTTTGAGGGCCGAGGCAAGAATGGCCTGGCTGTTAAAGGTACGGGCGAAGGCCGTTACTTCCGGTCTGACGTATACATCACTTCGTAAAATGGGCTTGCTGAGCGTGATACCATCGAGCGATGTACATCGTGAGAGGGCTACATAAGTCTGTCCTCCTGCAAATACGCCGCCTGTAAAGTCGATACGAACTTTGGAAAAGGTTAGTCCCTGGCTTTTATGTACCGTTATGGCCCAGGCCATACGGAGCGGGAATTGCGTATATGTGCCCAGTTCCTGCTCTTCTATTTTTTTTTCCTTATCGTTGAAAGTATAGCGAATATTGCTCCAGATGGCACGCTCTACATCCAGTTCACGGCCATCTTCGGTGACGACAAATATGCGGTCATGTTCTTCTTCGTCGAAGCCGATTACCGTACCAAGTGTGCCGTTTACCCAGCGATGTTCAACATCGTTGCGCACAAACAGTACCTGTGCACCTGCTTTTAGCTGAAGTTCCTTAGGAGTAGGCAGGTTGCTTTCTGGAAATTCGCCCTCCACGGTTCCCTTAAAAACTTCGGCTTCACCGTCGAGTTCGTTGAGCTTGCGCGTGTTGATGTAGTCTACGGTATCGCGGCGTGTTGAAAGTGTAATGGATAAATGGGTATTGGTTTCGGTAGGTTTTTCTTCGCTGCATACCCTGCTGTTGAGCAGCTTAAGGTCGGTATCGGTAACCTGCGATGTTCTGATGTTGTCTAAAAGGTGTATAAAAGTGGGGTCGGTCTGGCGGTATATTGTTTTCAGCTCAATTGCAACAGGCTGCACCAAACGGAATACTTTTGCATCGAAAAAGAAAGAAGACGGGTAAAAGGGCTGAAGTAACTGCCGGTCGTCCTCCTTTACAACAGGTTCGAGCTGGAAAATATCGCCTACCAGAAGCAGCTGTTTCCCACCAAAAGGCTCGCGCATATTCTGGCTGTATACGCGCAAAACCTTATCGATAAAGTCGATAACATCTGCGCGAACCATACTTATTTCATCAATGATGATAAGCTCCAGCTCGCGTAAAATCTTTATTTTTTCGCTGTTATATTTTAATGTTTTGCGCAGGTTGCGTACAGAATATTGTACATCGTTCGGCAGCAACGGGTGGAAAGGGAGCTTGAAAAAGCTGTGAAGTGTTACGCCACCGGCATTGATTGCTGCAATACCTGTTGGTGCCAGAACGATGTGCTTTTTCCTGGTGTGCGATGCAATGTATCGCAAAAAAGTAGATTTACCCGTCCCTGCTTTCCCTGTAAGGAAGAGCGAGTGGCGGGTAAACTGTAAAACCTGGAGTGCTTGTTGCAGCTCCTTATTGTTAAGATCGAGGCCTTCGTCTTTAACTTTTGTCATGCGTTTAGAGGTCATCGAAGTTTATTTCTTCGGTTTTTCTCTTCTTCTCGCTTTTCTTTTTTGTTTCGTTTGACTTGTTTTCAGCACCTGAAGGCATGGCTATTGGTTCGCCGTCTTCATCGAGATTAACCTCTTCAACACTCACGGTGTGTGTGCTGTCGCGGTGGGTAGTATCTCTTTTTGCAGCCTTATAGTAGCTCTGACATGTATACATGTCGGGAGTAATATTGTCGCCATCGCCCGGCTTCCTGAAATGCCCGCGATACTTTTTAAAGGCAGGGTCGGAGAGAACAGCATTCATAAAGTAGCCGGTGATAGGCAAAGCAGTGCGCGATCCTTGTCCCAGGGCACCTGTTCTAAAGTGTATACTTCGATACTCGCCACCCACCCAGGCGCCTACAACAAGGTTGGGAGACACGCATTCAAACCAAGCATCCGAGTGGTTATTCGACGTACCTGTTTTGCCTCCAAAGTCTGTATCGCGGAAGTTACCGACGTATCCCCACAGGCTCATGCTTGTACCGCCCGGCTCTTTCATACCTCCTTGCAACAGTTGTTGCATGAGAAATGCACTTTTATAAGGGATAACCTGCTCGGCCTGGCTGCGGTCTAAGTAAACCTCGTTGCCGTCTTTGTCAACAATATGTGTAACAAGTACCGGATCATGGTGCATGCCGTTGTTGGCTACGGTGCAATAGGCATCGGTAAGTTCGAGCAGATTAACATCACTCGAACCCAGTGCAAGCGATGGGGTATCGTCGAGCGGGCTCTTAATTCCCATTGCCTGTGCGGTTGAAATAATACGCTTGATTCCCATCTCCTGACCTAAACGTACGGCCACTGAGTTCACACTTCGTGCGAAAGCAGTCTTTAAAGGCATAGAGTCGCCGGAGAAACTGCCGTTGGCATTTGTTGGTGTCCATGTGGTCATTTCGTTCTTTTTCTTATCGAACACCTCCATCGAGATATATTCGTCACGGCGTTTATCACATGGTGTAAGCCCCTGATTCATGGCCTCTGTATACACAAAAAGCTTGAAAGTAGAGCCTGGCTGGCGTTCGGCTGTTACCTTGTCATACTTCCACGACTTAAAGTCGATGTCGCCTACCCATGCCTTAACAGCTCCCGTTTGTGGCTCCATGGCAACCATTGCACAGTGCATAAAGGTTACCATATACTTGATAGAGTCTTCAGACGTCATGTTTTTGACAATGGTACCGCGGTCATAATCGAAGAGCTTGACAGGGTGAACCCATTCCTTATAGTAGTATCTGATGGAGTCGGGATGGTTTGAATATTTGCTCTCCAAGAGCTTGTAGAAAGGCTGCCGGCGTGCAATCTGGTCGATAAAACCTGGTATTTCCTTACCGTTTTCGTCGCGCCACGGACTCTGTGGCAACCAGTTTTTGCTCTGTTTACGCGAAATACTCCAGTGGTTATTGAAATTCTGCTGAACTTGTTTCATCTGTTTGGTAGCAGCCTGCTCAGCATATTTCTGCATTCGAGTGTCGATAGTTGTATAAATTTTTAAGCCCGAACTATACAGGTCATAACCGTTTTCCTCACACCATGGCTTCAGATATTCGGCAATTGCCTCACGGAAATACATGGCCTGACCGTCGTAATTTTCTTCTACTTTAAAGTGAAGTTTGATAGGAGTATCCTTTAACGAGTCGCATTCAGCCCTGGTAAGATCGTTGTGCTTGTACATATTGTTAAGCACTGTATTGCGCCTGCGCAAGCTGTTTTCAGGATTAGTTTTGGGATTGTACATTGTAGTTGCCTTGAGCATACCTACAAGTACGGCGCAGTTCTGGGTAGAAAGGCTGTCGGGTGTAGTGCCAAAGTAGGTCTTGGAAGCCGTTTTAATGCCATAGGCATTGTTGCCAAAGTCGACCGTATTGGCATACATGGTGATAATTTCCTTTTTGTTATACACCGTCTCGAGCTTGGTAGCGATGATCCATTCTTTACTTTTGACAATGAGAATCTTCAATCCTGGAATCTTCCCAAGGAGGCCAGTTGAATACTGTGAGCGCACGCGGAACATGTTTTTAGCCAGCTGTTGTGAGATGGTAGAAGCACCACGACCATCATGATGCAGCACAGCGTCTTTCATAGCACTGAATATACCAACAGGGTCAATGGCCAGTCCGCGAGGACGTTTATAGTAGCGCTCGTCCTCAGTAGCAATTAAAGCCTTAAAGAAAGCAGGATTAATTTCTTCGTATTTAACGGGAGAGCGGTTCTCGTTAAAGAATTTCCCAATCAGCTTGCCGTCAGCACTGTAAATCTCTGACGCTTGATTGGAAGGAGGATCCATAATGCCAGAGAAGTAACCGGGGCTTTTACCGAAGAGCCAGAAAAGATTAATGTCGACGGCACCAAGATAAAGAAACAGAAAAACAATGAAAGAAACGAAGGCTATGAATGTCTTCGTGTACCAGGTACGCCCTTGATATAACGACTTGTACCATGGCCAGAAGCGGCGGGCTTTGTGCCAGCACCAGCCGATGAAAGCTTTGATTTTATTCATATTAATTGTCGTCAAAGAATGTCAATTACAGTATAAAAGACAACACACGATTATATGCAAAAGTAATAAATAAGCTTATTAAACGGGGTTATTATATATATATTTTAAGATATCTTCAATGTTATCGGGATTGAACCATGCCATATTCTCATCCTTTTTAAACCATGTAAGCTGCTTGCGCATGTATTGGCGTGTGTTCGATTGTATTTGTCTGACAGCTTCATTCAGAGGAATTAATTCGTCGAAATAGGCAAAGAGCTCTTTATAACCTACTGTATTTAATGAATTTAAATGGCGTAGCGGATATACGTTGCGGGCTTCGTTTTCGAGACCTTCATCCATCATGGTCAGCACACGCTGATTAATTCTTTCATAAAGGATGTCGCGGGGGCGGTTCAGGCCAATCTTAATAATATTGAAAGGGCGCTGTTTTATGCTGTTGGTTCTGAAAGAAGAGTAGGGCTTTCCCGTCATATGGCAGATTTCCAGAGCATGTACAACCCGGCGGGGATTGTTGCGATCTACAATCTTCCAGTGTTCAGCATCGAGATGTTTCAGCTCATTTACCAAAGCCTCAAGCCCTTCGTTTGCAAGACGCTGTTTCATCATTTGGCGCGTATTATCGTCAACAGTAGGAATATCATCGATGCCTTTACACACAGCATCAATATACATCATGCTGCCTCCTGACATGATTATGGTGTTGTGTGCAGTACCGTCTTCACTGCCATCAAAAAGTTTTGTAAGTAGTAAAAGAGCATCTTGCTCAAATTTTGCTGCACTATAATAATCATGTATGTGGTGATTTCCTACAAAATAATGCTTTACAACAGCCTGCTGTTCAGCAGTAGGGGCGCATGTGCCTATTGGAAGTTCTGCAAAAATTTGACGTGAATCGGCATTAATGATAGGCGAATGGAGATGTTTGGCAATTGTCAAACATAATTCTGTTTTGCCTACTCCTGTCGGTCCTGTGATTACTAAGAGGGTTTTCATGCAAAGAAAAGAACCGTATAAACGATAGGGTGTATCGTCTTATACGGTTTTCATCATTTTATGTATTGAGCTATAAATCAATAAAGAATATAGAAACTAAAATTCTTTCTTGTTCGTATTTATCGGATAACACCTCGCTTTGAGCTTTGGACAAAATCGATAATGTATTGAATATCCGAATTAACCTCGAGTTCGTTCTGTATTTTTTTTATGCCGTCGGCTAAAATACCTTCACTATAAAGTAAGCGGTAAGCATTGTGGATAAGCTCAATACGCTCGTTGCTAAAGCCATGTCTGCGTAAACCAACAAGATTAATTCCAGCATATCGTGTAGGCTCTTTGCCGGCAATGATAAAAGGAGGAATGTCCTGACTGAAACGGCACCCACCCTGAATCATGACGTAACCGCCAATATGACAGAACTGATGGGTCAGCACTGCTGCGCTGATTATAGCCTTGTCATCGATGGTAACTTCGCCTGCGAATTTTGTAGAGTTGCCAATGATACATTGGCTCCCAACGATACAATCGTGGGCAATGTGCATATTTTCCATCAAAAGGTTATGGCTTCCTACACGTGTTGTACCTTTTGCTGCGGTGCCACGCGAGATAGTTACATTCTCACGGATACTGTTATAATCGCCTATTTCACACGTGCTTTCTTCACCTTTGAATTTCAAGTCTTGTGGTTTCGTAGATATACTGGCTCCTGGAAAGAACTCGTTATGGCTTCCAATACGTGCACCATAGTTAATAGTGACACTGTTCTGGAGTATGTTATTGTCGCCCATAACAGTGTTCTTGTCGATGAAACAGAAAGGCCCGATAATATTATTGTCGCCTAATTTAGCTTCAGGATGGACATATGCCAGTGGACTAATTTGATTCATACCGTTACAATTATGGTGTGATTAATTCTGGGAGATTAAATAAATGGTTTATTTATTCTTAATAATTTGAGCTGTAAAAGTTGCTTCAGAAACAATGTGATCTCCTACAAATACATAGCCTTTCATGGTACTGATTCCATGGCGTAAGGGGTGGAGCAGCTCAACTTTGAAGAGAAGGGTATCACCTGGTATCACTTTGTGTCTGAATTTAACATCATCTATCTTCAGGAAATAAGTTGACCATCGTTCAGGTTCTTCAAGTTGGCTGAGGATAAGCAAGCCTCCACATTGTGCCATGGCTTCGATTTGCAGAACGCCTGGCATAACAGGTTCTTCTGGAAAATGTCCCTGAAAGAAAGGCTCGTTGGCAGTAACGTTCTTTACACCTACAATACTTGTTGCACCCATAGCCACTACTTTGTCGACGAGTTGCATGGGATAGCGGTGAGGAAGTAACTGTCTGATACGGATATTATCCATTAAAGCCTCATCGTTCGGATCATAAATAGGGGCCTGAATTTCGTGTTTGCGAATCTCTTTGCGTATTAATCGTGCAAACTTATTGTTGATGGTGTGGCCGGGACGTGTTGCAATGATACGACCTTTGATAGGTTTTCCTATTAAGGCCATGTCGCCAATGATGTCAAGTAGCTTATGGCGGGTACATTCATTATCCCATTGAAGCGGACGGTGCTGGATGTAACCAATCTTAGTTGCATCCATATGGGGAACCTTTAATAAGTCGGCAAGTTTGTCAAGTTTGTTCTGTTCAAGCTGACGTGCATAAATAACGATGGCGTTATCCAAGTCTCCTCCTTTTATTAAATTAGCCTCGAGGAGTGGGAGTATGTCTTGTACGAAAACAAAAGTACGTGCAGGAGCAATCTCATTTGTATAGTTTTTTATATTGTCTAATGTTGCAAACTGGCTGTTTACAAATTGAGAATGGAAAGAGCACATGGCCGTAATCGAAAAGTCGTTATCGGGCAGAATCGTAATAACAGAGCCAGTCTCATCGTCTCTTACTTCTATTTTTTTACGAATAATATAATAGTCTTTCGGAGCATTCTGTTCTATAATTCCTACGCTTTCAATCTTTTCAACGTACATATCTGCGGCTCCATTCAAGATGGGAAACTCAGGACCGTTGACCTGTATAAGGCAATTGTCAATGCCTAATGCGTACAAAGCCGACATTCCATGCTCGACAGTTGATACACGTGCTTCGCCTTTCTGGAGAACTGTACCGCGTTTTGTTTCAACCACATTGTCGGCAATTGCTTCAATAATGGGTTGTCCTTCCAAATCAATACGCTGTATCTTATATCCTGTATTTTCAGGAGCTGGATTAAATGTTACAGTTAAGCTCAGGCCTGTATGAAGTCCTTTGCCGAAGAGTGAGAAGCTGCCACCTAATGTTGTTTGTTTTGCAGTATCCATATTTCTTAATAATTCTTTTTAAGTTCTTCAACTTCCTTTTGCAGATTGTTGAGCTGTTTGTATATTTCAGGAAGCTTTTGAAATAGAGCCTGGCTCTTAAAGTAGGCGAATTGCTTCATAGGAGGTGTACCAATAAGGGTTTGATTGCTTTCCAAAGAGGATGGAACTCCCGACTGTGCTCCTAAGAAAACCTTATCACCAATGGTGATATGTCCTGATATTCCCACCTGTCCACCGAACATACACCATTGTCCAACCTTTGTAGAACCAGCGATACCCACCTGGGCCGACATCACTGTGTTTTCACCAATATCGTCATTATGTGCAATCTGAACAAGGTTATCAAGTTTTACACCTTTCCTAATGTAGGTAGAACCCATAGTAGAACGGTCAACACATGTGTTGGCACCTATCTCAACATTGTCCTCAATGGTGACGGTTCCTATTTGTGGAATCTTATCGTATTGGTTGGTTTCTGTGTTCGGTGCAAACCCAAACCCATCGGATCCAATCACTGAACCAGAGTGGATAATGACATTATTACCTATCTTGCATTCATGATAAATGCTTGCATGGGGATAGAAAATACAATTATCGCCAATCTTAACATGGTCCATAATTGTAACATTGGGATATATTTGACAACGGTCTCCAAGTTCAACCTCATCGCCAATATAGGCAAAAGCACCAATATAGCAGTCGGTTCCAACCTTTGCTTTCGGAGAAACAAAGGCTAAAGGATGAATACCCTGCTTTGCAGGCTTTGACGCTTCATATAATTGTAAAAGCCTGGCTACGCAATCACGTGCGTTCTTTACGCGGATAATAGTTGCTTTAGCAGGATGTTCGAGCATAATGTTTTCATCAACAAGCACTATGCTCGACTTCGTTTCATAGATATAATGAATATATTTTGGATTGGCTAAAAAGGAAATAGAACCTGTTGTTCCTTCTTCTATTTTAGCAAAAGTATGAACACATGTGTTCTCGTCTCCTTCTATTTTTCCATGGATAAACTGTGCAATCTGTTTTGCAGAAAATTCCATATTTATTATCTTGGTTTAAACGTTTCTGCAAATGTAACAAATAATTTCCTAACTTTTAGGCTTAGGCGATACAAATTATACTTTTGTATAGTATTTGTTATATGATTACAGATTTGCACAATTCCTGTGAAAACAGGTTATATTATTTTTGTTAGTTCTGTGGCCATTTGTTGTTGAAGTTCCCGGGCTTTATCGGCAGCTACTTCAGCAAAGCATGTATCTTTACCTGAATATAAAATGCCACGGCTCGAATTTACAAGTAAACCACAATCCTTGATCATCCCATACTTGCATACTTCCTGAAGGCTTCCGCCTTGTGCACCAACGCCAGGCACAAGCAAAAAGTGTGTAGGAGCAACCTTTCTAATGTCTGCAAACATCTCGCCTTGGGTGGCACCTACTACATACATCATATTATCAGGTGTGCCCCATTGTTGTGTTCGTGTGATAACTTTTTCAAAAAGTCTCTGTCCTTCTGTATCTTTGGTAAGCTGAAAGTCATGGCTACCTTTATTACTTGTAAGTGCAAGGACGATAACCCACTTGTCAGAATACTCTAAAAAAGGCAATATACTGTCCTCACCCATATAAGGAGCTACGGTAAGAGCATCCGTATTATATTCGTCAAAAAAGGTTTTTGCATACATGGCTGAGGTGTTGCCTATGTCGCCTCGCTTTGCATCGGCAATGATAAAATGGTCAGGATAGAACTTTTTAATATACGAAACTGTCTTCTCAAAGGCTGCCATGCCTTGCAAACCATAGCATTCATAGAATGCCAGATTAGGCTTGTAAGCTACACAATAGGGAGCCGTTGCATCAATAATAGCCTTGTTAAAATAGAAGATAGGGTCGTCTTCCTTTTTAATAAATTCAGGAATCTTCTCAATATCAGTATCAAGTCCAACGCACAGGAAACTTTTCTTTCTGAAGATTTCTCTTGTAAGTTCTTCTCTGTTCATTTTGTATTCTCCACTTTTGGTGATTCAACTTTGTTGTCTTCTTTGTGTTTTGTAACGCGTATAAAGAAATCTTCGGCCTTAAAAGTTTCCTTATCCTTGTTGTCATCCTTCTTCCTTGTCCAGAACTGTCCCATATTATTTAAGAATGATATTTTCTGATATTTATTTCATCATCACGGTAATACGCTATGAATCTGCTTTATAGTTCGGCTTCTTTCAGCTTTTCAGCATTCTCTGCCACTGTGAGATGGTCAATAATGTCCTGAATATCTCCATTAAGAAATCCGGGTAAATCGTGAGTCGTATACCCTATACGGTGGTCAGTTACGCGCCCTTGTGGAAAGTTGTATGTGCGTATTTTGGCTGATCTGTCACCGGTAGATACCAGACTTTTGCGCCGGCTTGCAATATCATTTACATATTTTGAATGCTCGTGATCGTAAATATAGGTGTACAACCTGCTCAGCGCACGTTCCTTATTCTTAGGCTGATCTCGTGTCTCTGTGCACTCAATCAATATCTCTTCCACCTCTCCTGTATTGGGATTTTTCCATGGATAACGCAGGCGTACACCAGATTCTACCTTATTTACGTTCTGTCCGCCGGCACCACTTGAGCGGAATGTATCCCATTTAATGTCGCCTTCGTTGATATGTACTTCAAATTTGTCGGCCTCTGGCAGCACAGCAACAGTAGCCGCTGAGGTTTGCATGCGTCCGTTCGACTCAGTAGCAGGGACACGTTGTACGCGATGAACGCCCGACTCATATTTGAGAGTGCCGTATACATTCGCCCCTTTCACTTCGAAATCAATCTCTTTAAAGCCTCCAACTGCACCTTCGTTGGCGTTCATAACATTAAGTGTCCAGCCTTTTTTATCGCAGTAACGTTTATACATATTAAAAATATCACCTGCAAAAAGTGCAGCTTCGTCGCCACCTGTACCGGCTCTAATTTCCATCTGTACGTTTTTAGCGTCTTCAGGATCTGCTGGAACTAAGGCTATTTTAATGCTTTCTTCTATTTGGGGAAGCTTTGATTCGTTCTCCGAAAGTTCTTCACGCGCCATGGCTTTCATGTCTGCATCGCTTTCGTTGGCAATTATATCCTTGGCCTCTTTGATATTGTTCAGACAGTCGATATATTTTTTACGGGCAGCCATTACGTCGCCCAAATCCTTATATTCCTTGGTAAGTTTAACATATCGCTGTTGGTCTGCTATAACAGCAGGGTCGGTAATAAGTGTTGAAACTTCCTCATAACGGGCTTCAAGACCTTCAAGTTTCGCTAATATACTGTTATTTTCTTCTGCCATCTTCGTTTATATTTTTCTCTTTTTCTGAAGTCTGTTGGTTATTATCCTTTTTTTATGAATACATCTTCCTGTCTTACGATATAAAGGTTTAGTAGGTAAACTCTCCGTATTCTGAATGTATGGTGAGTGACCGTTCCCCTTTTTCGATATGCCCTATAACCTGTGCTTCAATGCCGAAACTTCTGCTAATTTCAATAATTGACGATGCAACCTCAGGTTGAACATATATTTCTAAACGATGCCCCATGTTGAAAACCTGATACATTTCTTTCCAGTCGGTTCCTGAACAATCGTGTATAATCTTAAACAATGGGGGAATAGGGAACATGTTATCCTTAATAACCTTGCAATCGTCACCTACAAAGTTCAGCACCTTTGTTTGTGCACCTCCCGTACAATGCACCATACCGTGTATATTCTGACGCTGTTCATCAAGCACCCGTTTGATGACAGGAGCATAAGTTCGTGTTGGCGAAAGAACCAATTGTCCTGCATTTACTGGTACGTCATTGATATTGTCGGTCAGCTTGTAGCGTCCGCTGTATACCAGTTCTTCGGCTACGGCATGATCGAAACTTTCAGGAAACTTCTCAGCTAAGTATTTAGAGAATACGTCATGACGTGCACTTGTCAGCCCGTTGCTGCCCATACCACCGTTGTATCGTTGCTCATAGGTTGCCTGTCCTGTTGAGCTTAGTCCGACAATTACATCGCCCGGCCGTATGTTTGCATTGTTAATGACGTCGCTTCGCTTCATTCGACATGTTACGGTTGAGTCGACAATGATTGTCCTTACAAGGTCACCCACGTCGGCTGTCTCGCCTCCGGTAGGATAAATGCCAATGCCCATCTTGCGCATTTCTGCAAGCAGCTCATCGGTTCCGTTGATGATAGCCGATATAACTTCGCCGGGAATAAGCATTTTGTTGCGGCCTATGGTACTGCTTACCAATATATTATCAACAGCTCCTACACAAAGCAGGTCGTCGGTGTTCATCACAATGGCGTCTTGTGCAATGCCTTTCCATACGCTCAAATCGCCGGTTTCTTTCCAGTACATGTATGCCAGCGACGACTTTGTACCTGCACCATCAGCGTGCATAATGTTGCAATACTCGGGATCTCCACCCAGAATGTCGGGGATAATTTTACAGAAAGCTTGTGGAAAAATTCCCTTGTCTATATTTTTTATGGCGTTATGAACGTCTTCCTTAGCGGCGCTTACGCCTCGCATCATGTATCGGTTGTTCATTGTATATTGTGTATTTCAGGTTTGTTTGTTTTATTTGTTCCAGAACTCCCAGCTGGCAAATGCTTGTAATAGCAGCATTTCCAATCCGTTTTTAACTAATGCTCCCCGCGCTTTGCCACGCTTCATGAATAGTGTTTCGTCAGGGTTGTAAAGTAAGTCATATAATAAGGTATGACTGTTCATGGCCTCATAGGGCAACCTTGGGCATTCATCAGCATGAGGATACATGCCGCAAGGTGTACAGTTTACGATAACATTATATTCGGTTATCAGTTCAGCAGTAATCTGTTCATAGGTGATAGCGTTCGGCTTTTCGTGCCTACTTACCCACTGAGTTTGCAGTCCTAACGACTTCAATCCAAAGTCAATGGCCTTGCATGCTCCTCCTGTACCCAGAATTAAAGCCTTTTTATGATACCTCTCCAGCAAAGGTTCTATGCTTCGTGTAAACCCTATGACATCGCTGTTATAGCCTTTCAGAATTGTGTTTTTGCCCTTATGTTCTACCTTTATTACGTTTACCGCGCCTATTGCCTGTGCTTCAGGACTCAGCGAATCGAGGTAATCAATCACCTGTTCTTTGTAGGGTATGGTTACGTTCAGGCCGCGCAGTTCAGGATTGGTATCAATAATTTCAGGAAATTGCCGGATAGAGGCAATTTCGAAATTCTCATATCGTGCATCAATTCCTTCATTCTCAAATTTCTCGTTAAAGTAATTAATTGAGAAAGAGTGTCCTAAAGGGTATCCTATAAGTCCGTATTTATCCATAACATAAGGGATATATTATTTATTTCTCAGCAAAATAGATGGTGCATATACCAAATGTAAGCCGTTTAAAAGAAACTTTGGTGAAGCCGGCTCCTTTCAGAATGGCCATCATTTTCTCGCCTTGTGGAAAGGCTTCTATGGTGGCGGTCAGATAATCGTACGCCCCGCGGTTCTTGGTTACAAAGGCTCCATAAGCCGGAAGAAGGGTGTGTGAGTATATCTTAAACAGCTGTTTCATGGGGAAACTTACAGGTGATGTAAGTTCGGCTATGGACAGATGACCGCCTTTTTTCAGCACACGGTACATCTCTGCCAGGCCTTTATCCAGATTTTGAAAGTTGCGAATGCCGTAGGCTGCTGTAACAGCATCGAATGTTTCGTTGGGAAATGACAGTGCCATACAGTCTTCTTTTTTGAACTCAATCATCGAATCAAGCCCCTGTTGTTTCACTTTTTCCCGACCTATTTTCATCATTCCTTCTGAAATGTCAGCCCCAATCAGGTGCTCAGGCTTAAGCTTTTTTCCCAGCAGAATAGCGAAATCGCCCGTTCCCGTAGCAATATCAAGTATTGTTTTGGGCTTAAACGGTGCAAGCTGCATAACGGCTTTATTGCGCCATCCCTTGTCAATGTTCCATGACAAACGATGATTCAGCATGTCATATTTGGGAGCAATGTCGTCGAACATCTGCTCTACAAGCGTGCCTTTATCGCCTGTTCTGCCGTCTGGTTTTATTTCTTCTTGTTTGTACATTTCCGTTATGATGAAAAAAGAAGGGCAGAAAGGTGCATCCATTTTGTGTATGATGCTCCTTCTGCCCCCTGTAATTACTATTTACGTGTAGCCAGATAGTTGGCAACGTTGCGCTCTATGCGGGCTGCAATATCGCCTTCTTCAGCTGCCTTGTCAAACTTTTCGCCTGTGATATGCTCAAAAAGTTCAATGTATCTGTCGCTTACGCTCTCGGCATATTCGTCGGTAATCTCCGGCATTTTCTGCCCGGGCTCGTTCATAAAATTGTGTTCAATGAGCCACTGACGCACGAATTCTTTCGACAATTGTTTCTGTGGCTCGCCTTTTTCAAACTTTTCTTCATAGCCGTCAGCGTAGAAATAGCGGCTCGAATCGGGTGTGTGAATCTCATCAATGAGGTACAGCTTGCCATCGTGCTTGCCGAATTCGTATTTGGTGTCAACAAGAATCAGTCCCTGTTTTGCAGCTATTTCCTGGCCGCGTGCAAAGAGCTTGCGTGTCCAGTCTTCAATAACGGCATAGTCTTCAGCCGATACAATGCCCTGCTTTATAATCTCTTCCTTCGATATATTCAGGTCATGTCCTTCGTCGGCTTTGGTGGTAGGGGTGATGATTGGCTCCGGGAAACGCTCGTTTTCGCGCATGCCATCGGGAAGTTTTACGCCGCACAGCTCACGGCATCCCTCCTGATAGGCACGCCATGCAGAGCCTGTAAGGATAGAGCGTATAATCATTTCTACGCGAAATCCTTCGCATTTCAATCCGACAGTAACCATAGGATCGGGTGTAGCAAGCTTCCAATTGGGGCATATATCAGCCGTAGCGTCAAGGAATTTTGCTGCTATCTGGTTCAAAACCTGCCCTTTGAAGGGAATACCTTTAGGAAGAACAACATCAAAAGCAGATATTCGATCTGTTGCGACCATTACAATAAGGTCGTCGTTGATGTCGTAAACATCGCGTACTTTACCGTGGTAAACATTCTTTTGTCCATCAAAATGGAAGTCAGTGTAAGTTAATGCTTTCATAATTCTTCCCTTACCTTCGTTTGCACGGAGGCGCTTTCGCTGCGGGGCTCCTTTTTATTTTGTTAAACTATATTTGTTTTCTTAATATGAGTTTACGTTCATTGTAGTTCCGCATACCATGTTGCCTCCTGGTGTTTTGTGCCGGAAAAATCAGTTCTCGTTGGTGCTGTCGCCTTCTATAATAGGCAGCTTCTCCGTCTTTATTGTCCCACGGGCCAGCCTTGCATTTGCCCTTTCAGCACGCTGTTCTTTCTGTTCCTCCTGCACTTTCCTGTCATAAGCGTCGTAGGCATTGACAATGCGGGTTACTAATTTATGGCGTACAATATCTTTTTGATTGAGTTTTATTACCGATATGCCGTCAATATCTGCCAGGATGTGCATGGCTTCTTTGAGGCCGCTCTTTTGTTCTCGCGGGAGGTCTATTTGTGTAAGGTCGCCCGTTACAATCATTTTCGTACTCCATCCCATACGTGTAAGGAACATGCGTATTTGCGCAGGGGTAGTGTTTTGAGCCTCATCAAGAATAACAACGGCGTCGCTGAGCGTGCGTCCCCGCATAAAGGCGAGCGGTGCAATTTGTATGATATGCTTGTCCATCATGTCCTGAAGACGGGCTGCCGGTATCATATCTTCGAGGGCATCGTACAGGGGTTGCAGATAAGGATCGATTTTATCTTTCATGTCGCCGGGCAGAAAGCCGAGCTTTTCGCCTGCTTCTACGGCCGGCCTGCTTAAGATAATCTTCTTGATTGTTTTCTCTTTCAGGGCCTTTACAGCCAATGCAATGCTGAGGTATGTTTTGCCGGTGCCGGCAGGTCCTACGGCAAAGATCATATCACTGTTTTCAAAAGCGTCGATCAGTTTTTGCTGATTGGCCGACCTTCCCTTTATAGGCCTGCCAGAAACACTGTATACAAGAGCACCCTTTACACCTTCCTCACGTGTATGCCGCCCTTTTACAATGTCAAGAATATCCTCATCAGATATGGTGTTAAACTTTAAAACATGTTTGCGCATCGTCTCCAAATCGCCCTCAAAACGGGCTGTTTCCTCCTCGTCACCGAAAATTTTGATGATGTTGTCCCGTGCTACAATGCGCAGTTTTGGAAAGAGCGACTTTATCATTTGGAGATGAACATTGTTTATCCCGTAAAAAATAACGGGATCAATGTCTTCTAATGCAAAATGCTTCTCAATCAATGTTTAAAATTATTATTTTCCTACTGCTGCAAAATTAAGTAAAAAACGTGAGATGACAAACAAGTTAACTGAAAATATGAAGCCTGCCGGGGGCTTTTGTCTATGATTTGTTTTGTGGTTCTTTTGAATTGTATTATTTTTGCAATGCACAGTAGCGTGAAGTTTTTTTGCACTTGTTGAAATGAAGATCTCGAAGAATAAATTTTTATTGGGTTTTTGTATGGTAACCTTGTTGCTGGCTGCTGTACGTTGTATATTTCCTTCAATAGCTCGCAATTCTTCGGCGGTTTCATCTTCACAAAACAACAATTCTCCTGAAAATATGGTGTCGCCGGGGGGCGGAGACGCCGGTAAGCGTGACCAGCCGGTATTGGCTGACGGACTTTCTACGACATCGAGTTTCTTCAATGCTGACGGCAGCGAAGTGCGTCATCGTATTTATAGTGTGCCGGGATACGAAGTTTCGTTTCCCGATCAGAACGATGTGCAGCTAACATCAGCCCGTAAGTGGGGTGTAAAACCGGTGGCCGACAGTGCAGAAGCCGCCCAGAGGATAAAGGAATTGGTATATATTGGCAGCAACCCTTACTTCTATGTTGACCGCCTTCGCAACAGCATTCCCTACCTTGTACCGCGTGCGTCGGTGCTGTTACAGGACATAGGGCGTAATTTTTATGACAGTTTGCAAATTAAAGGCATACCTCTTCATAAAATCATTGTGACGAGCGTGTTGCGCTCAAGGGCCGATGTGGCCAGGCTTCGTGGTAAGAATCGTAATGCCACCGAGCACAGCTGTCATCTCTATGGCACCACGTTCGATGTATGTTATAATCGTTACAAAACGGTGCAGGCGCCGGGAGAGCACCGGCATGAGGTGCGTAACGATACACTTAAATACGTTCTTGCCGAAGTGTTAAGGGATATGCGTGCGCAAAACCGTTGTTATATCAAGTATGAGGTACATCAGGGTTGCTGGCATATCACGGTGAGATAGCCGGTGCATGGCATCTCTTTATATCTGGTTTTTGGTTTCTTTCATTGTTGTGCAGGGCTGAATGGTTCTGCCTTTACGCTGTTTTCTTGCAAAGGTTCTGGCCATTTGTTCCTGCCCTGGCATTGTTAAGGTTATTGTTCGGCGGCCGTCGGCAATGCTGCTGACGGCCGTCACACCCGTTGTATGACGTTCGCCGGACGTGCTGCTGACGCTCGCCGAACGATGAGCATAAGCACATGAAGGCTTTACATATATGATGAAAAGGGTGGAAGATTATTTAGTAACGGGCTGGCCGTGAGGCAATACTTAATCCCTCATTCCAGAATATTCATGTATAAAAAAAGAGGTCATGACGTTGTTATACGCATGGCCTCCTTCACTATTTTCTATGTTTGGCTTTTCAGGCACCGTGGAACATATATTCCTTCATCGTGTCTTCGGTAAGACGTGTAAACAGTTCAAGCGTAAGCTTATCAGCTACTTCGAGAGCCCTGTTCAGTATATCGTCGCTGAACTGCTGTAACATATCCTGTGCCTCCATGGGTTTATCCTTGTATATTTCAAGGTAACGCGCCTCAAATTCCTTCTGTCGCTGGTCGTTCTCGGCCTCTAAACGTGCGTATGTTTCCTTTACAATGGGAGCATAGGCATTATAGTTTGTCATGGCCAGTGTCATTACTTTGCGGAATCTCCAGTATGCCGACTCGTTGTCACAATGGCAGTCGCCTGTGCTGTAAGGGCGCGGAAAGCTCTTAATTCCCTGGTAAATGGGCAGGAAAACACCTAAGTCGGCCATACCGTTGGCAACGTAAGTAACGTGCCCTATGGCTTGTGGCAGCCAGGGACGAACCTGTATAAGGTGGGTTTGTGTGGTGCGGAAGATGGATACCGGGCGCCATGGTTCCTTGCCGTTATTGTGCAAATAAGGATCGTGTTCGGTGCCGTCGTAGTGGAAACGAAAGGCATTTCGAAGTTCCTGTACAGTGATATGGCCGCTGTCGGGCGTAGCAAAGACGGGGAAATTATTGACGTTGACATCCTGCTTCAGCGACGGAGTGAACAGCTTTTGCAAGCCCCATACACGTGTATAATTATAGGTATGGTCGGCAATATCGTCTTTAGAGTAGGCCGTATGAAAGTCAAAAGGTCCTTCCTCAGGGTTCCAGAGGCCGTGCTTTTCAGCAAAGCTGAGCAGGTCTTTATCGGCTAAGAAGTTCTCCTTATCGTTGGGATCGTACTGGCGAAAGCGGCTTTGGTTGCCGGTAACAAAGTATTTATCGTCTGGAATACGGCAGGCAAGCCAGTGGTGTCCGCACGCATTCTCCAGGTACCAGGTCTCATTATCGTCAATGAAACCGATGCCGAAGCCTTCGGCTGAGCCGTATTTCTCGATCATAGCACCTAAGCGTTCTACACCTTCACGCGCGGTATGCACGTAAGGCAATACCGTATTGTAGGTACAGTTCTCAGCTAATCCGTTCTCAACGTAAGGGTCGTGTTTCAGTGCTTCTGGGCTGCTGAAGATGGTTTCAGTAGAGCTTTCGCCGACGCCTGCGGTGTTAAAGCCGGCGCTTCCCCATTCGTGGTGATACTGATAATCGGGCAGAGCTGTGTAGCCTAAGCGCTTTTTGGGCAGCGGACAGCGAAAAGAGCTGTCGTCTGCAACGAACTCTTCCGGACCGTTTTCGGTGTCATCGAAAACCAACCAGTTCTTACAGCGCATGGCATCAAAGTCTTCTGACCGTGCAAATATGCGCGAACCGTCACCCGTTAATTTCCCACCTACAACGATAGTAGTACATTCTGACAGGCCGTGTCCGGCCTTATTATTCTTTTTCATAAGCAAAGAGTTTAAAAGAATCTTCTGTTTTATTTTTTCCCCAGTGCCTTTAGCCAGCGCAGAGGGCGTTTGATAAGTCTGGCAATACCGCTTTCAGGATTGGTAACAGGTGTTGTTGTAGCAGCAGCTTTTGGCGAAGAACTGTTACGTCTTTGCCTATCTTCGCCTTGCCTTTGCGGGCGTCGGTTGTTGTTACGGCGGTTATAGTTGTTACGCCGTTCAGTGTTGTTATTGCGCTCTTGTTCTTGTCCGCGTCCCTCTGTATTGCCTTGCCGGTTGTTCTGCCTGCGGTTCTTGTGGTTGTTATTGGGGGTACGCGTGTTGTGTTGTGCGCTGTCGGTTGTTTCGTTTGTTCTGTTATTGTTCTGGCCTTGCTGCCTTTGCTGCTGACGATTATCCTGTCTTTTTTCAGTATTGGCAGCATTCTGGGCTTCGCTTTTGCCATTATTGCCACGTGTATTGCGATTGTTCCGGCGTCCGTGTTCATGCTGTTTTGAGTCGCGGTGTGCCGTTTGGTTGCGGTCGTTCCGGCGTCGGTTTCGTGCATTTGTTTTACCCGGGCGCTTCGTTGTGGTATATTCCGGCCCTTCGCCACAGCCTTCCGGCAACGGGTTTTTGGTGATTTCGCGTTCCAGAAACTTCTCAATCTGGTGGAAAGCATACATGTCATCTTCGTTGACAAAGGTGATAGCCACACCGTCTCTGTCCGCACGGGCGGTACGTCCTATACGGTGAACATAGTCTTCGGCATCGTGAGGCACATCATAATTAATAACCATTGTGATGTCATCAATGTCAATTCCGCGTGAAACAATGTCGGTAGCGACGAGAACATCAAGCTGTCCGCTTTTGAATTTATACATCATTTCGTCGCGCTGTGCCTGGTCAAGGTCGGAGTGCATTTCCCCACAGTTGATCTTAAGACGCTGTAATGCCTGGTTAATTTGCTTAACCTTCATCTTAGAACCCGAGAATATGATGACGCGTTTCAGGTCGCCGGCCTTAAAGATGTCGTCGATAATTTTCAGCTTTTGCGTTTCGTAGCAGATGTATGCACTTTGATTAATCTTCTCGGCAGGCTTGCTAACGGCCAGCTTTATTTCCACAGGGTTTTTGAGAAGCTTTTGTGCCATGGTCTCAATATCCTTGGGCATGGTAGCCGAAAACATAATAGTCTGGCAGCTTTCGGGCAGTCCTGATGCTATCTTCATGATGTCTTCGGAGAAGCCCATGTCAAGCATTCGGTCGGCTTCATCCAGTACAAAGAAACTCACTTTGCTTAAATCGATGTTGCCCATGCTGATATGGGAGATGAGACGACCGGGTGTAGCTATGATGACATCAGCGCCAAGGCGCATGCTTTTCATCTCTTGATCGTAGCGGTTTCCGTCGTTACCACCATACACTGCCACGCTGGAGACATCGGGTAAATAATAGGAAAAGCCCTGCATTGCCTGGTCAATTTGTTGGGCAAGCTCACGTGTAGGCGACATGATAATGCAGTTAACGGCATCCTTTGGAAAGCCACCGTCGGCCAGACGTGAGAGTATTGGCAGCAGGTAGGCAGCAGTTTTTCCTGTTCCAGTTTGGGCAACGCCCAGGACATCGCGTTTATCAAGGATGGGAGGTATACAATTTTCCTGAACGGGTGTGCACTCATCGAAGCGCATATCGTACAGTGCATCGAGGACGTTGTCGTTTAAATCTAATTCTTCAAATTTCATAATTCATTCTTCTTATTGTGATGAGAAGGAGCTTCTGGCATGCTTTTTATCTTGTCTTGCCAGAAGTTTAGGGGCGGTAAAATATTAATTGGGTGCCTGCCTGTAACAAATAAAGGCGATAATGGCAAAAATAATGTTAGGCAGCCAGGCCGCTATCATGGGTGAAAGATCGTCTTTAACGGCAAACGTAGCCGACACGGTTTGCAACATAATATAGGTAAACGACAGAGCCAGACCTATGCCAAGGTACATACCCATGCCGCCTTTTCTCTTACGTGCAGATAGAGAAGCGCCGATGATAGTGAGGATAAATGAGGCAAACGACGATGCTATTCGTTTGTAATACTCAACCTGATAGATGTCAACATTGGTTGAACCTCGGTTTATCTGTTTTGAAATATACTCCTTTAACTCAGGCGAAGTAAATGTCTCCTGCTGGCCTTTCGAGTAGATTAAGTCAGTAGGCTCAATCTGAATCAATGAGTCTTTGCTTGCTCCGGTGGTGATATATTCGCGCAATCCTTTCAGTTTGCGGAGCTTCCAGTTATATAATTTCCAGTGGTATTTTGAGTCAGATATGGTATCGTATTGCACTTCCATGGCGGTAAGATGCGATACAAGCTTCTTGTTTTCGAACTTATCCAGGCAAAATCCATATCCCTGCTTGGTATTATTGTCATAGTTTTGGATGTAGACAATGACGCCGGGCTCTACCACTAATTGAATATTCCCTGCCGAAGTATTGGTTTTCCTATTCTGGTAAAGGGTTTCAAAGTTGTGTCTTACAATTGTACCGTGGGGTATTACATAGGCCGAAAGGTAATACGAAAGAGCAGAAAGCAGGGCACACGAAATCATATACGGCCTGAGAAGCCGCTTAAAACTGATACCCGATGCCAACATAGCGATGATCTCAGAATTGCCTGCAAGTTTCGACGTAAAGTAAATAACGGCAATGAAAACAAACAGTGCACTGAAAAGATTGGCCAGGTAAGGCGCGAAATTAAAATAATAATCGAATACGATTGCTTTCAGCGGCGCATGATATTGCGTAAACTTTGCCAGATTCTCATTGACGTCGTATACAATGGATATGGTAATAATGAGCGCTATTGAAAAGAAGTAAGTGCCAATGAATTTGCGAATAATATACCAGTCTAACCTTGTAATATAGTGGAAAGGATTAAATATTCGCAGGAGCTTTAAATAGGGCAACAGCCATAAAAAGCCCTTTTGTAAGGGTTTCGTATGCTTGTTTATGGCACGAAATATACGATGAAGCCATACCGGATGCCGGCTTGTCCATCTGCCTGCATGGTATAATCGGCGGTATTTACGAATGTTAGCGTAACTTCTCATTATTATATTCTCTGCCCCAACTGGTCAATGACACTGTTCTTCCAGCTTACAAAATCACCGTTTTCAATGTGTTTTCGTGCATCTGTTACAAGACGCAGATAGAACGATAAGTTATGGATGGACGCAATTTGCATGGCTAAAAGCTCACCTGCTTTGAAGAGATGGTGCAGGTATGCTTTTGTCGTAATGCGGTCAATATCACATCCATCGGGGTCGATGGGAGTGAAATCGGTCTCCCATTTTTTGTTTTTCATATTCATGGTGCCATTATAAGTAAAGAGCATGGCATTGCGGCCGTTGCGCGTTGGCATCACACAGTCGAACATGTCTACACCTCTTTCTATTGCCTCAAGGATGTTTTGCGGAGTACCTACCCCCATGAGGTAGCGTGGACGGTCCTTGGGAAGTATCTCGTTTACAACCTCAATCATCTCATACATCACCTCCGTTGGCTCCCCAACAGCCAGTCCGCCAATGGCGTTACCGTCGGCACCCTTGTCAGCTACAAACATAGCGGCCTCGCGTCTTAGGTCTTTAAACGTGCACCCTTGCACGATAGGGAAGAGGCTTTGCTGGTATCCGTACAGAGGTTCAGTCTCATTAAAGTGCTTAATACAACGGTCAAGCCATCGTTGTGTCATCGCAAGACTCTTCTTTGCATATTGATAATCGCTCTGTCCTGGGGGACATTCGTCGAGCGCCATCATAATATCGGCACCGATAATACGCTCTGTATCCATTACATTTTCAGGAGTAAAGAAATGCTTCGAGCCATCAATGTGCGAACGAAACATACATCCTTCCTCCGTCAGTTTTCTGATACCCGTGAGTGAAAACACCTGAAACCCGCCACTATCTGTAAGTATTGGTCGTTCCCAACCGTTGAAACCGTGCAGTCCTCCCGCCGCTTTCAGTACCTCTAAACCGGGCCTGAGGTACAGATGATACGTGTTACCGAGGATAATCTGGGCCTTTACTTGTTCGCGAAGTTCGCTGAAATGCACTCCCTTTACCGAGCCGCAGGTGCCGACCGGCATAAAGATTGGTGTCTTAATTTGGCCGTGGTCGGTCGTAATTAATCCTGTACGGGCATCAGATGCCTTGTCTGTAACTTGTAGCTGAAACTTCATTTCTGTTCGTTAATTCGACATCGTGTCCCGGCTATTGTTCCATAGCCTTTTGTGAATCTTTCTCTTCTTTCTTGTCGATGGTATAGTGAACGGGATGTGAAACCATTTCTTTCGTAAGTGCAAAATCCCATACATCCTGTACGTCCTCAACGTAATGGAATGTAACTCCTGTTAAATATTTCTGTGGAATTTCATCAATATCCTTCTGGTTATCCTTGCACATCACGATGTCTGTAATGCCTGCACGCTTGGCGGCTAATATCTTTTCCTTTATTCCTCCTACCGGTAACACTTTGCCTCGCAAGGTTATTTCGCCTGTCATAGCGGTGTTCTTGCGAACCTTTCGCTGTGTAAGGGCTGATGCTATTGATGTGGCAATGGTGATACCTGCCGATGGTCCGTCCTTGGGTGTAGCACCTTCAGGCACGTGGATATGGATGTTATAGTTGTCGAAAATGCGGTAATCAATTCCCAGATATTCACAGTGAGCCTTGACGTATTGCAGGGCAATAATGGCACTTTCTTTCATCACATCGCCCAGATTACCCGTTAATGTAAGCTTACCGGCGGCGCCTTTCGATAACGATGTCTCAATAAACAGAATCTCTCCACCTACACTTGTCCATGCCAAACCGGTTACAATGCCTGCATATTCGTTTCCCTGATAAATGTCACGATAATAAGGGGGCTTGCCCAATAGGGCAACAACGTCCGACGGAGTAATGGCTTTTTGCGGGAAAGAGTCGTCAACAGCCTTGTTGAATACAATCTTTCTTAAAGCCTTGTTTATTTGTTTTTCCAATTGGCGTACGCCGCTTTCGCGAGTATACGATTCAATAATCTTCTCCAAAGTAGCCTTGTTAAACTTTACCCTGGGCTTTATATCGTTAAGTCCTGTATTCTCTAATTCCTTTGGAATAAGGTGGTGTTTGGCTATCTCTATCTTCTCTTCGGTGATGTATCCAGACACTTCTATGACTTCCATTCTGTCGAGAAGGGGCGCCGGTATCGTATTCAATTCATTTGCAGTAGCAATGAAAAGAATCTTCGAAAGGTCGTAATCTATGTCCAGATAGTTATCATGGAATGTGCTGTTTTGCTCGGGATCGAGCACCTCCAGCAATGCCGACGAAGGGTCTCCGTTGATGGTATTTTGCGTAATTTTGTCAATTTCGTCGAGAATAAACACGGGATTTGCCGACCCGGCCTTCTGCATACTCTTGATAATTCTGCCGGGCATAGCTCCCACATACGTGCGGCGGTGTCCGCGAATTTCGCTTTCATCGTGTACGCCGCCAAGCGAAACGCGCACATATTTCCTGTGCATGGCTTTGGCAATACTCTTTCCAAGCGATGTCTTTCCTACGCCGGGAGGGCCTACCAGACAAAGAATAGGCGACTTCATATTGCCACGAAGTTGCAGAACGGCAAGGTATTCGAGAATGCGTTCCTTCACTTTCTCCATGCCATAGTGGTCTTCATCCAGTATGCGTCGGGCATGTTTTATATCCAAATTGTCCGTTGTACTCTTGTTCCAAGGCAGTGCAAGCATCTGCTCCAGGTAGTTAACCTGTATGCTGTATTCAGGACTCTGAGGATTAAATGAATCTAATCGCTCCAGCTCTCTGGCGAAATGCTGCGCAACCGACGCCGGCCATTCCTTCTTTTTTGCACCTTCTTCCAGTCGTGCCCGTTCCGGATTGTTTCCCTTTTCACCCAATTCTTCCTTAATGTTTTTCATTTGCTGCTGCAGGAAATATTCCTTTTGCTGCTCATCAAGGTCAACTTTTGTCTTACGGCGAATGTCGTTTTTCAGTTGCTGTAACTGAATCTGGCGATTCATTAACTTCAGCAATTCCATTGCTCTTTCTCTCATATCTGTGGTAGAGAGCAACGAAACCTTTTCCTTTGCATCAAATGGAAGGTTGGTGCATACGAAGTTAGTAAGCAGCACATCGTTCGTAAGGTTCCTGACTGTCATGATGGTTTCATCAGGAATTTCGTCGCTAAGTTGTATAAACTGTTGCGTGGCAGTACGGACATTGCTTACTATGGTTTTAAACTCTTCGTTGTCATCGGCTGGAATTTCTTCGGGCATTGCCGTAACATGGCCTTTGTAAAAAGGGCGTACGGTGGTTATACTGTCTAAATGGCAACGGCCTGTTGCCTGAAAGATAGCTGTGATATTGTCAGATGACGGCATTTCAATAATGCGGACAAGACGTGCATATACACCTGTGTCGTAGATGTCACGCTCACGGGGTGTGTCAATATCGACTTTCTTTTGACAGAATATTGCACAAACGTTATTCTTCTCATTCTTGCTCATCCAGCGTGCAAGAGCCATGCTTGGTTTCCTGCCAAGGAGGATAGGAACAAGCACGCCGGGGAAGATTACCATATTGCGAGTAGCAAGAACGGGGACAATTTCGGGAGCATCAGTTTTAAGAATATCGGCTACATTGCCTTCTATATCAGCAAACATCTGAATGCTTGGATTGTTGTTTGACATAAAAAAAGTCTTTTTCTCCTGATTTGAGAAACTCAAATGTATAAACTATTTATTACCTTATCATTAAATCTTTTGCAAAGGTACACAAAAAGTAATAAATGCCATATAGTAGCGTTAATAAGTTATGTTAAATGGCTTTGTTTTTAAAGAGTTCCGTATTCGGCACGACCGTTGCGCGATGAAGGTAGGCACTGACGGTGTTTTGCTGGGTGCATGGGCCTGTGGGGGGGGCCGCATTCTTGACATAGGTTCGGGCTCGGGCCTTGTAGCGATGATGATGGCACAGCGATTTCGCCATGCCATGATTGAGGGAATTGAGATTGATGGCGATGCGGTACAACAGTCGTGTGAGAATGCAGAACAGTCGGTTTTTGCGAAACAGTTACGGTTTTACCATGGCGATTTGCGAACATGGCAGCCTCAGCATCCTTTCGATGCGATGGTAACTAATCCGCCTTTTTTTCTTAACAGTCTTAATGCACCTGATAAAAGCAGAGCCATGGCACGTAATGCCGAGTTTCTTCCCTTTGCCGATATTTTTTCTTTTGCCAGCCGCTGGCTCGTCAAAACAGGGTGCTTGTCGGCCATTGTTCCTGTTGAGGCCTACGAATTGTTTGCTGCCGAGGCGGCCTTACAGGGCTTTTTCATAGAGCGTTTATACCATGTGAAGCCGTCTTTGCGTAAGCCTGTCAGGCGCTGTCTGGTGTCGTTTACACGTCTTCGCCCCGAAATGTATGACGAAAAAACAGTTGTCTTGTCCTGTCCTGACGGCAGCAGGTCGGAATGGTATGCCGCTTTAACCCGCAACTTTTATATCAAATAACCGTTTTTGTATTTTCTTGTTTACGCCGTCGGGGCCTTGTGTCGCGACGGTTTGTTTTCGTGCCTGATGTAAAATATCAGTGCAGGGGAATTTGTATAATTGTGGCAGGGCTTTCCCTTTATTTCAGGCTTATACAGCCGTTATGCGTCATAAGTTGCTGGATAACTCTATATCGTATATTTTTTTTCAAAACAAACAGTGTACAATAATTTTGACAAAATATATCCATAGGCCTGTGCTGCATTAAGTGTATGACGGGCCTGGCCATATGTTTGTGTTTTTCTGGTTTCTCTATTACAAGTTTATGGTAAGAGGATGGGGAGCTGTATGGCAGGCTTATATGTCGTAAGCGGTATAAGTTTCCGTATAATAGAAGAATACATAAAACGGCATAATATGAAAAAAGCGCCCACCTTCACAGGCAAACGCTTCAAATCTTCAATAGGCATTAGTTTCATCTAAGGTAAAAAGATTGTTTTCAGGATAACGATAGCAAAATTAATAAATAATTTGATTAAACCATCATTTTATGGTAATTATTTTTACTTTCAATTTTAAAATAATACAAATTGTCAGTATTGTCAGCTTTTTTCAAACCATAATGACAATTTTTCCCGACTTCATTTCCAGTTGCGATATACCGTGCACGATGCTTAATTTTATTTTGTATCCTGCGAATTAATCGCAGTCTGGGAACTGTGATGTTTATGACATTATTGCGTTCTTCTGTTGTCAATATTTCTTAATGTTGCCCCATCGAGGTCGTTCAGCCTGTTGCATAGTGGTGTAATGTTCATCGTCTGGCGGCCGTCAGCAGTGCTGTTGACGGCCGCCGGACGACGTGTATGACGATCGCCGACTGCGCTGCTGACGGCCGCCGAACATTGTTCTATACAATGTAAATGTCAGATAAAGCCTATGTAAAGCCGGCTGCATTGTTCCTTAAAGCCATTGCCATAACGCCTGTTTTGTTTAATGGTATTGTCGGTTCTGTTTTGTTATAATATAAGTGTTATGGGTCAACGGGTGTGCCCTGTTTGTTAAAATGGGAAAATTTAAGGGCTGTCCTTTGTACAATTTCAGATTAATGTTTAATTTTACATGCTAAATTTTTTAACATGCTATGAAAAAGCTCTTTGTGTTATTATGCGTTCTCTGTTTGCCAGTGGCCATGCGTTCGCAAAGTTATTGTGAGTTTACAACAACGGCCGACGGTTCCCAAAGTCTTGCTCTTACAACAGGAAAAACCAGTAAGAAGGAAGTTTCTGAGCACCTGGTTACACTACATCGCAACAGCAGGTATCAGGATATTGACGGTTTTGGCTATGCCCTTACATACTCGGCGTGTTATAATTTGCTGAAAATGTCGCCGGCTGCGCGTCACCGTTTTCTGGTACAAACGTTTTCAAACCGTAACGGTTATGGTGCAAGTTATGTGCGAATGTCGATAGGTTGTAACGATTTTTCGAGCACCGAGTATACGCTGTGCGATAAAAAGGGGCTCGAAAACTTTGCCTTTCATAGCGACGAAAAGCAGTATGTGCTGCCCGTTTTAAAAGAGGTGCTGGCCATAAATCCCGCTGTTAAGGTAATTGCTGCACCGTGGACGTGCCCGCGTTGGATGAAAGTTTCCGACCCTGTAAGCCGAAAACCCCATTACTCGTGGACGGACGGGCGTCTTAATCCCGCTTATCGCGACGTGTATGCACAATATTTTGTGAAGTTTATCAAAGCCATGAAGCGTGAGGGTATAAGCGTTTATGCCGTTAGTCCGCAGAACGAACCTCTGAACAAAGGCAACTGTGCGTCAACCTTTATGCCCTGGGAGGATGAGGCTCCGTTTGTAAAGGCAATGGCATGGGCCTTTAAAAAGGCTGGTATAAAAACCAGAATCTATGTGTTTGACCACAATTATAATTACGACAATATGCCCGATCAGTACGAGTATCCCATAAAGGTTTATACGGCATTGGGCTCATCTTTTGCCGGTTCTGAGCTTGTTGTGGGAGCCGCTTACCACAATTACGGAGGGGCAGAAAGCGAGCTTGACAACATCCGCAGGCTGGCACCGGGGAAAGAACTCATCTTTACCGAAACCAGTATAGGCACATGGAACAACGGCCGTAGCCTGAAGGCGCGCCTCAATGACGATATGGAGCATGTGGTTCTGGGTACGGTTAACCGCTCGTGCAGGGCGGTAATGGTATGGAATTTAATGCTCGACACACAGCGAGGACCCAATCTTGATGGCGGATGTCAGACGTGTTATGGTGCCGTTGACATTGATAAGGAAAGCTATTCGCATATTACGTACAATTCACATTATTATATAATAAGCCACATTGCAGCCGTTGTAAAGCCCGGTGCTTACAGGGTTGATACCAATGGATGGCAGCCTTATGGGCTTACCTGTGCGGGCTTTGTAAACCCCGACGGCAGTACGGCTGCGGTTCTTTCAAACCGCAACGATGAACCCCTTTCGCTTACCATTACCGACGACAGCGATTATTTAGATGTAACAGTACCTGCCAATGGGGTAACGTCGGTGCGCATGGGCAACTTCAAAATGCCGGTTATCGACAGATAATTCAGCTGTAAAAGCTCAATAAATATCTTGAAATTAATCCCTTTTAAACAAAAACACAACAAGTAAAAATCATGAAAAAGAAAACAAAAAGTCTAACAGCCATCAGGTCGTTCCTGTTGATTGTGGCGGCGTTGCTGATTTCATCGGCGGCCTTTGCCCAGCAAACGAAAGTGACTGGAAAGGTTGTTGACGCGCAGAATGAGCCGGTAGTGGGTGCCACCGTGCAGGTGGAAGGAACTACAAATGGCACGGCAACCAACGCCGACGGGCAGTTTACGCTCAGTGTAGACAACGGTGCCCGTCTTCGTTTCTCGTATGTAGGGTTTAAAACGCTTACGGTTAAGGCCTCCAACGGCATGACGGTTACCATGCAAGAAGACGCCAATACACTTAACGAAGTGGTGACAATAGGTTACGGTTCTGTAAAAAGGAAGGATGTTACAACGGCTGTTTCATCGGTCTCGACAAAAGATTTGGAGAAGCGTCCCATCGTAAGCGCTCTGCAAGGCATGCAGGGAATGGCAGCCGGTTTGCAGATAAGTCAGGCCAATGGTCAGCCGGGCGCATCGCCAACTATACGTGTTCGCGGAACCACATCGCTTAACGGTAGCAACAGTCCGCTTTATGTGGTTGACGGTGTACCCGTAGATAATGTCGACTATCTGTCGTCTGACGACATTGATAACATCCAAATTCTGAAGGATGCCTCCTCTGCAGCCATCTACGGTAGCCGCGCAGCCAACGGCGTTGTCATCATCAATACCAAGCAAGGTAAGGCTGGTGTGACAAAAATTGCGCTGAATGCACATTACGCTTTCAACGGTGTGCGTGATAATCAAAACTCATTAAACGCAGCCCAATACAAGGAATTGATGGACGAGCTGGGCGTTGTCAGGCTCCCCAATAACCTTGTTGACCAGACCGATTGGAAAAAAGAGGTTTATCGTGTGGGCAATGTTCAGGACTATCAGCTCAATATTACCAGCGGCAATGACAAGTTACGCTATTTCCTTTCGGGCGGCTATACGGGTGAAAATGGTGTAATTCGCGCTTCGAATTACAAGCGATACAACGTTCGCGGCAACATAATCAATGATATTTCAAAGTGGTTAACCATTAACGCTGACGTGGCATACTCCGACTATACTTACAGAGGCACCGGCATTATATCGGGTACAGGCAGCAACCGTGGAGGCGTTTTGGCATCGGTTATTGAAACACCGACATACGGACCAGTATGGGATCCTGCAAACCCTAGGCAGTATTATTCAAACTATTACGGTGTAAACGTTCATAGCCCGTTGGAGAATATTGCACGAACAAAGGATAACAAGAGCCAGTATAACAAGCTTCTTGCATCGGGAAAAGCCATTGTTACCCTGTTGCCGACACTTAAATTTACGAGCACTCTCGCCTTTGACCGTTCGTCAGGCATAACTACAAACTTCCTCGATCCTACGGAAACGCTCGAAGGTCGCAACCAGCACGGAACGGGATATGACAGCCGTTCTACGGGAACAATATGGACATTCGACAATACAATCAACTGGAAGAAAGAGTTTGGACGTCACAGTCTGGATATGATGGCTGGCTCTTCGTGGACAAACAGCCGCTGGAGCCAGAGCTATATCAGCGGTTCTTATTATGCCGATGCTGACATCAAGACGCTGAATGCCGCCAATAAGATAAGCTGGACAGGCACTGGTTCGACAGCCTCTGAATGGGCAATACTCTCGTTTTTCGGCCGTTTGCAGTATAATTATAATGATACTTATCTCTTCACGGCGAACTTACGTGCTGACGGTAGTTCCAAACTTGCACCGGGACATCGTTGGGGATATTTCCCCTCTTTTTCGGCAGCATGGCGTATTTCGCAGGAAAAGTTCATGAAAAATGTCTCATGGATTGACGACTTAAAGCTGCGCGGAGGATGGGGACAGACCGGTAACCAGAGTGGATTAGGCGATTATAGCTACCTCGCTCTGTACAAGATTAATCGCATTCAGTGGTTTGGGACAAGCGGAGATCCCAATGCAGTGCCTACGCGTACGAAGAGTATATTGAGCAATCCTGAGCTTACCTGGGAAACAACATCGCAAACTAATATTGGCTTAGACCTTACATTGCTGAATAATCGCCTCACATTCTATGTGGATTATTATTATAAATTGACGCACGATTTGTTAATGAACATGACGCTTCCTACGGGTGGTGCTGAGGCAAATACGATGGCGTTTAATGGTGGTGAAATAGAAAACCGCGGTTGGGAATTGGCTGTAAGTTCGAAAAATCTGACAGGAAAACTCAGCTGGAATACCGATTTCAACATCTCGTTCAATCGCAATAAGCTGAAGAGTCTTAAATTAACTAAGGTATATCCCGCTGCAATTACCACCGATCATGTACACGATTATGTGGTTCGTAACACGCCGGGACGCCCGCTTGGCAGCTTTTACGGTTATATAGCAGACGGTGTAAACCGTGAGACTGGCGAATTAAACTACCGCGATATAAACAATGACGGCATTATTTCAGCCAATGACAGAACATACATTGGCGACCCGAACCCCGATTTTACTTTCGGTATGACGAACACGTTCGCATGGAAAGGTCTGAGCTTAAGCGTACTCTTGCAGGGAAGTTACGGCAACGATATTTATAATGTATCACGTATGGACAACGAGGGTATGTTTGACGGACGCAACCAAAGCACCACAGTTTTGCGACGTTGGCGTATTCCTGGTCAGATAACAGACGTGCCAAAGGCTGGCTTTGACCAGAGAAACTCTACCTATTATATAGAGGATGGCAGCTACTTGCGCGTGAAAAGTATCACACTTTCTTATGATGTTCCTGCACTTGCATTACGTAAAATGCACCTCACAAGGCTTATGCCGTACATTTCTTTCACCAATTTGCTGACGTGGACAGGCTATAAAGGCCGCGACCCGGAGGTGAATCAGTATGGCGACAGCGGTACCGTTCAGGGACTCGACTGGGGTACTTATCCTTTAAGCAGGTCGTTTGTGATGGGACTTAAGGTTGAATTCTGATACTTAAACCAATTATAAATTAATAATCAATCAATGTTATGTTAGTACCTGACCGACATACAGTGGTTTGTTTACAAGCATACAGCCAGATGTTTACAAGCATACAGTCAGACGTTTACAATCATGCGGTCGGATGTTTACAAGCATACAGTTGATTTTTTAACAGCATATAATTATGAATAAAATATCATTAAAGATTGGTGTTTTTTGTGCATTGGCATTGGGATTATTCAATGCCTGTTCACTTGATATTGCCCCAATCTCAGATCCTTCCGAGCTAACCGAGGGAGGAAAAAACGATACAGCAACCGTCATTCTGAAAGATAAGGCTGCTGCCGACAACCAATTGAAAGCCATTTATGAGCTTTATCGCACCAGACAAGAGCACGCACACCTCGACTATGTCATCCTTGGGGAGGCACATGCAGACAATGCTTACGGTGGAACAACAGGCACAGAGACCACTCCTTTGGAAGTAAACTCAGTTGATGCAAGCAATGGAAACTTCAGCCGTGACTGGAACAGGTATCTCGAAGACATCGCAAAGGCTAATGTTTTAATAAATGGAGCAGAGCAATTACTTAAAAAAGGTGCTATCAACGATGCTGAATACAGGCTGTATAAAGCTCAGGGAGAGCTGTTCCGTGCGCAAATGATGTTCCGCCTTGCCCGCATATGGGGTTCGTTTCCAGTAATTACTTCTATTGCGAAAACAATTACATCGAACAACATTGAGGAAGTATGGCCAGCTTATTATCCTCCTCGTTCTACTCAGGAAGAGTGCTACAAGCAGATCATTTCTGATTTGGAGTATGCGGCTCAAAATGCTCCTGACTTCGACTCTGCTGACCGCACGCGTCTTACCAAGCCCGTAGCCTTAGCCTTTTTAGCCAAGGTTTATGCTGAAAAACCAGTACAGGACTATGACAAAGTAATTCAATACGCCGAACAAGTACGTAATACTCCCGGTATTGCACTGGAGCCATCGTTCTCTACTTTGTGGGGATGGAATCCTGTTACACATGATTGTGTAAAGCGAAATACATCAGAAGGTATTCAGGAAATACACTGGAGCCAGGGAGCAAGCAACTGGGAAAGCTGGATGTACGGCCGCTGTTTGGAAAACTATAACCAGTCGTTTACGTGGGCAAAATGGGTTACTCCTTCACGCGATCTGATTAAAGATTTCCACAACGAGGGCGATACGGCACGATTTAATCAGACTGTTGTTTACTACTCTTGCACGTGGAGCAACTACTATCCCGCTGCCAACTATCCGTTTATGTATAAGTTACGCTCGGGCTATAACAATGAATATGTTGTACGTCTGGCCGATATTATTCTGCTTGAAGCCGAGGCTTACGCTTTCAAAGGGAACTTATCGAAGAGCGCTGAGCTTGTAAACATAATTCGTCATCGTGCAAAGCTGCCCGACCTCACTGCTGATAAGACGGCAACGAAGGATGCCATGATTGAGGCCGTGCTGCATGAACGTCGCCTCGAACTGGCCATGGAGGGAGAGCGTTGGTTCGATCTTTGCCGATATGGTAAGGTTGAACAGTATATGAATACAATTAATAGTCGTGACGAAGGCCGTTTACAGCAGAAGAAAGCGTTTGATAAAAACTCATACCTTTTCCCTATTCCGCAGACAGCTCTCGACCAGAATCCTAATCTTATACAGAATCCCGGTTACTAAAATGTATCGGTATTTATGTTGAAAAACAGAAGTATGATTCTAAAATTAGCAACAATGAAGCAAATAAATATAAATATTTTTCATTCACTTATGCGCCATAAAATGATAGCTCCATTATGTGCTTTTGCATTCTTTGGGCTTACAGCGTGTAATGTTGATAATGGTTTAGACTTGCAGAAACCTTTGACAAGTGAGAGTCTTTCCATCAATCCTGTTCCTGCAAATGGTCAGGTTCGTTTGTTTACCACATCGGCAAACGGTGTTAGTTTGTTGAAGCAAGATTCGGCCTCTTTATTGTCAGGAGTTAACATGGCACCCACAACGATTGAGGTTGATCCCTCTCAACACAAGCAGACTATGGAGGGATTTGGCTATGCTATCACTTATTCTACGGCGTATAACTTGCTGAAAATGGACAAGACCGAGCGCGAAACATTCTTAAAAAGAACCTTTTCACCTACGGCAGGATATGGTGCAAGCTATGTAAGAATATCGATAGGGTGTAGCGATTTTTCAAGTACCGAATACACTTTATGCGATAAACCCGGTCTCGAAAACTTTGCATTGCAAAACGATGAAACCCATTTTGTAATACCTGTATTGAAGGAAATTCTGGCTATTAACCCTGATTTACGAATCATTGCTTCGCCATGGACATGCCCGCGATGGATGAAAGTTGCCGACATTGTTACAAAAACACCGCACAATAAGTGGACCGACGGCCATCTGAATCCTGATTATCGTGCCACCTATGCTCAGTATTTTGTCAAGTTTGTGCAGGCTATGCAGCAGCAAGGCATTCATATCTATGCCGTAACGCCGCAAAATGAGCCGCTCAATCCCGGCAATTGTGCGTCTACTTATATGCCCTGGCAGGAGGAGGCTCCGTTTGTAAAGGAACTTGCTCACGCTTTTAAGTCGACGGGATTATCAACTAAAATTTATGTATATGACCACAATTACGACTATGCTAACGGGCAAGACGACTACCCAGTAAAGGTTTATGACGCTCTAGGCAGCGGCTACAATGGTTCGGAACTCGTCGTAGGGGCTGCCTTTCATGACTATGGAGGCAATAACTCAGAACTCAGCGACGTCTATGAAAAAGCGCCCGGAAAGGAGCTTATTTTTACAGAATCGAGCATTGGTACTTGGAATGACGGTCGCAATTTATCCAAGCGTCTGGTTGCCGATATGAAGAATGTTGTTCTTGGTACAGTCAATAAAATGTGTAAAGCTGTGCTTGTTTGGAACCTGATGTTAGACTCAAGGATGGGGCCTAACCTCGCAGGAGGATGCCAAACATGTTTTGGAGCTGTCGACATTGATGCGGCAAACTACAAAAATATCACTTATAATTCACACTATTATGTAATTAGTCAGATTGCCTCTGTGGTTAAACCCGGGGCCGTAAGGCTTGGCGTGAAGAGAGATATACAAAACGACAAGCTTATCCATGCTGAGTTTTTGAATACCGATGGCACTTGTGCGGCTGTGCTTTTAAATACAGATGATCACGACCAGCTGATTACACTTAGTGACGGTAACCATCATTTTCAGATTAAAGTACCTACCAATGCCGTTGTATCGGCACGCTGGAAATAGGGCATAAATGTTTAACAGTTTTGATATGAAAATAAATAAGATATTAGGAAAATATGCTACAAAAGCTACGGTTATGGCCTTTGTGCTGGCCGGTGGCTTTGTTATGGCCTCGTGTAGCGACGATAATAACGACGTAGCACCAAAGGATGGTAATCCACAAATTGATGTAGCGGCCGTCAGTCCGGCCCTGTTTGGCGACAGTATTACGGTGAACGTAAAATGCACTGATACCAAAGTGCCCTTGTCAACATTAAAGGCTGTGTTGAAGTATGGGCAGGAAAGCGTGCAGCATATCACGCTCCGCACAAAAAGTGATGGCGATTATCAGGTACGCCTTTATATGCCGTTCTACCAGAATGTGCCCGATGGCGATGCGCAATTGCAGCTAACTTTACAGGACATACATTTTACAACGGCCGAAAAGACAATCAATATCCCGTTGTCGCGTCCCCATTATGCTTCACTGAAATTGGTGACAAGTACGGGCGATGAGTATACAATGACTCCCGATCCTGCCAATCCTTATCTGTTCTCGGCGATGGTAAACTCGCCTTCTTCCAAAACGGTAAAGGGACATATTGTTGCACCGAAGCAGGGCGCTAACGGGCGTGAGATAACCTTCGGACAAGGTACACAGGGCGTAAAACAAGACTTAACCGATGACATCAGTTTCGTGAACACAACACGAGGCACATTTAAGGTTACCTTCAATACGCTTACCTATGCCTATTCTCCTGTTTACGATCCGGCCACAGCATCACAGGAAATTGTGTTCTCTGCTACCGAAACAACCTTCGACGGCGAGCTTGCACAGGGGCGGAACTATGAGTTTGTAGGGCTTTCTGCGATTAATTCGCCCGGCTGGTATTACGATCCCGACTTCTTTACACCTAACGGAGACGGTACGTACAAGTTTAAAGCGGTAACAGGTAATTATCATATTACGGCCAACACTACGCGTAACGGTTTCCAGATTTGGGCTACCAAGGCCGACAAGTCGACCGCAAGACTGGCATCAGACGGCTCTGGTGCGGTGTGGATTATTGGCAACGACGGTTTCGGTAAGCCTGCATTCAGTTTTGTTGCAGGGCAGAACTGGTGGACTGATACGAACCACGCACTCTGTATGGCGCAGGTAAGAGACAAGGTTTACCAGGTTACATTTACTGTGGGTCAACAGTTAAGGGCTACCGATGTCGACTTTAAGTTCTTCGGACAACAGGGCTGGGGCACCGAGTTTAAAGGCTCGGCAGCTGCCTATCACCTCACGTCTACAAGTGCTGTATTCTGTGTAGGCGACGGCAATGGCCACCATAACGGGAACGTTTACGTGCCTGCCGGCACAATACTTAACAATGGTGATACATACGTACTTACCATTGACCTCACACAGGGTTGCGACAAGGGCGTACTTTCGGCTGTAAAACTGTAATACTTTTGCAGGCCATACAGTTGCCTGCACTATAATAATGGAAACGAGGTTCTGTGATAATGCAGAGCCTCGCTTTTGTTTTACGTATCAGCCTGCATTATATTGAACGTTGGAATATAAAAAAAAGAGAAAGCCTCGATGAAACTTTCTCTTTTTGTGCGCCCTTAGGGACTCGAACCCTAGACCCACTGATTAAGAGTCAGTTGCTCTACCAGCTGAGCTAAGGGCGCATACATATTCGTCACAATATTAAAAAGACCTTAAAAAGGCTTCTTTTTTATTGCGGTTGCAAAGGTACATGCTTTTTCCGTAATTACCAAATAAATTATTCCTTTTTTCTGTAACGGTTGCTTGTAACGGCGGGCTGTTTATGCTATGATATGCACATGGAAGGGTACATAAGGCTGGTTTGTTTGTTATTTTCAGCCTGAATGGCCGGCTCATTATATTTTAAACTATTTTCAATTACAAGGCAAGGGTCATCGTTCTACGGCCGCCAACCGCGCGTACGGCGACCGTAGAACGATGGGTGTGACGACCGTCAACCGTGCTGCTGACGGCCGCCGAACGGTCAACTTAACGGTATAAAGCATTGGCATTATACCCCTTATTGTACGATTAAAAGGGAGTAAAGCAAGCAGCACCACGCGCTTAAGGGTTAAGCGGTGGTGCTGTATGCGTGTATAAGGCAAATGTTTATTGCTGAAGTAAAAACTGTTTAAAGTCGTCGAAACGGCGGGTCATGGGTATACTTTGTTTCTTTCCCTCCATGAACTGGCGCAGACGCGGAGGAATGGTTATATCAATACCGTCGACCGAATCAACTGTTTCCTTAAACTTGGCAGGGTGTGCCGTTTCAAGGAAGACGCCAGTCTCGTCAGGCTGTAATTGCTCACAAAGAGCCTGATAGCCGCATGCCCCGTGCGGGTCGAGCACGTAGTTTGTTGTGTCGTAGCACGTTTTCATGGTGCATCTGATATGGTCATCGGTATAGGTAGCACCGCCAATATCGTTCTTTATCTTTGCCCATTGGTTATCATAAAGGTCAATAATGCGTGCAAAATTGCTTGGAGCGCCTACATCCATGGCGTTGGCAATGGTTTGTTTGCTGGCCTGAGGTTTGTACAAACCAGTGCGCAGGTAGTTGTAAAACACGCTGTTGGCATTGTTTGCAGCAATAAAATGTTTAACCGGCAGGCCCATATGTGCAGCGAACAACCCTGCCGTGACATTCCCGAAATTGCCGCTTGGTACACAGAATACGAGGTTTGAAACTAATTGTCCCTCGCTATTTGCTGCTATATTCAACATGCCTTCGCGCTTTAATTGTGCAAAGGCGTTAAAGTAATAAAAGGCTTGTGGCAGAAAGCGTGCAACGTTAATCGAGTTGGCCGACGTCAGCGTCATGTGCCGTTTCAGCTCATCGTCCATAAAGGCACTTTTGACAAGTGCCTGACAATCGTCAAAAACGCCGTCCACTTCAAGTGCTGTAACATTCTGCCCGAGGGTGGTAAACTGGCTCTCCTGTATGTGGCTCACTTTGCCTTTGGGGTAGAGCACGTAAACATGAATGCCGTCGACACCAAGAAATCCGTTTGCAACGGCCGAGCCTGTATCGCCTGATGTGGCTACCAATACGTTGACCTCCTGTGCACCCGATGTGGCAGAGGTATGCTGTTTCTGTATAAAATATTGCAGCAACCGCGCCATAAAGCGCGCCCCTACATCCTTAAAGGCGAGGGTAGGACCGTGGAAAAGTTCGAGGGCATGAATGTTATCCCTTACCTTTACCACTGGTGTTTCGAAGTTTAATGTGTCGTAAACAATGCGCCGGAGGTCGTTATGGTTAACGTCTTCGCCAAATAAGGCACGGGCAACCTCAAACGAAAGTTCCTGAAAACTCATTTCGTCGATGTGCTCGAAAAACGTATTGGACAGCAGGTTCAGGCGGTCGGGCATATACAAACCGCGGTCGGGGGCCAGACCTTGCTCTACGGTCTGCTGGAGAGAAGCCAACGGAGCCTTATGATTGGTTGAATAATACTTCATAATTAATTGATTTTCATAAACATATCCATGAACTCGTTTAGCCTTAATAACCCCAGAGAGCCACTTACACAAGCCACTTCATTATAAGCCTGTACATCGTCGGGTACGATACCCTGATACCAAATCAGGAAAGGAACAGGCTCGTTTACATGCGTGCGCACCTCAACGGGGGTAGGGTGATCAGGCAGAATGGCGATACAAACAGGCTCATTCCACGTCTTCACCTCATTATAAATGGGTTCTACAATACGATGGTCAAGGTAGTTGATTGCCCTTAACTTAAGTTCTAAATCGCCGTCGTGCCCCGCCTCATCAGTGGCTTCAAGATGAACGTATACAAAGTCTTGCCGGCGCAATGCCTCAATAGCTGCCTGGGCCTTGCCCTCATAATTGGTATTGGCAAGCCCCGTAGCTCCAGGTACTTTAATCACGTCGAGACCAGCATAATGGCCTATACCGCGAATTAAATCGACGGCCGAGATAACCGAGCCCGATTTAATTTGAGGGTACATCTGCATCAGTGTGTCCATCATTGGGCGGTAACCGCCTCCCCATGGCCATATTGAGTTGGCCGGACGCTGGTGGTGAGCTACCTTGTTCTGGTTGAAAGGATGGGCCTCGAGCAGCGTTTGCGACTTCAGAATAAGGTTATTTAGCAGTTCGGCTGTTTCGTTACCGGTAAGCCTTAATTCGCCTGTTGGCTTGCCATCAGCACCACAAATGGGTTCTCTTACGTCCTCCCAGCCCGGCTCACTTTGTATAAGGAGCGGACGCCATGGCTCATCAGGGTGGTCGTGTGGCGGTGCACAGACAATGTGTTTGCTGGCTTTTTTCACCACAAGAAGGTGGCGATACTGTATGCCTGTAACAAATTTTATTTGGTCGTTACCGAGTTCACGGTCGAGCATTTTGATAAGTTGGTCACCGTCGTGCGTGCTCAGGTTACCACCGTTGTGGGTTATTATGCGGCCGTCATGCAACGTAATGAGGTTGCATCGCATCGCCATGTCTTCGGGTTGCAGTTGATAACCTATCGAGGCTGCTTCGAGCGGACCTCGCCCTTCATACACCTTGTTGAGGTCATAACCCAGTATTGACGTATTGGCTACTTCTGAACCTGGATGAAATCCCTCTGGAATGGTTATCAGACGGCCACATTGTCCTTCCTTCGCCAGCATGTTCATGTAAGGTGCTTCGGCGCATTGCAGAAGTGTTTTACCGCCTAAACGGCTGACGGGATGGTCGGCCATACCATCACCTAATATAATAATGTGTTTCATATTATCCTGTATTAATCAGTCCAAACTAAATGTTTGCAATGCTCATGATATTGGCAAATACACCGGCAGCCGTAACACTTGCCCCTGCTCCGTAGCCCTGAATGAGCATGGGATACTCCTTATAGCGTTCGGTTGTAAGCAGAACGATATTGTTGCTACCCTCCAAATTGTAGAAGGGATGGTCGGGACCGAAAGCCTTTAAGCCTACGCTTGTTACACCATGATTCATGGTAGCCACGAAACGCCAGCGCTTTCCCTGGGCAGCTATGGCCTTGCGCTTTTCCTCAAAAGCCTTGTCGAGAGATGGAAGTTTACGCTCAAAGTCGGCCAATGACCCTTTAAAATAGTCGTCAGGAACAAATAAATGTTTCTCCACATCGGCCTGCTCCACATGGTATCCTGCCTCACGAGTGAGTATTACCAGTTTGCGAATAACATCAACTCCGCTTAAATCAATACGCGGATCAGGTTCGGAGTAGCCTTGTTCACGGGCTTCGTTCACTGCCTGTGAGAAGCTGATATGGGCCGATAATTCGTTAAATATAAAGTTAATAGTGCCGCTAAGCACAGCCTCTATCTTTAAAATGTGGTCGCCTGAGTTGCGTAAGTCGTTGATAGTACCTATAATTGGGAGGCCTGCACCGACGTTGGTTTCGAACCTGAACTTAACACCACGTTGCAAAGCTGTGTCTTTTAATCTAAGGTAATCGTCGTATTTGCCGCTGGCTGCAATTTTATTGGCAGCAACAATACTGATATTATGGTCGATGAATGTTTGGTATAGTGCTGCAATTTCTTTTGAAGCCGTACAATCAACAAATACAGAATTGTAGATATTCATGTTCAGAATATTGTCTTTCAGCAGCTCGGGTGTGTTGGGTTCAGAGGCTTTAAGCTGTGTACGGTAGTTGTTTAGGTTGATACCTTCGCGTGAGAAGATGGCATTTTTAGAACTGGCAATGCCCACGACATTGAGCAGCAGGTTTGACCGTTCTTTCAATTTCTCCTGCTGTGACCGTATTTGTTCGATGAGCTTGCCGCCCACAGTTCCCACACCACATATAAAAAGGTTGAGCACTTTATAATCGGACAGGAAGAACGAATCGTGCAGAACGTTCATCGATTTGCGAAGATTTTTGGCATCAACCACAAACGAAATGTTTGTCTCAGAAGCGCCTTGTGCGCAGGCTATCACCGAAATTCCACTGCGTCCGAGAGTTCCAAAGAGCTTCCCTGCGATGCCGGGGGTATGCTTCATGTTCTCACCAACAATGGCAACAGTGGCTAATCCTGTTTCGGCATGCATGGGAAACATGGCACCATTCGATATTTCGGATGCGAATTCGCGATTTAAAACCCTTATGGCTTCATCGGCATCTTCGTCGCGAACGCCAATAGACGTTGAACTTTCAGACGAGGCTTGCGATACCATAAAGACACTGATACCGTTGTTTGCCAACGCGGTGAAGATGCGACGGTTTACACCAATAACCCCCACCATGGCCAGACCGGAGACAGTAATAAGCGCTGTACCTTTGATAGATGAGATACCTTTAATGGGCTTATGGTTGTTCTCGATTTTGTCTTTAATAATTGTTCCCGCGCCTTGCGGGTTGAATGTGTTCTTAACCCTGATAGGAATGTTTTTGATTCTGACCGGGTAGATAGTGGGAGGGTATACTACTTTAGCTCCGAAATTGCAAAGTTCCATCGCCTCAACATAGCTAAGTTCGTCAATGGTATAGGCTGATTGAATAACCTTCGGGTCGGCCGTCATGAACCCGTCCACGTCAGTCCATATCTCAAGTAGCTCTGCATTGAGGGCCGCAGCGATGATAGCTGCGGTATAATCAGAGCCTCCGCGCCCTAAATTAGTGGTTTCTCCCGTATTGCTATCGGCAGAAATGAAACCGGGAAGAAGTGTAATGCGAGGTAAATTGGCACATTGTTCTTTTACCAGACGGTAGGTAAGCTCACGGTCTAACTTGTTTTTGCCGTTTACTTCATGAGTTTTTATGAAGTCTCTCGAGTCCATCCATTTAGTCCCCTTAACCAGTGTTGCCACTATATTAGAGCTTAGGCGTTCGCCATAACTAACGATGGTGTCTTGTGTTTTGTGGCTTAGGTCGTGTATAAGATATACCCCAAAGTAGATGGAATGGAGCTGTTCGAAGAGCTTGTCAACCCTGTTGAACAGGTCTTCACGGTCTTTGGGGTCGGTAATGATGGCCTCAATCATCTTATGATGTCGGCTTACAATCTCTTCAAACGACTGTTTCCATCCGTCGTCACCGTCCTTTGCCAACTGCGATGTTGAAATAAGTTTGTCAGTAATTCCCCCTAAAGCACTAACGACAACAACAATGGGTTGACGACGTGCTTCTTTTTCGACGATGCCTTTCAGAGATAAAATGCTCGCCACGGAACCAACAGATGTTCCGCCAAATTTAAGAACCTTCATGTCTTTTATATTAAATGATTGTACCCGCATCCTTAAAACAAACAGGCTATACAGATACTTTGCATGCAAAGTTAGTAATGTTATGTTGCATAACAAAGAAAGAATGTGATAAAATGTTATCCTAATTACTTAGTATTGTGCAAAATGACATTATTTCATTACTTTTGCAATATAAATAGATTATGCGTTCATGGTAGAAGAATTTCAAATTAGGGTAAAGCCGGAAGTAGCGGCATCGGACGGGAATATTATTCGATTTATATCTGAAGATAAAGGTATTGATGCAAAAACAATATGCCAGATGCGGGTATTACGCAGGAGTGTTGATGCACGACAGCGTAATATTTTCGTAAATCTAAAAGTGAGAGCCTATATTAACGAGATGCCTCAGGATGACAGTTTTCAGCATACCGAATATCCTGATGTGAGCAAACGACCACAGGTTATTGTTGTAGGTGAAGGTCCTGGCGGCCTGTTTGCATCGTTACGACTGATAGAACTGGGTTATCGTCCCATCATTCTTGAACGAGGAAAAGACGTAAGAGAACGAAAAAAGGATATGGCATTGATTAGTCGTACACAGCAGGTTGACCCCGAAAGCAACTATTGTTTTGGTGAAGGAGGGGCTGGAGCATATAGTGATGGTAAGCTTTACACGCGTAGTAAAAAGCGTGGAAATGTGGATAAAATACTGAATGTGTTCTGCCAGCATGGCGCATCAACGAATATTTTAGCTGATGTTCATCCGCATATTGGTACAGATAAACTCCCGCGTGTGATTGAAAATATGCGACTTCAGATAGTAAAAAGTGGAGGAGAAGTGCATTTTCAAACCAAGATGACATCCTTAATATTAAAAGGTGACGAGGTTGTTGGTGTGGAAGCACTGAATATGCAGGAAAAAAAAGAAGAAATATTTCATGGCCCTGTAATTCTGGCAACAGGGCATAGTGCGCGTGATGTGTATCAGTATCTGAATGATTCGAATATTGAAATAGAACCAAAAGGGATAGCAGTAGGCGTTCGTTTGGAGCACCCCTCGAAGTTAATTGACCAGATTCAGTATCATAACAGAGAAGGCAAGGGGCAGTATCTGCCAACCGCAGAATATTCATTTGTAACACAAGTTGACGGTCGGGGCGTATATTCATTTTGTATGTGCCCGGGCGGATTTGTTATTCCTGCAGCTACCGATGCTGAGCAAATTGTGGTTAATGGCATGTCACCGAGCAACCGCGGGACGGCATGGTCGAACAGTGGTATGGTTGTAGAGATACATCCTGAGGATATTCCTTCGCTTCAAATGACGGATAGTACAGAAAATTCTTCAAAGCTTTGTATGATGGAATTTCAAAAACGGTTAGAGAAGAATTGCTGGCAGCAAGGAAATATGAAACAAACAGCTCCTGCCCAGCGTATGGCCGACTTTGTGAATAACAGGCTAAGTTATGATCTGCCTCACAGTAGTTATGCACCAGGACTGATTAGCAGTCCGTTGCATTTTTGGCTTCCGCCATTTATCAGCCATCGTTTACAGGAAGGTTTTAAGGCCTTTGGCAAGCGTAGTCATGGCTTTTTAACTAACGAAGCATTGCTTATTGCTGTTGAAACACGAACATCCAGTCCCGTACGTATAATCCGTGACAGAGAAACGTTACAGCATATTCGCATAAAAGGACTCTTCCCATGTGGCGAAGGTGCCGGCTATGCGGGTGGGATTGTATCGGCTGGAATAGATGGAGAAAGATGTGCCGAAATGTGCGTTACTTACCTTAATTATAAATGATATTATTGAATAATATTAAAAAAAACAGTAACTTTGCATAAAATGAATAATGTGCAATGAAACAGACGAAAATTGTTTGCTCAATAAGTGACCGTCATTGTGAAATAGATTTTATAAGGCAACTTTTTATTGCAGGGATGAATGTTGTTCGTATGAACACCGCCCATGCAACGCCAGATGGTATTCGTAATATTATCAAAAACGTTAGAGCGGTATCACCTCATATTGGTATTCTGATTGATACTAAAGGTCCTGAAGTTCGCACTACGGACTTGGATGACCCCATCCAGTATAAAACAGGAGAGATGGTTAAGATAGTAGGACGTCCGGATGTGAAGACAACTCACGACTTTATCAATGTATCTTTTCCAGAATTTGCATGTGACCTGAAGGTAGGTGACGACGTTTTGTTTGATGATGGCGCCATAGACATGAAAGTTCGCGGTATAGAAGGTCCTACTGTTTATGCAGAAGTAATGAACGATGGCGTGCTTGGGGCGCATAAAAGCGTAAATGTTCCCGGAGAACATATTGACTTACCCGCATTAACAGAAAAGGATAAGCGCAACATATTACTTGCCATTGAGGAAGACATTGATTTCATAGCGCATAGCTTTGTGCGTTCTGCCGATGATGTAAAAGCCGTTCAGGACATATTGGATGCCCATCATTCTGATATAAAAATCATCTCAAAAATTGAGAATCAAGAGGGTGTTGATAACATTGATGAGATTATTGATGCCAGCTATGGTATTATGATAGCACGAGGAGACCTGGGTATTGAGGTCCCAATAGAATGTATTCCTGGTATACAAAGAAAAATTATACAGAAATGTGTAAGAAAGCATAAACCTGTGATTGTTGCTACACAGATGCTTCATACAATGATTAATAACCCTCGTCCAACACGTGCTGAAGTGACGGATATTGCCAATGCTATCTATTCAAATACTGATGCTTTGATGCTTAGTGGTGAGACAGCATCAGGAAAATATCCTTTAGAGGCTGTTCGTACAATGGCATCTATTGCTGAGCAGGCAGAAAAGGACAGGCAAAGTTTTGGTCATGCAGAGGATATTCCGTTGATGACAAATTGTACACAAAAGGAATTTCTGGCTCATGCGGCAATAAATGCGACGCGACTGTTGGGCGTTGAAGGTATTATTACTGATTCTGAGACGGGTGAGACTGCTCGTAATCTTGCCTCATTCCGAGGTCCAAAGCCTATCTTGGCTATCTGTTATAAAGAGAAAACGCAACGGTGGCTAAACCTTTCTTATGGTGTAATATCAGTATATCAAAAGGAACATCAAAATGCTGACTTTATGTTCCTGGCAGCTTTACGTATGCTTCGACAGAAGGGATATTTAACAGATAATGATAAAGTTGCTTATCTTTCCGGCTCACTTGGAGAGGGAGGTGGAACGACATTTATAGAAATTAACGATGTAAGTAAAGCCTTTGACGAGAAATATCAATTCCATTTACCGAAAGTATAGCCCACGAGTCGGTCGGTTCGGTCGCTGCTTCCTCTGAAATAGACCAATGCCTGATACGTATTTTCAGTTTGGAAGAAGTTTCCTTCTGATGGGACAGGAATGAGTTGTCCGTCTTTCTTCATCATTAAATACTGGTAATTGTAATAGCCTTGTTTTAGTAAGAGGTCACATTCATATTGCTGGTTTGCTTCATTCCATTTCATTTCATATTGTGGAATGAAGTTATCATTGGTAAAGAAACCGTTGATATAAATGGGGTATATTGATTTTTCTGTCTTAAGTCTGAAATGAGTTATCATATAATCAGAAGCAATATCATTCTCAATATTATCTGAATTTCTTATAAGAAAAGCTCCATTTGCGTCTTTGTCAAAAACATAACTGCGTTTAGGTTCATCAGTCCATACCCAGGCATGATAATTATTCCCATCCCAGTTTATGCTTTCGAGGCCCATGGTTGTGTGGGTAACATCCAGAGTTTCAAACTTGTGATATTCATTTCCGGCATTGAAAATGTAAGCTCGGCAGTGGGTCCATTCTAAACCATTAGGTTTAATATATTGAGGTTGTGCATTTATAATTGCATTGTCCCACCTGCAATTTTGCATAACAACAGTCTTAATTTGTGTTGTAGGATTGGTTACAATATTGTTGCCATATCCAACAGACATCTCTACTTGCTGATGTTTTTCGTTTATATCGATGTCCGTGTTTGTTGTTACATTAAGATGTACAGACATTGAAGGATCGACAATCATGAAATATGCTTTGCAGATTACTCTCTTCTCATTGTTTTCATCATATATTGTTACTTTGTAGTTGCCGCTTAGTTTTGGGCGGCATTTGTTGCTGGGAATAGTAATGTTATAATGAGTATATTGATAGTTAGTATTGACGGATTCCTTGATATTATCTATTAAATTATTAGATGCAAATCCGTCAATATAATCGCTCTCAAACAGAGAAGTTGATACTTTCCAATCAGATTCACAGTGTTCTATTTTATAACAATAGCGTTGATACTCATGAGTTAAATCGTCAAAACCAATGTTGATAAAATCGTCACTGTTTAGAATCATGACGGGTAAGCTAAGCCAATTGTTATTTACCATTACTTGAAGAGAAGCGATGTTTGGGTCTAAAATCTCATTACGCTGTGCGCAGATATTTAGGTTTGCAAACAAAAGTATGAATAAAAGAGCTTTCTTCATTTCCATAACATTGATGATAAAACAACAAAGGCGTTCACACGTAACATTTATTGTTACATTGCGAACGCCTTAAAAATACTTTATATTTGGAGAGAATTTATTTATTCTCCCTTAATAGCTGCTACGCCTGGAAGAGTTTTTCCTTCGATAGCTTCGAGCATTGCACCGCCACCTGTTGATACGTAGCTTACTTTTTCAGCCAGTCCAAACTTGTTAATTGCTGCAACAGAATCGCCACCTCCAACAAGAGAGTAAGCACCATTCTTTTGTGTGGCCTCAGCAACGGCTTTGGCAATCTCGCCAGTTCCATGTGAGAAGTTTTCTAATTCAAACACACCGACAGGACCATTCCATAAGATAGTCTTCGAGTCCATGATGATTTTCTTCCAAATTTCAATAGATTCTTCAGACGCATCCATGCCTTCCCATTCATCAGGTATTTGGTTAATAGGGAATACTTTGCGTTCTGTATCATTTGAAAAATCCTTACCACAAAGAGTGGCAACAGAAAGACTAAGATTAACTCCTTTCTTTTTTGCCTCGGCAATTACGTTTAATGCTTCAGGCATTAAATCGTCTTCGTGGAGAGATTTGCCAATATGTCCGCCTTGTGCCTTAATAAATGTATAGCCCATACCGCCACCAATGATAAGATTGTCAACCTTATCGAGGAGGTTTTTAATAACGCCAAGCTTGGAACTTACTTTAGAACCTCCGATGATTGCGGTAAACGGATGTTTGGCATTCTTCAATACATTGTCAATGGCTGTTACTTCTTTCTCCATTAAATAGCCGAGCATTTTGCTGTCTTTGTCGAAATAGTCAGCTATTACTGCGGTTGAAGCATGCTTGCGATGTGCAGTACCGAAAGCGTCATTTACATATACATCAGCATAAGATGCTAACTTTTTGGCAAACTCTTTTTGTTTTTCCTTAAGAGCTTTCTTTGCTTCATCGTACTCTGGAGTACCTTTTTCCACACCTGTTGGCTTGCCTTCCTCTTCAGGATAGAAACGTAAATTTTCAAGAAGTAAAGCTTCACCCATCTTTAAGGCTGCTGCTTCCTTCTCGGCATTTGCACAGTCAGGAGCAAACTTAACATCAACGCCTAATTTCTCAGAAACCTTATTGACAATCTGTTTTAGACTCAATTTTTCGTTTACTTTTCCTTTAGGCTTACCCATATGACTCATCATGATAACAGCACCACCGTCTGCAAGAATCTTCTTCAGAGTGGGGAGGGCACCACGAATACGAGTGTCGTCAGTTACATTACCGTTTTCATCCAATGGGACATTGAAGTCTACACGTACAATCGCTTTCTTACCAGCGAAGTTAAAATGATCAATTGTCATTACGTTTGTATTTAGTTTAAAAATATAATTTCCTGTACAAAGATACGAAAAAGCGTGATAGAGAAAGCATACAACGCTAAGTTTTATTCTTTTTTGTGTACTCCTCGGGCATCTTTGTCATTCATACATGCTAAAAATAAATATTAAAGCTGTTGACGTTTCCTATTTGCTTATACTATTAGTATATTTTTACACTTCCTCATATACAGTTGAATCCTCTATGCCTGCTTCTTTAAGTGCCTCTTGTCGCTCACGGCAAGTGCCACATTTCCCACAGTGTTTTTCTCCTCCTTTGTAGCAACTCCATGTTTCAGCGTAGTCTATTCCAAGAGTCTTCCCGTGTCTCGTAATATCAGCTTTACTAAGATTGGTGTAAGGAACAAGGAGTTTAACCCCCACGAATGTTCCTGTTTCAGCTGCTTTTGACATTGATTCAACAAACTCTGGCCTGCAATCAGGATAAATAGTATGGTCGCCGCTGTGGTTAGCCATCATAACAAAGGGTAAATGATTGCTTTCTGCAATGCCTATGGCAATGCTTAACATGATGCCATTTCTAAACGGAACAACGGTCGATTTCATATTGTCTTCATCGTAATTGCCCTCGGGAATAGCATCAGCTCCTTCTAATAAACTTGATTTAAAATATTGTGGCATAAAGCCTAAATCAATTGTAATATGGGGTATTCCCAGGCGTTTGCAATGAAGTTCTGCAAATGGAATTTCACGTGCATTGTGGTTACTGCCATAGTTAAAAGATATACCGAGGGCAATACGGTCCTTAAATTCATGGAGCATGGTAATTGAATCCATGCCACCACTCACTACAATTACAGAATCTTTCATTTTAATCTTTCACTTTCTATGTCACTTGCCATCAATAGATAGGCAAATAATCAATTTATTTTATGTTTCAATTTTTCAGATGATGCCACGCATCTTGTAAATTGTCTTCAAAGTATGCGTTGTCTTTATAGAGAAATACCTTTGGCTCAACATCAAATTTAAATGCTTTAATTCGAATGCGTTCCTCCCACACAATAGGCGATGAGGCTATGAAATCTTTATAGAACATAACCAGTTTGCGCCTGTCAGTATCATCTAATTTTAAATGTGTTCTGGTTTTATTTGAACGTGGATTAAGTACCACAATATCGCCCCATACATGAAATACATAAACAAATCCTTCGTAAATACAGAATCTTATACATTTGTATGCTTGATAGGGGTGTTCTTTGTGTGGATTAAGCTGTTTATAGTTGTCTTTATATTGAAATTCCCACATGCCGTAGTCTGCAATCCTCATAGCACAAACTTCACCGTTATAACGTATGTATGCTTCTGCATTATCTTTGAGTTTTATGGGGTTGTCTGCTCTGTATTCCCAGTATTTCCTGTCAAATGATTTAAATATATCTTCCTCAGTCATTAACCTTGCTTGATGTTGCTCCTTGTTTTTGAGCATATAAATAAGAAGAACGATTATTGCAACAGCTGTTGTCCATGCCATAACACATTGCCTTAACCAAAGAGAATACGCAGAGCCTCTTCCACTTTTTTCACGGGATGCAGTTCAATTTTATATTTGTTTGGTGTTATTCCCCTTAAATGATAAGCTGGAATGATAATGTGTTCGAAGCCTAATTTCTCTGCTTCTGCGATGCGTTGTTCCACTCTGCTCACCGGTCTGACCTCTCCACTTAGTCCTACTTCGCCACACATACACCATCCATTCTCGATGGGAGTATCTACATTACTTGAGAGAACAGCCGAAATAACACTCAGGTCCATTGCCATATCAGTCACTCGTAAACCACCTGCAATATTGAGGAATACGTCTTTTTGCATCAGTTTAAAGCCAACTCGTTTCTCCAGTACAGCCAACAACATATTCAGTCTGCGCTGGTCAAAGCCCGTTGCCGACCGTTGCGGCGTGCCATAAGCAGCCGATGAAACCAGTGCCTGAGTTTCAACAAGGAATGGTCGAACGCCTTCAATGGCCGACGAAATAGCTATACCCGACAGTCCCTCATGGTCCTGTGTGAGCAGTAATTCCGACGGATTTGACACTTGTCGCAATCCGTTTCCTCGCATTTCATAGATACCAAGTTCTGACGTGCTGCCAAAACGGTTCTTGATACTTCTTAATATTCTATACATATAATGCTGGTCACCTTCGAATTGAATAACGGTATCAACAATGTGTTCTAATACTTTAGGACCAGCCAATGTTCCCTCCTTATTAATATGTCCAATCAAAATAACAGGAACATTACTATTTTTTGCAAAATGGAGCAGAGAGGCAGCACATTCTCTTATCTGTGGAATACTACCAGGAGAAGAATCTACTGTTTCGGTTGATATAGTTTGAATTGAGTCAATAATCATCAATTCGGGTCTTATCTCCTCAACGTATCCATATATGTTTTCTAAAGAAGTTTCACAAAGAATATAAACATTGTCAGGCATTCTATTTTCACTATCCGTGAGAAGTCTTTCAGCACGTCTTTTAATTTGGTGTGCACTCTCTTCACCTGATACGTATAAAATACGTTTGTCGTGCATGCTGACAAATGTTTGTAGGGTAAGGGTCGACTTGCCAATACCAGGCTCTCCTCCAAGTAAAATAAGACTGCCTGGTACCAATCCTCCTCCCAATACACGGTTTAGCTCATTATCCGGAGTGATAATTCTTTCACCTTCCTGTGATGATATTTCTTGTAATTTTAATGGTCGGTTATTTGAATTTAACAACCCACTCGCAGTCATAGGTGACTGGTACGAACGAACGGCACTCCTTGTATTGTTATTATTATAATCGAGTGCAACCTTTATTTGTTTAAAACTATCCCATTCGCCACATGAAGGACACTTACCGAGCCATTTTGTTGATTCGTATCCGCAGTTGCTGCAGACAAACATTGTCTTGTCTTTTGCCATGTTTTTACGAGATTGTTTTGTAATATATCGTTCCTTGCAAAAGTAATAAAAAATATGATTATTGCAAAAAAACTTGTTATCTTTGCATGGCAATGAATAAGATTTGTGTTTTTATTTTGACATTTAGTTTCCTTATATCCTTCTTCTCGTGCGGACAAAGTTATAAGGAAAAGGAACAAATATCCCGTGCACAGCAAGCAGAGTTAGCACGAGCTGATTCTGCTGCTTTGAAAATTGCAACGGTACCTACGATGGATTGTTTACCCATATTTCTTGCTATTGAGGATAGTGCATTTGCAAAAGCAGGCTTAAATGTCCATATAAGACGTTGTAATGCTCAGCTGGATGAGGATACTCTTATCGCAGGAGGCCATGTTGAAGGCTTCGTAACCGACCTTTTTCGGGCAGAACGATTACAGCGTCATGGTACGCCGCTGAAATACATTGCTGCAACAAACGCTTATTGGTTGCTGATAGCCAATAAGAAATCACGTGTTCGTGAAATTAAACAGTTGTCTGATAAGATGATAGCCATGACACGATTTTCGGCTACTGATTACCTGTCTGACCTTGCTATTGATAGTGCCAAACCCAAGAATGATGTTTATCGCATACAGATAAATAACGTGCATACGCGTTTAAAAATGCTTCTTAATAACGAAATGGATGCTATGCTGTTACCCGAACCTCAGGCTACTACTGCCATGATTAACCATAATGTGGTTTTGATGGACAGCCGGAAGAAAAATATTTTCCCCGGAGTTATAGCTTTTCGTGTCAGAGCCTTAAAAGAGAAGGACCGGCGTAGACAGCTTAATATATTTGTGAGTGTTTATAATAGAATGTGCGATTCTATAAATCATAAAGGCGTAAGAGCCTTTTCTTCTGTTATTGGCAAATACATGGGCACTGATAAAAAAACAATAGCTGCTCTCCCAACATTTCATTATCAGCATGCAGTTTCTCCCAGACAGCGTGATGTCAATATCGCAAAACGTTGGGAAAAACAATAAATATATCTTTCTTTTTTCATGGAATATTCAACATATCTTTATGGCAACATGAGTTGGCAGGATTTGCTTCGTCATATTCAATCTCTTAAAAACCAGATAGAAAAAGGGCTGTCTCTCGGTAGTATTATAACTGGAATTAAAACATATCTTATTTCTTCGTTTCCAGCCTTTACCGAAACATTTACTGCTATTGAAGATGATTATAAGCTGATGATGCAATATCTGCTTACAGGGATGAATGATCCGAGTAGAGATGAGCTTTATTCTCGCCTGATTTCCCGAACCTGTAAGTTGCTTGCGAACATCGAACTTAATGTTCAGTTACATCATAGTTCTAGCATGATTGCATTATTGGGTAGTGATGTTAAGGAGATAGATATTAACGACATTCGCAGTAAAATGGAAGGATATGTGACTGATGTTGCAATGCTCTCTCTTGCACCAGCCGATCAGCGAAGCGAAAAGTTAAGGCAGCTGGCCAATGTTCATCAGGAATTTTTGTCAAGCGTATTCCTCCATATCGTAGGGTCGGCACAGTGGAGCCATGAGCTAGCCTCTGATATGCTTTCATTGATTCTTTCTCCAACTATTGATAGCATTGATGCACAATTGCTTGTTTCTGCTATCATGATGTCGAGTTTGTTTGTTATGGATGCTGAAAAGATTTTGGCCTTAATGTGTATTTATGAGCAAACTCAAAATGAAAAGCTGCGTCAACGCGCTCTTGTCGGCTGGGCATTCTGTTTAGATAAGGAGAGCCTGTCAGCAATTCCGGCTTTAAATCAGAAGCTTAATGATTTGCTTAATCGTGAAGAGGTACGGGACGATTTGTTAGAACTGCAGATGCAAATAGTGTATTGCCAGAATGCTGAACGTGACGAAGAACGTATCAGGAAAGAGGTAATGCCTACCTTACTGAATGGTCAAAGCTACGAAATAACAAAGTTCGGTATAAAAGAAAAGGACGACGATGCGCTTGAAGACATTTTGCATCCTGATAACGATGAGCGTAAAATGGAAGAGCTTGAGAGGGGTATTCAGAAAATGGTAGATATGCAACGCCAGGGAGCAGATATTTATTTTGGCGGTTTTTCAAAAATGAAACGTTTTAGTTTCTTCAATACGCTTGCCAACTGGTTTATGCCGTTTTATTCAGATCATCCTCTATTGCAGAATAATTCTTCGGAATTTATGGATTCGTCATACATGAGAAAGATGTTTGAGAAGGGACCGTTCTGCGACTCGGATAAATATAGTTTTGTACTTGGATTATCGTCAGTGTTCAATCAGTTGCCAGCAAATGTACGCGAAATGCTTAAGAATGGTGAAGCTACATTGGGTATTGTTGGTAACGATGGCGTCACAGATACTACACCTGCCTATTATCGTCGGCTTTACTTACAGGATTTGTACCGTTTCTTTAAGCTTAACGATTATCGTCAATGTTTTCATAATCCGTTTGAAACAAAAGAGGGGCATATGCTTCTTGCTGGCAAAGTTTACATACCTTTCCTTCATCACCAGGCTGTCAGGCTGGTTCGTTTTCTGTATCAAAAGCAAATGTATGCTGAGGCTAAGTCGCTTTTAATGCTTTATTATGACAATTTAAATGTGCAGGATATAGGTTTGCGTGCTCTTATTGCCATGAAACAAGGCAATTATAACGAAGCAGCAGGTCTGTATCAGAGAGCCTTTGAAAAGGACAGCTCTAACGAACTTTTACTCAAAGGTTATGCCATGTCAACTTTTTATTCGGGCGACTTTGATGAGGCTGTACAATTGTTTGAACAGCTTCTTTATAATCATCCTGATAATCGTAAATTCAAGTTAAACTTAGCCATTTCGTATATGAATACGAATAAAGAGAGCGACGGCGTAAAGCTTTTATACGAATTAAATTATAAGTTTCCGTCAGATGCTAATGTTAAACGTGCTTTAGCATGGGCACTTTTATTTACAGGTCAGCTCACGCAGGCTTCTAAATTGTATGATGAGATTATTGTAGATGACTCGGTTTCTGCCGTTGATTATCTGAATGCAGGCTACTGTACCTGGTTTGATAAAAATGTTGAAGCGGCCTCAAAACTATTTTATGAGTATCTTGTAAAGTTCAAAGCAGATAAGAATTTGAATGATAAGGATGATATTCGTTGTGGCGAAGTGCTGTTGAATAAGTTCCAGGACGATATTCTTCTATTAGCAAAATATGGTATATCAGAAGTTGAAATAAGGTTGATGACTGATATTACAACACAGCTTTTCCATAGTAATAGCTGATTCTATAAACAGCTGTATAAAAAAATCAGGAGCATAAGAAAACCATCCTTATGCTCCTGATTTTTTATATTTCTTCTACTTCTTATCCGTTCATTGATAACAAGAATTCGTTATTATCGTGTGTTCTCTGCATCCTGTCATGAATAGTGTTCATTGCTTCTATGGGGTTCATGTCGGCAATATACTTACGAAGTATCCACATTCTATCCAGTGTTGTCTTGTCTTGTAGTAAGTCGTCTCTGCGCGTACTTGAAGCCACGAGATTTACTGACGGATAAATGCGCTTGTTACTTAAGCTGCGATCGAGCTGCAATTCCATGTTACCCGTTCCTTTAAACTCTTCAAAGATTACTTCATCCATCTTTGAACCTGTATCGATAAGTGCAGTTGCGATGATAGTCAGCGAGCCTCCACCTTCAATATTACGTGCTGCACCAAAGAAACGCTTGGGCTTTTGTAGTGCGTTTGCATCAACACCACCCGTAAGAACCTTGCCTGAAGCAGGGCTTACTGTATTATAAGCACGTGCAAGACGTGTAATAGAGTCGAGGAAAATAACCACATCATGGCCACACTCTACCATGCGTTTTGCCTTTTCGAGCACAATACCTGCAATTTTAACATGGCGTTCTGCTGGCTCATCAAAGGTTGAAGCTATCACCTCTGCATTCACAGTGCGTGCCATATCCGTAACTTCTTCGGGACGCTCGTCGATGAGAAGCATCATCAAATAGGCTTCGGGATGATTGGCAGCTATGGCATTTGCAATGTTCTTCATTAAGATAGTCTTACCCGTTTTCGGTTGAGCGACAATAAGTGCACGCTGTCCTTTACCGATGGGTGAGAATAAATCTACAATTCGTGTCGACAGGTTTGTTGTGCGCGGGTCGCCACAAAGCGTGAACTTTTCGTCAGGAAAGAGTGGGGTAAGGTTTTCAAACGGAACACGGTCACGTACTTCTGATGGAACACGCCCGTTAATTTTGTCAATACCGGTAAGTGGAAAGTATTTTTCTCCTTCATGTGGAGGGCGGACATGACACTGTACAACATCGCCCGTTTTAAGCCCGAAACGCTTAATTTGGTTGGCTGCAACATAAATGTCATCAGGCGAAGACAAATAGTTATAGTCGCTCGAGCGAAGGAAGCCATAGCCATCTGGCATAATTTCGAGAACGCCATTGGCTGTGATAATGTCTGAAAAATCAAAATCTTTATCCAAGTTTCCCATATTTTCCAGAGTAGTATCCTGATAATCGGGCGTTGCCATGCGTCCATATGCAGGCATTGTCGGGTTATCAAACATGTCGTAATTAGGTACTGCTCCCTGGTCTTCTATGGGTATATCTAGCACTGTTATAAAGTCGGTACCATCGCCGGGGTCTCCCTCCCAGATACCATTCTCTATATTTTCATTTTGTTTTGCAACAGCCTCATTATGCACTTTTAATTTAGCCTGCAGTTTTGCAATCAGCTCCTCGTCGGGTACACGAATCTTTTTTTCAGCCTGAGGTGTATTGGAAATAACTTCAGGCTCTGCTGAATTTTGATTGTCGGCATCCTCCTGAACTTCAGTATTGCCATTACTCTCCTGGCTTTCTTCTTTTGGTTTTTGATGGGTAGTATTCGCAGAGCCGTTCTTTATATTGTTGAGTTCTGACTTAAGTTTGTCAATCTTAGCCAGAAGTTCTTTTTCCTGTTTGGTTTTAGGCCCCCGGTGTTTGGGCAGATTTTTCAGTTGAATATTTAGTTCATCTATTTGTTTTACAATGTCTTTAGCCGGATTTTCTTCCATATTTAGGGTATCATTATGTTTTTCGCCGGTTGTTTTATCATCAGTCTGTGATGATGAAATATCACTTTTAAACAAACTTTGTGTTATGGGTTGTTTCTTTGTTGCAGAATCAAGGTTCTCTCCCGATTTCCCATTTACAGAATAAACATGGTCAGTATCTTTCTTCACAATTCTTGTTCGTTTATGCTTTGATGCGGTAAGCGGGTTTTTAGAACCTTCTACTTCTGCTTGTCTATCGAGAATAGCGTAAACAGCTTCATCTTGTGTGGCATAACTGGTTGAGTCTAATCCAAGTTTGTTAGCAATATCTACAAGGTCTGTTACGCTTTTAGATAATAGTTCTTCTTTGCTATACATGTAGTGTATAATAAGTTTATTTGAAATAAGAAACTGTTTCCAGAACGGAAACGGTAACATTAAACGTGTTGCAAAGGTAATGAAAATATATATGAAATGCAATGATTACCATAAAGAAATAGACGTGTTAACATTTATTTTATTTATGGTGTAGCATTGGGATACAAGGCTTTCGATGATAGCTTGCGTATGTATTTTACCGTGTATGAAAATTAAAAAAGGGGTGTAACTGTATAATCAGTTACGCCCCTTTATATTATTAACTAATAGTTTTATCTATTAAATAGGATATGGTTTACTTGTCCTTTTCCATATCGGCCTTAAGTTTAGCCAGTACGTCTAAGTCGCCAAGTGAGGTTCCTGCTGCAACATTGTTGATTGCCTGAGCCTCATTCTGTTTGCGGGCTGCATTGTGGTGACGTGGCTTAACTTCCTCCTTAGCTTCCTCGAACGTGCGAGAGTGAGAGAGAATAATACGGCGTGTTTCCTTGTTAAACTCGATAACCTTAAATGGTAATTCCTCACCCAGCTTGGCTTGTGAGCCATCTTCCTTGGTAAGATGCTTGGGAGTAGCGAAGCCTTCGCCGCCTTCGTCGAGCGTTATAACCGCACCCTTGTCCATCATTTCGGTAATTTTACCCTGATGTACGCTGCCGGGAACATACAATTCTTCGTATTTGTCCCATGGATTTTCCTCAAGCTGTTTGTGGCCGAGGCTTAAACGGCGGTTCTCCTTGTCGATTTCGAGAACAACAACATCAATATCAGCACCAACAGTAGTGAACTCTGAAGGATGTTTTACCTTCTTGGTCCATGACAGGTCTGAAATATGGATAAGACCGTCAACGCCTTCTTCAAGCTCTACAAAGATACCGAAGTTTGTGAAGTTGCGAACCTTTGCAGTGTGTTTGCTGCCTACCGGGTACTTCTGTTCGATTGATTCCCACGGGTCTTCTCTTAATTGTTTGATACCTAAGCTCATCTTGCGCTCCTGACGGTCAAGTGTAAGGATTACAGCTTCAACCTCGTCGCCGACATGTAAGAACTCCTGAGCTGAACGAAGATGCTGGCTCCACGACATTTCTGAAACGTGAATCAAGCCCTCTACGCCTGGCTGAATCTCAACAAATGCACCATAATCAGCGATAACTACGACCTTACCCTTAACGTGGTCGCCAACTTTGAGTTCAGGATCCAGTGAATCCCATGGATGAGGAGTAAGCTGTTTAACACCAAGTGCGATGCGCTTCTTTTCCTCATCAAAGTCAAGGATAACAACATTTATCTTTTGATCCAGAGCAACAACCTCGTGAGGATCGCTTACGCGGCCCCAAGAGAGGTCGGTAATATGTACAAGTCCGTCAACACCACCGAGGTCAACGAATACACCGTACGATGTAATGTTCTTAACTGTACCTTCAAGAACCTGACCCTTTTCGAGGTGAGAGATAATTTCTTTCTTCTGTGCTTCCAGCTCAGCTTCAATTAAAGCCTTGTGAGAAACGACAACATTGCGGAACTCCTGGTTAATTTTTACAACCTTAAATTCCATGGTTTTGCCTACGAATACATCGTAGTCGCGTATAGGATGGACATCAATCTGGCTACCTGGCAAGAATGCTTCGATACCAAATACGTCTACAATCATACCGCCCTTGGTGCGACACTTAATATAACCCTGAATAATCTCGTCGTTATCAAGTGCTTTATTAATGAGATCCCAGCTCTTGCTCAGGCGTGCTTTCTTGTGAGAGAGAACAAGCTGACCCTTTTTATCTTCCTGGTCTTCAACGTAAACCTCTACCTTGTCGCCAACCTTCAGGTCAGGATTGTAGCGGAACTCTGAAGCGGGAATAATGCCGTCGCTCTTGTAACCGATGTTAACAACAACCTCTTTCTTGTCGATAGAGATTACTGTACCCTCAACAACCTCATGCTCCTGAATCTTGTTGAGTGTTTCATCATAAGCCTTTTCAAGATCGGCCTTGCTTGCACCATTGCTGGTTCCATTCTCAAACTCGTCCCAATTGAAGTCTGCTAATGGTTGAACGTTTTTGATGTCGTTTAAATCTGACATAAATAATTTAAATTGTTAATGTGTTAATAAAGTTAGACTTTATGTGAATTACAGGGCACAGTTCACCCATACCCTTCAAAATCGTGTGCAAAGGTACTTAAAATCAATGATGTAACAGACATTCGATTACTATTATATGTTGATTTTAAATGTATTTAACATGCCGGTGACTATATCGTTATGTTCATGGTTTGACGGTCGCCGTACGCACGGCTGACGGCCGTCAACAACGCGGCTGACGGCCGTCGAATGATGTGTGTGACGGCCGTCGGACAACGAGTCTTTGGGCGAAATGATTGGAATATAGGGTTGAAATGGTATGGCGTTTACCTTTAAAAGGTTTGGCTTTTGCGGTATATGTTATTCGTGAAGGTTCTACAACCCCTTGTACAGGCGCAATTTGTCATTTTCCCTGAGTATTTCAGACGTAAGCCGGAACAGATGTTATGCCGTAGCCCGACAGGATAAAAAGCATGACATTTACTTGCTGTATGGGAAATAATATTTATATTTGCATATATCATTTGCGCTTTATTTACGAATGTAAAAGGAGGTAATAGACTGGTATAAATACTTGAAAATATACGCTAAGATATTAGTCGCATATCATGATGTTCATTAAAGGGAAAAGGCAATATATAAGCAGATGAAGACAGCTACGATAAATAAGATTGATGATTTCTTTTTGAAGAATACCGTTGCCCGGGGTATTCCTTCGAAGATGGAAGATATAATATGCGCCGAAAAGGAGCTGGAAATGGAATTAGATAAGGATTATGTATTTTTCTTGCTTCGCTATGGAGGGTCTTTAATTGGCGGAAAGGAAATCTATGGGCTGCATAACTGTGGACTGATGGGGGATGAAACCGTAGTTGATTTGACCAAACGTTTCAGGGAAGATACAGGCGAAGACGACGGATGGCTTGTTATTGGTACCGACTATACCGGTAATCCCATAGGAATAGACAAGGAGGGAAAGGTGATGATGCTTGACTATGATTTTGGAGAAACTGGCGTTCTGGCCGAGTCGTTTGAGGATTATATCCTTCAGTCGCTGTGCTCAGAATAGTGGCATTTTTCTTTAATAAGATTTTTTTTCTTATCTATTGTGCACAGTTAAGCCGTGGTATGATTGACAATTAGTTTCGGAAAATTTCCCAATTGATATTGTTATTGTGGAAACATTTGCTTGCACATGGGAAATAATCGTTATATTTGCAAGAAGTATTTATGGTGTATTTTAATCTATGCTGAATGGGTATGTATCGATTGGAATTTAAGGCTAATATCATAACGGCTTCGAAAAATACGCGTGATAATTATTATATGGTTGGTTTGGCCGATGATAAATATCATTATACTAACTATGTTTTATTTCAGCGTCCTGTTGTTTTATCGGCTGATGATAACTGTGAGGCTGATGCAAATGGCCTTTATGCCGAATGCAATGGTGAGGTAGAATATAACACATGCAGGGCTGTTTGTTTGACAAATAAGGCTTTTGTTCTGGAAACTATCGATAGTATAATCACGGTAAATCTTCAGAATGTTGAATTAACACCACGCTTTATTGAATATTGTAAAGCCGTGTTTAAAGAGCTGTTAAGTATTAATTTACAATAGATATTGACAGAGTGGAAGGAGATTATAGTCTTGTATATCGGATAAGGCAGATAGAAACAAACGCGAATCAGATTATAAACTTTAAGTCATTAGCCGATAGTGAGCGCTATTGGAAATACTTTATACTGAACGAAGACGTAGTGCGTGCCGAGTATATAAACCCTTTACTGCTTGCATCATCGGGCTATTCGGAACAGCAAATTGATAGTTTTGATTTTCTGAACTGTGTGATTCCTGTCCCTATTTTCTCTGAAAGATTCGTGGAAAAGAATGCCGTTATCCTTGAAAACGATATAAAATTTTTACCCTGCAGGGTATCGGGAGGACACGGTATAACTACATTTTATATGGGACGTGTGCTTAAACACGATAGCATTATTGATGCAGACAGAACGGGTAAGAGGGTTTTAACCGATGGAACGTGTGTTCCTGACGAGCCTTATATTTATAAAAATATAGAGGATAACTTTTTTATGTTGCGCGATAATGTGTATAATTGGCATTATGTGGTATCGGAACGGTTTCGCGATTTATGCCGGAACTTTAAGTTGGAATTTCAAAAGGTGAGAACAAATAGCTTGTGAACTGTAAAACGTAGATGGGTATGTGTATAGATCAATTTAAATATTTTACGTTTACGGTGTTTGAATGCTCATTCGAACAGGTTACAGATATGGTACGAAAAGGGTGGGGAAGCAGTGAAAAATATAAGATAACCGAGGTAGCTTTTAGCCCGGATCTGTACGAAAACTACCCTTTGGCAGGTGGGGCACACATGTTGAAAGCCTACTTTTACGCCCCTGAATTGTGTAAAGACCGCTGTGTAATGTTTTCGAATTATGCTGACGGTCTTAGCTCCTGGGCTTATCAAATAACAGATTTATTAAAGATAAAGGCATACCTTTTTCGCATAAGTGATGATAATTATCCCGATGTCATGAATGCTTTCAGCCTTATAGAGGACGGGAAAAGCCTGCGAACGGTTTATGCTATGCGAGATCCCGGGTGGACATTTTATGGTCAGGGTGAGATATTGCCGTTTGAAGATGAACGCCTGTATGGTCAAAGGCTTGTCAAACGGCGTTTGAATAAGAATATTTTAACAGACTATTGCGCGCGACTGGGCTATGATATTACCGACCATTTGTTTTGGAAAAGTACACAATCGATATTGTTGGAACAGGTTATGTGGTAGGTAACGTCAGGGGATAATAAATGAGCTTTAACGGTCTTTATGCCTTTATTACCTTTATATAATGCAGGTTATGAATGGCGAAAATAGGTGTCTATAATTTCGTTTCGCCTTTCATCGTTCGTTCCTCCTGAAATAATTTCGACATACAGACGGTAGTCTTCGGGCAGTTTTCGGTCGAAAACCAGATCTTTGTAAGGGTCAACATTTTTGTTATACCGGTGGCAAAGGTAGAGCCGTTCATTGGTAAGCGGGAAGACACACAGGCCTGTCAGCTCGTGATTATCAATGATTTCGTCGGCGTTGAGAGGGATTTCATCTAAGATTACGGCGTCAAATAGTCCGCTTTTATGTTGTCGGACAGGGTGACTGGTGGTTGGAGACCACCCAATATCTTTCTTAACCAGCATGCCTCCGTGACGTCCGTCGAAGTTTTCTCCGCCGATAATGCAGCTTATTTCCTTCGCACTTCCCTGGTAAGCCTGTACTTTTCGGTTGCACGGATAAAGGTTTATCCACGTGTTTGAGTCAATATTCTGTAAATTGGCACGTGCATTTTTTAGCGGGATAATGTAGCTGAAGCGAAGGAACTGTCGTGTAACAGGAGCAGTAAATAATAATTTAAATTGGGTTGTATCAATGCCATCAGGAGCTGGTTCGGTAGAAAAGTAATGATAAAACCGTATATAGGGTGACTTCAGCATTTGGGCAACCACATACAATCCCTTTCGTGTTTCAATGCTTATCACACGATTTTCTTTCCAGCAAACCCTTGCCATGCTCTGCTATTTGGGTCAAAAACTGCTCCTGGCAGGCCTAAACATCGAAATATTCCTTTAATGCCTGATTGGCACTCCCGTTTATATTGGGCAAGTCTTCAATAATATGGCCGTGCTCGAGTAGTGCAATCCGGGTGCTGATGTCGGTGGTATGCTGCAGGTTATGGCTGCTGATGAGAATGGTTGCACCCGACGATTGGGCATACTGGCTGATGATATGTTTCAACTTGTTCTGGCCCGTGGGATCGAGAAAATTGAAAGGTTCGTCAAGAATAACCAGCTCGGGCCTAGTGAACAGGGCCGAAATAATACCTATTTTCTGTCTGTTACCTGCGCTGAAATCCCTGATCAGTTTCTTCTGATTAAATATTTCGCCGTTTGTAAAAGGAATAAAAGGTGACAGGATGCTGTCATCAATATGTTTCCAGTTAAAAGGAGGAAGATTGTTAATTCTTGCCAGAAAATTAAAATATTCCTCCGGCGTGAGGAAGTCAATCAGAAAGCCTTCGTTGATATAGGCACCAGTAAATTGTTTCCAATCTTCAGAAACGGTAGGGTCGATACTGGCTTTTCCGTTCTGTGGCATCATGGCAACGGTACCAGTATCGGCTTTAAGAAGGTCGAGAATTAATCGGAAAAGCGTGGTTTTGCCGGCACCATTGTTGCCTACCAAACCAATAATTTCGCCATTGTTAATAGTGAAATCAGTAATATCTACGGCAGTTTTATCTCCAAACGATTTGCGGAGCTGATGAAGACTAATTTGCATTTTCTAAAGGTTTGCTAAAATAAAAAAGAGGCTATGGAAGCTACTTTCGTAGTTTTCATAGCCTCTTACCATACAAATAATACTTATATTATTGGATGTTAGCGTATGCCACGTCCGTGACAATTCTTGAATTTCTTGCCACTTCCACATGGACACGGGTCGTTGGGGCGAGGCATTTTGTCACGAATAACAGGCTGATGCCTCTGTTCCTGCTGGCTTTGTGTAGCCTGATTAGCCGCTGCACGCTGTGCTTCATCGGCACTTTCGAAGTCGTCTTTTTGCTCATGGTAGCGCTGTTGATGCACTTCAGGCGCAGCCTCTACGACATCCTGCTGTTGTTGTACAGGCAGTTGGGCACGCATTAAAAAGCTTGCAATTCGGGTATTCATGTCGTCAATCATACTGTCCCATAGCTTTGCGCTTTCGAGTTTAAATACCAAAAGAGGGTCCTTTTGCTCGTAAGAAGCATTCTGTACGCTATGGCGAAGCTCATCAAGCTGACGTAAGTTCTCTTTCCAATCGTCGTCGAGAATATGTAAAATCACAAATTTTTCGAATTCCTTAACGACGTTTTTCGACTCTGTTTCGTATGCTTCCTTAAGGTTTACACGCAACTGAATAACGTTCTTTCCATCGGTAATGGGGATAAGAATGTATTGATAAACATCGCCCTGATTCTCATAAACCTCTTTAATTACAGGGTAAGAATCGGCTTGTATGCGTTCTGTCTTTCTCTTAAATGAAGCCATAGCCTCCTGGAAAGCGCGCTCTTCGAGTTCGGGCTTGTTTGTATTCTCAAACTCTTCAGCCTTAAAAGGAATCTCCATAGCGAGAATTTCAAAGAACTTTTCTTTTGCATCCTTGTAATCATAGTTCTCAATAATATTGACAATACGGTCCCAAATGATGTTCGAAATGTCCATTCCCAGACGCTCTCCCATAAGTGCATGCCGGCGCTTATCGTAGATAACGGTACGCTGTTTGTTCATAACGTCATCGTATTCGAGCAAGTTTTTGCGTATTCCAAAATGGTTTTCCTCTACCTTTTTCTGTGCACGCTCAATGCTTTTTGAAATCATTTGGCTTTCGATACGCTCGCCATCTTCGAAGCCTAAGCGGTCCATTATCTTGGCAATACGCTCAGAACCGAACTTACGCATAAGCTCATCTTCGAGCGATACATAGAAAACAGATGAACCTGGGTCGCCTTGACGTCCGGCACGTCCGCGCAATTGTCGGTCAACTCGTCGGCTTTCGTGTCGGGTTGTACCTATAATTGCCAGACCGCCTGCGTCCTTAACTTCCTTGCTTAACTTAATATCGGTACCACGACCAGCCATATTTGTAGCAATGGTAACAGCACCAAGAAGACGCTCTTCATTGCGAAGGAGGGTCTCTGCATGTTGTCCGGCTAATTTAAGATCGGCGCTTTTCTCGCCCTTGTCAGCTGCCTCTATGAGCTTGTTCTGATGACGAAGCGCAGAGGTTTTATCAGTAAACGCCTTATCATCCGATGTAAGGTAAACCATTCCACGGGTACTCTTACCAGCTTCGGCAACAATCATTGATTCCTTTTGATGCTGTTTTGCATTGAGAACCTGATGTGGAATTTTGCGCATTGTAAGCATCTTAGAAAGCAACTCGCTGATAACGACCGAAGTTGTACCTACCAAACAGGGACGCCCGCTGACGCGCATCTCCTCAACTTCCTCAATAACGGCTGCATATTTTTCGCGTGCTGTTTTATAAACGCGGTCGTTCATGTCGTTGCGAACAACTGGTTTGTTGGTAGGAATCTCTACTACATCGAGCTTGTAAATGTCCCAAAGTTCTCCGGCTTCTGTACTTGCCGTACCAGTCATACCTGCTAATTTGTGGTACATTCTGAAGTAATTCTGCAATGTAATCGTAGCGAAAGTCTGGGTTGCAGCTTCAATTTTAACATGCTCTTTTGCCTCTATTGCCTGATGTAAGCCATCGCTCCAGCGACGTCCCTCCATAATACGCCCAGTCTGTTCATCGACAATTTTCACCTCTCCATCCATAACGACGTATTCATCGTCTTTATTAAACATGGTGTATGCTTTGAGAAGCTGTTGCAATGTGTGCACACGGTCGCTTTGAAGAGCATAGTGATTTAACAGCTCATCTTTCTTGTCGAGACGCTCCTGGTCGCTAATGTTCTTTTCATTCTCAAGTGATGATAGTTGAGATGCAATGTCAGGAAGTACAAATAAGTCTTTATCCTTTACCTGATTTGAGAGCCAGTCGGTTCCCTTATCGGTTAAATCTACGCTGTTTAATTTCTCATCGACAACGAAATACAGTGGTGCAACAGCCTCGGGCATACGGCGATTGTTGTTCTCCATGTACGTTTCCTCGGTGCGTTGTAAGCCACTTTTAATTCCTTCTTCAGAAAGATATTTGATAAGTGCCTTGTTTTTCGGGAGTGCTTTAAATGAACGGAATAGACAAAGGAAACCGTCATCCAGCAGGGATTGGTCTTTTTTTGCCTGTCCTTCAGATATTTTCTGACGCGCGTCTGCTAAAAGTTCTGTTGCCTGTTTGCGCTGTACTTCGTATAAACGCTCTACAAGAGGCTGATACTCTTCGAACATTTGGTTTTCACCTTTTGGAACAGGCCCCGATATAATAAGAGGTGTTCGTGCATCGTCTATGAGCACAGAGTCGACCTCATCCACAATAGCGAAGTTATGACGACGTTGTACAAGGTCGCTCGGAGCGAGCGCCATGTTATCTCTTAAGTAGTCAAATCCGAACTCGTTATTGGTTCCAAAGGTGATGTCGGCCTGATAAGCTTTGCGTCGTTCTGCTGAATTTGGCTGATGTTTATCAATACAATCGACCGAAAGACCGTGAAATTCGTAAAGCGGCCCCATCCATTCCGAGTCACGTTTTGCAAGGTAATCGTTAACTGTTACCATGTGAACGCCATTGCCTGTCAACGCATTTAAGAATACAGGAAGCGTTGCAACCAGTGTCTTTCCTTCACCAGTTGCCATCTCTGCAATCTTACCCTGGTGCAAAGCAATACCTCCAAATATCTGAACATCGTAGTGAACCATGTCCCATTTAATGAGGTTTCCGCCGGCTGTCCATGAATTATGGTAGATGGCTTTGTCGTTATCAATGGTGATAAAGTCGTTTTTGGGGTCACTTGCCAATTGCTTATCGAAGTCGGTTGCAGTAACAATGGTTTCCTCATTTTCGGCAAATCGGCGTGCTGTATCTTTTACAATGCTGTATGCCGTGGGCATTATTTCATTCAAAGCATTTTCTAATGCTTCGAGCATTTCTTTGTCCAGCTTGTCAATTTCGTCAAAAATGGGTTCACGTTCGTCAATAGGAGTCTCCTCAATTTTATCCTTCAGCTCCTTTATTTTCTCTTGATATGGAACTGCAGCATCCTGTACATACTTCTGTATTTCTTTTGTTTTGGCACGCAATTCATCGTTACTCAGCTTCTTAATCTCAGGGTAAACCTCTTTTACTTTTTCTACAAGAGGTTGTATGAGTTTCATATCACGGCTGGATTTATCGCCGAATATCGACTTTAAGAATTTGTTGAAATTCATATATTTGGATTTATTTATTTTCTAAATGTGCAAAATTACTAAAATAAATCATAAATCGGCATACTTCAATAACTTTCTTATTTTAAACGGTATTAAAGTTGAAGTATAGGAAGTTACGATTTTAAAACAGTGGCGTAACGTTGCATGCATTTGGTGCTCGTATCCGAATAGTCCGTGCAATAGTGGGTGTTATTCTATCGGCACTGACAGGTAATGATATATGTTCGTGAAGAATATGATTACCTAAAAAGAATATAGGAAATACAGTATCACCTAATCTGCTGGTATAATTTTGCTGTGTGTCTTCATTAATCAATTTCCAACCGGGAGCAACCTCAACAATTATATCACCGCTTATGGAGGGATGAATCCCAGCTTTAAGCTTGTTTTGCCTGTCATCATCCAGCAAAAGATGTTCGATAGAGTAAACATTGGCTACTCCTGCATTCTGAAAAAGGAAGTCCTGACTTTTCTTTACGAGTTCTGAAAACGAAATATGCTTTTGCTCTATAAGCTGGCGATCTAAATATATTTGGTTGTTAAAGCACTGACTTACGTATTTACCGTTACCGTAAATAGCTCCCAGATACATGTTGAGCAGACTGGCAGTTCGGTTGATATAGAATGTACCCGTAGGTATACGGTATCGTTCTGGGTCGGGATTGGTTTCGTCAGAGTAGCCTGTTGACGTAACAACGAACATGATATTACCAGAGCTTAACCTTTTCTCTATTCCGTCAAACAATTTCCCCAGTGTAGTATCCAGACTCCGATATGTGGCCTGAATATCTTGCGATGCGTATTTAACCGATTTGTTTTCAGTTGTTGCAGCCGACAGTGTAATATATAGAAGATCAGGAATATCGTCCTGTCCCAACCTGGTTTGCTCAATGGCCCGCAGACTAATATCTGCTACCTGGCTATTAAGTTCGGCAAGATTATTTTTTGTTACCGGTTTTTCGTTTTGCTGATTATATGCTTTCAGCCATTTAGGTTGTGCCGAATGATAATAATTCGAGCCCGTCCACCAATTGCCCTCTAACCAAAAAGCCCCGTCGGCTGCATGCCCGGCGAGCATGATAGCTGGTTCTTTGTTTGCAGCAAACGAGTATACAAATGCCTTTCCACCAGTAGTAACCTTTAGCTCATCCGAAATGGTTGAGGTTCTTAATTGAGCTGGAGAATGCTGGTATCTTTCGTCGTTTGTAGATAAAACCGGTTGTAATGTTTCACGATTTAACCATGAATTACCAATAATACCATTGTAAAATGGAACTGTTCCCGTTGCAAGTGATGCCGTTGACGATGAACGGTCAACAGGTTTAAAGGGATATGAGGCATGGTCGTAATAACGCCCGTCTCTCATTAACCGTTTAAATCCTCTCTCTGTATAATATCCATAGAAAGCCTCCATATAATCAGTCCGCAACTGGTCAATAATAATATTGACAACCAGTCGTGGTACATACTGGGAGGCTTGCACCTCAACAGATGTTATGGCTGCAAGAATGAGAGCAAGATACCTCATTAACCTATGGTTTCTTTAGCAAATAACGATTCATCATACACCTGCTTAGCAAAATCAATGCCAGAATATTCATGCCTTCTGCATAACATTGAAGTGCATTGCCTGCAAAGAACAGTATGATACATATCAACAGTACATTCCAGAACCAATGGAAGCGTTGTTTCACCTCACGGTTTATGACAGGATATACAAAAATAAGAGAAAGAGGGTTTAATAATAATATCTGCAGGTTCAAATTTACCGTAGGATGTTGTGAAAACACCATTGCCAGCAATATAATACCTGCTATCCCGTCCAGGGTAAGAAGCGTAACATCAATCAGCCAGAATGTTTTCTGTCTTCTGTATTCTATCATTCCGGCAAGTAATATTACAATAAACACACCGCTCCATAACATATTGGGTGTAATGGTATCCCATATGTTACGATTGCTGACAACGTTGTCTGCATTGGCTTTCAGTAAAACGGCAGTTGATGTGACCAGTGACCTGCTTTTTCCTGCACTGTCAACAATAGCAGCTCCTGCAAAATCCTTGCGCAGAGTATCGGGCAAAAACTGTTGCTCTGCATAGTTAGTCTTCGCATCTGCTTTCACGCCTAACAGCAAATCGTTTCCGAATCGTGCCCACCTGTGGGCACCATTCCATTGGTGAATCATCGTACGGTAGGATGATGTTACATTTGGATTAATCCTGTAACTGACCTTTGCTGTAATGTTATCAATCAGAATATTTCGTGCTCTTGTTGTGCAATTGTCGTAAAAGAAATTATAACGGTAAACTCTGTTGTTCTGATAATTCAGAGCAAGAGCCTGCAGAATGCGCTCCTTGTCGCTATTGCTTAATTGTAATGTTTGCTGAATAACCTGCCTTCCTTGTCGTGCATATTCTACCATAAACATGTTGAAAGGCTCTATTCCCATCTCATAATCGGTTAATCCGAATACAAAACGGAGAATAAAATTCGACTGTCTGAAGTTGAATAAACCATAGTTTATTACAATGTCCTGAGCGTGAGCAGGATCAAAAACTCTGATAGCCGTATGCCCATACAGGCTCCATACTTCATTCCCGGGCGAACAAGTAAGCAAACTTATTTGAACACTATCCATTTGCTGACGTTCGGCACCTTCAGCCGTTTGGCCATGAGAGATTGTTGCTGTGAAGGTGAAAACAACAACAAATAACGCTTTTATGATACTATTTAAGTGTTTCACGATGCAAAAATACCTTATTATTTTGACTTTACATGCGTACAATTCATTTTTTTTCAATACTTTTGCCGACGATTATTATATAATCAATCAGAACTTATTAAAGAAAATCATACAAGTAATGTTGAGAAAATATATTCTGTCTGCTTGTCTTATCGTTTCAATTTCTCAAAGTGCACTTGCGCAAAGTGGAACAAATTCTCCTTACAGTCAGTTCGGTCTGGGCTTACTTTCCGACCATTCAACAGGTTTCAACAGAGGCATGAACGGCTTGGGTATCGCCTTTCATGAGCATAATCAGGTTAATAATATTAACCCCGCTTCATACGCATCAATTGATAGTTTAACCTTTATTTTCGATGCAGGAGTGTCTGGACAAATTACGAATTTTAAGGAAAATGGCAGGCGTCTCAATGCAAAGAATGCCGATTTCGAATATATTGTTGGTGCTTTCAGGCTTCATAAGCATTTGGGTTTAAGCTTTGGCCTGATACCTTATACCAATGTTGGATATTCTTATTCAACGTCAGGCAATGTTGGTGATATTGCCAATACAACGTTTTCCAATAGTTTTTACGGCACGGGTGGCCTTCATCAGGTTTATGCCGGTATCGGTTGGCAGCCTGTTAAAGGGTTGTCTGTTGGTATGAACGGCGGCTATCTCTATGGCGATTATACGCGTACCGTGGTAAATAGTTTCAGTAATAGTGCGGCCAACACATTAACAAAAACCTATTCGGCCGATGTCAGAAGCTACCTTTTAAGTTTCGGAGCACAGTATTCACTGAAGCTAAGCAAAAAGGATGAACTTAATATTGGTGCTACATTCAGCCCCGGACATAAGATTGGCGGCAAGCCGAGTTTAAGTATTATTTCAACCAATACCCAGACCGCGCTATCTGATACGACTCGTTTTCCTGCCGCAGGACAAGGCAATATGCAGCTTGAAATTCCAACTTCTCTGGCAGCAGGTGTAATGATAAACCATGATAACTCGCTGAAATTGGGCGTCGATTACCAGCTTCAGCGATGGGCATCAGTAGAGGAACCGACATTTACGGTCAACTCGAACGGACAGGCAAGCTATGCTTTAGCCAAGGGTAATTTTATGAATCGCCATAAAATTACGATAGGCAGCGAGTATTGTCCTATGGAATTAAGTCGCAGTTTCTTTAAACGTATGCACTATCGTGCTGGTATCAGTTACGCTACACCTTATTATAAAATAAACAATGCTGACGGCCCAAGGCAAATCAGTGCGAGCGTTGGTATCGGCATTCCTGTCATAAACAGCTGGAATAACCGTTCGTGGCTGAACATTGGAGCACAATGGGTACGCCAGTCAGCAAACCACTATATTACAGAAAACACGTTCCGTATCAATATCGGACTGACATTTAATGAGCGATGGTTTGCAAAGTGGAAGTTGGAATAACATTCAATGAAAGCTTTTATAAAAGTATATTTTTTATTTTTTTCATGCTTCCTTGTTGTTTCATGCAAGGAAGCTGTTGAGCATACGGCAGGAGCAATTAGAGAACGTGATTCGGTAGCCGTGATGACAACGCTTGGCGTTAATACTTTAATATCCGACTCGGGTATTACCAAATATCGCATTGTTACAGAACGATGGGAGGTTAATCAAAACAAAAAGCCCTCGCGATGGGTCTTTGACAAGGGTTTATTTCTTGAACAATTTGATGAGAAATTTCATGTACAGGCCTATATACAGTGTGATACAGCCTACTATTATGACCAGCTAAGGTTATGGGAATTGCGTTCGAGGGTTCGCATCTTGACAAAGAATGGACTTCGGTTTTCGTCAAATCAGTTATACTGGGACGAAAACAAGCATGAACTTTATTCATATACTTTCTCACGTTTGGTTACGCCCGAACGTACACTTCAGGGCAGTTATTTTCGTTCTGATGAGCGTATGACCCACTATCTTGTTACCAATTCACGCGGCTCGTTCGAAAGTGCCGACTTCGGAGGAGGACCCAGTCCGTCTCCTTCGCCGTCAGGAACCGGCGACAGTATAATGATACAGCAGCGTAGCCCGGCGCAGCCTTCGCGTAACTAACTAATGTAAGCTAATATTATTTATTTGTGAATATAGAACTGGCTCAGATTATAGAGATTGTCGCTACAATGGTTCTCAGTGCGTTTTTCTCGGGAATGGAGATTGCCTTTGTATCGAGTAACCGTATGCTTGCCGAAATGGACAAGGATAAAAACCGTAATGACATATCTCAAATTCTTATTTCTTATTTCTACCGTCATCCCAACGGCTTTGTGTCTACCATGCTTGTTGGTAACAACATTGTGCTGGTGATGTATGGTATTTTATTTGCAAATATCTTCGATAATACCTTGTTTGCAGACTTCGATGCAGGCGCAAGAGTTACACTCGACACGATATTTTCAACGATTGTTATTCTATTTACAGGCGAGTTTCTGCCGAAAGTGTTGTTTAAGGCCAGCCCTAACCGATTGCTTACATTGTTTGCACCTCTGGCAGCAGTGTTTTATGTGTTGTTGTGGCCCGTCAGCAAGTTTGCGTCTTTCTTGTCGCGTTTGATGCTCCGTATTGGCGGAACACGTATCAATGTGGTAAGCGAAGAGGAAGGATTTACCAAGGTCGACCTTGATTATCTTCTGCAATCGTCAATAGATAATGCCTCAACCGATGAATCGATAGGCGATGAGGTAAAGATATTCCAGAATGCACTCGACTTTCCTGATATAAAGGTTCGCGACTGTATGATACACCGAACAGAGATAAAGGCTGTCGATATGAACACGTGTACAAAGGCCGAACTGTTGCAAACTTTTGTGGAAAGCGGTAACAGTAAAATCATAGTGTATCAGGGTGACATTGACCATATAGTGGGCTATATTCACAGTTCGGAGATGTTTCGCAAGCCCGAGCACTGGCAAGATGGCATTAGAAAAATGCCTTTTGTGCCTGAAACGATGGCCGCCCAAAAGCTGATGCGCATATTTTTACAGCAAAAAAAGAGTCTCGGTGTGGTAGTAGACGAGTTCGGCGGCACCAGCGGACTGGTTTCGTTAGAAGATATTGTGGAAGAGATTTTTGGCGATATTCAGGACGAGCACGACAGCAGCAGCCTGGTTGCCAAGCGTACTGAAAGCGGCGATTATATTCTGTCGGCCCGGATGGAGATTGACAAGGTAAACGAAATGTTCGACCTTGACCTTCCCGAAAGCGAGGAATATATGACCATTAACGGTCTCATTCTCCATGAGTACCGCAGTTTTCCAAAGCCTAACGATGTGATAAAAATCGGCGATTATACGTTTAAAATTCTGAGAACTACGGTTGCTAAAATTGTACTTGTTAAATTAACTGATAACCGTAAGCAATCGAAGTCATAGCAAGTACAGCATAAAGCTTTGTTGTTTTAAGCATAATTTTACGCAGATTACGGGGTATGAAAGAAGGTTTTGCTGCGTTATTCTCAGTGTTTGACGGCCGTCAGCAGTGCTGCTGACGGCCGTCAAACACGTTGTACGGCGACCGCCGTACGCATTGCTGACGGCCGCCGTACAATGAACTTTCCTGCCGTATGTTCTATACATGGTTATTAAATAATGGCAGCAATATTTCGTAAAAGTTTATTTTTTCCATTGAAATATACACGAGTTTGCCGATTAATTAGTAAATTTGTACGCATTTATATATGGAAAAGCTCCTGATATTGAAATTATAAAAACATCAAAATAAAACAATTAAAACAAATGGCAGCATTAGGAAAAATCAGAAGCAGAGGCCTGACCTTAATCATAATCATCGGTCTTGGCTTGCTTGCTTTTATTGCCGAAGAGGCCTTTCGTTCTTGCGAGTCTTCCCGCAATAACCAGCGTCAACAAATCGGTGAAGTGTTAGGTGAGAAAATGAGCTTTGATGATTTCGCCAAGCTCGTTGACGAAGCACAGGATGCTATGAAGGTCATGGGGCAGGAAAACCTGAACGATGACCAGCTTAACCAGTTGCGTGATCAGGTATGGCAGAACTACGTTCAGTATAAGCTTATCGAGAATCAATGCAAGAAACTGGGGCTTACTGTTACGGACGATGAAATGGAAGACGTGCTTAGCCAGGGTACAAACCAGATGCTTCTCTCAACTCCGTTTGTTAATCAGCAGACAGGTCGTTTTGATGCCAACCAGCTAAAACAGTTCCTTGCACAATACAAACAGGCAAAAACGGCTAACCCACAGGCGGCCCAGCAGTATGAAAGTATTTACAAATACTGGAACTATATTGAAAAATCGTTGCGTCAGCAGCTTCTCATCCAGAAATATAATGCACTGTTAGCCCACTGCTTCCTTTCGAATCCTGTTGAAGCCAAAATGAGCTTTAACGAAGAAAATCTGGAAAGTCAAATCCAGCTTGCAGCATATCCTTACTCATCTATTCAGGATAACAAGGTTACAATATCTGATGAAGACCTCAAATCTAAATATAATGAGCTGAAGCCTCGTTTCCAGCAGTTTGTTGAAACACGCGATATTAAATATATCGATGTGAAAATAACAGCTTCGGCTGCCGACCGTGCTGCATTATTAAAGCAGTTTAATGATTACGGCAAACAGCTTGCATCGGCTGATGATCCTGCTGATGTTGTACGCAAGAGTACATCGGCAATTCCCTACCTTGGCATCCCTGTTGGTAAGGAAGCATTCCCTGCTGATATTGCCGGTAAGCTTGATTCGATAGCTGTTGGTCATGTTGTAGGCCCGGTTGAAGACAAGCAGGACAACACACTTAACCTCATAAAGGTTATTGCAAAACAGCAGCTTCCTGACTCGGTTCAGTTCCGCGCCATCCAGGTTGGCGGTACAACGCCCGACGAAGCACATAAGAGAGCCGATTCTATTTATACAGCATTGAAGGGCGGTGCCGATTTTGCAGCTGTTGCAAAGAAGTATGGACAGGACGGTTCAGAGCAGTGGCTTACTACCCGTCAGTATGAATATACCAATACAATTGACAATGACAGCAAGACCTATCTGAACAACTTGCTGACCATGGGCGCCAAAGAGCTGAAGAATATACAAACTACACAGGGTAATATTATTGTTGAAGTTCTGGACCGTAAGAACATGATCAACAAATATACAGCTGCTGTAATTAAGCGCACTATTGACTATTCGAGCGAAACACGCAGTAAAATATTTAATAAGTTCAGTTCGTTCGTAAGCGCAAATCAAACGCCGGAAGCTATTGAAAAGAATGCAGCCCGTAGTGGTTATCGTTTGCAGGAGGCTAAGGATGTTACTACAAGTCAGCATTATCTGGCCGGTATACGCTCAACACGCGATGCTATGAAATGGCTCTTTGATGCTAAAGAAGGTAGCGTTTCACAAATGTACGAGTGTGGAAACAACGGTGATAACCTGTTATTGGTTATATGCACGAAAGTTCACCCCATAGGTTACAGAGGCCTTGATGACCCGCAAGTGAAGGAGATGGTTAAGGCAGAGGTAATGCGTGACAAAAAAGCCGAGCAGCTTATAGCCAAAGCTAATGGCGTAAAGAGCATAGCAGCTGCCAAGGCTAAGGGCGCTATTGTGTCGACAGTTAATCAGGTAACGTTTGCCGCTCCGGTGTTTGTGCAGACAACCGGTGCAAGCGAGCCGGCACTTAGTGGTGCTGTTTATGCTGCCAAGGCTGGGGCATTCAGCTCACATCCTGTAAAGGGTATGGCTGGTGTATATCAGTTCCAGGTAATGAATCGCACAAAAAATGCGGCTAAGTTCAACGATAAGGAGCAGGAAGGAAAGCTTATCCAGAAGGCCATGCAGTATGCCGGCAACTTCATGAACGAGCTTTACATTAATGGTAAAGTAGTTGATAACCGCTACTTGTTCTTCTAAACACATACACCTTATTATATAATATAAGAGCCTTGCCATTGTGGCAAGGCTCTTGTTTTTATTTTGGCTTATTATGATTGGCCAGCCCTGTTTTTTCCTTTACAGCTCTTGTGCATACTGAAAAAAAAACTAACTTTGCACAAAACACCGTAATTGTGTGATATTTATTCCGATAAAATAAATTAATAACTAAACAACAACAACAATTTTATGATTAAACCAATTAAGTCGTCGCTGGTAATTGCGTTGCTGGTAGTAGGTAGTTTGCAAATCATGGCACAAAAGTCGTTTAAATTCGACCGTGTGAATTTTATCCCCAAAGACATGAAAGAGGTTGTCTTTCCTGCTCAATTAACTAAGATCGGGCCTGACGATACGTATAAATTTGTAGGTACACAGAACACGATAGATGTGTATCCTGCCCAAATGAATTTGGGAAAGGGAAACGGAATTAATGTAAAAGACGGTGCTGCAAAGTACACAATAGAGGTATTTTTTACCAAAAAGCCAGAGTTTAAACGTGCTTTCGACTTCCAGAATGCACGCTATACTGGCGATACAAGTGCCGGTGTTTGCCTGCGTACAGAGGTAAAAGTTGGTGTTGGTTGCAAAATAAAGGGAGAGGATGGCAATACACTTGTATACTTTTCTCTTTTAGATTCAGCCAGCGTTGAGAAGGGCTTTGTAGGGTATGATGCTGCAAAGAACAGTATTTCCATTACTGATAAGCCAAGCTCTGCAAAGTGGGGTGCTGATGAAACAGCAGGCAGATTCTTCAATGAACACGAAGGAGCTATACGCGGTATGGCTGTAAAGAAAGCCGTTGAATATGCCGGGTACAAGCTTGCACAGCGCGTACAGTTGTTCCTTGTTGGTGATAAGTATAGCAAACTACAATATGCTGATGTTCCCGAAAAACTACAATCGTCCTATCCTTCTGAGGCAGCCCTGGCCAAAGAAGCAGGTCAGCTATATGGCCAGTGGCTGCAAAATATGGAAGATGGCAAGCTTAATGCCCAGCTTCTGGCACTTAGTGATAAGTTCGCAAGCCTTGATGTTAAAGGAAAGTCAATTGAATACGATTACTTTGTATATACTAATGCCGCTATGCTTGCTGCGATGGCGCAGAGCTTTGACAAAGCTCACGAATATGGTGTAAAGGCTGATAAGAGCGACCCCAACTCGTGGAAACCGTCACTTAGCAATACTATTTATGGTATTTATCAAATGTATATGCTCAGGAAATTGCTGGCAGAGCGTACATCGACCGATGATTTTATAGACCTTGCAGGCGGTGTAGCCAACGTTTATAAACGATAAAAGTTATTATGTTAAAGGCGTATCATGACTGGTTTTCATGATACGCCTTTTTTTGTTTCTGCAAAACTTTAATTCTGTAACTTTGTTGTCACGCTTACTTTTAATCGGAAATATTATCTGTTCTGCGCGGTGATGGTTTTGCAATAAGTTGTTTTCTTAGAATATTCCCAATTTACCCATTGCAATAAGCAGGGAGAATCCGAGTATTAGTGTGATGATTCCAACGAGAATTCCTGCCTTTCCCATGTCCTTTTGCTCAATAAGTCCCGTGGAGTAGGCGATGGCATTTGGAGGAGTTGATATGGGCAGGCACATGGCAGCAGATGCTGCTACGGCAATACCTACGATTACGGTTGATGAGCCTCCAATAATATTCAGTTTGTCTCCCATACCTGCACATACTACGGTTAGGATGGGAATCATGAGAGCTGCCGTTGCTGTGTTGCTGATGAAGTTGGATAAGAAGAAGGTAACTAAACCGGCAATCAGCAATATTACTATCGGATTCCAGTCGCCAAATGGTATGGCATTGATAGCTGTTTTTGCGAGATCGGTACCGTTCATGGCCATACCGAGAGCAAATCCGCCTGCTACCATCCATATCACTCCCCAGTCAATCTCCTGAAGATCTTTAGCAGTGATAACGCCTGTTAAGGCAAAAACGGCAATGGGTAACATGGCAACTGTGTTTGCATTTATACCTAATGGTTTTCCGAATATCCAAAGAAGAATTGTAACAACCATTGTAACGGCAACGACGATAGTGCGCCAGTTATGTTGCATTTCGCCCTGAATATCCAGCTCTATGGTTTTACCTGTAAAGGGAAACAAACGGCATAGTAACAACCATGCAATGAAAAGGAGCGCAATAACCAACGGAGCCATGATGGCCATCCAGAGTCCAAACGACACGTCCATGTTTAAACCGGCAGGGTCGTTCAGTATTTTGAAGGCAAAGGCATTGGGTGGAGTACCGATGGGAGTTCCCATACCTCCGAGGTTTGCGCCAATAGGAATAGCCATGGTAAGGGCTATTCGTCCTTTGCCATTGGCAGGAAGAGCCTTAAAGACCGGCGTAAGGAAGGTAAGCATCATGGCTGCGGTAGCCGTGTTGGAGATGAACATGGAAAATAATCCCGTAATAAGTAGAAAGCCCAATAATACGTTTTCACTTTTCTTTCCAAAAGGCTTTATCATGGTTTTGGCCATCCATACATCCAATCCCGACTTAGTAGCTGCTATGGCAAGGATGAAACCACCAAGGAAGAGTATAATTGTAGGGTCGGCAAAACATGCCATAATACCCACCGAATCGAGGAAAAGCCCATACTCTCCGCCTTCTCCTTGCATAAATTTAAATGATGAATCGCTGACAAAGAAAAGTAAAACAAAGATAATACATACTGATGTTGCCCAGGCAGGAATGGCTTCTGTTAACCAAAGCATGACGGCCATGACGAAGATGGCAATAACACGCTGTTGTACAATAGTAAGTCCGTCAATGCCAAAAAAGCTGGCAGGAAGGTTCCACACAATAATTGTGAGAAGGGCAGTTAAAAGGAACCATAATCCCTTCTTTTTGTTAAAGTCGCCGGTTAAGACTCTTTTCACGGTCTCTTGCATAGTTTAAAGTTTGGTAGTTAAAAAATGTTTGTTTATAGGTTTGAGGACAAATTTAGCGTTTAAATTATTTTCAGGCAAATAATTTAGGGCTTTTTTGAATAAATAAAGGCCGCTTTCTGTATTCAGAAAGCGGCCTTGTTGTATTTTTAATACTCTGTAATGTAATATAGAGTATAATATAATATCTGTATGATTCTATTTTCCTGTTTTCGACTCTGTCATTGTTCCTTCAATGTAAAGCCGTGTAATTTCGGGCACTCCATTTGTGCGAATGGTGATGGCTTTTTTGAAATGTCCGGTGAATTTTGTCTTACCGTTGTATGTAACCTCCACAGTTCCTTTCTCTCCTGGCTTTACAGGATTCTTGGTATATGTTGGTATCGTGCATCCGCAGCTGGCTGCAGCCTGATTGATAACAAGAGGCTTGTCGCCAACATTCGTGAAAGTGAACGTACATTTCTGGACAGGACTGTCCTCGGAAAAGGTACCAAAGTTATATTCTGACTTGTCGAACTTAATCTGTGCCTGTGCAAAAGTCGTCGTGATTCCTGCAACGAACATGAATGATGCTAAAATTAATTTCTTCATTGTATGTAATATTTCTTTTCTGTTTGACGAACAAAAATATAAAAAGTTTCATGGAGTTTGTTACAAAATGTAGCTTTTAACATTCTTTTTAGAGCTTATTATTATTGTTATTTCCATTCCAATAAAAAAAGTAGTACTTTTGTATGTAGTTATAATTATATCATTAAAGGTATGTATAGAACAAATACTTGCGGAGAGTTGCGGCTCTCTGATTCGGGAAAAGATGTTGTTGTTGCCGGATGGGTACAGCGTTCACGCAAGATGGGTGGGATGACTTTCATCGATTTACGCGATCGTTATGGCATTACACAACTGGTCTTTAATGAGGCCGATGACAAAGCTTTGTGTGATGAAGCAAATAAGTTAGGAAGAGAGTTCTGCATCCAGGTAAAGGGTGTTGTCAGTGAACGGCAGAGCAAAAACCCCAAGATGGATACTGGTGATATTGAGATTATTGCTAAAGAACTAAACGTATTGAGCACGTCTTTAACGCCTCCTTTTACCATTGAAGACAGTACAGACGGCGGAGATGACATCCGCATGAAGTATCGTTATTTGGATTTACGTCGTCCTTCGGTTCGCTATAACTTAGAGCTTCGTCACAGAATGACAATTCTGATACGGAATTTTCTTGATAACCAAAAGTTTATAGAGGTTGAAACTCCTATACTAATTGGTTCTACTCCTGAAGGTGCACGTGACTTTGTAGTACCGTCTCGTATGAATCCTGGCCAGTTTTATGCTTTGCCTCAAAGCCCTCAAACTTTAAAGCAACTGTTGATGGTTGCGGGCTTTGACCGCTATTTCCAAATTGCGAAATGTTTTCGTGATGAAGACCTCAGGGCTGATCGCCAACCTGAATTTACCCAGGTTGATTGTGAAATGAGCTTTGTTGATCAGGACGACGTGATTAATTTGTTCGAGGAAATGTGCCGTATGCTGTTTAAAGAAATACGTGGAGTAGAGCTTCCTAAACCGTTACAGCAAATGACCTGGCATGAAGCCATGAGGAAATATGGTTCTGACAAGCCCGACTTAAGATTCGGAATGGAATTTGTTGAGTTCATGGATGTGTTGAAGAATAAGGGCGATTTTTCAGTCTTTAATGAAGCAAACTATATCGGTGGTATTGTAGTTCCTGGATGTGCAGATTATAGTCGTAAGCAATTAAACGAATTAACCGACTTTGTTAAAAGGCCGCAGATTGGTGCTCAAGGGCTGGTTTATATTAAGTTTAATGCTGATGGTTCTGTTAAGAGTTCAATAGATAAGTTCTATACAGAGGAGCAATTGCTGCAAGTTAAAGAAGTGTCTGGAGCTAAGGATGGTGATCTTGTTCTTATTCTAAGTGGTAATAATGCCAATAAAACACGCGTTCAGCTTTGCAGTTTGCGTTTAGAGATGGGAGAAAGGCTTGGTCTTCGTGATAAGAATACATTTAAATGTTTATGGATTGTCGACTTTCCTCTCTTTGAATGGAGCGATGAAGAGCAGCGGTTAATGGCTACCCATCACCCATTTACTATGCCAAATCCTGATGACATTTCATTGTTGGATGAACACCCTGAGCAGGTAAGAGCAAAGGCATATGACTTTGTTTGTAATGGAATAGAAGTAGGAGGTGGCTCTCTTCGTATCCATGATACGCAACTTCAAGAGAAGATGTTCGAGGTGTTAGGCTTTACACCTGAGCGTGCCGAGGCTCAATTTGGTTTCTTAATGAACGCTTTTAAGTATGGAGCACCACCGCACGCAGGACTCGCTTTCGGTTTAGACCGCTTTGTAAGTATATTGGCAGGTCTCGACTCTATTAGAGATTGTATAGCCTTCCCCAAAAATAACAGCGGACGAGATGTTATGCTTGATGCGCCTTCTAAGCTGGACAAGAAGCAGCTTGACGAGCTTCATATTAAAGAAGATTTTAATGAGTGTGAAGCTTAGTGCTTCTTAATCTCGAATAATCATACAATTATCATCCCGCTTCAATATTTGAAGCGGGATTTCCTTTTATAATTATCCGTTAATAAGTATTTGATAGTCAAAAGTTTGATTTATATCAAAAAATATTAAATAAGGATGTATATCCTGATTACAATCTGTAATTTTATTGATTATCTATAACATTCATTGGTGATAATTGCTTATATTTGCAACCGTCAAATTGATTTTTTATAATAGGAAAAAAGGTTATTTTAAATTTTCTAATTATGGTAGAGAAGAAAACGACAAAGTGTGCAGTTGTTAAAAAGTCGTCATCAGCAGTAGCCAAAAAAACTACAACCAAATCAAAAATGTCAAAGGAAGAGGTCTTCGTTGATGCAGAAAATGCAGGTTTCCGTGCAGGAGACGTTTATCAGGCACTTTATTCTGCTGGTGCTTCAAAATCGGTAGAGGAGCTGGTAAAGCTCACAGGAAAAACTGAAGTAGAGGTATTACTTGGCATCGGATGGTTGCTAAAAGAGGGTAAGGTAAAAGGTGATGCAGGAAAAGTAGTTCTGGCTTAAGACTAAATCACGTCATTAATACTTTCTGAACGAGTAATAATTTTTTTTTAATAAACCGCAATTCAAAAGATAATTGGGCTGCGGTTTTTTCTATGGATGAGGATATTTTAAAGGCTCTTGCTGAAGCTGGTGACAAGGGTTTGAGCTTACAGAAGATTATTATTTATACTTATAATTGCCAGAATAGCCTGTTTCTTAAATATGAAAGGAACGAGGTTAGAAGGTATGTTATACGT